>WYDT01000021.1 GCA_013122435.1 Chloroflexi bacterium AL-N1
CGCGTCTGCTGTACACCACCCGCGCAAAATTCTGGCCACTGCCAACCATCAGCATGACGCCAATCCGCCTGCCTATCAAATCACACACATTGCCCAACGGTCAGCTTGAGGGGCGCGAGTACGCCTTTACGCCGTGGTGTTCCATTCGTAATGAGCATTGCCCTAGCTGGATACGCACGGGTTCGGCCCACCGTTCGCGCTACGCCGCACCCGCGCTACACGGCCAAAAGGCACACATAGGCCATGCCCATAATGCCCCGATAACCGCGATAGTACGCTTCGCGGTGGCTGGATGCCCGGCGCAGCACCTCAGCGTAGTCGGGGTGACTCGACCTGTTGTTCGCCAGCCATTCGGCATAGGCCGCCGCATACCCGGATTCAAAATGATCCCACTCGTCGAGGTTGGCTTCGTGAACCTGCATGACCGCGAACCCACTGCTCGCGGCAAGATCGATCAGGTCTGGCAAGAATACGAATTCGTCCACTCGCCCGGCAAGATGCGCGATTGCAGCGTCAGTGGGTGCGGTGTTCCAAATTGCCTCGCCGTAGACCACGGGCGCACCACGTTCAACCAACTGTCGCAGCGTTGCCAGCGCACCGGCGTAGTTCAACGGTTGGTTCATCTCAGTGGCGTGGCCCCAAATCTGCGAGGCGCCAATGCAGATCGCCCCTTGCACTGGCCCCGGAAGATGCACGCGTGCATCCCCGCTAATCAAATCGAGCCTGTCTGCAACGCCATGGATCGCTGCAAGCTGCTGCGCATGTCGAATCCCTTCGTCGTCAGTGTCGATGCCAATCGCACGGATGCGGTTGTTCATTTGAAGGAGCCGCAGCAACAGCGCAGCCCAGCCACATCCAAGGTCAACCACAGTGCCATGCGCATGGGCAGCAACAAACTGCACGAGTTCCGTGGCACGGTACCCCGACAACGGCGCCATGAACTCCAAATGGTGATGTGCTGGCCTAAAATGAAGTGACATGGGTCAGCTTCTCCCTGTGCGCCCGAACGTTCGCTCTAAGCTGCCTGCCGTAGCGCGTCGGCTCGAACGCGGGGTTCGGCGGCACTGCGCGACGGCTCATTCCCAAACCATGTCTAACTGACGCGCAAGGACGCGATAGCCGGCGCGCAAAAACGCCCGAGCCATCGGTGCGTTCCCGACGTCGGTGGCGCCTCTGATTCGGGAGACAGCCGCACCTGCCAGCACGCGGGTGCCCTCTGCCAGGATGTCGTCGACGTAGCCGTGGCCACGAAACTCCGGAAGCACGCCGATGTATGCAATGATTGGGTGGTAGGCGTTGCGAGCAGGAATGACGAAGCCAACGGGACGGCCATCGGGCAGTTCGGCGATACGCCACCAAGCATGCGATGAGGTGTAGCGGGCGAGTTCGTTCTCGTACTGTGACGCGGCCTGCTCTGCCGGAGTCATGGCCGTGAGTTCTCGGATGGTGTGCGCGTCGAGCGTTCCGGAAACGACCTCGGTCATGAGGTCGACCAGTTCTTCGCGATTGGCAATCGGTCGGAACGTCAGTCGCGTTGACGCTGGAGGAACGGGGGCGCCGACGTCCCACTGGAACCGCAGGCGTTCGGCGAGGGGGCGAGCGCCGAACCGGCCGAGCGCTGCGCCGCGCCGCTCGGCTTCACGTACCTCCGCTGGCTCCTCGCGCCAATCGGGCGCGAGGAGCCAGCGGAGGTACTGCGGCGGCGTACCGTCGCGCGGCAAGACGGCCCGCATCGCGGTTGCTACCAAGGCGTCACCGGCGTGATCGTCGAGACCTGATATATCAAAGATGTCGAGCACCGCTGGCGGCTCGCCAGCCGAGCGCGTCCACCAGCCGATCCGACCAAGGAGTCTTCCATCCTGCACGGCGACCCACAGCCACTCCAGCCGCCGGCGACCGCAATCGAGGTCGCTGTGTATCTCATGGTTGATCGCATAGGGGATCGAGCAGAAGAGGTCAAGCTCCTCGCGTCCGTTGAGCGGTCGAATGGAGAAGTCAGACTGCATGATGTCTCCTTGCGCGACGTTGCTTGCAAATAAGAGTCAGAATAGCCACAGTGAATCCTTACGGCCCAACGTTTGCATAACCTGCGCGGCGTTTTGCGCTCCGAGAATTGTTTTGCTCTGATTGAAACTCGGAAAATCGCGCCGGTTTGCTCAAGGCGAAGCCGTGTCAGGTTTATGCTGGGTTGGGCCGCATTTTACTTTCTTCGCTTGCTACAACTCTTTTTGTTCTTGTATACATGCTCACTCTAGTATTACTGATTTCCCATTTCATCAAAATACGTCCAACTCGAAACATCTGGCGGTTCAATCCCTATTTGCGTCAAAATCGACATGATCTGAGAACGATGTTCGGTGGCATGGTTGATGACTTGATTAAGAATGATGGTCTTAGGGACATCACGCGGTGTACCATCCCAATCGATCTGAACGGTATCACTTTCTTTTACTTTAGTGGCCCACTCAATGAAACCGGCCCCTGTGATTTTTACTGTCGCTAACATATCTGAAATGCTCATTGGAGCATCATCTTCTGGGTAATGGAAACGTTTCCCGGTACTGATGCGAGAAAAATATCCTTGCTCTGCTCTAACGATATGAAGTAGCGTGTCACGTATTGAACCAAAAACGCCAGCAATACTAGCGTCTAGTTGTTCATCAGTTAACCCACTGCATGCCTCAAACAAACGCAGGTTTGCCCACAAATCATGACTAAAGATCGTCTCTATTGTATCCATCACAGCTCCTGTTGATTTCAATATTTCTACAAAAATCGTTTTCGATCATTTTACCCCATGACAAATGTTCTCTGCGGCCCAACGAGTGCGTGTGCTGCCGGGCGGCGTGGGCTGAAGCGCCGATTTGCCCCGATTGAATGCCCGAAAAGCGCCACGCTTACCCGCGTGCGCCAGCACGGTCAGCACCACGCGGGGTTGGGCGTTTTTTGTTGCGCAGACTCGCTGGCTAAAAAAGACGCTACTGCTAACACGATAAGAGTTTACACACTTAGCTTTTGGTCATGACCAAAAGCTAATTTTAACCATATTCAGGACTTCGGTAAAAACAATCGTATTCCATCTCGTTCATCTATCACATAGGCTGTGTTTGCATAACGCAGCACGATCATCGTTATCCACACATCTCCCACTGCGCCACTCGCATTGATGGTTCCACATATTCCCAATAAGACAACCCATAACGTTCCCCGCAATAACCACATTCCCAAAACGACCAGGATACTTATGAAAATTAGTGGCGCAAGCGATATGACTACATAGTTGTTTCGATGATAGGCATATTCGGGGGACGTGGCGTAGAACATCAACCCTTTCCAGATAATGCCATACTTGGGCTTTGCGCCAAATATCTGCATTGCCATACCGTGTGTTAATTCATGTAATACCAATGTCAGCAGACACCCAACGATAACCAAACTAATTTTGCCTAAACCGAAACTGAAATGGCTTTCCATCGGCAACTTTCCCAGACTAATGGCTATACTGGAAAAAATTACGCCAAAAATGACAAAGAGGAATAAGCCAAAGATATTTAACATGATAGCGCGGATAGGTTTTTCTGTCACTTTCCAAGACAGGGCTTCTTGATAATCATTGGGTAATGCCCCTGATGTAAGAATGGGGTTATTTATCTTTGCCATAGATTTCCTTGATAAATGAAGAGCATGTATGAAACGCCCAACGGTGAAGCTCAACGGCGGCAAGTAACCTTGCGGGCTTAACCAAGATATTAAATCCGTCCGTTGCAGCGCAATGTTGGGCGGCTTAACGAGAAAGCTGCTCATGAAATAAAAATCTTAAGAGCAGCATCTACTAGTAGCTGTTTTTGAGCATCTATTTCATTCCTCGTCCATACTGTCTTTGCTACTATTTCTTGGGTTAATAAAACAGAAGATGTCTGATAGAGAGGCGCTTTACTCGTGAATGGATCATTCCCGCCTAAAGTATTTTGGGCTGGATCCATAATTGTCAAATTTCCAAGTGTATTTTTTAGCGGTTCAAGATTAGTATCTAACACTGTACCATCAGCGTTGCGTGGATAAATATGCTCAATCGATGTTCCTGCAAAGTCATAAACTCTACTTTTATCAACACAAACAGGTGTTCCAGTTGCACCATTTTTGTACCACTGATAATAATATTCGACTGTCATGAGGAAGTATTTGAGAGGTTTATTACTTCTTCCAACTTCTTTGTACTCAAGCGTATTTAGAGCATTTGAAAATGTTAAATCTGTCGCTTTTGTATTAATTAAGTTTTGCAGTTTGGCTCTGATACTAGAGATATTATACGCAGTCGGGTTCTGTCTAATCGCTAGTGACTCCTGATAGTACACACCCTTCAATGGAGTTACATGTTGATTACATATTATTTTGTATCTGAAGAAGGTTCTTTCAACAATCTGAACTATTTCAGAGAACAGCCTATGGTCGAGTTTAGCCGCTGCAAGAAATAAAGGAATTGACAGAGTATGTCCGAGTTCAACTAATAGAATATTCAAGCGGCTCCTGTCCCAGCTTGTAATAGGCTGCTGCACAGGATATAACCATTGCCCCTCAACAAGCTTTCTACAATTGAGGATGTCCTCATAAATATTTTTTACCGTTGAATGAATCTGTTGTGCATCATGCAGTGTTGGGCTAATTGACTGATGCTGGGGGAAAAATTTATCGAGAAACATATCAAACAAGGCATTTTGCTGCGGTCTACTTCCTTGGTAAGACTCGTAAATCCAATTTAGATAATTGTTGGTATCGGTAGAAGGATCAGCTAATATGTCATCCCACATTCTCTCAACAGCATCTTGTTGTTGATTAAAGCCTTCTAAAAGCTCCAATGTTTTAGCTCTCAGCAAATCACCATCTGTTAGATTCGTACCTCTGTCATTAATAACCTGAAAAAGCCGGAATGCATCATTTCGGCTACTGGTTACCATGTGAAGAATAGTAAAGTCATTATCCAGAATATTCTGTATTATCTCAAGATCGTCAATCTTGTCCTCAATTCTAGTATAAGAAGCGATAATTGACTGAATAGTGCTGTTCAAAGAGTCATATGCATGTAAAATCTTTCTATGGGAATCTCTTGAAGCAGAGGGATTCATCTCTCGAATTAATTCTTTGTAAAAAGCTTGATCGGCTCTAGAAAGTTCTAAGACCTCAACAGGAGTAACTACTCTTTGAACCTCTTGGCTAAATTCTATAAACCGCTCAGATAACTTATCTATTCGTACCCTTATAATTGCTTCGTTAGCTGTATCTCCTAAACTCTGCGCTTCTGCTTGTAGTTCCCTATATTGTTTTACTAAACAAGAAACCAGCAAGGTGAATGTTGCAATCCTTTGCTGCCCATCGATAATTTCATATTTGTGCTGATTAACTGTGCCTGTAACAGAGTGTTTTACACTCAAAATCCCACCAAAAAAGTGATTTACAGGTGAACTTGACTTCCTTTTCTCAAAACACTTTTTTAGGTCTTTTATAAAATCAGACACAGATTCAGCATCCCAAGCATAAGCTCTTTGGTACTTTGGGATGAAGAACATAGGTTTATATGCGAATAGGCTACCAATAGAAGTATATGCTGGCTCAATATTCATACAGATCCCTTAAGTGCTCCTACGGTATTTTCACTTTATATATCTTACTAATGAACATGGGTTGAGTGCTTAAGCTGTACAAGAGCCAAGGAGTGTAAGCAGAGTACAGACGCCCAACGCTTGAACTAAGGGGCCACATCAATCGCGAAGCGATTGATTGGTCCGCTTGAGTGAGTAGTTAGGCGAGTCTACGGGCGAAAGAGGCGAGACAGATGATGAGACCCTCGGACCAAACACAACTCTGTCTATTGCGAGTCTCTGGTGGTGCTGTCTCCGGGGACAGCCCAACGGGAAAACTGCTCACGCACAGCAAGTGCAATATCCCTAGCATGCTCGAGATCGCGCTTTTGAAGCGTGATGACCGCCTCTGACTCGGCATTTAGCTGCAGTCGCATTGCCGGAAAACTCTCGATCTCACCAAGAGAAAACTCACCGTCTTCTTTCAGCCAAAGAATGACTAGGAATGAATCGCCAACTAAATACCTCTGGCGGCCAATACCATCACGCATTACTGGCAGCGTGAATACGTGTTCGCCGGTCGGAATGAGTTGATTGCCGTGGAAGCTTCCAGTTCTCGCGTAAACGCTCAATCCACGTGCGTTGCCTTGAACCACCACACTTTCCCCATCTAGAAGCGCGGGCAAGCCTTGCTCAGCAGTTCCGTAGGGAAAATTGACCCACATAGTTGCTTGATCGTCATTTGTCAGCGTGACGTACACCATCCTCGGAATCTGCCAGAGCCTTGCTTGGCAGGGCAATGTGGGGTGGGGCGTTAGAGGCGGCAGCTCAAGCGTGGAAGGATCAATCGCCGACGCTCCGTTGATGCACTGATAGTAGGAACGAACCCCAATCGTTTCTTGATCGGCACTGTGATCAGAGCAGGAACAGAGAACGACAATGATCGCCCCAAGCCACAAACGCATAACCGCCACCTCGAGATGATGCTTTTATGGAGCTCGGCGACGCTGTTGGACGCGCCTAACGGTGAAGCTCAGCCGCCGGCTGCGAGTATGGCTTTGTGAAGCGGTACGGCAGTCAGCATAAATCTGATTTTCAAAAACGCCACGATTCAGCCGGTCGGCTGGAGCGCAATGTTCGGCGGCCACGCGACTACCTCCATTCCTTGGGTTTGTTGCTATGGCGCCTTCGATTGGATTGCTTGTCGCCGCTGGTCAAGCGCAGCGCGAAAGGTATTCACATCGTCGAGGAACAGACCAATGTGGGATACTTCCTTCTCTCTACCGAATAAGCCAAATACACGCACTGGGTGCTTCAGCACTAGAACCATTTGTGGCTCCGCTGCACGGGCGAAGCTGAGATAGTCGGGGAACTTGATAGCGTTGCGCTTGGGTCGGTGGATGTCCACGATGTCCATCAGTCGAACCGTAGCACTCCAGCGAAAGCCCGAGCGCAAGTGCAACGTCTCATCGGCAAGCACGATTGGCAGTAGGCGAAGGGCGTTGAACTCCCCAATCATCCACAATAGACCATAAATGCTCGCCGTGGTCAGAATCCACGCAACCAATGAACTCCAATGTTGGATGAGAAGATGCAGGCCAATCGTCTCGAAAATCATCAGCAACAAGAATACCAGGAAAACGATCGGATACAGGCTTTTACGGTGATAGGTGAAGACTTTTGCGTGCGAGTCAAACGTGTGATAGTTCAAGAACCAGCCGAACAGCGCCAAGAAGAGCAGCACGAATTCGATCATGAAGAGTTTTATGGCAGGATGGTTACCCACACCAACACTAATACTGCTTTCCAAAGCATCACTAAAGTAGATGCTCTGGGGGCGAACTTGCTGGTAGTGCTGAGCGATACGACGCGCTCGCCACAAGAGGACACTAAGAACCGTTAGTTCGACCAGGACGAGAAGGAAGGAGGCCATGTCCAGATACTGACGATCGGTTGGTGGCAAAATGAACCTGGCAAGCATAAATGCAAGCAAAAAGATCGGGGCGATTGTGGTAGGCGAGAGCCGATATGGCCGTACAACAAGGGCGTAGAATAAAAGCGGGACGCCCACGAGCAAATCGGCGGTGACAATAGCAGCAAAGAGCGCAGTATTGGGTGGAAAGGCGGGTGCGGTAACGACCCACAGTTCGACAAAACAGAGTGCAACGACTGTGCTAATGAAAAGCAAGACACTGGTCTTACGAGTCAGATGCATGCTTCGCTCCTATATTCATTTCGTGATTATTTTCACGATCATCTATAACAATAGCATATTATGGTTCTTACGTCAAGCATAAGCATCAGCGAACAATTGGATGGGCCGCCGAACGTTCAAGCTGAGGGGCGCCGCGAAGCGGCGTCCCTCTCAAGCGACTTGTTAGGCATCTGGTTGGTATACATCAGCACCGCCCCCTTGACTGTCATGAACTATCAGAACCCGACCGCAATCACCGCACTTTACCATCACGTCATTCTTGATGATTAGGTTATTAATGAATTCTTCAGCCGTTATTCCACTGTAGTCTTCATCGAGGAACTGCTCGGGAACCACAACGGACACGCAAGCACCACAGAAGAGGTTCTTATGGAGAAGCTTGCCGCATTTGCATGTTACCCATGAGCTCATGTGTTGATGCCTAACGGCTAAGGTTATGGGGCACTAGGATCGCTCCCGGGACGAACGCCCTATAACGGATTGAAGGAGGATAGAATGGCGAAGCCATCCGACTGAGCCAGCTTATGCTATGTGCTTACGATTGCAAAGACGCGCTCCTGGTGTCCCAATCGACCCCTGGTTAGGCCAGCCATTAGGTTATTTTTCGATCGTTTTTTCGCTTTCGTGGAAATGGAAGCTATATTTTTTAGCAACATCAGCCATGACCTTGTGAATGGCATCTGAATCATCGCAATCGACATGACAACACCAAAGTCGATGCCATTTCTTGATCTTTTTATGGTATTTGATCGCAATGAGGTCAGTTCTATCTGGATCATCCACGTAATAGCCAATTGCGATTACGTAATGATTTATGCCATCTGAGCACTCGGAATAAACGCCCCAATCTTCATCGCAGCCACCTTTTAGGTGACTGGGGACAATAAGCCCTTTGCCTAGAATGGCAGCCTCCACCTTAAGATACACGGAGTTGCATGCTTTGATGGAACTAGGATCTTCCTCAGCGAATAGGCTTTCATCAACGGCCACAACCAAAGTGTTGCTATCGGGTAGGGGCATTGCTTGGAGGGCCTAACATGAAGTAGGTGGATTATTTCCGCCTATCTCCGACCGTATGAGGCCGCGCCCGTATCCGCCTATCTCCTGGGAACGGTATAGATAGGCGGACAAATCATCCGTCTATTCATCTTACCATGCAGGTTGCATCGGGTCAAGCACCATCGTTGCATCCAGCGGAGAAAACACGTCATGGACTTACCCAATCCCCGTCTGCTCGACCAGGTCCGTCAGGCGCTGCGCCGCAAACACTACTCAATTCGTACCGAAGAAGCCTATGTCGGTTGGATTAAACGCTACATTCTGTTTCATAACAAACGTCACCCCAAAGAGATGGGTGTGGTTGAGGTGGAGGCCTACCTGACGCACCTCGCCGTTGATGGACAAGTTGCTGCTTCAACCCAGAACCAGGCCTTGCATGCCTTGCTGTTTCTGTATGCCGCAGTGCTGCATCAGCCGCTGGACGCGGTCATTCAGGCGGCCCGCGCCAAGCGCCCGGAACGCCTCCCCACCGTGCTGAACCGTGCGGAAGTGCGTCGTCTGCTCGACGAGTTGAACGGTATCCATCGGCTGCAGGCACAGCTGCTCTATGGCAGCGGCCTGCGCTTGCTTGAATGTCTGCGCCTGCGGGTAAAAGACCTGGACTTCGACTATCGGCAAATCACGGTGCGCGCTGGCAAAGGCCAGAAAGACCGCCGCACCATGCTCCCTGTCCGCTTGGTCGTCCCGCTCCAGCAGCACCTCCAGCAGGTGCAGGCCATACATCAGGACGACCTGCGGCAGGGCTATGGCACCGTGTTTTTGCCTGATGCGTTGGCGCGCAAATTTCCCAATGCCGAACGAGAGTGGTGCTGGCAGTATGTCTTTCCTGCCCACAGGCGTTCGCCCGACCCCCGCAGCGGGGTGATTCGTCGCCATCATATGGACGAAAGCGGCCTGCAAAAAGCGGTGCGCAACGCAACTCAACGCCTGGCCTTCACCAACCGCGTGACATGCCACACCCTCCGTCACTCCTTCGCCACCCACTTGCTCGAAGACGGCTACGATATGCGCACGATCCAGGAGTTGTTGGGGCACAAGGATGTGAAAACCACGATGATCTACACCCATGTGCTCAACAAGGGCGGGCGTGGTGTCCGCAGCCCGCTGGATGGCTGAAGACAGTCGGGAGAAGGCAGGAGTCAGCAGCGCGGATCAGCAGTGTAAACCTGTCCTCCTACCTTCTCACGCATCGCCCCGCCCGTCCTGCCTCCTCTGCGTCTTCAGGATTGTAGTGGGAAGCCACCTGTCACCGCTTTGAGATGCTCAAAAAACGCTCGTTTCCACGGGTCATTGATCGACCAGTTGATCGGCAGGGTTTGAAAACCACTGAGTTTTGCGTAGTCCGTTTCGCGTGGATGGTGGTGCCAATTAATGAAGCGGTCGTGTTGATACATTGATCCATACCCCTGATGGTAGAAGCCCCAGGAAACCTCCTCCTCAATGGCCACGTCCATATTCTCAATCAGGGTGCTGTCTTCATTGATCAGAATCGGTCGTGGTCGTTGCTTGATGGGGGCCAGATTCCTCCACTCGCGGAGTTTCTGCCGGAGTTCATCAGGGGTATGGTTATTCCCGTGGGGCATTGTGACATCTTCGGCAGCCAGCCACTCATCAGAAGGAATAACATGGTCAGGAAAGGCACTGTTTCCGACCAGGAGGCGTCGCCCATCCAGAGTGGTTTGTCTGACCATGTCGAGATAACGCGGGATCTGGTCGATTGAAAAGTAGGGTGTCAGGTCATCGCGGGCCTCGTTCATGATCTCCACGATGATGTTGCGGTATCCGCTTTGAAGCAACCACTCAGTAGCATTGCGTATGCCCCGATCAACGGCCTGCTGGTTCGCAAAAACGTTGCGGTGCATGGCATAGGTGTAACTGACAATCACAACCATGCCACAATCGTCGGCGGTTTGCAGCACCTGCGCCAGTCGGTCGAGATAGGGTTGCTTCAGAGAACCATCGGGAGCAAAGGCAGATGTGTGGTAGTGATGGTAGAAGTCGGGTGCATAGTTACTGCCGCCACCCTGGAGACCGACGGTTACACCGAGGAGGCCATGCTGCTTGTAGATGGGCAGCATGGCGCAGAATTCGCTGGTATTGCGTGCAGCATCCCAGACACCAGTATCAGGATAGGCCCAATGTTGGGCTGTGTCAGGATTTTCGTCATCGAAAATAGCCTGGATCATCCGTGAGTTAAAGAGCAAGCCTTCGATTGAGTGACCTCGAAAACTCTTTCCTGCGTAGGTCGGCTGGCCATTGATCAGGAAGGATTCACCCTCGATGCTTAATACGGTTCCGGTGTTCATCTGTGTACCTTTTATGTTTTAAGCAACTCCTTAAACCATTTTGCGCTGTCTTTCGGGATACGCGCCTGTGTCTCATAATCGACATACACAATACCAAAACGTTTGGTATAACCAAAGGCCCACTCAAAGTTATCCATCAGACTCCACGCAAAGTACCCACGGACGTCGACACCTTGCTGCATGGCGTTTTGTACGGCCTGTAAATGTGTCTCGTAGTAGTGGGTACGGGCCTGATCGTGGACTTGATCGTCATTCAATTCATCAGGGTATGCGGCACCGTTTTCGGTAATATAGATCGGCGGGAGGATGTAATCGTTGTGGATCTGTACCAGCAGGTTGGTAAGTCCTTCAGGGAATACCTCCCAGCCCATGTCGGTGTACTCGGCATCCTCTAACTTGATATGTTGTGCATGTGGCCACGGCTCTGACTCATCGTAGGCTACCAAACCACGGCTGTAGTAGTTCACGCCCAGAAAGTCGAGGGGCGCACTCATGATTGCCAGATCACCATCCTGTGTCTGTGGTACATGTTCGCCATATGCTTCCCACGCTTCTTCCGGATAGTTGCCCAGGAAGAGTGGGTCGAGATACCAGCGGTTCACAAAGCCGTTGATTTGTTGTGCGAGAGCCACATCTTCTGCCGAGTCGCTATGGGGATACATCGGTGTTAAATTGACGACGATACCGTGTTGGGCGTTTGGCGCATTGGCCCGCATCACAGGCAGCGCAGCACCATGGGCCAGCAGCAGATGGTGGGCAGCCTGGAGCCCCATGGCAGTATCAGTGTATCCCGGAGCATGTTCGCCTTGGGTGTAGCCAAGATACGCGCTACACCATGGCTCATTAAGGGTGGCGTAGGCCGTGACTCGATCTCCTAACCGTCGTGTGACGATATCGGCATACTGGACAAATGCCTCGACAACTTCCCGTGAAACCCAGCCGCCCTGGTCTTCAAGTGTCTGCGGCAGATCCCAGTGGTAGAGGGTACAGAAAGGTTGTATATCGCGTTCGAGCAATCCGTCAACCAGGCGGTCGTAGAAGTCAAGTCCCTTTTGGTTAACCGTACTTGTGCCGGTTGGCAAGATGCGGGGCCATGCGACACTAAAGCGGTATGCCTTGAAACCAAGGCTTTGGATGAGATCGAGATCCTGTTCCCAGAGATGATAGTGATCGCAGGCAATTGCCCCATTCGTTTGGTCGCTAATCTTCCCTGGTGTCGCACAGAATGTATCCCAGATCGATGGACCGCGACCATCTTTAGTAGTGGCCCCCTCGATTTGGTAACTCGATGTGGCAACACCCCAGACAAACGAGGATGGAAAAGTGAGTCGGTGGTTCATGGTTTGTTTGGCTTTCTTGTAGTATTCTTTATGGCTTTGACCAGAGATGAACATAAACTGGCTCATACCAACTGTGACTGATAATGCCAATACGCTCGGGATCAAGCTGGATGATTTTTGCTCCATCGTGATGCTCAAACCGATTGTCTAACGTATAACGTTTCCAGCTATGTCCAAGCGGATCGGCTTTTTTGTAGACCAGCAAACGTGACTGGCTGCGATATGGCGCAAACGCATGGTGTTCACCACAGATAATCTCCTCTTCGCCGTCGCCATCCAGATCAGCCACACTGAGTGAGTGTGCACACCGTACAGTGTCGATCACGTGTTTGGTCCACGGTTGGGTGGGATCGTCCGGTTGCTCAAACCACGCGAGCTGTGACCATGGCGTCTGTCGATTGGTAAAATCAATCACTTCCTGACCCAGAATGACATCAATACGCCCATCGTTATTGATGTCCATTAAACCGAGGCGAGCCGGATAAAAATCTTCGGTAATCGTATGGGGCGTGAAGGTGCTGTCGCCGTTATTTTGAAGCCACCAGCAGCCTGCAATAAGATCAAGGTGTCCATTGCCATTCACATCACAGGCCGTAATCTCTTCACCGTAAATGATCGGAGCGAGCACCCGTTTCTCCCATGGGTGATGTGTTAGGTCTGGTGGGATAACCCATAGTTCGGGATAGTGCGGCGGGTCGGCATCAGGTTGGGCATGGGCGCTGTGGTAGGTCGTGATCAGCGCTAATCCGCCGTTGGGTAGCAAAGGCGCGATAGCTGATCCGTGGGGCCAGTCGCCTGTACCAACGCCAATCTCGTGTAGTGTCCACTTATGATTGAACGGATCAATGGGTTTGAGCCAGCACAGATCGCTACTCAGACCGGCATATCCGTGTGCGTCGCCGTTGCGTTTGGTGGCGATAAACTCCATACGTCCGTCACCGTCGATATCGTAGGTGTTGATAACCTGGCAGATACCCGGAATGGGATAGCGCTCCCACGAAGGGTTGTGATACCACCACGACCCACACACCACATCTTCGCGTCCATCACCATCCACATCAACCGCAAGGATGTCGGAAGCTGTCTCCCCCTTGTCACGGTCGATAAAACGGTGTTGGTAGTCGTTGTTGGGTGATGGTGTTTTGGTTTGTTTGAAAAAATGTACCTTGGGGACACGCCACTCTTTGCCGGCTATTTCCGCAATGCCGTCACCATCGATATCAGCCAGCGTTGCCTCGTGGGTTCCGGCGCCACGGTACAACAGTTCCCGTTGCCAGGTCGCGCCGTTATCGGTGCTGCGGTACTCCAGCATTTGTGCATCAAAATTGTAGGGCGGGTTCCAACCACCACCAGCCATTTCTGCCAGCAGTATGCACACCTCGTTGCTCTGTTGGTCACGTTGGGCGATGAGCGTATGTCCATAGTAGATATCGGTGTCGAGGAGGTGCTCAACCCATGGGTGTGATGGATCTTCGATCATGCGGTTTTCAAACCAGGAGAGTGTCCCCTCAAGGTATTCCGAATCGATAATCACCAGGTCGTCGCGCCCATTGCCGGTGATATCGACAGCAGCCACGCGACACATCTCACGTTTGTCGGGCGCCACTTCAAGGAATGGCCAGGGTCCGTCGTAGGGACCATCTTCTGGTTGGAGGTAGAGTCGCACACCCGAGGCAATCTCCAATCGACCGTCGTGATTGAAATCGCTTACAGCCAAACCCTCTTCGACTTTACCGGCTTGAATGGTGTAGCGCTGCCATGGATCGCGGATGTTGTTAGTACGTTTGTAGATGAAGAGGCCGGGTCGAGCGGAATAACATGCGTTTGCAATCAGTTCGCGCTCACCATCGCCATCGATGTCAGCAAAGAGCAAATCGTGAACGCTCCCCTGTGGTGCCGGGTCAATAAAAAAGACATCCCATGGTTCAGAAAGAGGGCCTGTAGGTGTAAAGCAGAAAAGGCGCGAGGGGCCGTCCTCAAATATATCGCTGCCCCCGACGAGTGAAAGTTGGTCATTGCCGTTGACATCCTCAAGTATCAGACCGACGGCAAAGAGACCACAGGCGATGACGCCACGTTCTTGAGTAGCAGGGCGATACCATAGCAATGCACCATCACCACCGATAAACATCTCGCTGTAGCCATCCTGATCGATATCTCCGACAGCAAGACTTGTGAGACCTTCTTGTGCGCTGACGGGTGCTGCAGCATCCAAGAGCGTTAGTTCCCATATACTTTGCATGTCGGCCTCCTCAGTGAGATATCTACAGTCTATGTTTCATGATGTTTTAATAAACAAACAGCGCTTTTATTGTAACATAAAAATTGCAAGCGCTTGCAATTCAAAGGCCGATATTCGTGTATTATCTACGGAGTGCGAGCGCCATGCCGCTGTGTAGGAGCATGGCTTTTGCACTTTGTAAGTTGCTTATTGATAGGGTAGAAGTTATATTCTAGTGGTTCGTTCGTTACGGAGCTGTTTGAGCATACGACGGGCGATAACCATGCGGTGCACTTCCGACGGCCCATCGTAGATGCGAAATGCGCGTGCTTCACGGTAGATGTTAGCAATCGGCAGATCCTCGGAGATACCCAGCGAACCACAGATCTGGAGTGCCCGGTCGATGACCCGATTGATCGCCTCGGAGACAAAGACTTTACACATGGCAGCTTCGTTACGTGCCTCATCTCCCTGCGCGATCAGCCAGGAAGCCTGGAATGTCATCATACGTGCGGCGTGCAACTCGATGGCGGAGTCGGCCAGCATCCACTGCAAACCCTCGTGTTGTGCCAAACGTACCCCAAAAGCCTCACGTTCAACCATGTATGCCCCGGCGACATCCAGCGCACGTTGGGCGGCTCCGATCCAGCGCATGCAGTGTGTCAAGCGGGCGGGGCCGAGGCGAACCTGGGCAAATTTGAAGCCCTTCCCTACTTCACCAAGCACGCGATCTTCTGGAACAGTACAGTTTTCAAACATAAGCTCACAGTGTCCACCAGGGGCAGGTATGGTCAGTCCTTCGATCCGTCGGACCATTTCAAGACCCGGTGTTCCTGCATCAACAAGAAAGAGCGTACAGCCCTCGGTGGCTGGGACATCTGGATTGGTTCGTGCCATCACGATAAAGAATGCTGCCCCATCGGCGCCAGTCGCATACGTCTTGTGACCGTTGATAACCCAGTGGTCGGGGCGTTTTTCCGCGTGGGTCCGGATCATGGTTGGGTCTGATCCGGCGCCAGGGGCTGGCTCTGTCATGGCGAAACACGAGCGGGTGTTACCTTCAATGAGTGGTAGCAGGTAGCGCTCCTTTTGTGGTTTGGTCCCAATGTGGTGTAAGAGATGCATATTGCCTTCATCGGGCGCGGAGCAGTTGAGTGCGAGTGGGCCAAGAAGACTGTAGCCAGCCGCCTCAAATACCGGGCAACACTCCAACAAGTCTAAGCCCAGTCCCCCATACTCGACCGGAATCTGTGGATTGTAAATACCTGCGTCACGTGCTTGCGTGCGTACAGCAGCAAGTTGCTCAGGCGACAGACCATCTTTATGGTGGGCCTGTTTCTCAAGGGGAATAACCTCATCGCGAATAAAGGTTTTGACACGTTCGGTGAGCTCGACGGCGCGCTCTGGAGGGGTGAAATCCATGGGTAAGCTCCTTTGCTATCGACCTTTTGACTGTGCAGCGAGAAAATACCGTTCCATCGTAGTCAACGATAGTCCTGTTTTAATGGGATTGTAGGGTGTGTAATTGAGCAGCCGCAGAATGCCATAACCATGTTCATCAACATCAATGATATTGATACAGGCCGCATCCTGCTCGATATGGCCGAGAAAATCGAGTTGTGCGCCAAACACATCGGCGAGAATGACGCGATTGGTGGCTCCGTGTGCTACCAGTAGCAGGCAACGCCAGGTTGAGTCAGTGAGAATAGCACGAAAAGCCGCTACGATCCGCTCACGAAAGACCCCAAAAGTTTCTCCAAGCAAAAAATGATCGTCTGGCTGAATCGATCGGGTGAAAGCCTGGGTCAACATGGTACGCATTTCTTGCGGCGATAGGTTTGCCATATGCCCGATGTTATCGGCACGGATCTCCTGTAGGTCGGGAACTGTTTGTGAAGCCAGGTTGCGTTGTCCCAGCACAATACGAAGTGTGTTGTCGGTTCGCACCAGTCCGGTGGAAATGGCCGCGTCAAATGGGACATCGATCAATGTTTGTGCAGCGGCCTGTGCCTGGGTATGCCCGTCCTCAGTAAGCTGGGCCAGGTCAGGTGCCACAGGTTGCCCATCTTGAAAATAATTCACCTCACCATGGCGCATTAAAACAATGCGTCGTCGCTGGGGAAGTGGTTGCACATCTGGCATTTCCGATGTATCTTGGTAGTTATTCGTTGGCACAGAAAACCCCTTACTTCTTGTCTGGTTGTTGTTTGTTTAATCGAACAACTGGCTCGTTTGTTGAATTGTAAAGGCTGGTTATTGATGTCTATCAGTATAGACGATCTTCGCACGCATTTGACAACATTTATTGCTGGAAACGTCAATGCTCCGACCCATATTAAGGCATTGCACCCGATCTCTGGTGGAGCGTCACGTGAAACATGGGCATTGGATATTGAGGTGGAGTCGGGCTCACAGGTGGGGCATCACGCTTTAATATTCCGTATGGATCAGGCCAGCAGTATGAATCCTGAGGCGCTCGAACGGAGTGAGGAATTTGCCCTTTTGCAGGTTGCCTACGCAGCAGGTGTCAAAGCCCCGCAACCGCGCTGGCTCGATGCCGTAGGAGCTGCGCTGGGACGTCCATTCTTGCTGATGGATCGGGTTGAGGGGGAGTCCATCGGCCCGCGGGTGGTGCGTCGTCCTGAGTTTGCCCAGGCACGAGAGCACTTACCGCAACAGATGGCCGAACAGTTGGCACGCATCCACGCGATTGATCCAACGATACCCAAACTTGGTTTTCTTCCTCGTCCACCGGAAGAATATTCGCCAGCGCGTCATGCAATTGACGGTGTGCGACAGCAGCTTGACCAGCTTGGTATTCAACGTCCGGCGCTGGAGTTTGGGCTACGTTGGTTAGCACAGCATGTCCCACGGCATGAAGAACACGTGCTCATACACGGCGATTTTCGTATCGGCAATCTTATCGTTGGCCCTGAAGAACTTCGCGCAGTTATCGATTGGGAGTTTGCTCATGTGGGTGATCCGCACGAAGACCTGGCTTGGCCATGCGTCCGCGATTGGCGTTTTGGCAATGATACGCTACGGGTTGGTGGTGTTGGGGATGTGGAGACCTATGTAACGGCATATGAAGCACTGTCAGGGCGTACCATTGATCGCACAGCACTCCATTACTGGGAGGTTATGGGCAATGTGCGATGGGCCGCAACGTGCTATGTTCAGGCAGATCGTCATCTTTCCGGTGCTGACCCAAGTATCGAGTTGGTGAGTCTGGGGCGACGTGCGGCGGAGATGGAGCTGGAGTTTTTGACATTAATTGGTGGGTAGTATCAAAACAAATGCTCAGTGCTTTCCAAATCCATTATCGCGATAGTGTGGCTCTTTTAAGAGTGCCTGAACCGCTGCCTGCAGGTCGGCAGCAGGTGTAAGGGCACTGAGATCAAGACCTAAAGCAATTATGGTCTGGGCGACTTCTGGACGAACACCAACCAGTTGTATATGGGCACCAATGAGACGCAGCGCTTCAGCCGTCTGTATGAGGACCTGTGCTACATGTGTATCCACAATAGGCACACCTGTAATATCAATAAGTACGTGTTTGGCATGAGCCCGTTCAACTGCGTAGAGCACATTATTACGGAAGTTTGTGGCGCGTTGATCATTGATGGTACCGATGAGCGGAGCAATAAGTACGCCTGGGAGTACTGGAATGACGGGAGCACTCAATTCCTGAATGGTATGGAGTAGTTGGGTGCGTTCCCTGTTGATAGACTCAAGCTCATGTACAGTTGTCAGTAGCTGTTCATGTTCGTGTTCCAATAAAGTCCTTTGTTCTTCAGTTTCAGTCACATCGCGCCCCAACAATAGTGTTTGGCTCTGATGACCAAGATTGTCTGTAATGGGTGTATGGGTAAATACAATCTGTCGATGGTTAATGGTAAGGGGTGGAAGATCGTCTGTGATAGGAGATGTGGGTGATTGAATGTGAGAGAGCGTTGTAGATGAAGCGCCCATTTTATCTAGTGTCTGTATGATCGAATGGTTGTTTTGAAAACCCAGCCGCACTGCTTGTGTATTTGTGTATACAATACCTCCATCGCGGTCACAGAGGATAATAGCATCACGCATCGCTTGCAGCGCTATGGCAATCCCAATTGTTCTGGGGGCAAGCATCTGCCGTCGGATAATAGCCTCGCACAACGCTAGTAAAACAAGTAGTTGAGACCCGCCGATAAGCCCAATTTGTTGGCCTGCAAAAGTTATGGGAGCAAGCAAGAGCGCCCCAAGAATAATGCTTGCTTGTTGTCGTTGTACTCCCTTGCGTTGCACGATGGTGCCAATTAGCAAACCGAGTGTTAACAAAAAGGTGCCAGTGTCAGCGACACGCAACACTATGCGGGCTGGCCCCTGGGTAAACTGTGACGAGAGCACGTAACCACCGGAATAATTAGCAGGTGCACCGGTTACAAACCATTGTTGCCCAATCAACACGTCCACGAAGAGAGCAACATACAGGATGAGCAAAACCACTGCAAGGCTGATACCCAGTTGTCTCGCCCAGATTTGCTCACGGTAAAAAACGGCCATAACAATAAGTGCTAAGCTCCCCAAAAAGCCGCCTGCACGGGGAATGGTAAGCAAGGTTGCACCAATGGTTGCAATGACTGGGTTTGTTGTGGTGATCATCAACTGATAGCCAGTAATGCCAAATAATGTGGTGATCCCCAGCGCAAAAATAAGCCAGCGCAATGTTTGTGGAATCTCGTTTCGTTGCACAGTTCCAACGAGATAGGCGGCGACAATAAGCTGAACGAAGATAGTGAGTTGTTGAATGATGAGCACTGAGTATCCTTGCCATCGAAGCTCTGTTACAGTGGCATCCAGTTTAGCATGTATAGCTTTGGGCCATTGCTTGTTCAGGGGTGGTGATCGATGCCAATTGGGGATCAATAATGCTAAAAACGGCCACTTGTCAGTGTGAGAGAATGGGTATCGAAGGTTTCTCACTGGCACCAATCGTGAAAGTAAGGTTCGCCTGGATTGCCTTTAGCCGCACGCATTTGTATTGGCAATCGAGCTGTCATATAATGCAGAGAGAAAGCTCAATCTGCCAGTAAGGGAAATACTATTGAGAACCTTGCTCCTCCGCCGATCAGAGATCATGCAGCTGCTCAATATTCGCGAAGTGGTGCCATTACTTCGTGCGGCATTTGGCTCCTGTGTGTTCAGTCGTACGATTCCGCCCCAACGCATTCGTTCAGATCTGCCATCATCTGGTGCGGCAATGCTGCTTTTTTCCTGGGTTAAGCGATACTATTCCAGCCTATACTGTGAAGGTGCATGCCAAGTACCCGAATCAACAACCTGCGATTCATGGTGTATTGCATCTGCATGATTTAGCAACCGAATCTCTACTTGCTGTGATGGATTCGACGTATCTTACCGCTGCGCGTACGGGGATCTCTGGGGCTTTAGCAGCAGATATTCTGGCACGTCCAACTGCTACGAAAGTAGCCATCATTGGAGCGGTGTTCAAGGGCGATTTCTTTTACGCGCATTTGCTGCAATGCGAACAATCGAACATGTCTGGGTATTTGATACAAGCTTTGCCAATGCTCAAAACTATGCTCAGGATACATCGGCAGAATTGCAGATACCGATCACTGCCTGTCAATTGCTCCAGGAAACAGTATTATCTGCTGAGGTTATCTTTACGGCAACCTGGTCTCGTGAACCGTTTCTATCCTTAGCTATGGTTCAACCAGGATGCCATATTACTACGCTTGGCCCTGATGAGCCTGGGAAATGTGAAGTTGCAGCAGATCTTATCCAGCATGGCCTGTTTGTGTGTGATGATCGAATATTTGCGATTAGCATGAGTGCTGTTGGAGGGGTTGGTCTGAATGAAGATGTGATTGCGGCGGAGTTAGGCGAGGTTATCACAGGAAGTCATCCTGGCCGCACAACCGCAGATCAAATTACTATCTATGAAATTACTATCTATGGTGGTGTTGGATTGGCTTTTCAGGATTTGATTGTGGCATAGCAAGTATATCAAGCAGCACAATCACAAAAAATTGGTCAATTCATTGACTTTCTTGATTAAACGTTGTACAAAGCTTGCTGCTGACCAATGGATTGATGTTCTTGCTTTATGAAATCATTCAAACCATACTTGAAGTATTAGTGGCATTATTATGCATGAATCTGCGCTAGATGAGACATTCATTCCGCGCCCGTTGTCGTGTTGGAGCTACATCCGTGTTGGTGGGGGGCATACCATCGTGAACGATGTTGGAATGCGTTTGCTGGTCCGTGATGCGCGTCGCCCTCACTACGCGAACGCGCAGATCGATGATTATGGTCCCACATCATCCCGATCACAAACCCACTTTTCGTGGCGTCCACCGCTGCGTATGACGGTTCGTGCACGATCCTCCGAGTTGATTGCTGGTACCGCAGGATTTGGCTTCTGGAATAACCCTTTCTCGCCGCTCGGTGGTCGTCCAAGGCTTCCTGCTGCCATCTGGTTTTTCTATGCATCGCCGCCTTCGGATATGCCACTTGCGTTGGATGTGCCAGGAAACGGTTGGAAGGTCGCCTGCCTTGATGCCACCCAACCGCGAGCATTGGCCTGGGCTCCTTTGACGCTACCCGTGCTCTTGCTCAATCGTCGACCAACTCTGTATCGCCGTCTTTGGCCAAGGGTGCAGCACGCGCTTCGCATCGCCGAGGCTGCTATTCCTCCTATTAATACCATCTGGCGTATTTATACGCTTGATTGGCAGCACGATTATGCGTGTTTTGCCATCGATGGTGCGGTGGTGCTGGAGACTGATTGTGTTCCGCAGGGCCCATTGGGTTTTGTGGCCTGGATTGATAGCCAATGGGCGGTCGTTACCCCGTGGGGCCGCTTAGGATGGGGGTTTTTGGACACAGAGACCCAGTGGCTGGATCTGCAACAGGTTCGCATTGAGCAAATCTAGATCATGAGAGCAGTAGGAGAAAACGGCTGACGACAATCTCTGATACCTGAGATGTGATGTCAGCCGTAGGTAGCATAGATGCTATTTAGCATAGCCGTGAGGATGGGCGCTGTGCCACTCCCATGCGCTGCTGACAATTTGTTCAAGATCGGGGTAGCGCGGCTCCCACCCCAGCTCTTCGCGAATGTTTGTTGATGATGCGATCAGCACTGCCGGGTCGCCGGGACGTCGCGGGCCAACTTCAAGTGGGATGGCGTGTCCGGTGACTTTACGTGCTGCGTTAATGACTTCTAACACACTAAAGCCATTGCCATTACCCAGGTTATACTTGCGGCTGCCGATGTCTTGAATGTTTTCGAGTGCGAGCATATGGGCCTGGGCCAGATCGACCACGTGCACATAGTCGCGCACACAGGTGCCATCATTGGTGGGGTAGTCATCGCCGAAAATGATGACTTTGTCACGTTGACCAAGAGCAACCTGTAGGACTATGGGAATGAGATGGGTTTCTGGGTCGTGATCCTCACCACGATTCGCTGTGTCACCAGCGGCATTGAAGTAGCGCAGACAGGCATAGCGCATGCCATAAATGCGCTCAAACCAGTGGAGCAAACGCTCAAGAAAGAATTTGGACTCACCGTAGGGTGATCCTGGCACAATCCGATCATCGGGTTCGATAGGCATCGTCTGAGGGTCATCAAACAGGTTGGCCGTGGAAGAGAGGATAAACCGCCCCACATTGTGTGCAGCCGCTTGCTCCAAGAGATTCGACCCGGCGATGACATTGTCCCGCAGATACATCAAGGGCTGTTCCATACTCTCGCCTACCAGGGTGAAGGAGGCAAAATGCATAATGCCGTCAATGCCTTTGTGTTCCTGAAATAGTCGCTTGACGGCATCTGTGTCACGCAGATCGCCCTCAATAAAGGCTGCATCAGGGTGAACTGCTGCGCGATGACCTTGATAGAGGTTATCAAAAACGACCACAGCGTGGCCTGCTTGCACTAATTCTGCGGCGGTAATGCTACCAATATAGCCTGCACCGCCTGTAACAAGAACTTTCACGTTTAGGACTCCTTTGAGAGAAGGTCGATGTCAGATGCGTAGCATAGCATAGAAAAATGTCAAAGCAATGACAAAGAGCTAGCGAATTCCTGACACCAGCGCTAACTCACATGGCCATTTGGTGCAAGTGCGAGGGCACCATGAAGATCGTTGACAGTTTGTACCTGTGGCAATTCTATTCCCGAATGTAACAGTGCTTGCGCGACTTCAGGGCGTACACCGGCCAAAATAACTTGTGCACCGAGGAGTCGAGCTGACCGAATCATCTCCAGAAGACCCTGGGCTACGTGTTCGTCGACAAAAGGCAAGCCGGTAACATCAACGATCAATCTGTATGCTCGGGTTCGGGTGATTTCTTTCAAGGAGCGTTGCTGCACGATGTAGAGACGTTCCTGGTCAAGTAAACCTATCAGCGGCACAACCAGTGTTTTCTCACCAACGGGCAGTACTGGCACACTCATCTCACGAATGACTTCACGTTGGTGTCGATTCTCGTCGAGCAAACGTGCTTGTGCAGTTGCACGTTCTTCGACTTCTACTAACGCTTGTTGGAGATCCTCAGTACGTGCAGCGACCTGTGTTTCAAGGATTCCCTGTGCTTCTTGTAGCGACTGATTGTCTTTCTGGCTCTGTGCTAATGCGTCATGAAGCCGCCCCTGAGATTGCACCATTGCCAGTATAACAAATGCAGATGCCATCGCAATGATACCAATAAACACAATATCAAGCACTTCTTCTGGTGGGGAAGGGAATAATGGATCAAAAAGGTTGATAACGACCGTGGCAGTAATGACAATCCAGGATACCAACGCGAGCAAGCGGAATGTCCGTCCATCGACATATGAAAGGGCAATAGCCAGCGCCATTGGTGGTATCAGGATAAGTGCTGGTAAGGCAAACGGTAGGATAACTGCAAATGCAATGCCAAGTCCCAGTAGATTGGCACACACAAGGAGCACCGCAGTTTGGAGTTGTTGGCGTTGCACAGACATCCAGGCCAGTAGCAGTACCAGTGAGTACACACCAGTTACAATAGCTTGGGGAAGTAAAAAAACGGTTGTTTCAGGGATAGCGATCAGAGCAGTAACTTGCAACAATAAGAGCAGAAGGGTTAATGGAATGAGCCAGCGTAAAAAACGCTGTAATTGGGCGAGTTGGATGAGTTTATTGTGAGAAGAAAGTGCACTCATATACATACTGGGATAGGTATTCTATGGCCTTAACTGGCTAACACATCTGCTAACAATACCAACACGTCATGGTGTTACTCTTTGTGAAAAGTAGAGTGATATTTATTTATATTATATATTTGTTACGCTACTAGTATAACACGATTTCAAGATATTAGACATACGTATCAATCTGTTGGTTTGTCCGTTCGGTTTTCGGAGACGTTGGTAGAAAATCTGTTTGAAATCACATCTTGTTACAGGTTATAAGACAAAAAAACGGCTACCTGTTGAGGTAACCGCTACAAAGGAGGCGCAGCAACGATTATTTTCAAATAATCAACATTTTATTTCGTATGGTCGTTGCTCCCATCTTATCTATTTCATGTATATATACGTCGCATGTTTCCAGCAGGATGTATCTATTTGTATTCATTTGAACCATGTTTGGGAAGTAGTTGGGTGTCTGATATGTTACACATTCTGTGTTGATCCATCAGGTGGCTGATCATCATCATCTGATGACTCTGCCTCTGGGTCATATACTGGTTCTTCTTCCATAGGAGTTGGCATTGGAGGTGGGCCGCCCATGAGAGGGCCTTCGGCAAGTTGATACAACGCCACAATACGACTCCGAGCCAGGGCAGCTGTCGCACGATTGAGCGGAGGGAAGCTGCTCAACAAGGGAAAAACTTGTACATCATGGATTGGCACAAAATCATCGGCAATCCGTTCCAGCGCTTCTACTAATGAGAGGTCAGGGCGTTTGTGGAATGTTGCCCGTACGACAAAAGCAGTAGTAAAAAACATCACCACAACAGGTACAATTCCACGGATCTGCTCTTCTCGAACATAATCATCTGGTGGTGTGGCTTCTTCGAGGGTCGTGACTAATAAAGCCTCGCTCCGATCAACGAAGAGGTGTGGCACGCGCTGCGACTGTTGTGAGCGTTCCAGGGGGGCCACAGTGGCATCGCGTAAAGGGATGTAGCGACGTTGCTCACCATTGAAGGCCTCACTTACTGGACGATAGATCGGCAGATCGTAAGCGCCACTTACAACCAGGCTCGTGGTATAAACTTCAACTTGATGTGTGTATTGTGTACTCATAGAAGGCTGTTACTACAAATCTGCTTAGGAAAGATAGTACTATAGATGTGACAATTCTTCACGTGACATCGTTTATATGAGTAGAGCGACAGTCGTGATCTATATTGTGTCCACAACGAAAGATGCTCTATCACCAGGCTGTCCTTGCGTTACTCAATAAGTAATTTGTATCCAAAACCACGTACGGTTACAAGAAAGCGCGGCTTGCCTGGATCTTGCTCAATGCGTTGACGTACTCGATAAATAAGTGCATCGATGGCGTTATAGTCATAGACTTCATAGTCCCATACATTCTTGGCAATATCGTCTTTACTGACAACTTCGCCACGACGGATGTGGAGTAACTCTAATAATTGGAATTCTTTGACTGTTAATTGTGGCTCCAGCAGTTTGCCTTCGATATAGACTTCCTTTGTACGTGTGTCGATACGAATAGCATCATCGGAGTCGGATGATGCCTGAACACGCTTGAGAATTTCGAGTGGTAGGGGACCCTTCTGGGTAGCTTCCGGATCATTAAAAACAATCTCAGTATCGGCAACCCAGATACGATCCTGATTGTATAATGGACGTGTGTCTTCGACGCGTTCGCCGTTGACAAAGGTGCCATTGGTGCTGTCAAGATCACGAACTGAGAACCCATTTGCGTCGTACTCCAGGCGGGCGTGACGGCGTGAGGCCAAGGGATGATCAATGATAATATCATTTGTACCGTCGCGACCAATCGAAAGCGACGCTTTGCTCCATTCTACTTGTGAGGTACTTGAGTCTTGACGTACAATCACTAGCAAAGGTGCAGGAGTTGGCTGCATTGTGCACTCCTCACAAAAACTTTCACGAAGACAGCGGTTTTGAAACCGGAACGCTATATGGTACAATCGCTGTAAGTTGTAAGAGATTATACCATTAGGGCTACGAAAATACCAGACAGGGGTAACACATAATCAGCGCAAAAGGTACTTCAACAACGACACCTGGTATCTGTTACATTTCCTGTAAGCATACGACTAGAAGATTATTGTGACGACTTTAATTGGCCAGAATTTAGGCCGCTATCACATTGATGAAGAAATCGGGCGTGGCGGTATGGCGCGTGTCTATCGGGCTACTGATAGCTTGCTGCAACGTTCTGTCGCACTCAAGGTGCTAGCCCCGCAGTTAGCCATCGATCCGGAGTTTGCCCATCGTTTTGATCGTGAAGCGGTAACGGCTGCGAATTTGCGCCATGCTAATATTGTAACAATTTACGATGTTGGTGAACAAGATGGCTTGCGTTATATTGCGATGGAGTATGTGCGTGGTCGTACGCTACATGCCATTATTGAGGATCTTGGGGCCATTGGTCTGCGTTATGCAGTGCCTATTACCAGCGCAGTTGCTGCCGCGCTGGACTATGCTCACAGCCATAATGCGGTACACCGTGATGTGAAGCCACAAAACGTCATGATTGATGTTGATGGGCGTGTACTGCTGACTGATTTTGGTATTGCTCAGGCGCCGAGCAGCGACAGTGGCCAACGTATTACGAAAACTGGCGTTTTTATGGGCACACCTGAGTATATTTCGCCAGAACAAGCTTCTGCCCACCGGGTTGATGGCCGTAGCGATCTCTACTCGCTTGGTATTGCCACCTATGAGATGATTACGGGTGCAGTGCCTTTTTCCGGGACGACGCTGCAACTCATTATTGCCCATGCACAACAGCCACCCCCTCCCCCATCTGAGATAGATTCATCACTTCCAGCAGCGCTTGATCGAGTGATGATGCGTATTCTGGCAAAAAAACCGGAGGATCGTTTCACCAGTGGCATGGCATTTGTTGATGCGCTAAAGAGTATTGCGCGTTATCAAGGTGTTGCTCTGGCAACTAATCAACAGCTTGCAGAGTTGACCAAAACTTCCACATCTTCGGCTGGTCAGTCAACTGTGAGGATGGGGCAAGGGCCAGCTGTACATAGTTCGCCTGCACCTCCTGCTCCGCCACCGGCACCGTCTAGCGTCGCATCGCCACCACCAGCACCAGCGTACCCAGCCACGTTACCAGGTAATGGTCATCAGGGTGTACCTTCTAGTGCGCCTTCCGTACCATCTACTACACAACGTCGACAACGTATTGAGCAGCACACGCCTCCACGCCCTGTTGCGCGACCATCGACACAGGGTGGTAACAGCAATGGTGGTGCACGCATTTCCTGGGCTATCGCAGCGCCGTTGTTGGGCGGACTCTTTTTTGTGCTCTTGTTTGTATTATTTCGTGATACGGGTCAGACGAATCCTTTTACCAATACACCTGTACCAGTAAATACGCTTTTTCCCACACTGGTCACCAATACACCAACGTCTACACCGACGGCAACATCAACCGTAACACCAACAGCTATCCCGACAGCAGATGGCACATTCACACCGATCCCCTCAACAACACCGGTGCCCATTCCAACAACCACGCCGAGAATAGATGTATTCCCCTTCCCCACCTTTACGCCGACATCACCACCACCGACCGAAGTACCGATTGAGGAGCCACCTGGAGAGGAACCAACGGTAGAGCCACCTGGAGCAGAGCCGACTGCTGAACCGCCGCTTGAGGAACCAACGGTAGAGCCACCTGGAGAAGAACCAACAGCGGAGCCACCTGGAGAGGAACCGACCGTCGAGCCACCCGGAGCAGAGCCGACTGCCGAACCGCCGCTTGAGGAACCGACTGCCGAGCCACCTGCCACTTCTTCAGAAACCTTGAACCCAACCAGCACACTCCTTCCCGAGGAAGTTATTGCCACCATGACATCATCTCCAGAGCCAGCCCCAGAAACCCCCGTGCCAAATGATGACACACTAACACCAACAGTGGAAGTTCCTGCATCCGAAACTACACCGACGGAAAGCACTGACACATACATATCATTTGACTGATTGTTCAGCCGTACGAGGCACTAACATCTATCAGCTCTAGCGGTTAGCCACTCTTGCATAAGCTGGATGCTCTTCTATGGCTCCCAGTGCCTTGAGTGATACGCGCTGTTCCTCGGTCAGACCGGTTGCGTGAGTGATGTTCATACCCGTGTATGGGCGATCTGCCTGAAGTACTTCGAGACATTGCCCTGTCCGAATATCCCAGATTCTCATGGTTCCATCAACACTGCTACTCACCAGGGTTTGCCCATCAGGATTGAATGCGACGGATAAGACCCAATTAGTATGCCCAAGTAAGGTGTGACAAAGTTGCCCATGTTTCATATCCCACACCCGCACTGTTTGATCGGCTCCTCCACTCACAAGCAGCTTACTGTCTGGACTAAGCGCCACTGACCAAACCCAGTTGGTGTGTCCGTTAAGGGTGGTGTGAAGGTACCCGTTGGGAAGGTCCCACAGGCAGATGGTTTGGTCGGCACTGCCACTGACGAGCGTGGTGCCGTCGGCGCTGATAGCCAGGGCATTGACGCTCTGGGTATGGCCAGTAAGAGTGGTGCGAAGGTGCCCGTTGGGAAGGTCCCACAGGCAGATGGTTTGGTCGGCACTGCCACTGACGAGCGTGATGCCATCAGAGCTAAAGGCTAATGTGCGAACCCAATCACTGTGTTGGTGGAGTACGGTTTGCAATTGCCCACTTGCTATATCCCACAAACAAATCTTCTGATCTTCACTGCCGCTTGCCAGCATGGTTCCATCAGGGCTGAATGCGATAGTTCGTACACGGCCAGTATGTGCTGATAACGTTCGATATAGTTCGCCAAGTACAGCATCCCAGACACATACTTTTCGATCCCAGCTCCCACTGGCAAGGGTCTGCCCATCGGGACTAAAAGCAACGTGATAAATCCAGTTTGTATGACCACGTAACGTGTGGCGGAGTCGTCGATTGAGGACATCCCAGAGACAGACAGTTTGATCTTCGCCGCCGCTGGCAAGGGTCTGCCCATCCGGGCTAAAAGTAACCGCCCAGACGCCTTCGCTATGTCCTCGTAGCGTTGATGTGGCTTGACCTGTGGTAATGTTCCATAGCCGCACGGTCTGATCCTCACCGCTACTGGCGAGAAGGGTATTATCGGGGCTAAACGTGATTGACCACACTGCACCATTATGACCATGAAAGGTCCGATAACATTGTGCGTGTGCGATATCCCAGAGACAGACGGTTTGATCTTCGCCGCCACTGGCAAGGGTCTGCCCATCCGGGCTAAAGGTGACCGACCAGACACCTCCCTGGTGTCCAGAAAGTGTGGCAACCTGTTGTTCCATATGAACATTCCACACAAAGATACGCTCATCTTTCCCACCACTGGCAAGGATGGTGCCATCAGGACTAAAAGCCAGTGTTCTGATCGCATGGGTATGTCCTGATAGCATTGTTGGTTGGTGCTCATTGGCTCGATCCCACAGATAGATCAGGTAATCTTCCCCACCACTGGCAAGGATGGTGCCATCAGGACTAAACGCAATAGCACGAATGCGATCTGCATGGCCATGGAGTATTGTTGGTGTACAACCTGCATGAATATCCCACAATCGAACCGTTTTGTCCCAACTCCCGCTGGCGAGGGTTCTGCCATCCGGGCTAAAGGCCAGGGCCCACACCAGATTGGTATGGCCCCGACAGCGACTCAACGGCTGGTGTGTTGCGACATCCCAAAGGTGAATGTCATTATCGCCTGTGGCGGCGGCCAGGAGGCGGTTATCTGGGCTAAAAGCAACCGATGTTACAAAGCCAAAGGTGTTTGTGAAGATGGAAGCCGTAAGATCTGCGCCTGTAAAATTGACCTGAGGAAGTGCCACACCACGGAGATAGGCATGCCACACTGCAAGTTGTGAAAAGTCATATCCCTGTAGATCGTAGCCGAGAAACACGAGTAAGTTGAGGAGATTCCCACCAGCATACCCTGGTATTTGTGCCATGTCGGTATGGAGTTTTGCCAATAATTGCTGCAATGTGTGCTGCAATCGTGTATGCCCCAGTGTATTTAACAAACGTTCAGCTACTGGTTCAAGTAACAAACATGTTTGACTCTGGCGAATGTATTCTGGTGTTTGCGCCTTGATCAGAGAATATTGTGCAAAGTGATCCAACCTGTTGAGTACAATATCGTGATACATGTGGTCAACCACATAGCTGGTAACGTACTCCATTACTACATTTTGTAGCGTAAAGCCGTCACCAATCTTTTCCAGCAATGAGCGGCGTTGTAAGGAGCGGAGTGCCTCCAGAAGATGTCGCCGTGGTGCAGGATGGATGAGATTACGTTCTAATTGCTGAATTGTGACCATATAGCGCTCGATGGCCAACCAACACATAATTTTGTGTTCAAGTGGTGGTAAGCGTGTAAATTGTTGATCTAGAATGTCCCGAATATCGTCAAAGATAGGGGTTTCTTCTTTGAGGAAGGCTTCAATATCACCAGTGAAAAGATCCTCAATTGTTTCCGATACCAATCGCAAGGCCAGCGGATTTCCTGAGTAGCGTCTAATCAGCGTGTTCCCAACTGCTTGTTGGCATGAATGACAGTGAGCTTTTAGAATTTCCCATCCAGATCGTTCATCAAGCCCGGCAAGGTACATTGTCCGTACAATACGCGCCTCTGACTCCAGGTTGAGGAGTTCCCGTGGTCTTTCGCGGCTTGTCAGCAACAAACAACTTTGATGCTCAAATGTGCCCAATTGGTTGATGAGTTGGCTGTATGCTTCGTAGCCGGGGCGATATGAACTTGACCGCTCACCTGACTGGAAAATGCTTTCTATGTTATCAAGGACGATCAGGCAGCGTTGTTGACGCAAATACGTCATCAGATGTTGTAGTTGGCCGTCCAGACTGAGTGTTTGATGGTTTATATGCTGATTTGAGAAAAAATCGAGACACTCAGCCAATAAATCTGTCAGGGGCGGCGCATTCACGAGCGAACGCCAGAAGATATACGTAAACTCATTAGTAAGCTCAGTGGCTACTTTCGCGGCGAGTGTGGTTTTGCCCATGCCCCCCATGGCTACCAATGCAACGACACGATACTGCTCCGTCGCCAACCAGTCTTTGAGTACGCGAAGTTCCTTTTGACGCCCATAAAAAGTATGGTTTTTCGGGGCTGATCCCCAATCCTGTAGATGTCTCTCTATGGGTGCGGTATGTTCATTTGTGAGGGCTAATGTACTCCGAGAATCGGTGAGAATACCTTTATACAAGGCGGTCGTCTGGGGTGATGGTGCCACACCTAATTCGGTTTCAAGCAACTGACAGTAGTTCTGATAATGTGTTAACGCTGCATTTCGTTGACCAGTAGAGGCAAGAGTGTGAATCAGTTGGTGATGTGCATCTTCATCAAGTGAATCGAGGGCCAGTCGTTGACGGATGAGTGGTTCAACATGTCGATAGTTCTTCTGCTCAAGCAACCGATCAATAAGTTGGCCTGATACGTTGATGATTTGTTGATGAAGCCACTCACGCTTGATCGTTACCCATTCTTCAAATGGGGCACTGTCGTTGAGCGAGAAGCCCTCCAAAAACGGCGTTTGGTACAGCGCGAGTGCTGCTTGTAATTGAGTTATCAGCGTTGCGTGTTGTGTAGCCTGTTTGTGGAACTGATCCTGCAACGTGGTTAGATGAGACTCCAAAATAGCCAAATCTAACCAAAAGGTACTCGCTGGATTGAATTGGATTGTTTGACGGGTAATGAGGAGAAACGACGGGTTCGCGTTACGATCATGGATGGCGTTACGCAGGTTGACTAAGGTCTGTCCCAGGTTGTGACGTGCAGCTGACTCGGGCTGATCGGGCCAGAATAATCCGGCAAGTTTCTCACGACGGTGTGGTCGATCTGCTTCAACTACCAGGTAGAGTAGTAAAGCCAGTGCTTTATTCCCACGAAAGTTCGTTATCTGTTTTCCGGCCAATGTCACCTGAATGGATCGCAGACATGCAATTGATAAGCGGTCCATCTTTTCCACCACTTTATTCTGCTTTATTGAATTAATATATTCCTATATTCGCAAAACCTGATAGCGTTTGTTGGTAAACTGTATCAATGTTACGCACATATAAACGAACGATCAGTCCAGATTTGTGGGTTATTGTAAAGTATTTTACTATACTTTTTTAAGAACTGGAATGGGCCAGAGGCATTTGAGAGTGTTGCAATCAAGTATTTAGCCATTTTGAAAACGGGTCGTATACCTGTGTGCTGGCGATACGTAAATCAGGGGGTTTCTATCACCGATGATAATGGTGTGAAGTACTTTAGGTAGATTGAAAAAGACAGATGCAGACGCGTTCGACGGAACGCGTCTGGTGGGGTCATTGCCTTAGTCGTGTGACTGACGCGTTTTGTAGGCTCTAAAGTGTGCTCGTTTGCGGTCGGTCTCATGCAATCCTTTATCGATTGACTGTGACAGAGCTTCGTATGTTGCCGCTGCTGGCGCCGTCATGTGGGGCGCGTTGGCTGCCAGCATATGTTGTATCAACTCTTTAGCTGCGTGTCGTTGCCCCTGTCGTTCTAATTTCAGCGCGCGTGCAGTGGTGGCCGCCATTTCGACAGCACTTGCTCGTTGTAATAGTTCCTGGTAGATGGGAGCTAACAGTACCTCTGCCTCCTGAGTATAGGAGAAGGCCAGCTCTGTAGTAACACGTTCGGGGTGACCATCCAGGTCTGCGAAACTGAGTGTTGCATTCAGGACAACTGAGGTGCCTGATGCGTCAGGTGGTGTGAGCACACGTGTGTACAATGAGCGTTTTTCACTGGCACACAAGTCACCAAGGAAGACACGCAGGTGGTCGCCATTGCGTTCGTGGGGAAGATCGCCTAGCAGTTCGACTGATACACCACGTGGAATGGTGATAGTAAGAACACTCTCGCAGGCGATGACGGTGAGTAGTTCGCCTAGTTCTTGTCGAAAAATCTCGGTGATTTGCTCCGGTCGTTCGATATAGTAGAAATGCCCTCCGCCCTGCTCTGCCAGCGCTTCGAGCAGCTGTTCATTAAATTTCAGCCCTACACCAAACGTTGAGGTGGCAATACCACGACGGCGTAGTTCGTGAGCGTGGGTCTCTAGCTCTTCGATATCGACAATGCCACAATTGGCCATGCCATCCGTAAGCAACAACGCACGATTGATACCTCTGTCATCGAGATACGCTGCGACTTCACTACATCCTTCGAGCCAACCACCCGAGAGATTGGTTTGTCCACCAGGACGCAATGTGTTGATCTGCTCCTTCAGTGTCTGACGTTGTGCGTTTGTTACGGCAACACTACGTGTCACTAGCGTGATCTCGTTGTCGTATGCAACAATAGCCACACGATCACGTTCGTCCAGCAGATCAAGCACATGGTATGTAGCCTGCTGAACGTAATGCAGTTTATCACCGCGCATCGACCCACTGCGGTCAAGTACCAGTGCCAGATTGAGTGGTGCACGATCATGGTTCTGTGAAAGTGGTGGGCCGCTAATCTTCCACTCGAGCATGCGTTGTGATGAGACCTCGGTCGCCACCAGATGGCGGTCGCATGCTGCGGTTAGTGCGGGTTTTGGGGAGTATGACATGGATTATCTCCTGTTCTTTTGTGTGCGAATACCGATGCCTATCAATCGTTATCCTCAAGCCACGTGCGTGCCTGGGTAACTAATTGTTCGATCTGTTCGCGTTGTTTAGGTGTCAACGGTTCAAGGATGTGTAACTCAACGCCTGGAGCCAGTACAATACGTTGCCAACGCTCACTGGTCTCAGGTACTTCTTCTGTCTTCGGCTCACTGCTGGTCTGATCTGGTGGTGCAAGTCGACTAAGCAAACTGGTCGGACGTGGTAGTGTGGTCTCTTCTGGTAATGGCTCAACATAACCAAGGTGTAAAGAAGGCTGTGATGGTGCCTCCTTATACCGTTCGCTAGGGGAAGGTTTCCCAAAGGGAGCGTGCGCTTGCACCATCGGCCTGTCTCTGGTCGTAGCTTCATGTGATTGTTTGTATGTCGCCTCAGCACTGGTAGGTGGCATGCTGCGCTTACCAAGCACCTGTGCAATATAATCAGATGCACTGCCCGTTGATGGCGTGGGCTGTGTTTCTGTCGTAAGCAATTGTTGCATTTGCTCATTCGATAGTGGTTGCAGCCGTGATTTAATCTCGCCCAAGGGCAGATAGGCATCTTTAAGCCGTGCAATCAGACGGAGTCGTAGCAGGTGTGTCTCGCCATAGAGCGCATAGCGGCCACGGGTGTCTGGTGGTGGCAACAGCCCTTCAGCAGTGTAGTAGCGAATCGTGCGAGGGGTTACACCTGCCGCTTGTGCGAGCTCGCCAATAGTGTAGGAATGCTCTTCTGTCATGTAATAGTGCTTCCTGTGCCATCACTTGTTGATGTGTTAGTTTGTAGAATGCCGTCAACAATACCATATGCAACTGCCTGAGCTGCATTCATATACATGTCCCGATCAAAATCGGTAGCGATACGCTCAAGCGATTGTCCGGTGTCGCGCGCCAGGAGTTCGCGGATCAGTTGCTGTTCGCGCAGCAACTCGCGGGCATGGATATCGATATCGGGAGCATTACCGGCGATCTGTCCAATACCGGCAGGATGCATATGCACCGTTGAGTTGGGCAGACAGAAGCGTTTGCCTTTGGTGCCACCTGCCAGAAGAATTGTGGACATGCTGGCCGACAGCCCCAGACAAAAAGTCGAGACGTCGGCATGAACTGCATGCATAGCATCATAAATGGCGAGCCCTGCAGTGATGGAGCCACCAGGACTATTGATATAAATCGAGATGTCCCGTTCAGGATTTTCGCTATCCAGATATAGCAGTTGGGCGATTACGAGACTGGCTAATGTGTCATCAATTGGTGAGCCAAGAATAATCAGATGCTCACGTAGTAGGCGTGAGAAAATATCGAAGGAGCGCTCACCACGGTTGGTGCGTTCAACCACAGTTGGTACTAACAAGGCAGTGTGTGTATTGTATATATGAGTTGGTGATTGGAAATTACTGTCCATGCAACTGCTCCATCTAAGCGTTTATGTAAATGGCTATACTGTTTTGTTGCGATAATCGTTAGGTGTATTGTTGCCATCGTTGGAGCATTTCGGCCTCACGTGCGGCACTCATGCCTGCGCGCCACTCGTGATCAGTGGGGCGAGTGGTGCTCCAGTCAAAGGTGTCCTGTATGGTTTCGGCAAGTGGGCGGAATGTGAGTCCAGCGGCAACAGCTCGATCAATGTTCACATCTAAAATAGAGCCACCGTTCTCGTGGTTTTCCGGAAGCCAGAGTGGCATTTCTCCCCACGGGCCGACTTCTGCTTCAAGTAAAAAGCTGTCATCGACCCAGGTGAAGGTGGCATCGCTGCTTGTAACGGTCTTGCACGTATCCAGCATGTGTTCCATTGTTAGTCGATAGTCTGGTCCAGTGGTGTTGTATGTTCCTGTCTGGCCTTGTTCAACCAGACGAATATTCCATTCGGCGAGATCCTGCGCGTCAATAATTTGCACCGGGCGCACTGGCCGACCAGGCGCTAATACCTCACCGCCACGAGCAACACGTGTAACCCAGTACGTAAATCGGTCGAGTGGGTCATACGGACCGACGATCAACCCAGGCCGAATGTTGAGACCCCGACCGGGCATAACGTTTGCTACCGTCTGCTCACAGAGGGCTTTTAGTGGTCCGTATGTTTCACCTGTTATTTCTTCTACAGTTTCATCATCCAATTGACCCACTGGTGTGCTTTCATCGAGGCTGGGTTGGTTGAGACGGGCGTACACCGAGATGCTCGATGTAAAGGTGTAGTGTTCAACCGCATCGGCCAGAAGTTCGGCAGATGCGCGTACGATGCGTGGCACATACCCACAGGTGTCGATGACGGCATCCCAGCGGCGGCCCTGCAATGCGCTCAGGTCGCCATCGCGATCACCACGTAGTTTTTCAACGTCGTGGAACCAATCGGCATTGTGCTGACCACGATTGAAGAGGGTGACTTCGTGGCTACGTGCGAGAGCTGCGTCGACAAGATGGCGGCCAAGGAAGACAGTGCCGCCGAGAATGAGTAATTTCATGGGTATGCCTGTTATTCTGCTTATTCTTACAGTTTTACTGTTAATCTACTGTTAGCATATCAGTATTACGTTATACTGTCAATATTGATTTTGGAAAAGCCCACAGCTTTTTGAGAGCCATGGGTTTCGCGTAATGATCGGTCGGATGCAGCGGCTGTCCTATCCTGTGACCGTCTCACGTTGATTGACCAGTTCCTCCAGTCGATCAATGAGTTCTGACATCACGCCAAAGGTTTGCTCCACTGGCTCTGAGGAATTCATGTCAACGCCGGCCATGGTAAGAGCATCAAGCGGATAGACTGAGCGACCGGCTTTGAGGAATGAGAGATACTTATCGACGGCGTGTGTTTCGCCTGAAAGCACTTTGTTGGCAAGGGCATGTGCCGCTGAAATACCTGTTGCATACTGGTACACATAGAAATTGGCGTAGAGATGGGTTGGGAACTGTGCCCAGGTAATACCAATACGGTCTGCATCGATCTCCACTTCACTGCCGTACCCTTCGCGGAAGAGATCCGCCATCAAGGTAATCAGGCTGTCGGCAGTCAGTGGTTTGCCTTGCTCAACTCGTTCGTGTATTTCAAGTTCAAACTGTGCCAGAATAGGCATGATAAAGAAATAACGATAGAAGTTTGCCATGGCTTCTTCGATCACCGCGATCTGAAAATCAGGATCGCTATTGGTATTCAGTAAGTGTGTCCGCACCAGTGCCTGATTGAAGTTTGATGCTACCTCAGCAACAAAAATGGAGTAGGAACCATAGATCATGGGTTGATTTTGCCACGTGAGGTAGGAATGCATCGAGTGTCCGAGCTCGTGGGCCAGTGTGCTCATGCTAAAGATATCATCAGTATAGCTCATCAGAATAAAGGGATTGGTTCCAGGGAAGCCGCTTGAGTATGCGCCTGCACGTTTGCCTTTGTTCGGGTAGATATCGACCCATCGTTCTTCCATGACGCCGCGACGCATCGTGCTGACATAATCATGGCCCAATGGCTCCATGCCTTTGCAAATCCAATCCAGAGATTGGGTGAAAGGAATACGTGGTGGTTGTTCGGTAAGTGGTGCTGCTACATCATACACATGCAAAGTATCATAGCCAAGAGCACGACGGCGTATATTCCAATAGCGATGCCAGAGCGATATCTGGCTGCGATAGGTATCGATTAAGCTATGAAAGACCGTTGTAGGAATATAGTTCGCCGAGAGCGCCGCTTCTAATGCTGAATTATGATTTCTGGCGCGCGCCAGAAAGACGTTTTGCTTGACACCAGTGGCAATACAACTCGCCATGATGTTTTTGAAGGCCAGATGTGAGTCGGCGTAGTTTTCCCATGCCGTGCGACGAAGCTCGCGATCTCCCTGAGTGAGCAAAGCGTAGATATTGCCCTGCGCGAGATCAACCTGTTCTCCAGAGTTACTTGATGCTGGTTGAAATTGTAAATCGGCGTCTGCCAGCGTTCCGTGCAAGTTGCGTGCGCTACTAAAGGGATTTTGCACAAAGCTGAGCAGTTCCTCAACCTCACCTGAGCGAATATGTGGTTGTGCTTCTCGCAACATGTCAAAGTAATGTGTATAAATGATCAAACGTTTATTTTCTTTGGCCCATGCATTAAGCGTATCAAAACCAATCGTAAGCATTTCTGGTTCCGCAAATGACACTGCTGCCATGACCTGTGTGTAAAGTCCGCTTGCACGGTCAAATTTGGCTGCGGCAGCCTGATCGGCGGTATCTACATCGCGTAGCATATGAGCGTAGAGGAATATCCTGCCAGCTTTGTTTTGGATGGCTGTACTGGTTTCTAACCAATCAGCCAGTGTATCCGAACCATTGCTCAGACGACCACGAAAGGCGGTGAGTTGTGGTATTTCTTCAATAATTTGTTGTGCCGCTATCTCCCAATCTGCATCAGATCGGTAGATATTTGTGAGATCCCAGGTGTATTCCGCCTGTATTTCACTGCGTGGTGGAACCGTTGTAGCCATGCGAATTTCCCTTCTTCGCTACATAAATATACGATATCTTTGTCTGCATTTTATGTAAGTGGTATTGTCTCCTTACAGACGATCATTGGTAAGCCAATGCTGCAACACCTCATATGCAGCAGCGGCTGCACGCGCACGATGACTTATGGCATTCTTACGTTCTGGTGGTAATTCAGCTAAGGTTTTGTCTTCATCCAAAACATAGAATAAGGGATCATAACCAAATCCATGGGTGCCACGTGGTGCCGTTTCGATCACGCCTGGTAGAATGCCTTCAACCAGTTCAGTGGTACCGTCAGGGTGTGTTAAAGCAATAACACACACAAACCGGGCCAGCCGGGCATGGAATGGGATCTGCTCCATTTTTTGTAACAGCAGTTGATTGCGCTCAGCATCTGTTGCATCGGGACCTGCATACCGACGTGAGTGAATCCCTGGTTCGCCATCAAGGGCGATGACTTCTAAACCAGAGTCATCAGCCATTGACAGCAAGCCGCTGCGTTTAGCGTAAAACTCAGCTTTAAGTTGTGCATTCTCAGCAAACGTTGTCCCACTCTCCTCAACATCCTCGTCAATACCGACATCTGCCAGTGTACATAGTTCCAACGCTAGTGGAGCGAATATGGCAGCATATTCGCGGAGTTTATGCTGATTAGTTGTCGCAATAAGCAATTTTGTCATGAGTTGTGCCTATAGTATATCAATGAAACCACGATATGTCACCTAACAATGCTCCGACCCACGCCACCCCGATAAACCGCAGAACTTTTCCCAACAAACAGGCAAGCAGAAAGCGATAGAACGGCATACGCATGGTACCAGCAGCAATACCAGCCAGATCAAAGATGGGTCCAGGGATGACTGCCAGCATAAAAATGGTGAGTATACCCCAGCGTTGTACCCAGCGCTCGATCCGTGGGTAGAACCGCGATTGCGCTGCGAAGGTGCTTCCGCCCAGTCCTGCTACATACCCGGTGATCTCGCCGAAACCTGCGGCCACCCCTGCCGTAATGCCCACGAGCCAGGGGTCGAGTGTTCTGCCAGCGATGAGCGCTACCCCGACGGCTGGAGAGGGTAACACAATCGATGCACTTGCTAACAGCGTGAGTAGGAAAACACCAAGATAGCCATATGCCCCCAACCGATCCATCACATCTATTGGAACAAAAAGAAGCGCAATTGTGAGCAGAATAGTACCAAGTAACAGTAAGATCGACTGCCACGGCCATGTTCTTTGAGCTGGACGATCTTGCTGGGGTGGCACGCTAGAAAGATGTTGCGACGAAGCAGTGGAATGTTCTAGCGACGGTTTATCCAATGGGTATATCTCCAATGTGCTGTTTCAAACGCTAACATACCGATTTCCTGCCGACCTGTCAAATGATTATGCTGTCGTTCAGAAAATACGTATCCCCTTGAGCTTAAAAGTAATGGTAGTTGTTTTTTGGGGTACGAGCAAACTCCCTGTCATGTAGAATGCATTCAAACGACTTTTTTGTATTCTAACAGAGTTGTTTTCTGAATGTATACTACGTCGTGCAACCACAATGTATGTTTGACGCTAAGCCAAACCTCAGTGTAGAATGCGAGAGCTTCTCCACTATCTGGGTGGTTTGCAATACTATGAAATTAGGATATGTATGGCTCAATCTATTGATCTTGAACATAGTCGTGCGCGTGGTCTTGCGGCCCTCCCCTATCTTTTACGAACCATGCGGCCAAAAGATTGGATTAAGAATTTCTTTGTCTTTGCAGCAATTGCTTTTTCGCGAGACACAGAGCGTGATATCCCCAGTTGGCTTGATTTTGATAAGCTGATCACCGTGTGTATGGCCTTTGTATTATTTTGTATGGTTGCCAGCGCTATCTACCTGATTAACGATCTGGTCGATATTGAAAAAGACCGTGCCCATCCCCAAAAACGCCATCGACCACTCGCGTCTGGTCGGCTGAGTCCCACGGTTGCAAAGGTTGCCGCAGGGGTGTTGTTGGCTAGCGCACTCCCACTCGGCTTCCTCATCGATTATACCAGTGCTCCTGTGACTGGACAGAACTTCGATTTTGGCTTCGTTCTGCTTACCTACCTCTTCATTCAGGGCATTGCATATTCCTACTATCTGAAGCATATTGTCATTCTCGATATCTTCACCATTGCAGCGGGCTTTGTTCTGCGTGCCGTTGCCGGCGCGTTTGTCATCAATATCGAGATTACACACTGGCTCCTCATTTGTATGGGGCTTCTCGCACTGTTTCTGGGCCTGTCCAAGCGTCGTGCTGAGTTGGTTTTGCTCGAAGGTGGTGCCGGAGAACACCGACGCATCCTCAATGAATACTCGATTCCTTTCCTCGATCAGATGATCTCAATTGTTACCGCATCGACGCTGATTGCCTACACCCTCTTCACGACGACGGCGGAGACGTTGCCATTAGAGCCATTCCCGACCATGCTGCTCACCGTTCCTTTCGTCATTTATGCCATCTTTCGTTATCTCTATCTGGTCTATAAATATGGCAGCGGGGGCAGTGCGGCTGAGGTGGTCCTGACTGATCGTCCGTTTGCGATTAGTCTTATCTTGTGGGGGGTGATCGCGGTGGCTGTTCTTGCAACGGGAACTCCATAATAACCGACAAGGATGGTCGTATGTTGACGTTTGTGAAGCTTGGTGGTTCAGTCATTACCAACAAAACGCAGGAAGAGTCGCCGAACATTTCGGTGATTAAGCAACTGGCAGCGGAACTCCGCTCGGTGTGCTCGTCCACCCGGTCAAATCGTACGCCCCAACTGGTGATTGGTCACGGTAGTGGTTCTTTTGGACATACCTACGCAAAACGTTATGGTGTCCACACCGGTCTATCATCAGATGCTGATTGGATCGGTTTTGCTCTGACCTCGGCGGCGGCACTGCGGCTCAATCGTATTGTTGTTGATGAATTGCTTGCTGCTGGTGTTCCCGCGTTGTCGCTCCAGCCCTCAGCTACCATTCGTAGTAAGCAGGGCGTGCTTACCCATTGGGATACGGCAATGTTGTCCTCAGCACTGGAGCATGGTTTGCTTCCCGTCGTTCACGGTGATGTTGCTTTTGACACTGTACAGGGTTCAGCCATCATTTCTACTGAGCAACTGCTGACCCATCTCGCTCACGACGCAACATTTCAACTAACGCGTATCATTCTGGTTGGTGAGGCAGGCGTATATACTGTTGATCCACATCTTGATCCACACGCACAATGTATTCCACACATCGACTCAGCCAACATTACCACGGTTCTTGAGGGTACTGGTGCATCACACGGGGTTGATGTAACAGGTGGAATGCACGGCAAAATTGCGTTGATGTGGCAATTGGTGTGTGCTGTTCCTAACCTCACGATCCAACTCATTGGCCCGACCCCCGGTCTTCTCACACGTGCAATTCAGGGCGATGCAGTCGGTGAAGGTACCTTGATCACGGCGTAAAGCTCCCGTATTAAGGTTTTGTCGATTACTTGGTTAGTATCTGTCATCTTTACGCAATTATTCTCCTCTACAATAGAGGAAGTACAGCGTGTTGCAACCTTTCGCTAACAACACCGTACATGAGGTTGCACACATTTGGTGGCAATATTACCCAAATGAAGTGTATCTCCGCAAGAATATACTTCACAATGTGTGTTCCTATGACATGCATCTTTGTATTCGACCCACCTAATCCATGAAGAGGAAATAAGCAATATGGCACTACTCGATCTGGTTGAATATCTCGACCCCACTGGTAACGTTCTGGTTGCACGTGTTCCATCTGAAGGCTCTGGCGAACTCCGTTTTGGTTCACAGTGCGTTGTCCGTGAAGGCCAGCGGGCTTTTCTCTGTCGTGATGGTCACTATCTGGATATGTTCAGCCCTGGACGCCACATGATTACGACCAAGAACATTCCCCTCCTGATCAACTTGATTAAACTACCATTTGGGAACAAAAGCCCCTTTCGTGCCGATGTCTACTATGTCAATCTGCACCAACACCTCGACTTGAAGTGGGGCACCCCGCAGCCAATCCCTATGCGTGATACGCAATTTGGTATGGTGCGTATCCGTGCGTTTGGTACGTATGTTGCTCAGGTCGCAGACCCTCGCAAACTGTTGACAAAGATTGTTGGCACACGCGGACGTTTAATGATACAAGAAATGGAAGATCAATTGCGTAGTTCCATTATCGCACGACTTGCTGATGTCATTGCTGAACGGATGCAGGAGCGGAAACTCTCAGTGATCGATCTGGCGATTGAGTACAACGAACTCTCCGAAATTGCTCACGAGTCGCTCAAGCCGGATTTTGCAGAACTGGGATTGAATTTGTCTCGTTTCTACATCAATACTATCAGTGTTCCAGAGGAATTAGAGCGACGCTTTGATCAGGCCGGTGGTGTAGCGGCGATGGGTGGTTTAGACAACTACACACGCTATAAGGCTGCGGAAGCACTACAAGATGCAGCACAGAACGGTGGTGATGGTCTGGCCGGTGCTGGCGTTGGTCTGGGTGTTGGTATGAACCTGGGAACAGTGATGGGGCAAGCATTGAACTCTAGAACCGTGCAACCACAAACGTCACCCCAGACTCCACAGCCTGCTGCCACGACACTTACCTGTGGTAGTTGTGGTACGTCTGTTGTAGCACCAGCTAAGTTTTGTAGTGAGTGTGGACAGGCGTTGCAACCTGCGCCCTGCCCCGGATGTTCTCATAAGAATCCACCTACTGCCAAGTTCTGTAGTGAGTGTGGGTACAAGCTACAGTCCTGATAATTCAGGCCATAGAAACAAACCACAATTACACAAGATTGGCTAAACCTGAAACCTAACTTATATGGGTTTCAGGTTTTTGATTGAGGTGCTAGATACAAAGTCTTTTCCATTCATATACTATGATAATGATATGTTGTATCCTGTTTTCTTCCCGTGTAGCTATATTTACCCAAGTACTATAAAAGCAGTGAAGTAGTGAAACCTTTCGATATTGAAGGCGTACATGAGCACGGGGCATGTCACATCAACACTTCTTAGTAAGAAGTGTATCTTGTATATGAAGGGAGTTACTATGCCCATGCTGAAGCAGAGATTCGTAAATGCTGTCGTTTGTTTGTTTCTGATAACTATCGTTTCGACAACGGCACAAGCACAACCTATTGAACCAGGTTTTCGAGCAGATGCATCCACGACTTCTCCGCAAGATCGCGTTTCAATTACTACGTTGCCACACGACTCATTACAAAATAAGGGTCTGACAGATCAAGATCAATGTACAACCATACCACAGATTGCCAACATGTCGGTTAGGCAAGCCAGTCCTACCGTCATAACACTGTCCACCAATCCTGCATGGATGGTTGGGGAATGGTCGACATGGAACCAGACGAGAGAATACGTATTAGTACTTAGAGCAAAGGGTGATTTCACAGAACGCGTGTTTAACTATCAGACTCGAGAGACACAGACACGTAATGGTACATGGTGGGTAGACGACGATTACTTCTATCTCTCGATCAGTAATCAGGTCTATCTGCCGTTAATCACAGGTGGTAGAAGTACAGCCATGTCAATGGCTGATGTTCACCAGTCATTGTTGGCCCAGACCACCTCTCAGCTTTCTGTTGCTACTGATTTATTTGTTATAGAACAAGTCAATGATACAGCATTTCGTCTTGTTGGGGGAGATCTCGGTATTAAGTCACTGCTGTACAGCAAGGTTTCATCTGAAGCAATCACTACTGGTCGTTGGTTTGTTAGTACGTGGCGCAGTTATCTGGACACTTCTGAGATAGCATTCTGGACTTTCCGTGCTGATGGAACTTTCCAGTTACGAATTGAGTCCCAAACTGGGTCATCCGAACCACGTGAAATAGAAGGAAACTGGAGTACGGATCATACGGCCATAACGCTATTTGAAGATGGCACAGATGCTAGGACAACTTATAGGATTGAGATCCCTGAAGACTCTGAGGAAGGCGATTTTGTTAATCTGGTTGATCAGGAAGGAGATGCTGAACTATTGTCAAGAGTGAGAACACCAATGGTTACTGGAGATGACCCAGCGTCAGGTTACTACATAGCAGGGCAAGTTGCTCTTGAGTTGTCTTCATCAGGTAGTGACTATGATGGAGTGTTCTCAGTCAGGGGTGAGCAGTATACTTTTGAAGCACGTCTGAATGATGGACAACTCCGTTTTATTATTCCTGCGTTTAGTGACAGTCGTCCGATAGTGCTAGAATCTGACTTTAACAGTTTACGAGTAATAGAGCGACCTCCTGTTCTTGCCGGAACACTGCCTGATCGTTTGCGTCAACTTGCTGAACCACCACTTACGGAACCTACTGGAATGAATGGGATATGGATGTACGAATCGCTTGTTGGTGAAGGGACAAACATTTTCCTTCCAGATCAACGTTATTTTTTCTTCTACAACGATTCACAATATGAAGATGGTGTAATCAATCAGGACTCACGAACGGTAACATTTGACCCAAGCTGTTCATCACCCTATGATCGCACATATCAGTTAATCGATAATCAACTAGTCTATACATTTGATAATGATGTAACGTCTGTGTATCATTTTGTGCCAGGATCTGAATTGATGGTTGCTAGTATAGAGCAGCAATTAAACGCACAGTTAGCAACTGAAAATGCCATTTGGAGCAAGAGGCTTCTGACAGGACCGCATGATCCGAATTTTTCGGTCCCCGGAGTCATTAATCCCATTCCTGGAGGTGCTTTTGCCATCGATCCTACACCCAACGACGTGTTTCCTGATGCAACGGTCTTTACCGAACTACAGAGCTATATCTGGCTTGAAGCACCTTTTGGATGTGTCGATTATGGTACACCTGGAGTACGGTGCAACAGTTTGCAGTTCATGTTTTTCCCCAATGGACGCTCTGTTTTATTTGCCGAAATCTATACCAGTTTTTCAGAGTGGGGCTTTTCGATTGTACCAGATGGCACATTTATATGGCTTCCGTATCGTATAGAGAATGAGCGCATTATTGTTGGTGAAAACAATTACGAACTATTGAACGGGAACCGGCGCATAGTAGCAGGTGAATTATGTATAGATAGTGTTAAATGGATTAACCGTGAAGAATGATTAAATCAGAGTCCCAGCGCCAATACTATGTACTGGTGCTGGGATGTTCGATTCGTGGAAATATGTATATATCTATCAGCGCAGTAATGTGGGAGCAGGGACGGTGACGCGGAACGGTTTAGCAGCCATCCCTATCAGTGGTCTGGGCCGAATCTGACACGCAAACCGTGATGACCAATCATTGATTTCGATGCCTGCACGGTCAAGGCAGGCCCACATCTTTGGTGTTGTATAGGTCCAATACTGGTTGAGGCGGCCAATACCGGGTACCGTGAGCCAGACGGGAGGTAGTCGTGATGCACCCTTGTGCATTGTCATCGACAATATTGGGCCCTGCGTGTCAGCAATATAAACGGTATTATCTTCCCACATGAACGATGCCATCTCCTTGGGAACTCCCCAGATTTCACGCCCACCGTGTAACGATGTTTCGCTATCAACCCAGATGAAGTCGACAAACACACCGACATGGGCGCCACGCCGCGCCAGCGGCCCAACAATCAACTCATCGTAGCGTAAGGTGCCTATCTGATAGCGAACCAGTGTGACAACACGCCACCGTGAACTGAGTAACGGATGCAGACCGGCAGGGAGTTCAGCTGGTGTATCTGATTGAAAAATACCGGACCAGAGTTGACCGATTGAGCGCCATGGTGCGGGGGGATAACGAACTTCGTTTGATAATTGATCTGTTTGTGCTTCACGCAATTCAAGCATCATTCAAACTCCTCCTGTTTGATCATTGTTGCACACGTACTGTGGTGCAAACTACATGGTTGCTCCTACAATCCAGGGATTAAACTCTTCCTCACCGATACCTTGTGCTTCACTCAGGCTCAATTCACCTGAGGCCACCGCAATCCATTTTTCGAAGATTTCGCGCCCAATTTCTTCGACACTTGTGTTCTCAAGAATACGACCTGCATTGATGTCCATATCGCCCCACATACGTTCGTAGATGGCGGTATTTGTCGAGACCTTAATGCTGGGAACTGGGCGAAAGCCAAAGCAACTCCCGCGGCCAGTGGTAAACGTGATGAGATTGCAGCCACCCGCGACCTGTCCTGTCACCGATACCGGATCATAGCCAGGTGAATCCATAAAGGTAAACCCATGATCAACAACTGGTTCGGCATATTCGTACACTGCCTGAAGTGGCATGCTACCTCCCTTTGCCAGGGCCCCTAGCGATTTCTCATAGATCGTGGTCAGTCCACCAGACTTGTTTCCTGGTGTGGGGTTGTTATCAATCACAAAGCCATTTCGTTCGGTGTAGTCTTCCCACCACCGAATACGTTCAATTAATCGCTCTCCCACTGACCGTTCAACCGCGCGTCGTATCAGCATATGTTCGGCACCATAGACTTCGGGAGTCTCACCGAGCACAGCCGTGCCACCCTGTTCAACCAGCAGATCTACCGCGTGCCCAAGGGCGGGGTTGGCCGTAATGCCGCTAAAGCCATCGCTGCCACCACACTGGAGTGCCACCGCGAGATCGCTCACCGGGATAGGCTCACGGCGTGCCTCATTCGCGCTTGGAAGCATGGCTGCCACAGCCTGTACGCCCTCTTCAATAGTTGCTGCAACACCGCCGATATCTTGAATGCCCATATAGGTGGGGAGACGAAAGTCGTTGAGTTGTTGTGAAGCTAGCAGTGATTCAAATTGATTAACTTCGCACCCTAGCCCAACAAACAGATATCCAGCAACATTGGGATGGCATGCAAATCCAGCTAGTGTGCGTTGCAACATATCCAACTCAGGGCTACCATCGCGCGTGCCACAGCCGTTTTTATGGCTTAAACCGACGATGTCCGTAACATTTGGAAATTGTGGGAGCAGTTCTGCACAAGCACGTGTAGCAATGGCCCGTACCACATGGGCTGAGCAGTTCACGGTGCTAATAATCACGATAGTGTTGCGTGTTCCCGCACGCCCGTGTGACCGGCGATAGCCCATAAAGGTACGACGTTCAGCTTCTGGAACATACGCAATAGGCCGTATGTCTGTGCCAAACTCATACGTCACATGGGTGTCGCCTACAGCCAGGTTATGTGAATGTACATGATCACCAGGTACAATCGGGCTGGTTGCAAAGCCAACAATCTGCCCATAGCGTCGCACGGGCTGGCCTGTTTCGATGGACCGCAACGCACATTTATGCCCCGCCATAACATCAGCATTGAGTGTCACTATTTGCTTGCCAAGGGTGATACGCCGACCTGCGTAGAGCGGTGCAAGGGCAATCACAATGTTATCGTCTGGGTGTAGTTGTAATGCAGGCGTATCTTGCAACGTTATCAACATAGTGAACTCCAATCACATGGGATCGATGTCTTTCCTGTTGTTGTATTACCGATCCCTTTTTATGTTTTTGTATGCCAACATTGTACAAAGTTACTACTTCTACGGTAGGTTTCAAGCATATATGTATTGCGTTGTTAGGAAAACACACTCATGTTGTGATATTAGTAACAATATTACTACATACACTACGTACCCGTGGAGAGTGCTGGATGGCTATTTAATACAAAACTACTAAAGGGTGTACCAATCTCTTACAAAGGCTCTATGGTACAATGCTATTTCTTGCGATATCTAGGCTAATTCTCAACAGGAGCTAGAACAGTGACAACACCTGCACGTGATCTCTGGGGTGACCGTTTCAACGAAAACGAACAGACGTTGCTGGCACCATTCGTAACCGATCTGGATCAGTCTGTCTTTGGGTTACGCAATCTGCCTGAAGTGGTGAAAGGCGCTTTATTTTCACGCTACAGTCGTTCTGACAAAAGTCTACGTCGTATTCTTTTAGACGAATTTATCAATGCTCCAGAGTCGGGTTTCGCGGCGATTGTGGGGAGTGCACGCGAAACGGGGACAGAACAACTCGTTGCCACTCAGCAGGCCGAGGCGTTCTACGAGCGGGTGTTGATTGGTTATGGTGATGATTCGGTCGCTGAGTTGGGTGGTGCTCACCTGGCCTGTGAGGGGATTAGCAATATTGCAGCAAAAGCGTTAGAGGACAGTCGGATTGGCATCAGCCCGTTGGAGAAGTCGACGCGGTATGTGGTGTTCAATCGTAAACGTGACGGACGCTATCATTATCTACGTGAACCAGCGCTTATGACCTCATGTCACGCGGATCGTTATGAGGCGACCCTCGACCATCTGTTTGATACCTACAGTTCATTGCTGGAGCCAACAATGGCTTTTGTGCGTGAGCGAACGCCACGTGATGAGCAGACCTCTGAGCGTGCCTACAACAGCGCTACACGTGCCAAGGCGTGTGATGTACTGCGTGGGTTGCTGCCAATGGCGACCCTGACCAACGTTGGTTTGTTTGGCAATGGTCGTGCATTCGAGTATCTGCTTACCAAACTTTACGCCTCCCCATTTGATGAGTTGCGTGATCTGGCTGGTTCCATGCAACATGCGCTCGATGTCTTGATTCCTTCCTTTGTGAAGCGTGCCAAGAATGAACGTGGCCAAGCTTATCAGCAGTATCTGCGCGATGCACGCGAACGTGTTGCTGGCCTTGCTGACAAGTATGTGCCGCAACCAAATTCGTCTCAGGCGCCTGCTCAATCGGCTGTACAATTGGTTGAGTACGATCCTCACGCTGAAGCTAAAGTCGTTGCTGTAATCCTCTATCCATACCTTGATCTACCGCTGACTGCTGCGCGTGAGATCGTTGACCAACTCGCTGCTGAGGAGCGATTGACGCTATTGCGGGCATATGTTGGTGATCGGCAGAATCGCTTTCATCGGCCCGGTCGGGCATTTGAGGAAGCTTACTATACCTTCGATATTCTAGCGGATTTGGGTGCCTACCGCGATATGCAGCGCCACCGCATGCTTACACAGGAACGTCAGGATTATACCGTACGCCATGGTTTTATCACACCATCGGAGCTGATCGAAGCGGGACTGTCTGGGCGTTACAACGCTGCGTTGGAGCAGGCAGCCGAAGCCTTTGACATCGTCGTTACCGATCTGCCCGAACCGGCACAGTATGTGGTGCCAATGGCGTTTCGGGTGCGTTGGCGGATCATGCTGAATCTGCGTGAGTTGTATCACTTGTGTGAATTGCGTTCTGCGCCGCAGGGCCACCCAACCTACCGGGCCATTGCTCAGTCGATGTATACACAGGTGCGTGATGTACACCCGACGCTAGCCGAGGGGATGCGCTTTGTGGATATGTACGAGTACGCTCTAGAGCGCATCGACGCCGAACGACGACTGGATGCGAAGCTGACACAGAAAACCGTATAACGACCAACACAGGAAAATAAAATGGCATTGCTTTTGGCACAGATAGGTATTGTTTGCTATAACAATGCCGCTTTAAATATGAATATTCTTTGACTATTACCGCTTGACTTTTCTGAACAATTGTAATATATTACAAATAGTTAAATTAAGTAAATATTAATAAAGCGCTGGTTTTTCTGTGGTAGGTCTATGACTTACTGTGTATAAAGCATCACTTTTGGCCCACAACTACAGGTGTTGTTTGATCGCAGATTATGCGCCAGTGCATGTACTTTATCAAACAATCACCCAGTCAAACAAGAAAGGATATGCCAGACTGTTTCATTTTCTCTATTACTACAAAAAACTACACCTGAGGTTTAGTGTTGGATGTTTTAGATTATTAGGAGGACCATAACTATGTTACGATCACGATGGCGTTCTCGTACTTTGGCATTCTTGTGTCTCTGTACCATCTTCAGTAGTCTTGTTTTGTACGCAGCTACATCCCGTGCTGCCGCTTCAGATATTTCAGCTAACTATGAATGGAAAACGCTCAAGACCGGAGCCGGTGGGTTTGTCACCGGAATGGATGTGCATCCAGATGGTGATGTCGTCTATGCCTGGACTGATGTCGGGGGTGCCTATCGTCTCAATCTTGCCACACAAACATGGAAGCAAGTGGTGACTGCCCAATCGATACCTACTAGTGATGTTGTATTAGATCAGTATGAAGGTTCACTTGGTCTTGTTTCTGCACCAAGCGATAAAAACCGTGCTTACCTTTTTTTCAATACGAAGTCCAACACTATGGTGGTTTATCGTAGCGATAACCGAGGTGATACTTGGGAACGTACTAACCTGGAGGTTATGGGTGGTGCTAATCGCGATGGTCGTCAGCAAGGACCTCATATCGCGGTTGATCCAGTTAACAAGGATGTTGTCTATGTGGCCACCGCAGAACAGGGTCTCTACAAAACTGAAAATGCTGGTGAGCAATGGACACAAGTCCCAACCAATCAAGTCCCGACCGGGACCAGCAAAAATTTTGGTCTCTCAAATGTAGTGATTGATGCGAGCAGTGGCACTGTTGATGGCAAGACCAAGACTGTTTATGTTAGTGCCCACCAACAAGGGATTTATCGCTCAACTAATGCAGGCGTTACATGGGAAAAGCTTCCTGGTGGTGCCAGTGCGCTCAACGGTCGTGTTCAAGACATTGAGGTGGCTTCAGATGGTACTGTGTATATAGCGTTGCTTTCTACCAAACAGATATGGCGTTTAGAGAGTGATACATGGGCAGAGATTACTCCGCCATCAGGTTCCAGTTTTGCTGATGTTGCGGTTTCACCCAATGACCCTTGCTTAGTTTATGCCTTCACAAATGGAGGAGATCCCTGGCGTTCAACTAACTGTGGTGTGGAATGGACAAAATTGACCAAAGATCGTACGGCAAATGATATTCCCTGGTTAGCTTGGACTGAGGAAGAGTTTATGTCGGTTGGGGAAGTGTTGTTTGATCCGTCTGATGCAAATACCTTGTGGTTTGCCCAGGGCATTGGTGTGTGGACGGCGTCCGTTACTGGCGAAGAAGAGAATGTGGCGTGGAACTCTGTAAGTGCCGGTATTGAAGAGTTGGTAACTAATGACATTGTGGTTCCTCCTGGTGGTAAGCCAGTAGCTGCACATTGGGACCGCGCCCTGTTCCACTATGAGGACCTCGATAGTTACCCGGCTGAACACGGCGTGACCCCCCGATTCAATAGTGGCTGGGATGTAGATTTCTCTGCTCAAAACCCTGAGTTCCTGGTTGCCCTAGTAGATGATCATCGTCGCTGTTGTAGTGCATTCGTTGGCCCTGATAATCAAAGTGGCTATTCAACCGATGGTGGGAAATCGTGGACGGTCTTCCCCTCTATCACCAATGGAACCCACCCCAAAGACTTACAGTTTGGAAATATTGCTGTAGCAGCTAATGATACCAACAATATCGTGACGTTGCCAACTTACAATAAGCTTGGTTACTATAGTCAAGATCGTGGTACGACCTGGAAACAGTTTAGCCTCCCTGGCACCGACAAAGGGTCTCACTTTCAATTCTATCTAACCCGTAGAGTGTTGGCGTCAGATAGTGTGTTAGACAATACATTTTATCTGTATCATGAAAACGAGGGACTGTATCGAAGTGAAAATGGTGGTGAAACGTGGGTACAGGTAAGTGATGATAGTCTGCCTACGAAGTTCCCAGTTGGCACATTTAACGCGACACTCGCTACTGTACCAGGCAAAGCCGGACATCTCTGCTACACACCAGGCTTTCTAGATGAACAAGACACCGGTATCTATTGTTCGCAAGATGGTGGAGCAAGTTGGAACGAGTTGCCAGGACCAGCACGGGTCTCCACCTTTGGCTTTGGGAAAGCAGCAACTGCCGATGGGTATCCAGCTATCTATTTGCAGGGTATTGTTAATGGGCTTGAAGGTATCTGGCGGTCCACTGATGCGGGTCAGAGTTGGGACCGTACAATTGACTATCCCCTGGGTATCTATGATAAGGCCAATGCGATCAGTGGTGATCCTGATGTGTTTGGGCGAGTTTATGTAGGATTTGGTGGCAGTGGATTAACATATGGAGATGTCAAAGATGCGGCTGGAATCCCAACAGCGACTCCTATCCAACCGACAGCGACGCCAACCCCAGCGCCCGTTCAACTGGAGTTACCGCAGGTTTCTACACCACCAACGATTGATGGTGACCTGATAGCGGAAGGGTGGTCTCTTGATACCCCTATCACCAAGCTGATTGAAGGGGCCACGGATAACAGCGGGAGTTTTGGCCTCGTCTGGGATCAGGAATATCTCTACATCGGAGTGAATGTAATTGATGATAGCCTTGTCAATGATAGTGAACTGGCGTGGGTTGATGATAGTATCGAGGTATATCTTGATGGGAACAATGATCGGGCAACCAGTTACAATGTAGAAACCGATCGGCAAATTGTCCTTGGATGGGATGATGCAACGCTGTGGGAACAGAATGGCCAGACTGATGGCATCGTGTCTGCTATTACAGTGACTGATACAGGATATAGTGCGGAGTTTGCTATTCCGTGGAGCAATATCAATCAGACAGCCGCAGTCGGATTTCAGTTTGGTATCGATATTGGCATAAACGATGATGACGATGGGATGGCCCGCGATGGACAATTGTTGACCTATGGCACCAATAATAATTGGCAGAGTCTTGCCGCACTTGGCTCAGCCATCCTTACTGATAACTAAACAGATAAGTTGCCTCTCTAGTCTTGTGACTGCTCAGTAGTATTACTGCAAGTGGTCACAAGGCTACAATAATGAGATGTTTTGTAGTCTTGTGTACTTCCAGATCTCTTAAACATATTGCAAATTGAGAAGATGTCTACTTGAAGTTCAATAACCCCTGTCTCAGCAAAGTTGTTATTTTTTTACATAGATATTCTATATTGATACTTGAATGTTATACATAAATATAGCAATATAATTAATTGCTATAGGTCTGGAAATTTTGCCACTGAGAGGTTATATACGATAGTAATACATTTGTGGTTACTGATTATGCTGAATTCAACGGGCTATTGGTAGACTGGAGTAAGTGGAACGTGCTTGAGACACTTGGTAGATTCATCACCAAACTATCATACCTATGCCATTGAATGGGAACCAGATCAGATACGCTGGTATATCGATGGTGTGCAAACGCCTGCCTGGTATGGTCCAAATGTACCTGATGAGCCAATGTAGATCATTCTTGATACGGTAGTCCAGATGGCAGTACGGTTTCCCGTGCCTATCATTCTATTGATTATATGCGTGTGTGGCAGAGACAGTGGTAGATCTTTACTGTAATACTTTTAGAACTGACTTTTATAGTATATTCACAGAGGTCAGTTCTTTCACTATTCTAATGACTCATGCTGCTAAACAGCGACGATTGATAGGCCGTCTTTTTCTTTGCTAGAGAAGCTAATTATATAGCGTTCTTAAAAATATATATGTTTACATAATTGATTATTGAGTATGCTTGATCAGTATGGTAAAGTTTCCCAGGTATTCAATAAAAATGAGTGACCGTGAGTCGTTTGTAACAGATTTTTGTTCGTATATGAGCATATCTCCTTCTGAAGAATAAATGTGAAGTGTATCCTGCTCAATTCCCTCAAAAACTAATTCACTTGGTACGGCGTTAAAAAATTCTAGTGTAATAGTAGAACCTTGTTTGTAGATATCTAGCAGTCGTGCATTAGAACTATAAAGTCTAGGTAAGCGAGGCGTACTGCCACGAACAATTTGGATCTGATGAGATCCCATCACCAGCCATCGTTCAGGAATTTGTAGTGAACATTCGATTGTGCGACCAGCAAAGAGCCATCTATGCACTTCCTCGCCGATATCGGTTGCAACAATATGAAGCACGCATGTACGATATTGAAAATATGTAACACTGTCCACAAGCATGCTAGCCCGAACTGCCAATCCTTGAGGTAGCGACTGAAGTAGTAATGCAGTAACACTTGTGATAAGAGGAGCAATGCAAAATGGTAGCCCACGCCATCCTTCTAGGTCTTGTTGATATTCAATAATTGCGTGTGTCATAGGATATTTAGTTGTAACACACCCAGATTCGTCAATTTCACTGGTAATCATCGTCTCAAAATCCTTATCAGGAAGCCTCCATTCTTTGAGAAAGTGACTGAGCGTATTCCACGCACTGTAGTTATATGGTTTAACTTGCGTTCCGTGGGTATATAAGTGATATGCACTTCTTAAGGTTGTTAATGTATCGAAGAAAAAGGGTCCTAGGGTAACGGCCCAGGTATATTCTAGGACATCTCCCTCTTCAAAGGCATCCCATAAAGTTGTATCGTTATCGAAGAATAATAAACTGGAGTAAAACAAACCATCTTGGTTGATAAATTGGCTTTGTAACGATTGTTTAAGCTGGTTAGTAAATGCGTAATAGTGCGATAACTGTTGATGCTCAATCTGTGCAGCATCAAGAAGTATAATGAGCATACAAAGAACATTGTACATGTTACTGTTTTGATAAAGACTGGCAAGATGAGTTATTCGTCGTTCTTTATGCTGATACTCTTCTGGTGGATCGACAACCAATGTCCCATTAACAGGATCGTAGCCAAAGAGTGGAGAGCTTGACATAAGAATCTCACCTCGTGTTTGACTCATAAACAACTGGTGATGAGTGTCATATTTTGTGTTAATAACATAATTCATACTATTAACAAGCTTGACCAATTGAGAAGTGTCTAAATATATAGGGTTTCCAGTTGTTTGGTATAGGGTATAAAGACTAAGGACAGCATAGTAAAGACCATCATCTTCTGTCTTTGTCCAACGGGTTCCTACAATCTGCAAAAATTCATTTACAGTATGTCCCCCATGTTGAAATTGACGTGATGGATTATCAAGCAAAAAAGGAGTCCACAAAGCCAACAATGACGGAGCCCCTGCTTTGGCAAGATATGAACATGCCATTCCTCCATCACGAATCCATTGCAAATGGTAGATACGATTAAGTGCAGCAATGCAGGCACCACCCGCATCAATTTGAGAGAACAGTACCCGTTTATTGAAGTTTAAGCTATGTTGCCATTCAGAATGTGACGATGTAATAGCAGGTGACTGTAGTGGAGCTGAGAGATCTTGTTCAACTTGCTTTGTAAGAACCGAAAGAGATTTATTCCCCAGTATTTTGAGTGAGCATTGAACTTGATAGAGTGATTCTTCTGCTCCCATTATAACGATGTCTTCATCCATTATCTGGATTGCGATTGTGGCATCAGGAAGTTGTCGTATACGATTCTCTTCAAAGCCCGGAAAAGCGAGAAATGATACAATACGTTCTCCTCTGTCAATAAACATCTCTGTAATCAACCCATCATCGAGGTTGAATTGTACATGAGGCTTTACAAGGATCAACAAGGGATGTCTTGCAGCCAATGCAAAACAATTTTGATGAGGAAAATTGAGTATTGTAAGTATATTCTGGGCTTGACTCAGTCCAGCACGTGTATGTATTTTCGTTATAAATGGATCGTATCCAAAGTATTGTATAGAGGCAGAGCCAATTTCTGGCAAGGTACAAGAGGCAAAAATGGTTGTAAAAATGTCTCGATTTGAGAAGTTACGTGCACGAAATTCTTTACGACGAAAGGCATTAGGTTTATAGGTTATTTCACATTCAGTGTATGTTTGATGAAACATCATTGAAAGCCGATTTCCACATCGATTTTGGTAAACTAAATTATTTACACCTTCCTCGATTAGTGATGATGGATAGTAGTGATTCATAAATGCTTCCAATTTAAGTAAACTATAGCTATAGTTATATATTATAAGTCTCTTATATATTTGATGCAAAGATGTTGAACTTTATACCTTGTACTGACCCCTGAGATTGGACACGGTGCTGAATGTCGTACCATAGTCCATGAAAGGGAGTCGTCAGATGAGCAAGAGACGCACGTTTACCGCAGAGTTCAAGAGCCAGGTCGTGCTGCAATTGCTGTCAGGCGCGACGAGCAGGGCGGAACTGTGCCGCGAGCATTAGCTCACCTCACAGATGGTCGGCAACTGGAAGCAGCAGTTTCTCGCCGCCGCGCCGCAGGTCTTCGCGACGGGCGATGCCGACAGCGACGAGCAGGCACGCATCGCCGAATTGGCGTGCCTGGTCGGGCGACTGACGATGGATCTGGCCATTGCAAAAACAGCCTCCCGTTTGTTGGATGGGATGCGGGGCAGAAACGGCGGGCAGCCATGACCATACGGGCGGATTACCCGGTGAAAACTATCTGTGAGATGCTGAACTTGCCACGCAGCAGCTTCTATCATCGCACCAGTGCCAGTGATGTGGCTGATTTACAGATAGCGTTGCTCGACTTGGCAGGTCAGTAGCCGACGTATAGCTATCGGTGCTTGATCGCCCTGCTGAAACGGGTGGGTTGGTCGGTCAATCATAAGCGCATCCAGCGCATGATGGTGCACAGGGGGCTGCAACGCCCGGTCAAGCGGCGCCAAACGCGCACGACCAACAGCCCGCATGACTTGCCGCGCTAGCCCAATCGGGTTGGTAGACTGGAAATCAGCTGCCCGGATCAGGTGGGGTGGCGGACATCACCTACAGCTGCCTGGCACACGATTTCGTCTACCTGGCGGTCAGCATGAACGTGCATACACGGGCGATGCGTGGCAGGCATCTGAGCTGCTCGCTGGATCGGGAACTGATGCTAACGGCGCTACGGTGGGCATTGGCGGATCGGGTGCCGGACATTCAGCACAGCGATTAGGGCGTGCCGGATGCCTGCGGTGATGACACCGACCTGCTGCACGAAGGTGTGCAGATCAGCATGGCGGCGGTGGGCAAGCCAGAGGACCACGGCTACACTGAACGGCTGATGCGGACGATGAAAGAGACGGCGGTGGATTTGTCGGCGTACGAGGATTTCCACGATGCTTCCCGCTCCATCGGGCGCTGTGTGGATGAAGTCTACACCCCGAAACGTATTCACTCGATGCTGGGCTATCTCACACCTGCCGAATACGCCGCAGATTGGTTGGCTCGCCAGCCAGATCCCATGTTAGCATAAGCACAGGCACTTTTGTGGCCAACTCTTTGGGCTCACTACAGTCAGTACAAACCGTCGTATGGTGATGTTGAGATGGAGTATGTTATTGATCCTGATCAGAACCACTATCAACTTTTGACCATAGGATGGGATAAGTACGAACGTATTCACGGCACGGTTCTGTACATTGACATCAAAGATGGCAAAATCTGGATTCAGCACAATGGAACTGAGGAAGATATTGCCAACACACTGGCTGAGATGGGTGTTCCCAAGGAAGACATTGTATTGGCCTTTCATGCGCCTTACAAGCGCCATCTTACTGGCTTTGCTACCGGGTTACCGTGATCGAGAATCTGTGTTGAGTCAGGTCGAGTTGGTGATTACTCCAAAACTGAGAAATGAGAGGAGCGCCCTAAATGATTTCTTTTCTCCATAAAGACTAAAACAGTATCTAAATCTCTGCCATTTTAGCGATACGGATCTCTACCTGTTTCAAACAATTGTGCTGTATTTTCCTCGCCCGACCCATCATTTGGGATCTTCTAAGATTACTTACTACAGTCACGTGAACAAATAGTCATCGTACAATAACGCCATGTTTATTGACACTTTGGTCCTGTTCCGCTACAGTATTGAGGACAATTAAGTACCGATACCGTTACATCACCTTACCCACGCCCCGTCTTTGCGTAAAACACCTCGTTGTGTAACGGACGTTTCAGCCGACAACTTACTGTAATCGGAAAGAAATGCCTCATGTATAAGCCTCGTGTGCTCCTGTTTTTTTTGACACTAGTCTTGCTGCCAACCTGCTGCTTCCCTGCTACTTCTCGATATGTTGGTGCTCAAGCCTCCAACACTCAACCCATCTCACATATTGAACCTGAAGCGGTTCCTGGTGAATATGTTATTACCTGGCAAGACGATTTGTCTATGAGTGTGGGTCTTGCTGATGTTCAGTTATCTGGTATTCAGGTTATTGACCATATTGATGCTATTAATACATCGATTGTGACCTTGCCAGATTTCACAACGTCGCAATTGCAGAACACCCAAACAGAACTTGATAAATTCCGCAACGATCCCCGTGTTGCCGCCGTTGAGCCAAACTACTACTACAAGACACTAACATCTCCTAATGATCCGCATATTGTGGATCAGTGGGGCTGGAATGCGATCAATGCCTATGCTGCCTGGGATATCACCAAGGGCAGTTCAAATGTGGTGATTGCCGTGGTAGACACAGGTATACAGCAAGATCATCCCGATCTCGACTCCAAGATTCTAGCTGGGTACGACTTTGTCGACGGCGACACCTCCCCCGACGATAGCGTAGGCCATGGAACTCATGTCGCGGGTATTGCCGCTGCGGAGACGGACAACCAGAGTTTTGGAGCTGGTGCCTGCCCATTGTGTACGATTATGCCCATACGTGTCATTGAGGATCGTCGCGGCAAGTTGTCTGATGTTGTTGCCGGGATTATCTATGCCGCAGACAACGGAGCGCAGGTCATCAATTTAAGTCTTGGCGGTGTGGAAGCAGTTGCGCTTGAAAATGCGATCAACTATGCATGGGGGCAAGGGGCTTTCCTGGCGTGTGCTGCAGGAAACAATGGTGAGAACAAATCGTTCTATCCCGCCGCATACGCACATTGCTTGAGTGTGGCGGCCACGGATCGAAACGATACCTGGGCTTTATTCTCAAACTATGGAGAATGGGTCGATATGGCTGCACCAGGCTCTTCCATCTACTCTACACTTACCAATAATGATTATGGCTCCCTAATCGGCACATCGATGGCCGCGCCCCATGTGGCCGGGATTGCCGGGTTGCTCTTCTCACAAGGGCTCACCAATAGCCAGATCCGTGGGCGCCTCTGTACCACGGCTGACGACATCGCGGGCACCGGCACCTACTGGCAGTGTGGGCGGCTCAACGCTTCTCGTGCGGTCGAAGGACACAATACAGTCAATCCCTTTCCCTACACGGTCTATCTTCCCTTGACACTTGCAGATCAATAGCTACCTGTTCAATTGTTTGCAACATCCTCCACGTAAGCGCTATACTAGAAGCACACGTTATCGAATTGCACAGCCCAGTTTCCTTGTCATAAGGAGGCTTCTGTTTCATAGTCGATGAAATTGAGGTTAGTATGACAGAGTCGCTGCATAATTCTGCTCCAATGCCTGATTTGCCGAAGGGTCTTGGCGCATCTGCTCCTGATCTCTGGCTGGATATGGCTGAAGAGGAGCGTAAAACTGGTTGTATTCTGGATGAAGAAACATGTGTTATCAAAGGTGTTTACTTCTTTCTCAAAGGTAATCTTGATATTCCCTTCCATGGTTCCAAAGAATTTTTCACCTATACGGTGTGGGTTTCCCTCAACAAGGAGCATTTTGAACGCATTGTCTCGTTATGGGGAAATCCATTACGTTCCAAAGAACCTCCCTATTTTGGTTGGCTGGCCACACGCTTGCCCAGTTACCCGGAAACGATTAACCTGCAGACACAGGTCTACATGAACGATATAGGGATGCGTCCCACTGTTATTCTGGAACCAAACGATCACCCGCTGGCCATCGAACAAGGGGAGGGCATGGGCCTCCCACGTATCGAGGAGATTGTGACGCTTTTGAATAGCAGGGAAGGTGATCTATGATTGTCACGCTTGCAGGTGGTGTCGGCGCAGCACGCTTTCTGGAAGGTCTGGTACAGGTGGTTCCTGCTGAACAGGTGACCGCGATTGTCAATACCGGTGATGACATTACACTCCACGGTTTACATATTTCACCTGATATTGATATCGTGACGTACACTCTTGCTGGTATCGTGGAAGAGGCACAGGGCTGGGGTGTGCGAGGTGATACCACCAATGTCTTGGAGATGCTTAAAACACTTGGCGCCGAAACATGGTTTTTGCTCGGTGATCGTGATCTGGCCACGCATATCCGGCGTACAGAACTATTGCGTGGTGGTGCCACGCTCACCGAAGTCACCGATCTGATCCGACGTGCACTCGGCGTGGCAGTGCAGATCTTGCCAATGACTGACGATCCAGTAGCGACCTACATTGTGACGCCACAAGGGGCCATACATTTTCAGCACTATCTGGTGCAGCGGCGTGCACAGGACGATGTCACAGGTGTAACATTCGAGGGTGTTGATAGAGCGCGACCAACCGCTGTGGTGCTAGAAGCGATTGGATATGCTGAGGCGATCCTTATCGCGCCGAGTAACCCGATCGTGAGTGTGGGGACAACTCTCGCTCTACCGGGTGTGCGCGCAGCACTTGAGGAAACACGTACCCCTATTGTTGCAGTCAGCCCGATTGTCGGAGGTGCACCGATTAAAGGCCCGGCGGCTCCCTTGATGCGTGCACAGGGCTTTGAGGTCTCGGCACGCGGGGTGGGTGAATGTTATCGTGGTCTTATCGATATACTGGTTATTGATACTGTTGATGCCGTACTGGCAGATGACATCCGTGCGCTAGGTATAGACGTTGTAATCACTGACACAATTATGCGTGGGCCAGATGAAAAACGGTCGTTGGCCCAGGTAACGCTTGATGCAGCGAATGCTCGATTATCAAGATCATAGCATGAGAGGGATACGCGCGTTTCCGTGGGAATACATATAATGATTTATGCGATTGTACCAGTCAAGCAGCTCGATCAGGCCAAGAGTCGTTTGTCAAAAATATTGACGCCTGCGGCACGACAGAAGCTTGTGCTTACCATGTTGTGTGATGTCTTGAGAACTCTGCTACACAATCCCATGATTGATGGTGTTGGCGTGATCAGTGGTGACGCAACAGTTCTGGCGTTGGCTGCCAGCGAAGGTGCAGAGCCTTTACTCGATCAGACAGCAGATCTTAATAGCGCATTGGTGCAAGCATCTCGACATGTTGCTGCTCGTGGCGCAACCGGTGTGCTGGTGCTCCCTGCCGACGTACCACTGGTGACAGACAGAGATATTGCCGCCTTGCTTGATGCCTCTGGTGTTGGACCCGGTATTGTTATCGCCCCTTCGCCAGACGGCGGCACCAACGCGCTATTGATTCGCCCTCCATCCGCTGTGCCTTTCCAATTTGGCCTGGAGAGCTTGCAACGGCATTGTGAGGCAGCACAACAGCGTGATCTTGCGATTCAAGTGATCAATGCCGCTGGATTATCTATGGACATAGACAACTGTGATGATCTTGTGCAACTAACAGAAGCAAATGGCCAGACAGCAACCCAGCAGTTGGTACGTCATTTGTTGATGACGACGCGCATGCCGTGTATATAAAAGACTTTTATCTAGCCAAGGAGCGTGAGTTATGGCAATTATCGGTTATGCGGCTGCCCTGGAGCAGTTTCACCCGACAGAACTTTTAGAATATTCGATCATGGCAGAGAAATATGGTTTTGGTGGTGTGATGGCCGCCGACCATTTTCAACCGTGGGTACCGCAACAAGGCCACAATGCATTTGTGTGGTCGTGGATGAGTTCACTGGGCTCGACAACCCAGAAGATGACGTTTGGTCCCGGTGTGACCTGTCCATCGTTTCGGTATCATCCTTCGGTTGTGGCGCAGGCATCAGCGACATTGGGTGCGCTGTTTCCCGGTCGTTTCTGGCTTGGTCTAGGCAGCGGTGAAGCATTGAACGAGCATGTGGTTGGTGGTGTGTGGCCTGAACCGCATGTGCGCCTGAAGATGATGCAAGAAGCGATTGACATTATCAAGAAGCTGTTGAGTGGTGAGGTGGCCAGACACGACAATGGTACATACTTTACGATGGAGCGGGTGCGATTATGGACATTGCCAGAGCAGCCTGTGCCGATCTATGTCGCTACGGCGGGCCCCGTGACGGCCAAATGGACTGGGCAGTATTGTGAAGGGATTATCACTCCCGGCGCAAACCTCGATAAGTTGCGTATGTTGCTAGGAAAATTCGAAGAGGGAGCGAAAGCTGCTGGCAAGGATGCCACCAAAATGCCGAAATTGCTGCAACTGCATCTCTCATGGGCCGATACGTATGCGGAAGCTTTAGAGAGTGCGCTGACGGAGTGGCCCAATGGTGGCATGAACTTTCCCAAACAGGATATTCGTTCCCCCGAAGACTTTGCCGCGATGGCGAAACTTGTGCGTGCGGAGAATTTTGAGGGTCGCATGCTGATCTCGGAGCATTTGGATGAGCATCGAGAATACATTCAGCGGTTTGTCGATCTGGGCTTTGATGAAATCCATGTTCACAATGTTGGTCGTAACCAGGAACAGTTTATCAAGGCTTTTAGTGAGCAGGTTATTGCTAAGCTCAAGTAGCAACAAGGAGTACGTGTGACAATCTCTATGTTAAGTGATGAAGCTCGCGCTATGTTGGGCGAAAAGCGTTTTGCAGTGCTGGCAACCCTCAATGATGATGGTACCCCTCATCTTTCGGTCATGTGGTACGAGTTGCAAGACGATGAAGTGCTAATGAATACCAAAGTTGGGCGTGTCAAAGAGCAGAACATGCGGCGTGAACCACGGATTTCGATCTGCATTGAGGATGACTACAACTACATTTCTATTTCTGGCACCGTACGCTTGATCGATGAGCAGGAGGTGGCTCATGCCGACATTCGTCATCTGGCTGAGCGCTACCACAATCCCGAACGTGCCGAAACGATGATGCAAAACATGTTCGCAAAAGAGCAACGCGTTACTATGCGTATGTCAATCGAGAAGGTGCTGGAACGGATTTGAGAGGTAGACCTTTAGGGTCGGGATAAGGCATTTGGAAGGGGAAAAGCCTATAAGAGATGTAACTTGTGGGGTAGACCCTTAGGGTTAATGTGATACACCCCGTAGAAAAGCGATTTACGCTGCCAGATTGGGAACCTTTAGGGTTGAAATAGGTTGTGTGGAAGGGCCAAAACGCCTGAGGAAGGTATTTTGAAGGGCAACCTTTAGGGTCTAGTAAGGAAACAAAGCATGGCAGAACTGGTTCATCAACTTACTCTGATCGCACAACTCGAGGATGTGATGCGATCAGAGTGTTCGCTTGCTCAGGGGTATCATGTGCGTCAAATAGAAGATAGAGATCGGCTAGGGCTGGCCGATCTTTATTTTGCTGTGTATCCCAGAGACATTGTGGCAGACGGAGCAGCGGCACACGCTGAAATGGAACAGACCTTTGCAGGTGCATACGGCCATCTTGACATAGCAGCCTCGCCTGTACTCTGGCACAACAACGTCATCATCGGCAGTGTTATAACGGTTGAGGTGGCGCCCTGGCCTGATACACCAGCAGGGCCATTTGTTATCGAGGTAATGGTGCATCCGACACATCAGCGATTGGGTCTCGCAGCATACCTGATGCAGCAGGCAGCACACAATCTTATCGTACAAGGCAAGCAAACAATGGCTTTACGGGTAATGTCGGATAACATAGGAGCGCAAACTTTGTATGAGCAGTTAGGGTTTCACTGCTGGTCCGGTGCTGGCTAAAGCATGCGCTTTTACTTGCTAAGGGTTGACAGATGAAAGTATAGCTGTTATGATTTCTACCAAATTGTAGGTAGTATTATGGATGATCTTCCCAACAACAGCACCAGAGTTCGGATACTTGATGCGGCTGAAGCCCTGTTTTCCGCACGGGGCTTCGCAACAGTAACATTGCGTGATATTGCCAATGTGGTTGGTATGCGCCATGCATCACTCTATTACTATGTACCTGGTGGAAAAGAGCAACTCTATATTGAAGTTATGGAACGCAACTTTAAGCGTCATCGCACTGGTCTGGAACAGGCGATTACATCAGCGGGGCAAGATATCCGCACCCAGTTACATGGAGTTGCGCATTGGTTGGTTACGCAACCTCCTATTGATGTTACACGTATGCATCAGGCAGATATGCTGGCATTGGAACAGGCGCAGGCTGAACAGCTTATGGTTTTGGCATATGACAGTTTGCGTACACCGATTGTGGCTGCTATTAATCGTGCTGTAGCAGCTGGTGTGATTCATGTTCCTGAGCCAAATCTGGCAGCTATGGGTCTGATTAGCCTGATCGAGAGTGTTCATGCCATTCCTGCAGCATATCAGACACTGCCACTTGAACAGGTTGCTCAGCAACTGGTTGATATGCTATTCGATGGTTGGCGAGTTCGCTGATTTTTTGTGTATAAATTCTACCAAATAGTAGGTATAATAGATAATATATGAAAGGATCAGAATCAGATGGAATTAACCATGCGTGCTGTTGCTTTTCGACGTTATGGTCCGGCGGATGTTCTAGAGTCATTAGTATTGCCACGACCATCAGTTAGGCCCGACTCTATACTTATTCGTGTTGCTGCTGCGGCAGTCAATCCGGCTGACTGGCGGCTTCGTGATGGGCAGTTCCGCTTGGCTATGCGACTCAGGTTCCCTTTTATTCCTGGTTCAGATGTAGCAGGGATTGTTGAGTCAGTGGGTCCAGCGGTTTCACGATTTCAGCCTGGAGATGCTGTGTATGCAATGATACCCACCATGATGGGTGGAGGGTATGCAGAATATGTGGCGGTGTCTGAGCAGTATGTAGCGCTGGCACCGCGTCATCTCTCTCTCGGAAATACGGCAGGTGTACCATTAGCAGCGCTGACCGCATTGCAGGGACTGCGGGATCGAGCACGCCTTCAGGCAGGGCAGCAGGTACTGGTATATGGTGCCTCAGGTGGAGTTGGCTCATTTGCGGTGCAGATTGCTAAAGCAATGGGAGCTAGTGTCACTGCGGCGACCAGTAGCCGGAATGCAGTACTGGTTCAGAATCTTGGTGCCGACACTGTTATAGATTACACACAGCATTCCTTCTCCGAGGCAGCCCAGCGGTTCGATCTGATTTTTGATGCAGTCAATGTACTTTCGTTCAGACATATATTGCCGTCCCTGAACCCATATGGTGTTTTTGTTACGGTCAATCCCTTTATTGAAAAACTATCACCGGGGTGGTTAGCTTCTTTCCGACGGGGCAAACGGCTAAGGTCTGTTTTTGTACAACCAGGGGGAGCTGATCTCGATTGCCTGAGCCGTTGGCTTGATGTTGATCAGATACGCCCTTTGATTGATCAACGCTATCCGTTGACTGATGCTGCGGAAGCACACCGTTACAGTGCTACCGGACGTGTACGGGGAAAACTTGTACTGATAGTCAATAAGCAACTTGCTGAAATAGTGGTTGCTCAGTCAACTCTCCCGATAGAAGAGACTTCTGTGTCGCTGTGATCGAAGCCTTTACCATTTGTATCGACAACAGAGCGGTAAAAGCTTCGATGGGGCACCGATTATAATGTTCGTGCGTAGTGAGTAACTTGTGTTGCATGATGTTGGCGCAGTATACTACTGGTTTGTTCAGCAGATGTGATATCAGGGACGCGAACCGCTACCACAATCCCACCTGAGCGAATAGCTTCTTCATATGCTTCTGCTTGCTCTGTGGGGATACCGAGTCCAGCAAATGTCCCGATCAATCCACCAAGTGCACTGCCTACAACTGCCCCTGAAGTAGTTGTCAGTACTGCCGCGAGTGGCCCCGCTGCAAGAATAGGACCAACACCAGGTACTGTTAATGCTGCCAGGCCAGCCAGACCACCTATGGCTGCTCCAACTGCAAGACCTGTCACCATGCCTTTGTTTGCTTCTGTATGATCAGCATCGAACTCAGGAGCGCTACCTTCGGGTTGCATAAGGACTGATATATCGTCAGATGTATATCCGTCCTTGTGTAACTGTTGTGTTACGGTTTCCACGTTATTGGTATTTTCAAAAATACCAATAACGGTATATCCAACCTGAATGTCAACAGTTTTATCATTAGTATTCACCTTATTCATACATTATCCACTTTCCATAAGATACAACTCTAGACTGATCTTCCATTGTTGCAAAATGCGTACCATTTTATGGTTGTCTAACACCACATATACTTATTCAAAACATCCTGGGCAAGACAGCAACAGGAAAATATATGTATTTAAGTGACATTACCACCCATAACGAGCACCTTGTCAACATGATCTATCCTGGTGATATTGAAAAATACTGGGTACACTACAATTCCCACTGGGACAAAATAGCCAGAAAAAAGAGGATATCGAGTGCAAACTTGTTTATAGAAGAGATGAAGATGTTGAACCAATTGGCATTGTTGCATATGGCGCATACTATAAGGATGAAGCATTAACTATGTCAGTGTCAGGATGGTATGAACTTATTCACTTGGTTATTGATAAAAAACATCAACGGAAAGGGTATGGCGAAGCAGTGATATGCTTGATGATAGAAATATTGCAACATAAACTCGATTGTCAAGAGATCGTCATTGCCTATAATCCTAAAAACGTAGGCGCGAGAAGGTTGTATCAAAAACTCGGGTTTGTTGAGTTTGACTACAATTATGATGGTGATCCTTTAATGAAATTACAGCGAAGTTAGTTGTGCTTCAAGATATATCATCCAGCCATTGCGCTATCACGTATTCATGGGTGCATCCATGTATATGATTGTATTGACATACCTAAATGATAGGAGTATTAACCATGGCAAAGGCTACCTGGAATGATGTTGTCCTGGCTGAAAGTGATCAGGGCGTGGTCGTTGAAGGAAACTATTATTTTCCGCCAGATTCGATCAACCGTGAATACTTTAAGGAGAGCGCCAAACATACGACATGCCCCTGGAAGGGTGTCGCCAGTTACTACACCATTGAGGCGAATGGTGAGCAGAATGTTGATGCAGCCTGGTACTATCCTGAGACAAAGGATGCAGCGAACAATATCAAGGGCCATGTGGCGTTTGGATCAGGTGTCAAAGTTGAGCGGTAGTTTCATTGGGTTATCAGGGCGTATGTATGTGCGCCCTGACCTTCTTTCCTAAACATGCTACGATGGGTTGTGTGATCCCCAGGCAACCACCGATGTCGGGCGAATGGCGATAACCGGCTGTTCGTGGATGGGCATTGTACGGTATTGCTGATAACGATCTCGCAACAACTCAATCGCTGCTGTATGTTCAGCATCTCCTATCTCAACAAGTGCTGCATCTCCACGAATCATGACATACGCCAGTTCGTTCCAATCCTCACTGTAGTGATCCAGCACCAGTGCTACGTTGGGATTTTCCAGCAAATTCCGAATGCGTTTGAGTTGGCGTGGTGCGACGCGCTTGGGTTTGGCATCCAACGCAATGTAGATCGATATACCATCACACGCAAAACACACAGGTATTATGTGAGGTATTCCAGCAGCATCGGCAGTCGCGAATCGGCCTACCCGCTGCGATTCGATAAAGTTCAAATGATTATTGAGCATATGTGTGACTGTACTGTGCTTATTATTCCAGGTATAGATCAATCGCAACAGCCAGCGCTGTTCGCCCCCAGCTGCTCAGGTCTTTGTTCTCGCCCGGTTGATACTTGCCAACAACCAGATGACGTGCCAGTGCATCTTCTTCCTGATCACCAATAACCCGTGCGTGACCCTTAAAATGCTGTTGGTCGATCCGCACAGTTACTGCGGGTCTGCGCTGCAGATTTTTCACCCAATCGGCACGGTCTCGTGCGCCGGAGAGCATATACAGGGTATGGTCATTCATTACAAACCAGATCTCAATCGTATGTGGTCGACCGCTGATGCGTCCTGTGGTAGTCAAATAACAAAAGTCCTCGTTTGCGAGTGCCATTATATTGATTGACATAATATCTTTCAAGTATATGTTTAATGAGCTATGTTATTCGTAATGATAGCTTACTCTAAACACAGAAGCATTGATCTTTTGAACAGGTAAGGTCAGGGAAAAAGGAGTGCATGGCGGCGTCATCGTCGCCGTGCAAACCAGAACTGAGTGGATTAGCGCTCGATACGATGATAGATTTCGGCTAACGGCATTCCGTATTCTTTGCCCATTTCAGCAGAGCGTTCACGCAGCATACGGTCAATCTCGTCGAAGTGTGCCGCGACCTGGCTCGTATGGGCGCGTAGTGCCTTCAGCTTGCGATCAATCGTTGCTGAAATGTCGACGGCGTAGTTGATCATTGGTGCACCAACGATGTAAATGTCTTTTACGATGTGTGGCTTTAGTCCTTCCTGAAGGAGTTCGGGAAAGTCCCATGGGTTTTGTGATGCCGGATAGATCGCTGAGAGGGCGGACTGCCCGGCTGCCAGGTGATCTGAGTGCTGACGTGGGATGGAGAGTACCTGTTCCCATACGCGATCTGGCGAAGGGCAAATGACCCGTGTGGGCCGATACTGCCGCAACAGCCGCACCAGGTCGCGTCGCAGTTCAATTGATGGTTGTAATTGCCCATCGGTATAGTCGAGAAACACCATGTCTTTGACACCAAGAATATCGCATGCTGCTCGTTGCTCGACTTTGCGTGTGGCAATCACTTTTTGGCGTGCGGCTGGACCAACGTCGCTGGTGCCATCGGGGCCGCCACCTGACCCGTCGGTGCACACAACATAGTGTACGTCCCAGCCATCTGCTACCCATGTCGCAACAGTTCCGGCACTCCCAAATTCAGCGTCGTCGGGGTGTGCCATAATGACCATGGCGACTTTTGGTTGTTCCTGATCGGTCATTGTCCTGACAATCCTTTCCTATATAACATAGATGCTTTGTTGCCGTGTCATCTTCTCTCTCATTGTACACCTTTGTCGAATACGTTTACGCATCTTGTCTATATCAGGATCTGCTTTGCTTGTATGGTCAGTTTTTGCTGATTATGTTTCCTGGTTTATGACCAGACGAAGATCGCGTAGGGTAAACTCAAAGTCGGCCCGATGGCCCCCGAGCAGATATCGTACCAATACTTCAGCACCAGCTGCAACAACGAGTAATGCCAGCGGACGCGTCAATGGATAATCGCATTCGTCTGGTTGATTAGTGGTTGACTGCTGTTCGTTGGTAGGTACCACATAGCGATCATCCCACAGGCCGCAGCCATAATCGCCGTTAGGACCCAGTGCGATGTGGAGACATGGCACACCTAGTCTGGTTGCAGCATCGGCTACTGCACCACGGGAGGGCAAATTGTCGAAAGCATCGATGACCACCACACTGCCCTTGAGCAGTGCCTTGGCGTTGTCTGGTGTAAGCTCATTATGCTTGGGTTCGACGCGTGCACCTACCGCACGGTAGAGGGCATTGGCGAGCACCCGAGTCTTGGGGGCACCAACGTCTTGTTGAGTCCAGGGTTGTGTTGAGAGGTTGTGCGCCTCGATGCGGTCGCGGTCGATGATGCGTAACTGCGTGAAGCCCGTGCGGGCGAGGGTTTCGGCCAGGTTGGCGCCCAGCGCACCTGCACCACAGATCGTGATCTGACGATCAGCGATGGATGCGATGTTACGATATTGTGTTTCGTGCAGAAAAAAGGTCATGCTCTTTTCCTTTCTTTGACTAGGTTTAACGCAGAGATGCAAAGATGTAGAGGCGCAGAGGAGATAAAAACGGCTTATTGTGATACTATTTCTGTGGTGTTTTGCATTAAGTTAAAGAGGTGGTTTTATGTTTGGTGAACGAGTTGGTGCACAGGCAAGCCGTCATATGTTGGGGCCGCCCCGCGTGGTGGCCCCAACCCAACGAGAAATTTACGCTTAACCCTTTATACCTACGGTGTGTTCCACAGCCATTCGATCCACTCTGCTTCGAGTTGTGCCAGCGATTTGTCGTAGACACCCTGATAATTTGCTGAACCCGCTGCCCGCCCCGTCGAGTCGCGGTAGACCGCATCGAACTGCTCACGTCCATAGACTGTAATCAGATACTCGACAAACGAACCCCACTGATCATAAATGTTGACCCGTGTGGTGGTGCGGCAATCGGCTACGAGATCGGTGGCCAGAGGTAAGAGGTTGCCATCGACGAGCGCCTGTCGCGCACGGACATGGTAGAGTGGACGACCCTCTGCATCGACAAAATAGGCACTACTGGCCCACACAGCCATGCCTTCCAGCAGAATGTTATCGGATTGCAGATGGTCTGCTGCACCATAATAATCGTGTTGCAATTGGTGAATAAACTCATGTGCGAGAATGTTGATTACTCGATTCGTATCGACTTCCGGCTCGTAGAACAGGCGCATGGTGCGGTCGTTCGAGAGGGTCAGCCCGCGAATAGCACACGCCCCCGTCTGTGGCGGCTCGAAGCGAATGGAAACTCGCCCTTGCAAGGTATTGCCCATTTTCTCGGTGCCACTGATGATGGTCTCTTCAATAGGCATGGCAATGGCCTGAATTGTTTCTGCCGAGAGACCACCGCGCAGTCGATAAAAATCAATGCTGTAGGTTCGCATCGGCATTTCGTCAGCTAGTACAGGCGCTGCTTCACCCTGAAGCAAAGGTGGTTCCTGAGGTGGCTCGACTATTGGTTGCACCATCGGCTCTGCCAGCCGTACCCCAGACTCTGGTGGGGATGCCGCAAAAACGTGTGAGGTCCCTTCAACCTGAATGGCTCCAAAAGCGAATAGGAACAGTGCAAGTATGATGGATCGCATAGTTCTTCCCTTTCTTTTCTGGTTAGAAATCGTCATAATCATCCCGTGCATATGAGGGTGCATTGTTTACAACACCGACAATACTCGTCAAATCAAAACGTGTGTCCTCGCCACTCAGACAAATGCCTGCCGAATAAACGCCTAAATCGTCGCCGACCAATGTGATGCTACGTTGACCGTTGCGTTCCCATGTCACACGAATACCATGATCGGTCACTTCGTACCCGAGCAGTTGTGCACCACCAACCTCCAACGCGTGCCGAATACGCTGATCGGTGCTGGAAGCCTCACCAGGTGGTCGTACTTCACTTGTCTGAAAGTTGAGGAGTGTATAGGCCATTTGTTCACCGGCGCCCAGTCCAGCAATGCCCGGCGTATCCCGCTGCTCAGCCAGTGCTTGTCGGAGACCTTCTGCTGTGGCGAGATCGGCACGACGGTCGTGGTCGTCATACCAGATCGTGTCGCCTTCCACCCGCCCAATGACTCGCTCAAAGGGTTGCCCACCTTCGACGAGTTGGATTGTCACAAAGTCAGTGATGTTGAAGCGCTGGAGTGCCTCAGCAGGATTGTAAGGTAGTGCCAGCCAGACGTGGCCTTGGATGGCTTCTAATAAAACCAGTCGCACGTGCGGCCATAGTGCCAGATAATCACCACGTTGCCACGGAAGCGTCTCATCGACAATCTCAGCGTTGTTGGTGTCTTTGATGCGACAAATCCACCATCCGGGTTGTGGGTTCGCCACGCGCAGTTCATGGATGAGACCACGCAGCCGTAGCCGTGCACGCCCCTCACGCCGTAGAGGTGCCAGAAACTCCTGTCCTTGCAGATTGGCCTCGTCTTGTGCAAGAGCTTGAATCAGATCAAGCGCTTTTCGTTTCGGCATCAGACATTACTTTCTACGTAGGGCTGGCATTAACAAAACTTTTCCTTCGGTCATGCGCTGGGCGTAGAGGTCCAGGGCTTGCCGGGCCTCTTCAAGTGGAAAACATGCGCGAACTGTGCTTTTAAGATCGGTGTTGATGAGTTGCTGAATACCACGTGCGAGGCGCAGTATGTCGGGTAGCGTTTGCTTCTCAAGCCAGCTCGACAGCCAGAAACCATCAACCGTTTTGCCCTTGAAGATGGGATCGAGGGGATGAATCTGGCAGGGCTGCTCGGAAAGGCCACCATATACTGTGATGCGGGCACCCTTAGGCATTGCTTGTAGAACTCGCCCCGTCATCTCACCTGCCACCGCATCGAATGCGAGTGTTGTGCCGAGTTCGCGACAGCGTGCGCGGAGTTGCTCATCAAAATCGGATGCGCTGCTATCAAGAATATGGATTGCACCAAGCCCACGCAGCAGAGCGACCTGTTCCTGCCGCCGTACGATATGGATCATCGGGAGTTGGTAGCGCTGGCTGAGCCGTACGATCATCTGGCCAAGCGCACCCGCCGCTGCCGTCTGCACCACCGCACGATGTTTTTCTCGCCGTGCGATGTCGATCAAGCCCCACGCCGTTCCGGGATTGACAACGAGCATTGCGCCTTGCAAGTCATTGATTCCCAGTAGAGGAATACAGCGATTGATCGAGGTTACCATATACTCAGCCCAGGTACCATTGGTGTCGTCAAGGGCGAGACAGGCGACATTACGACCCAGCAGCGCACGTGAAGTCGTCCAGTCACCAGTTGCTACAACTGTCCCGCTACCTTCAAAACCCGGAACGACGGGAAGCTCTTTGCGTACACCATACAGCCCACGTAGAAACATGAGATCGGATGGATTGATCGGTGAAGCAGCCATATGTACAAGCACCTGACCTTTGCCAGGTTGAGGGACGGGGTGCTCCTCGATGGTGAGTGCTTCAGAGCTATCATCGTATGTGTTTAGTACTACGGCACGCATGGTCGATGGCACATGTGAATGTTCCATAACAGATTGATGGTGGCTTTCTAGTTCAGCAATAATGACTGTGATGTCCGAGTAGAATGTTATCAGCATGGTACGCGATGCAGGCAATCTTGTCGAGAGGTGTCAGGGTTCTCGATAGATCGGTGAAGGGGTCGGCCTGCTCCGTCCCGCCCGTAGGTGGACGGCTGGCCTGCACCCCAGCCTTACCATCCACCGAATACCCCATGGAACACAGCGGTCCAGCGGCACAAGCGGGGGAGATCTCGGGCCGCCGTGTGACGCCCCCGCACCATGGCACTCCACCCCATCACGCATACGACTAGCTATCTAGGCGGTCGTTTGACCACTACGTGTGCTGGTGCCATGGCAACGCCAGAACCAATAGCCGACTTGTGTCGTGTGTTGTGCGTTGCTGTAATAGATACATATGAAAGAACACGTACGTGGTGCATCATCATAGCAGGGCCATCCGGCATCCACAGGTGCCGTGGCAATGCTCACCCCCACCCACATCAATACAGCCGCCACAATAAGGACACGCATACCTGATTGGGCAGAGTGACTCATGAGATTCCCTTAATTCAATTATGAGAATATGGGTGGATGACATTATGTAACTTGGCTTTCGATAGTTAATGGCAACTCACGCAACCGCTCACCAGTAAGGGCGAAAACGGCGTTACCAACCGCCGCTGCAATAGGTCCAATCGCCGGTTCTCCTAACCCTCCGATGGGATGGTCGCTGTCATTGATAAATACTACATCGATTTCAGGTGCATCGCGCATCGAAATGAGCGGATAATTATTGAAGTTTGCCGTTTCGATGATGCCATTATTGATAGTCGCCCGTTCATAGAGTGTTGAACTTAAGCCCATAATGATTGAGCCTTCGACCTGTGCGCGTGCGCCATCCGGGTTGACCACCAAGCCAGGGTCAATTGCACATGTTACTTTATGGACACGGATTTTGCCATTGGTCACGGAAACCTCGGCCACCTGTGCTGCCACAGTTCCCGCGTTCAACGAGCATGCAATCCCGCGTGCACGTCCCTTGGGGGGGGGCGTTTCCCAGCCAGCCTGATCCGCTGCAGTCTGGAGCACGGTACGGAAGCGTTCACTTAACTCGTTGGAAATGGATAGGTGTCGTAAGCGAAACTCCAATGGGTCAGCGCCTGCTGCGTGGGCGACCTCATCGACAAAACTCTCCATGGCAAAGGTGTTTGGGAATAGTCCTAAGCCGCGCCAGTATCCGGTTGGAACCGGGATCTTTGTACGATGATACACCACGCGACGATTGGGGATTTCGTCATAGGTGATAAGTGACCCAAATCCGGCGAAGGGATCGGCACCAGCTAACCACTTCCCGAACTCACCGCCAGGAAACCCGCCCTCGAATGCAAAGCCAATGTCACCGCTCGCTACCTGGTGTTCAAAAGCGCGCACATTCCCGTGCTCGTCCAGTGATGCCTGGAAGACATGATGGGTTGGTTGGCGCATGTATCCGTAACGCATGTCCTCTACACGATCCCAGCCAACGTGAACCGGCTGCCCAACTGCCGCCGAGAGTCGGGCGGCTTCGACTCCCACGTCGTGCCCCGCCTTGCGACCAAAACCACCACCAAGATAGGTTGGCAGAATATTGATCTGTTCAGGTTCACGGTTGAGTGCTGCTGCAATCTCATCACGGGCCATATTTGGAATCTGGGTTGAGATGTAGGCCATCACCTGATCTGGCTGCACATCAACGGTAGCTGCCTGCGGCTCCAAGTGGGCATGGGCAGCCAGTGGTGTGCGATACTCTGCACTGATCGGTGTGTCGCCGAGTGTTTGGGGAACCGCTCCCTCATCCTGCGTGATGACACCGCCCCGCCCTACGGTGACCATCTGCTCCAGTTCGTCCTGATTTAACTCGGTGCCGCCAGACCATTCCAGCTCAAGGGTCCGCAGTGCGGCGTAAGCCTGCATACGACGTTCTGCCACGACACCGGCAAAGCCATCCTCAATGACAACAGCAACCACACCTGGTTGTTCTTCGGCAGTACCGACAGAAGCACGTCGGAGTCGCGCACCATAGCGCGGTGGTCGTGCAATGGCACCATACAGTGTGTTCGGCATACGGGCATCAAACCCATAGACGGCGCGGCCAGTCAGTTTCTCACGAAAGTCGACCCGCTGGAGCGGTTGGCCAATTTTGGTAAACTCATTGACCGATTTTAGGGTGGGGACTGTTTCGGGAATATTCCATTCGCCCTGTTTGTTGCTCACAACCTGCCCATAGGTTAATTGCTGTGCGGAGTCGTTCTGTAGGGAACACATACTTTCTGCGGCCACAACATCACTGGTTGTTGTACCAAGTTGCCGCGCAGCCTCTTCGCGCAGCATCTCGCGCATGGTCGCGGCGGTTTCCCGAATGGGTTGGTAGAGGAGTAGCGTCGATAGGCTGCCAAAGGTCATCATGGTGCCACCTTCAAAGCCATGCATCATATCGGCCTGGTGCACCACAATCTGGTTCCAATCGAGTTCTAGCTCTTCTGCGGCTATCTGGGCCATCGTGGTGTGAATGCCCTGCCCCATCTCTATTTTGGGTACGTACAGATGCGTCACATTGTCTTCCCCGATCTCAAACCATACCAACGGCGAGTCTGGTGTGGTGGGGGCAGGCATCTCGCCCTCGCCCAGAATAAACATCTGGTTGATGCCTTTGCGAATGCGTGGCAGCGCGATGGGTACGCCAATAGCTGCACCAACCGCAAGCGTGGCGGCACCAGCACCCATGCCGATCAAAAAACGACGACGCGTGAGGCGCCACTTGCGTGGATTGGTGGAGTCCGTTCTAGCTGTTTTGCTCATGCTCGACCTCCTCAGTCAGCGTTTTGCCAGCACGGACGACGGCAGCCTTGATTCGTACATAGCATCCACAACGACAATAGTTCTCAGCCATGGCTTCAATGACTTCTTCCTCAGATGGTTCAGGGTTTTGCTCAAGGAAAGCTGCTGCTGTCATCATTTGGCCACTCATGCACCAGCTACACTGTGGTACCTGCTCATCAATGAAGGCTTGCTGTACGGGATGTAGAATTTCTTCATCATTCTCGTCAATGGTAGCGAGTCCTTCAATGGTACGGATCTCTTTTCCTTCAACATTACTTACTGTGGTCATACAGGCACGGGTTGCTTCGCCGTCAACGTGAACTGTACAAGCCCCACAGTAGCCGATGCCACAACCAAATTTGGTACCCATAAGCCCAAGTTCATCACGTAACGTCCACAGCAGAAGTTCCGTGCTGGGGATATCAACATCATATGTTTCACTATTGATGCGTAATTGCATACAGTCTTCCTTTAACTAGCGTGTGATGGCAAAACAACAGGGTTTATCACGTATCACACAGGGTAAGAAATGAAAATGTTTATAGAGTATTTACGTATGAAGGTAATGAATGGGTTTATTCTGAGAAGATGCCTTTGTGAGCTTATGGTGGTGACCAATCGATACCGCCACCATGTTCCCCAACCGAATCGATGCGCCGTACATCGCTGCCATCGCTGTTCATAAGGTAGATGCCGTTGCCGTCAATGAATACGATCTGGCTGGCATCCGGGGCAAAAGCCGCGATGGGTTCATCGGCTTCGAAAGAGTTGAGGCGACGCAGACCACTGCCATCGGCATTGATGCGCCAGAAGTTGTACGGTGGGCCATGTGCGGCAGCGGTGGGTGTCTTCAGGATGCCAAGCAGCATCTCTGGAATTGAGGGGGAATGAGAGGCGATTGGAAAGCCTTCCGAGTCGATTGGTGGTCCATCTAGTCCAGCAAAGAGGATCTGCTCACTGTTGGGGAGAAACCGTGGAGCGTAGATTTCCTCAAACTGTGCTGCTGCAACGAGTAGGCGTGGATTACTCCCATCGATATTGGCAACTTCCAGCGCAGTTTTGTAGCCATCGAGAATCCGAATGTATGCCAGTAGCGAGGTATCTTGATTGAGCGTGGGGCTTTTGGCATCGCGTACCACTTCACGTGGTTGACCTGTGGCGAGATCGACTTCGACAATTTGTGTGATGCGTACACTCTCGTTTTTGCCCTCGGTGGTTTGCCACTCATCGGAAGAAACCAACAACGATTGACTATCAGGCTTCCATGCAATATGACCGAGCAGGGCTTGTTCGGGTTGCCAGAGTGCACGCATATGCGAGCCATCAGTATTGATGAGATAAAGAGCAGTTGTTGGCAGTGGAGATGTGGCGGTGTCCGATGGTGGTGATGACATAATAAATGCCACAGCCTGGCCATCAGGGGCGAACATGGGTGCCCACGCGGCATTGCCTGGCGGTAGCTCAGTGAGTTGGCGGGCTGGTGCACCTTCACCATCGCTGATCCACAGATTGCTTTGCCGGGCAAATACCACTGGCGGCAGCGGCTCATCAGTATCGACCATCGGTACTGCTGTCGCGGTCGGTGCGGTTGATTGGGTATCTGGCAGCTCTTCAGGAGTTGGCAGGGTTGGTACCGGATATGCTTCTGCAATCAGTTCATCTTGTGGTAGTGTGCGTAGATAGGTCACAAGTTGCCAGATTTCTTCCTCACTAAGATCTTGTCCAAAAGCGGGCATTGCCGAATTGGGAATACCATTCTGCACCCAGAGGAAAACCTGTCCATCAGTGTGTTTCCCAATCACCATATGTTCGGTGAGGTTGGCTGGTTGCCAGGGCAGACTGATCGCCTGGGGGCCATCTCCCTGCCCTGTCGCCCCATGGCACGACACACAATGGTTCTGATAGGTGTTACGCCCTGAGTCGATGACAGCACTGCTCGCGGTGAATGGGTTGAGTGGGCCACTTGCTTCCCCTTCTGCTGCTACCACAACAGTAAATGTAGCCGTTTGCGCTGGCATATCATCACGAAAGATCGTTGTCTCAACCTCCCACAAACCGACCGTAGTGAAGAAGGGGCCACGTGCCTGAAATTGTCCGGAACGAGATGGTTGTGCATAGGCTTCGATCAAGCCCATCTCGATTTCAGGGATCGAAAAGCGTAGATAGACTTCTCGCACATCTACAGTTTGTCCTGTGGTATCTTGCACTGTCACATCAAAACGCCGCGTCCCTACCGTTGCTTCATCAATCTCCATTGTGACAGACAGCTCACCGGACTGGGCTGTTTGCGAGAATGAGGGCTGTTTGCGCTCTGTGCTTTGGAAGTACCAGACCATAGCGATAACGAGGCAGGCGAGCGAGAGTATGGAGAGATAGAGTATTCGTTGAGCACGCATCATCACATTCCATTAAGGCGCAAAATGACATAATGTATTGTATCAAGTTGTGCTGCTATTGTGATGAATGATCGTACTACATTTTTGACATGATTGTCATCAATAAAAATGGGGCTAAAGTTTGTGGTAGATTTGTGGTAATTTGGTAAAAGTTTTGTGATGTATGCGAGGAAGAAAACACGAGGGGCACATTACCCCTCATGTTCTGGTATGCACCATGGCATTAGTCGAGTGGCGTTACCCAGGCAAGCTGTGCTGGAAAGAGCACCTCAAGGAGCGTACGACCGTCGTCATTTGCCCACACATCCATGAAGGCGTGGCGTAGTTCTGTTAAACTGCGATGTCCAAAGAGAAGTTGGAGAAACACCTGTGGTGGGAAGCCGCACTGTGCTTCTTTCCCCCAGTTATGGTCACGTTGCCAGTCCTCGACAGTTGTGAGTTTACCGTCCTCAAATACAAGACGTAATCCTCCGCGATAGAAGTCCATCAGTAATTCGCCAGTATGGCCAGCAAAGATTGAGTCTGCTATACGTTGTTCCAGAACGGGTGTCACCTGACGAATGAATGCAGGAAGATCGGGAACGCGCACATACCATGCGTAGGGTGGACGGTGTATCGTCGAAGCCTGTTGCAGTGTTGCGTACACCGGATGGTGGCGACCAAAGGAGAATTGGAAATATGCCGCTGGTGGGCTATCTGGCTTCCACCCAGGTGTTTTTTCGGCATGCTTCTGGAGCGCTCGTAGCATTGATGGCATCACTGCGGCAAGTGATCGCCCTTCTTTGACATACATACCATTGATCCCCAGTATGTGCCCCCAACGCAAACGACGTGCTACGGTGTAACCAATTGTGTGTTGATCTTTGTCAACAATCATAAAAGTGAGCCATCCCTCACCTGACTCAGGGCTGTGGCCATCAAGTGAGTAGTGCCAGTATTCTGCGTCGATGTCAGTCGAAATCGCCATGTGTGCCCGTTCCTGATTGTATAGGTTCAGAACGGTAGGGATGTCATCAGGTGTTGCAGGCCGTAAGGTGTATGCTTCTGTTTGATCCTCTTTGAGTTTTGGTACTGCTGTGAAGGGAAGATTGCAACCACCTCCCAGATCCAGCGCATACTCATACTCAAACTGACGATAGTAGTAGTATATCCCGGTGATTCCCTGCGCGAAGTCACCACGGTGTTCGCTACGGGCGTGCATCAGCTCGAAGATGGCGCGAATCAGCCCACGGTTACGATACTCTGGCATGGTAGCAACGATCTCTGGTCGCCCGACCGGGAGGGATATACCGGCATAGTTCCAGCTCTGTTTCATCAAACATGTTGCAGCAACAACGATGCCCTTGTTGATATCTTCGACTAAAGCGAAGTCCTCTGAGCCTGTCAGCGGATGCTGATTGCTCATCATATCGCGGACCCATGCAACAATATGTTGATTAAGCGGTTCATCGGCTTTATCACGAAAGACAAAGCTGTAGAGTTTTTGTATTTGTTCCAGATCCTGCATCATAGACCAGCGCAGGACGAGGCCATCGCCTAACGCACGGCGATAGGTTTGTTCATGGAAGTTTGTAGAGGCCACAGCGCCATAATCCTTTCACAAAGTGCTTATTGCTGTTTTATATACTCTTTTCAAAAGACACACTTGTATGTCGTGTCCGAAAGCCAACCGACTCATAGAGCTTGGTAGCGTCGGTTAAGCTGTCAGCATCGACGCCGAGCACTGCTGTATCAAGGCCTTCTGAGTGAAGCCAACGAAGACCAGACAGGAGTATGGCGCGTCCCAAGCCAATCCTGCGAAAACCGCGCCGCGTGCCAAGTACCTGAATCCAGCCTTCGTTGCGCCCGTTACGTGCATTTTCCTCTGGATTGATCGAACAGGAACAGAACGCAGCAAAGGTTCCATCAGGTGCGATGGCAATAAGATCACCCTCCAGCTTAAAATGGGGTTCGCTGATATGGTGGATGGCCATTTCAACAGTGAGTGGGTGATGGTTCCAGTGATCAATAAAAGACTCATTGAACATTGCCACCCATGCTTCGGTGTCAACTTCGCCTCGATTATGTCTGAGTGTGAAGCCTTCTGGAAATACTGGTGTCGCAATGGGTTCATCAAGTGGTCGTGCCATGCGCCAGAAATGACGGGATGCAGTAAAGCCATGCCGTTCCAGTAGTGCAATACGTTCAGTTCGATCATCGCGAGTCCCAGAGCGCAGTATCACGGGTACACCACGTTCTTGTTGGATTTCACGCATACGTTCCTCGCCCCATGCAATGATACGTGCCTCAATCTCCCCACTACGCGCTTCAGGATGGACCTTGAACCACAGGTAGCCATCCTGCTGGCCTTCCTGAGGGCGAGACCAGATTTGTGCTAATCCACTAATATGACCATCTTCGTCGTTCCAGATACACATATCACGTACCGGATCGAAATCAGGGGAATCGAACTCGTTCTGGAGTTCTTCTGCTGTAATGCCTTCCTCTAATTGATCAACCACATCACAGGTATTGATAAACTCAACCAGTTGGTGCAGATCCTCGTTGGTATAGGACCGCATTGTTATCGTTGTCACGACAAATCCTCTTTATATAATAAGCTTATTACTTATCTTGTAGTTGCTGTAACATAGAGCGTAATTGTGATGGCCCAAAATCCTCACGGGTGATATCCATCAATACATGGTCATAGCGCTGGCCATCGAACAAGGCGGCCTCACGCCACTGCCCTGCCACCTTAAAGCCCGCTTTGAGATAGGCGCGATGGCCCCGCTCGTTAAAACTGGTGTGCCAGAGGCAGATCGAGTGGAGCCCCAGAAACGTAAAGCCATAGTCCACCATCAGACGAATGGCTTCGCTGCCATACCCCTTGCCCCATGTGGATTTCTCCCCGATACCGATGCCGATCTCAGCAGTTCCATGTCGGTAATTAATCTGCTTCAGTGAGATGTTACCGATTAGTTGCTGCCCTTCACATACCACAATCCCAAAGTATTTGATTGTTGGATCTTTGGTGATACTGGCGAACCATTCTTCCTCTTGCTCAAGTGTAGAAGACATACCTATGGCGCCAGTATACGTTGTAAATTCGAGATCACTAAACCAGCGTGCGAATAAGGGTATGTCCTCGCGGCGGATGTGGCTCAGGAACACTTGTTGGCCTGGAATGACCTCGGGACGCCAGATGGTTTCAGCTTCGCTTGCAGGGTTATTCACGAATTACCTCCTTTAGGTATATGTTTCGTTCTTACGCGTCACGCGTGTGACGTTGTTTGCGCTGATTCTTGCGCCGCTCAGTGCGTTTGCGGTCGCGTACTTCGGCGCCTTGAAAGCGTACAATCCGTTCGCCCTGACCACGGGTGCGCTCAGGGCGGTCGCGTACTTCTGGGCGATAATTGCGTTGCGACATTTCCCATTCTTCTGTCTCCTCTAATAGATCATTATCATCAAATGTTTCAGTATGCCCACGTAATTTTGGCATGGTGGTGATACTCCTCATTGAGACACCACAGGTCGTGTGTGCCTCGGGTTAATCAGATGCTACGACTGACGAACAACTTGTGAAATATACCGATATTCCTGATATTTGGACACTCATAGCCACCTCCTTTCAAGTGCTGATTACTATCAAAGATATGTGTGTTTCAGAACGATAATTCGTGCGATGGTTTCACTTCAATCCAGTGTTTTCCACACCCAAAGCCATCATTCGCGCCAAAACCGGCCAAGAGATCGTTGTGATAGGCCACAATCTGAGATGCGGTAAATGTTTCGTCGTCGGTAGTTGTATGTGCGTCTGCCACAAGCACAACGTCATATCCAAGCGCCACGGCACGACGGCTGGTGAGGTCGACACACGCGTCTGTTTTCATGCCAGCGATGATGAGTTGTGTAATTCCTCGTTGTGCCAATCTATCCTGTAGATTTGTTTTATAAAATGAGTCTCCCCATGGTTTCTGGAGCACAATGTCGCTCTGTGTCGGGGCGATAGCTGGATGAATCTGCCACCGACGACTACCAACTGCACCAACATCTTGGTCCTGTACATAGAAAACAGGTATATTGGTGGTATGCGCCTGGTCGATAATCCGGCGAACAGTTTTCAATGTATCCTCCGCACGGTAGGCTGCTGGCGGCCCTTCCATCAAGCCCACTTGCATGTCGATAATGAGTATCGCTGTTGTCATATGCGAAGTCGCCACTCCTGTTTGCATGTGCCAAAATAGACGGGTTCGTAAAAACATATGAAGCAGTATGTTATTCATAACCACCCTCCTTTTGTTGTACAGGATCTTTGTCGGTGTCAGGAATCTTCTGCGGTCTGTTCGTATAGCCGGACATAACTATCGTGGCGTATCGCAGCAATATCTCCACGTCCTACTGCCGCAAGAATGGCACAATCGGGCTCGTGGATATGGGTGCAACCTGCAAAATAACACTCATCGAGAAAGGGTCGAAACTCGCGGAAGCACCACTCCAGATCTTCGAGTGGAAAGCGCCACAATGCCAGACTGCGGATGCCTGGTGTGTCAGCGACATACCCATCAGAGAACTGAAGTGGAATGAGTTCAGCGACGGTGGTCGTATGGCGCCCTTTATTCAGCGCTTCACTAATGTCTCCTGTGGCAAGGCTCAATCCTGGCTGTATAGCATTAAGCAGGCTACTCTTTCCAACGCCCGATTTACCTGTTACCACACTGATTCGTCCCGCCAGACATGCCTGTAACTCTTCAATGCCGAGCGATGTGTATGTGCTGGTATACACAATGCGATACCCAATCTGCTCATAGACGGCAAACATAGCACGGGCATGTTCTTCTCCGACCAGATCGACCTTATTGGCAACAATTACAGCGTCGAGTTCATTATCCTCAGTTAAAATCAGATAGCGATCAAGCATGCGCGGACTAAAGTCAGGTTGCGTGCAAGTTACTACTAACAAAACCTGATTAACATTTGCGACAATGATGTCTTCTTTCCATGCACCTTTTGATCCTGATGCACGTCGTGCTAACTTACTTTGACGAGGATGAACAGCCTCAATCGCACCTGTCGTTGGCGATACCTGTGTTACTTCAACAATGTCACCAATAATAGCAATATCGGTCGATTGACGTTCTTTCTTCAAACGACCACGCAGCCGACATTCTAAGATGTCATGTTCGGTTTGGACCCAGAAAAAGCCACTTTGTGCCCGTAAGACCATTCCCTGCATTAAGCACTCCTTGCGTATGTGTTATATATTCATCAGTTCGCTCCTGAAGTATATTGTACGCTGTTATGATCGAACAAAAGCCATACTGTCATCGACCAAAACAATCGATAGGAGTATGGCTAAATAGTGTCTGTCCAGCTTTATCTGGTAGGGTTACGCTGTTCAGAGACATATGTTGCTGGTGGTACATCAATGTAGATGTGTTGACCATGTTATGCACCACGTGAAACTACGTCTTCATGCTCATGCACGCGCACTTCTACGTGTCGTACCCCCAATACATCAAACGCGCGATCGATGATTCGTTTGACCAGATCACTCTGTTCGGCTATGGGCGCCTGTGGCACTTCTGCGTAGTAATGATTGGCATTACTACTGGCGTACCATTTGTCGTCAAGATCATTGCTAATTGATCCATCACGGTTTTGGATAATCACTGGTATGCTCCTTGCACACGGTATAAAAAACAATCAATGTCTGCTTGTTATAAACTAAACGTATGTCATTCGATGTCACAAAAATTACGACCTGTCTTGTGTCAATAACCGGGACTACTCAGACCAAGCAAAAAGCCACGGGTGGTGGAATTCCTTTCCCGCAGCTTTACCGAATCAAAAAGCCGTGGGTTTGACTGTTCCGTCGCCCACGGCTTGCTAGCTCATTGTGTGCTGTGTGTCAGCTACGGAGCCTCCAGCAAGTGGGCGCAATACGGCCATCGCCATCCGCAGTGTTGGGCGCAAATGTGGCCTCGAACATGCGAGAGCTCTGGATAGTATCCATATAGAGCTTTAGCATAGCGATCGTCATTCGTATTGTCCCTTTCTTAACTGTATACTTTGTTGATTACTTTTATTATTACGTGGCTAGCATAGCACGTGCCTTGCGTGATTGTCAAGCAGCAATGACTCGGACTTTAGTCCGATCTCTCTACTATGGCTCCAGCGTTGGAATACGACCTGTTTCAAGTGCTCGTATGGCAATACCACAGATAAAGGCGCTTGTGATGGCATAGATAAGATGATCCCAGTCCCTTGAGCGGTCACGCACGTAGAGGTAGACGGCTGGGATCGCAAATACGGCCACAAAACCATAGAGGATATGCAGTCCCAAAAGATACGCTTGACGCCCGTTAAAAAGTAACAATACACCAATAATGAATTGTGTGACCATAAGCAATTCACCGATGATCAAAACACTCATATAGGTACGTGAGGGAGGTGTGCGGCGCAGGTGGTTAACGAGCCCCCACAGTGTCAGTATGATAAAAACCAGCAGAATGGTTACTAACAGACGGCTGTGCATCCTGATTAAGTATTCCAACATAGTCGTTTCTCTACAATCTAGCTCACCATACTTGCTAGTTCAGGTGATCTGGCAAAACTACAAAGATTCTGGAGTATACACTCTGGACATCTGGGTTTTCTCGCATGACACACTTTACGCCCATGCTGTATCATCATCATATGAAAGGCGTATACCGTTTCCGATGGCATTGCAGATGCCAAAAGTGTATGTGCACGTTCAACACTCGTGTCTGATGAAATCAGACCTATGCGTTTAGCAACACGATAAACATGGGTGTCGATCGGGAGTGTCGGTTTGCCAAGCGAGAACATAAGGACACACGCGGTGGTTTTCGGCCCAACTCCATGCAGTGCTGTTAGCCAGCGCATGCCTTCATCTACGGTCAACATATCAAGGAAATCCAGATTGAGGTGACCACAGCGCGCTATAATATCGTGCAAAACTGACTGAATACGTTGTGCTTTGATATTGCCCAAACCTGCACTTTTGATCGTCGCATACAATTCTGAGATTGATGCCTCACGCACATCTTCCCATTGTGCATAGCGGTGGCGAAGTTCCTGATACGCTCGATAACTGTTCTGGTCGGTGGTATGTTGCGAGAGAATCGTCAGGATTAACTCGCCCAGTGGATCACGTGATGGGGTCCATGTAGGCAGGCTATATGTTTCGATCAGCCGTTGATATACCGTCCCAATCATTAGGGTACTGCTACTGGTGTGGGTTGCGACAAGATGATGCCCTCGACCCATCCCTCTGCATCATTGGCGGCGGCTCCATCGCTGCGTTCGGCACTTGCTTCGGTAATCCGAATGCGAAACCATGGGACACCACCGACGAGGCGTTCTTCTAAAAATAAAATCTGATCGCCAGGAACAACCTGTCCAACCACCTCTCGATTAATCGGATCACCAAACAACTCACCATTACCGGTTACCGCACCACTGCCAATAGCCTCCGCAGCGAGTTGGGCCGTTGCTGCTTCCAGAGTTGCGGTCTGACCTGTCCGGACTTCAGCGGTTGCATTGATAAGTGCTTCACGGGTCGGTGCAAAGGCTGTGACAGTTGCACTGACACTAGCCGTTTGTTGTTCGCGGTACCGGGTTACGTAGACACCACCAGCACCAAGCAAGCTAAATACCACTAGTACAAGCAGTACCTGCCCCAATGCTGTGAATGGCCCACCCCGACGAGGTGCTTTAGGTGAGAAGAGGTTCCAGTCTTCAGGACGATTTTTGCTTGGCACGTTTCCTCCAACAGATCGCTCGACAAGATCGTGGTACCCAGTATAGCATAATCTGTACAACCGATAGCAGCATTGGATATCGTAGCGGATAGCAGTACGCAGCAGGCAATCTTTGCGTTACCTGCTGCGCTGATAGAAGGGGTTTAGTGCTCGATAATTTCTACTTCATAGCCATTGAGTACAAGCCCTTCTCCATTGAGGTTCATGTCAGTCCCATTAGGGCGCTTATTGATGATAATGGTTGCTGTGTCAGACGAGAGTATTTCGACATCAATAGATGATGATACGGACCTGGAGATGGCCGTGCCTGGACCGAAGTGCTGATTAAAAGCTTTGAAGGTTGGATAGTGCACAGTAGGAGCGCCACCATTAGGCTTGCGGACATCAACGAAGAGTGGGTGTCCGGGTTGTCCGGGTCCTCCCCTATCCATCGGATCCCAGGCTAATGCAACAGAAGAGTCGTTGAGGAGCATATGATACAGTGCGGACGCAGCGATGGCTGGAACAGCAGATCCATAGGTGAGGCGTGGCGTATACCATTCCCCCCACCAGATTGGTAGGTCCGTAGCGGTGCGAAGTTGTGCGGCAATCGAACCGAAATAGGGTGTCAATGCCATACGTTCCGCTGTGGTGTAAGGGTTTTTGTCTTTATCGGGATCGATCAGACCCCGGTCAACCACAATAAAGTCTGCGCCATGTTTATGCTCCAGCCAATAGTTGATAAATGTCCACTGGCGTGCGCGAATAGGCTTTTGTGTTGACCAATTGCCCTTGTTTGAGCCGGTTCCTTCGATGATAATGTATGGTCCACCGATTTTGGCATCCGGGCGAACAGCTTTGACCGCATCGTAGACTTTATTGTAAAATTCAGTATACTTGTAGTAATCGTAATTGCCTTCATCTCCTAGCTCAGAGTTCCAAAATCCCTTGAGTTCATTCCAGACGATGAAATGCTCGACATCAGGATAACGTTGCGCGACACGTGCTGCTAAATCGGCAAAATCATCATAATGTTCAGGGAATGGTGCTTTGTTAAGGACCTTTTGATCCCAGTTAGTGGTGCCTGGTTCGCCCCCCTTCATCCAGTCTGGGGCACAACACAGCGTAATCGCCGGTTCCGCATCCATCCGCCTGATTGTGTTGATCCGCCAGTCAAGGCTGCCCCAGTTGTAATCACCGGGCGCAGGATTCGGGTTTGAGGCACCCCATCCCATGATGTGTTGATTTTGATAATGTACCGTCTCGTTGAGAATTTCTTCTGCGCGTGCCCGTGCACCGGGTTGAGCACCACTCACACTGAGTGTATGTTGTGTGTGGGTCGTACCAAGGGTGAGTTGGCTTTCTGCAACAATGTGGGCTGGATCAATCGATGCGGCTACGATGTTGCTGTACTGAACCTGCCCAAGTTGCACACCGCCGCTGTCATTGAGCATCTCCGGGAAAATCAATTTGACATAATCGATGGATTCGGGAAGATCGTCAAGCACATACAATTGACGTTCCCAATCACCACCAAGCAGTTGGACCGTGGGCGTAATTTCAGTATATTCCTGATCGTCTGAAGAGACATAGAACGTGAAGTTGCTTTCTTCTTCTGGTGAACGGTATGTCATTGCCGCGAAGGTCCGCATGCCGTCGAGCTGCCAGGTTGCCCATTCGCTTCCAGTCGTTGTCTGGCGTACCAGCCGACTAGTGTCATCATTAAACAACTCAGGGGTCGCCGTCGTGATCTCAAGTTGGCTGGAAAGGTCGTGTAATTGATCCAGCGTGTCCAGTTCGTCTATCAATGAAATGTTGCTGTACTGTACCTGCCCAATCTGTGGTGTCGTGCCATGCACTGTATCGGGAGGAAAAACAAATTTGACATAATTGGTGCCAGTTGGCAGGTTTGCAAGCGTGTAATGGCGTTCTATCCAGTGTCCACCACGATCATCAACAATGGGTGTTACTTCAGTGTATGTCTGATTATCGGGTGAGACAAAAAATGCTGGATCACGGACAGCTTTCCGATTCCAGTGATATCCTACTACTGAGAAGTAATGCACGCCATCAAGTTGCCAGATAACCCATTCGGGCCCGGTCGTATCACGACGGATAAGTCGGCTGGTATCATCATTGAAAAGTGTTGGTTCGGCACTTGTGATCTCAAGCTGCTCAGAAGCATCGTAAACCTGCTCCATGGAGTTGAGATTATCACGTCTGTTTGTGCCAACAAGTGTATTCGCAATGCGGAAGGTCTCTGTATAGCTGCTTGATTGCCCTGTGCTATCGTAAGCAGTGGTGATTAAGGTGTAGCGACCATCAGGGTCGTTGGTGGTGTCCCAGGGTGGAATGTCTGTTCCACTACCACTAATCAGCGTATACGGATAGTCATAATCCGTGTGGTGTACTTCCACAGGACCATCGAGGTCGAAGACAACCCGATCAATGTCGGTACCTTCGACAAGTGCTTCGACATAGGTCGTTGCTCGTACAAGACCACGATCATCAATCCCAGCTACGTCGGTTACGTGGATCTCCGCTTCTACGGTTTGTGTGATTGTGTTGGTTTGATAGTCGGCTGTGCGTGCAATAGACGTTGAACTCACAATGAGCATTGGGATCAATACCAACAGTGCACCCCTACGAGTCGTATGGTGATCTCTACCCGATTGAAAGACATTTTTGATGTGCATCATTGCATCCTCACTTGATGAAAAAAACCGTTATTTTTGAGACATGCTGAGGATAACAAGTACACAACTGTCCATTATCTTTAAGAAAGTCTGATTACATCTGTGTATCGTCTTGTTGATGTCTTAAATATGTCAAAATGTTGTCTTAAGATGAATTCTGGCTTTATTGGACGAATATGTAATTTTATTCTGTGAATTTGTTTATTCTTTCAAAAAGATCTCAACAACGCGTAAGGTATTGAGATCTTTTTGCTTATTAGATTATTAATATGGATTTAAGTTGTTAAATGTATAACTAATTAATGTTTTGTTGTGGGTGATGTGATGTAAATGATGAATCTGGATGAGATTTTTTATCATTAAGTGCATTTTTTGCTATTTGGATAGCCTGACGCACTTGTTGTTGCATCTCAACAAGGGTCTTTTCTAAATGGTTAAATTGTAAAAGCATTGCGGAAAATGTTGTTGTCGTACAGTTATGGAAGTTTTGTGTTGATAAGGGTGAGACTATTGGATTGCTAAGTGAGGCTGTCTGAATTTGTTTGTAGAGTGCTCTGGTTTCGGGTGCTGGTTCGACACCAAATTCGTTTTCTAATGACTCAACACAACGTTGGTATTGGCGGAGTGCTGTCACACGATGCCCCGATAAGTAATGGAGCAGCATTAAACTTTGGTGTGTACATTCACGTGCATAGTCGTACCACAAAATACGGTTACCATACTCAATCCCTTTCGCATACTCTTGATGGATTAAACAATATTCCACGAGTTTGTCGAGCAATACGAGATATATTTGCTGAAGTCGTTCACGTTCGTAGACACACCAGTCATGATACCAGCCTTCGAGCAAATCACCCTGGTAGCAACTGATGGCAGTCTGTAAGGCTTGTACAGTCGTAAGATCAAAATGCACTACTTTTGTTTGCCGTATATCTCTCAACGTCGTTTCAAGGCTCGCCACATCAAGATGAATATGAGCATCAGGGTTTAATTGAATGGTGTCCTGATTACAGATCAAAAGAGGTGTGTTTGTTATCGCATTGAGGGCCGTGTGAATTTGCCAGAGCGCTTGACGTAACCACTTTTGGGTTTGTTGTGTCGAACACTCACCCCATAACTTTCCTGCCAGCATCTCACGATGATGTGGGCGATCACGATAGAGCAGTATATAGCTCAGAAGTTCTTGTGCACGCTGTGATGTTAATCCTTCTAATACCTGTGAATGATGCCAGATCCGAAATGTCCCAAACAGCTGAATCCGCATATGTGTCATTGTCGTACCTCCGCTGTTTCAGAATCCACCAGACCACACCGACCAACCAGCGAGACTGGAGTGTGTAACAATGAGATTTATACATATATTGATACTGGTAGGTGAGATAGGATTGCTATCTTAGTATCATCGAAAACGAATAATAACTCAATGATTATTTTGCTTACTTTATGTGGATGTTATATAACGCGTATCAACTACTCTGTTTATTAAAGCGCATACTTTTGACTACAGAAATAACACATGCCCTTTTAATAAGTAGAGAGAAGATCCAGGTGCCATTTCCGTCATACATAACAAAAGTGTCATCATGGAGATTTGCAAAGACAGGCGTTTGTTGCCAATACAAAAACCAGCCTGTTGATCAACAGGCTGGGAGTATAAATACGTTATGAAAGTCTTTTACGCAGCAACCACAGCGACAAATATAAGACCAATAAAAGCACAGGCACCCAGTGCAGCGATAACTAATTGACTGTAGCCAAGGGCGAGGCCTGCGATTGCCATACCGTCACCAGAGAGTGCTCCCCCGGAATTACGGATCTCTCTACGTGCCATATGCCCAGTCACGACTGCTACAATCGCACCGATCACAGGGATAAAGATCCAGGTCAAAATACCAGAGATAAGGCTTGCAATGGCCAGATTGCTATTGGGGATTGTTGTTGTCATGTATCCGGGGGTGCTGTATAATGGTGGCATGTTTCCCTGCGGTGGTGGTGGCGGTGTGTATGGTTGGGGCGGTTGTGATACAGGAGGAACAGAGAAAACTGATGGAGAGTCAAAGGAACTTTGGGGTGTTGATGACGGTGTGTTCGAGGAAGAGAATGTAGCTGGGACAGAGAAAGCCGATGGGGATTCAAAGGAGCTTTGTGGCGGGGAGGCGGGCGTATGCGAGGAGGAGGGTGTAAATGGAATGGCAAAAGGTTGTGGTGATGTATCAGCCTCTGGAGGTATATCAAAGACACGTACTGTCGGTGCTCCTGCGCTTGATGGATTAGCTGCGGGTTCGGCAGATGAGTCGGTGTTTGATGTGTCCGACATACGTGTACCACACTCAAGACAAAAGACCGAGTCATCAGGAACAAAAACGCCGCATGTTGAGCATTTCATCTATACTATCCCCTAACTGTGATGAAGTAGGCAAAATTGTTTGTATTACTATGTGTACGTTGTACGGAAAAATTTGTTACAGTTAGATCACTTTCGCCGCCAATTCACGCACTTTGGTTGCAATATCAGGTGCTGTAACCAGTGCCTCACCGACCAGTATAGCATCAACGCCCCAGGTACGCACACGCGCTACATCCTCTTTGGTTGCAAGACCACTTTCACTTATCAGAATGGGTCGCGGATCGTCTGGTAGTGCTGCTGCAAGGTGCTGTGTCGTTTCAAGTGTGGTGGCAAAGGTGTGTAGATTTCGATTATTGACACCGATAATGTTTGCACCGACTGCGGTCGCGCGGTCGAGTTCGGTAGCATCATGCACTTCTACCAGCGCCTGCATGCCCAGTTCGTGTGTGAGCGTGAGCAACGACTCAAGGGTTGAATCGTCCAATGCTGCGACAATTAACAAAAGGGCATCGGCACCATATGCACGTGACTCATAGACCTGGTATGGGTCCAGAATAAAGTCCTTTCGCAAAAGTGGAACGTCCATCGTAGGAGTGTGTTCTGCCATTTTTTCAGTCAACGCACGAATGCCTTCAAGATATTTCAGACTTCCCTGAAAGAAGCGTACATCCGTAAGCACAGAGAGGGCTGAGGCGCCGTTCGTAACGTATGTTCGCGCCAGCTTGAGTGGGTCAAATTGCTCAATAAGCACTCCTTTAGAGGGCGAGGCTTTTTTGACTTCGGCAATAAGTGAGACGCGATCTGGTTGTTTGAGCGCTGTCGCAAAATCCCGTACTGGTGGTAGTGTCGCTATTTTCTTTTGTAGTTGCACCAGTGGTATTTTGACCGTCTGTCGTGCTACTTCTGTGCGCTTATGTGTCAGAATTTCATGTAAGATAGTGGTTGTTTCAGGATTCTCCATAACCGTATCAGCCCTCTTAAAAACGATTCATGCGTATTGTAACATAGAGCATCCTGTAATAGGTTTCTCGACCTATGAGCGAAGCTACGCACTTTCAGATTGATTTGGTACAGGTGTTTGTGGTGGGGGATTGATCGGTGTGGATGGTATCGAATCTGAAGGAGGGGTTTCTTTTGTCAGGACATCACGTACAGTATTGAGGGCATCGATATGTGCAAGCAAAATAATCTCATCACCCTCTTGTAGATGGTTATCAAGGGTTGGTAATACGTGTAACACATTGTCACGTTTAAGCCCGACTACTGTGGCATGGTAGGTGTTGCGTATCGTGTCAATGGTTGATCCAATCAGTGGATTATTGGTGTTGATAACGATTTCATCAGCAGAAAAGAGCAATTTATCTGAAAAGAAGGCATGGGTTACATCACCAATAATGGCAGCCGCCGCAAGGGTTGGTCCTGAAAGACCGGAAGTGCTGTAGGTGGTACGAATGCCTAGCATATCGGCAAGTTTATCCGCCAGTGCCTCACTAAAGACTCGCATCACAATGTGTACATCAGGACAGCAACGACGGGCAGCCAGGGCAATTTGTAGATTCAAGAGGTTGTTTGAACTAAGTGCAACGACAGAGTAAGCTTGCTCGATGCCAGCCTTTCGTAAAATGTCTACATCGCGTGGATCGCCAATCAGAGTCGTCACGCCATCGAGTTCGCGAATGTGTCGTGTAAAATCGGGATTACGATTCGCGTCTTGTATCACCACTACGTTTGGTCGTGGCTCCATGCGCTGTAGTTGCGACACCACACGATAGCTCACTTTGCCAAGCCCACAGAGGATTACGGTCTGAAGTTGTAGGTTGGGTCGTTCAATCGGAGTGGCGCGGAGAAAATCGAGTTTACTTCCGTGCACGTTTTTGGCACGCAACGACTCAATCGCGTTGATTGATCCGAGAAGAAGCACCTGATCACCGCCATTTAATTGGCGCATGATTCCCGGCTGGAGTTCTCGTCCAAGTTGATCCTGATGGCGAATGACTCGAATATTATTGTCATCTTCAATAGCCCGTACAAATCCACAAATATCGCTTTCGGATTGAATTTCCAGTTTGGTGATTCCGAGAAACTCCTCCCCAATAGGTAAGACAAAATCTACCTGACGACTCACGGCGGCAATCGCAAAGGTGGGTGCAGCAAGCGCTGAGGTGCTAAACACAGTATTTGGGCCAAAAGCACGCTCGAGACTACGCTCGAGTTCATCATTAAAGACCCGCAAGACCACGCGAATAGCCTGATTCAATGTGCGTGCTGTCAAAGCGATTTCGACGTTGAGAAGATCTTCGTTTATGCCGGCCACCACGGCCTGAGCACGTGTGATGCCAGCCTGTCGCAGCACCTCAGGCTCTCGTGCATCACCCAGCACCACCGGCACTTTGCGTCGCAAGGCACGTTCGACAAATTCACTCTCCCAGTTTTGCTCGACGACGACCACTTCATAACCAGCATCAATGAGTTGTGTCACGATACGAAAGCTCACGCGTCCTAACCCACAGATAACGATGTGATCTGTGTATGTCGAGGCCAGCGCGACCTGCCAGGCCTCCCGCCGACTATTCTTATCAAGCAGTAAGCGCCCAAAGTTGAGCACACCTTGTAGGATAAGCGCAAGACCAAACAGTGGTATCAGAAAGAAGAGCAATTGCCCCAGGCGATCACGAGGAAGCACCAGATCGCTTTCGAGTGCTAAGAGCTTGAGCGTTTCATAGGTGGCGCCTGCCAGCGAGAATTCATCATAACGAAAGTAGATGTAAACCGTTCCAATGACAACCAAAAGCCCAAAACCAGCGAGAACTACCCACGAGTCACGCAGGAGTAACAGCAGGTCGTAGAAATTAGCACGCAACAAGCGCCAGAATCGATAACGCTGGGTGCGTGGATTACGCGCATGTGATGTTGTCGAGGGTGAAGGTATCATCTACGTAACCTCTCCTGTCTCTAACGCGTAACTTCCAGTATTACTACATGCTGTCCTGCTTTTAGTACGTATAAGGGAAAGAGTTTGTTTCAGTAGATAATTGAATAGTCAAAGGAGGTTACAAATGTCTATTCGACCATGCCAGGAACTCGGCGAGCGTGTAGACTGCAACAAGATTGGCGTTAGCCTGGTCGCGCAGCCAGTGTAGTGCTCCTGGACGTTGGCCCCCGCCATCGGCAATAATCAGAGCAGGACATGGATAGCAGTGTTGTATATTGAGTACAAGATAAGGGAATTTTTCGTCGACGCTACCCGTCGACTGTTGCCACTTGACCTCTAAGGCTAGCCCGTCTGGAAAATCTGGTGCACCATAAATCCAGAAGTCAGCAAAAAGCGGTAATCCGTAAATGCTTTGCCCAACGGGATACTGAGCAACAAACAGACGCGATGGTTTGGGACGACGCGCAAAATCACGAAACATGGCCGTCTGTTCGACCGATGATTCTTCGCGTTGTGCATCGTGAACGCTTAACTCGACATAACCACGTTTAATCAGGACACTGCGGATAGTTGCTTCTGCAACACTCCCGGTCGACTCTGCCCGTAGGGAACGACCTCGCTCATGAGACATAGCAGATATTTCTCTACTTACCATCATTATCTTGTTTATGACCATAGTGTACCACATATGATGCGATTGGTCGATACACTTGCTCTGTCGGCTATTTAAGCGCAGTTTTGCGATAGATTGTGAGTGTTTCGTGCAGTATTGGAACGAAAGAACCGGTATAGGTGGTTTTGTTGGAACTGACATTATGTTGTACTTTAACCACGATGCTCTCAAGGTGGGCTTGATCAAGCCGAGCGACTTCTGCCGTAAGTGGCGCATAATGACCGCGGCGCCGCAGATCGCCGATCAATATGGCCAGACGCCCATCGGGAGCAAGTAACTCAAAGAACCGACGATAACCTGCACGAAGGAGAGATAGGAAGACAGTCATTGATCCACTCCGACTTACATCTCGTGGATCGTCGGTGTATTGTTTCATATCGTGATAGGGTGGATGCCAGAAGATAAGGTCGTAGCCCTCTCCAATATCGTCATGGAGGCTATCGGTGCCGGTACGCAAATCATAGCCGGTATAGTCGATCTGCAGGTCCGCACATACCTCACGGCTGGTCTGGCCACCTTCCATGGGATCAAGCACACGTTTTGGTGTATAAGTCGCACAGAGATCGATAAGCAAATAACCCGAACAATTACCAGGATAACGATTGTTGCCCCATGGCCCGCGATTGGGATAGCTGACCACACTTGTCAGGGGTGTGCGGTGGCGCAAATAATCCACAAGCTTTTGTTGGTCGCGCATTGTGAAAAATCGTTTAAACTAAAGTTCTTGTACAATAAGAGTATATTGTATCGCAGTTTGAACAAAGTATGTATCTATACGTGTGACCTGATCGTCTTATGATTTGAAGCACGTTAATCATAACGCAACTTTAGAAGTAGTTCTGGTGTTGCGGGAGGCACCATGTTTTTACAGGCAAGTCGTGTTATCTATCGGGTTAAAAGCATGCAGCACACGCGGTCATTGTGGCTAGCTGCATTCGTGGTGGGTATTTTGCTGGGCGCATTTGCGCTACGGGTGACTGCAGCAGGTTGGGGATTACCCTACGTCGATCATCACGATGAACCATCGGCGGCCAATACTGCACTACGCATGCTCCAGCGTGGAGATTGGAACCCACAGTTTTTTGAGAAGCCCTCCATGTACTATTATGCCTTGCGTGCCACATTTGAGGCTCACTGGCGTTATGGCTTGATGACGGGCTTGTACACCGCTATTTCTCAGTTGCCCGAGGGAACCAATCACTATGTCACAACCCCTGGCTTTTTTGTGTGGGGGAGGGTACTGACTGCGTTCTTTGGTGCATTGACTGTTGGGTTGTTGTTTGTAGTTGGGCGCCGCTGGTGGGGCACCGCTGTTGGGGTGGTGGCAGCCGTAATTATCGCGGTGTTGCCTTTTCACGTGCGCCACTCGCAATTCATCACTGTCGATGTGATGACAGGGCTTATGACTCTGCTGGCATTGTGGGCTGCACTTCGATTGCTTGACGACCAGCGCTGGCGAAGTTATGCGTTGGCAGGCATCGCAGCTGGTCTGGCAGCCTCTGCCAAATACAACGCTGCACTGGTTGTTCTGGCGATTATGGCTGCCCATTGGCTGGTGTGGCGCCGGGAGAGTATCCGCCACATTGGGCGGCTGTCGTGGGCGGCCCTGTGGAGCATGGTGGGTTTTGTGATTGGCACACCCTATGCCTTGCTTACGCCCCAGGCCTTTGTCGATGGTGTGATAAAGCAGTATACCAAATATAGCCAGGCCCCAACCGGTGATCTGGTGAATCGGTGGCCACTGGGAGGCTATCTCTCATTCTTCTGGTCCGATGGCTTGACGCCGTTGGTGTGTATCGCCATGCTTGTTGGTAGTGTCGCTATTATTGCACGTCGTGATCGGGCTGGGCTGGTATTGCTGGGCTTTGTTGGTACGTATTTTCTCTTTGTGGTGGCACAGGTAGAGCATTTCTTTCGTAATTTGATGCCGATTTTCCCTGTTTTGGTATTGTTTGCCAGCATGGGTCTTGTCGCTACGATGAAATGGCTGGTACACACATTCCCCCGCTACACCAGTTACACACTGTCTTCGCCATCACGGAAGTTTGCCGTCACAGCAGTACTCACGGTGGCAGTAATTGTGTTTCCGCTGTGGACATCGATTGAGCAGACACGCTTATTTGCCCAACCACACAGCAAGGTGCGTGCAGGAGATTACCTGCGAGATCGGCTACCACATGGTGCGCCTGCGGCAGTGTCGTTGCATCCGGTGGCGTGGGCCAACCAACCCTGGATTACCACTATCGAAAATGTTGCTGAACACGACGCTGATTGGTATCGTGCACAGGGTTATCGCTATATTGTGGGCAATGTGCGGATTGATCATGGGCAGTATGAACGGCTGCGGAATGAGGCAGAAGTTATTGCGAGCTTCTCTGGTGAATTGGATGGCCAACCGAGTCCCCATATGGAGATTCTCGATCTGGGATTTCAGCGCGATCAACTGGTGATTGAACAACAGTTGGCATCCTTTGGTGATCAATTGGTGTTTCTTGGTTATCAGCGGGGGGCTGGTGAGTTGCGATCAGCATTCTATCCACTCGATGGTACTACGTCTGTCCAGCCAGGTCAGACGCTACAACTCAATATGTATTGGCAAGCGTCCGCAGAGATGTCGATTGATTATGCGATGTTTCTCCATCTGACCAACGAAGCGGGGCAGATTGTCGCACAACGTGACTTGCTCATGCGTGCGTATGATTACCCGACATCACAGTGGGTCCAGAACGAATTAGTCGTCGATATCGCCGATCTCTACTTGCCACCCGAGTTGGAACCAGGTGTATATCAATTGACGATGGGCGTGTATGACATGACCTCGATGGCGCGGTTGTCTATCGCCGAAACGACCGACAGTGCATTCCCACTCATGACGGTGGAGGTGGTGCGTTAGTTGTATCTTTGTGCTACTGGTTCAGATCCCATTTTTGAATTTCGATAATGTTACCCTCGGGATCGGCCACGTATTGGAACATCAATTGACCGACTCCGGGTATTGCGCGTCTGGTGAGTTTTCCTACTGCGGAACCACCCAATTTGAACACCGCTGATACCACGGTTGCGACATCATCAACTGCGAAGGCGATATGTGCGAATCCCGCTGTATTTGGCTGGGTCGGCAGTCGTTCATCAAGTGGATCATACTGGAATACCTCAAGAGTTGGTCCATTGTCACCATATCCTGGTAATCGAAGATGTATGCCTGTGAGGCGTGCGTTGGTGATGCCAGTAGCCTGGTCGAGCCACATCCCAGCGAGATTACGTTCGGGTGGGATAGGCACACACCCAAAGACGGCTTCGTAGAACGCTGCGAGTCGTTGCCAATCTCTGGCAATCAGATTCGTGTGGACATAACGTGTCGTCATAGCACCTCCTCATAGTTACTGGATACGTATAAGATCAGGGTTATCACATGGACGTCGTCCAATCTTCGAGAGATCGTACCACATGCCCTGTATTTTGACTTGTACCACGTCAGAGGTGAAATCGTTGTTGGTTTGCTCTTCATCGCTGTTGGAGAAGAGTGACGAGCCGACCCCATAAATATCGACAGGTACACCAAGCCGCTCAAACCGCTTGATCTTATGTGGATTAAAGCCGCCTGTTACTACGATATTGATATCGCGACACCATTCCTGGGCTTTGGGTAGCCATTCCTCGGAGAGTGTCCAGCGCTTCCATGCTTCATCAAGTGCTTGACGTAAGAAAAACACCAGTCGTGGTGTCACACCCATATCGAGTTTCTTGGCACCAATTGGGGGCACGCTTATATCGCGGAGTGTCCCACTGGTGTCAGGGCGAACACCATACAATTTGTAGCGCTGTGCCTCTTCCTCTTTCCCGGCATCCATGAGTTCACGATAGCGTGCAAACATAGTCTCCATTACCGCCAGGGAAGTGCCAACACAGTCGTTATCAAAATCGACCAGCGCAATGCGGGGAACCTCAATCGGGCGTGTTTCGGCAAAGGCCAGCATACATTCGACGGTATCGCCGAGAAAAGCCGCGATAGCTGCGTGGGCAATGGTGCCGCCGCCTAATCCACCCCACCAGTCACCCTGGGCGTCGGTGGAGATGAATGAACCAACTTCGCGTCCATAATCGTGGTTGAAACGCTGCACGGCGATATTGTAGGCGTACCCATCGGCGGCCTGCACCTCGTGGGCATCAAAGCGAGCGGGAAAGAACAGCACAGGTTTGCCGCGTGCTGCCACGAGTGTGTTGTAGACATTGGACGCAATACGGGTAGCGCGGGTGAGCGTTCCCAGTGTGGGTGTTTCCAACAACGCAAAATCACGGTAGCGTCCACGCACTTTGATGACTGGCTGGACGTTCATCGGGTCGCCGTCGTAGTGTGCCTTAACACCATCGTGGACAGCTTCGACTTCAAGTTGATCGTAAGTGTTGACGAATTGGCCATCCTCAACATAGCCCGTGCAGAGTTGTAACATAGCCAGCGTTTTGTCAACGCCAGCAATAACCGAGAATGGGCGACGGCGCGTGAACCACTGCATCTCAACCTCAAGATTGCCGATGTCAAGACCACGCGGGTCGATACTGGCAGCAGCAAGGCGTGCAGAATGTCCGCTAAAACCATAGTTTTGTTGGGCGAGTCCTGAGAGCATGCCCACGATGTTCTCAAAGTATTTATCGGAATACCAGCCGATACGCATGCGTTCGGCATCAAGTTTGAAGGTTTCATTGGTCAGGCGACGATTGTCGAAGATGCTCATGGGATTGCCTCATATTTATCTGAGTTAATTATTGTCATATTGACACTAATATAATCGAAAGCGATACGAATGTCAAGAGGAAAGATGTAGAGGGAATAGAATGAATTACTTCTCTTCCACTGGCTTGATCGGATCGGTCAATGGTTCGTCGAGGAGTATCCCCCAGCGCATCTTCTTGATCTGTTTGAAGGCTTCACGGTGTCGTTTGAGTGCACGATAGCGCGTAACCCCAGCACTGCCTGAGATGGTGGTCTCAGCATAGGCTTTGTTGCTGGTCGCCTCACGGATGACGCGTGCCCATGCTGGCTGTGACGTATAAAAACGCGCCATTGCTGCATAGGAGAATTTGCTATCTTCCCATTCTGAAGGCGCCCCTCGGGCCCGTCGCTGGAAGGGCGGACGTTTGAGGCGTTGGGGGAAGTGGCACCAATCGTTCTGGAGTGGACAGGAGTGGTTGTGTACACATGGTGCGATGGTGTGTGCGCCCTCATCGAGCAAGGCATCACGTGCTGCACGTACGACAGCGAATGTGTCGAGGGTACCTGGCTCAACGATCAGGAGTAGACCGTTAGTCATACGCCACGCACTGGTGATTACGTTCCGTTGTGTGTTGGGGTCAAGTTCATTGAGCACATGTCCCAGCACAACCAGATCGTATGCGCCAGAAGGAGATCTGTGCGATAGATCTATGCTTTCCCAACGGGCCTCACGTATTGCTGACGTTGTGCTACCACTTGCTAGCTGTTGGCCAAGATCGATAAAAGCAGGCTCGCGTTCCCACGCTACCAGAGAGTGCAACGTCGGCCATTGTGCGACAGCGGCCCATAGTGCAGTGCCGGGACCACTCCCCATATCTAACATAGTCTGTGGTTGCCAGTGCGGCACTCGGATTGCGGTGGCATGCATTGCCCCCACGAGTTGAGCGTATGTCGCGGGCATAATGAGGGCAGCGTAACCAAGTACCTGTGCTATACCAGAGGCCAGTGGTTCACGTCCAGCCACACGTGATGACCGATAACGTTCACTCAACGCCTGCGACTCGTGGATCCACTGCGTTGCTGGAACAGTCGCCAGAACCTGCTCAATACCTTTTTGGAGATCTTGTGGCAGGGAGAGCATTCCGGGGAGATTGTCTGTGTTCATACACTCCTTCATACAAAAGATGATACAGGATCGTAGCACGGAACTGACGGTCGTGCAATCAACGTAAGCGTAATAGAGATGGAGTACATTGTCGTACGGTGACGGCTTGACATTGTGCTTATCCAGCAGTAAACTGTGGTTATTTAGATAATTGGCTAAATATCTATTTAATTGCTTATATAGCATGGAGTAATACAATGATACGACCAACCCTCTTCGCAGCAACCATGTTTGTAGTTGGTTTGCTTATGGCCTTTGGTAACACACCAGCAGCTCTTGCTGAGCATATGGCTACGCCCACTCTGTAAGGTGCTGCTAACGATGAAGAATTGATAGCGCAGGCAACCCGCTTTATCGAACAGCTTGTGGATGGTGATTATGTGACCGCTCCAGAACAGTTCGACAGCGATCTACTTGATGCAGCCCCACCAGACCAATTGGAAGCTATCTGGGATGATATCATTGCACAGAATGGTGCTTTCAAACGTATTGCTGATACCCGTGTCGAATCAGATGATCAGTACACACGGGTCATTCTTACTTGTGAATTTGAGCAAAATTAACTTAATCTCCGTCTGACATTCACTGAGGAACAACAGATTGTCGGTTTTTTTCAATCGCCCGTTCAGGCCGTTGACACCATATCAAATGGTTATCTTCGTTGCACTGGTAGTAGCTGCAATCTTTGCCCTGCTCTATCCAATCGTTCTGGTCTTTGTGGCACAGCCCAGATTGCAGGTCGGATGGCGTTTCTTTGCCTATGGGTCGTTTATTTTTATCTTGTTTCAACTCGTTACCCGTATCCCTCTGGTTCTTGTGGCACAAACTTTTGTTGGGCCATGGATACAGTTATCAACGGCGTTAGCGATGGGGTGGCTTGCAATCCTGGCGCTCACTGCCGGGTTGTTTGAAGAAGTGGGGCGCTATGTTGGTTATCGCTGGCTGATGAAACGTGATACCAAGACATGGAATAAAGCGATTATGTACGGCATGGGCCATGGCGGGATCGAGGCGATTCTTTTAATTGGTGTTGGTAATCTCATAACAGTGGCAGGGTTGGCCAGTATACCTGGCACGGTGGGAACATTGTCACCAGAGCAACAAGATCTGCTCGCACAACAACTTGCCCCAATTTATGCTTTGCCGGATTGGATACCACTTTTGGGAGGTTGGGAACGGTTATGGGCGGTTATCTTCCATGTTGCGTTATCGGTGATGGTGTTTCAGGTCTTCCGCCATAACAACATTCGCTGGCTCTGGTTGGCAATTGCGATACATGCCTTGGCCAATTTCGTGGTGGTTGGTGTGGGATCGTTCTTCCAACTCACTGGTCTGAGTTCGTATCTTATTCCGCAGGCACTCATGTTTTTCCTTGTCCTTGCATCGTTGTGGTTTATCTGGCGTTGTCGTGAGCCACAGGCACCGGATGATAGCTTTTCTGGTTCCTCGTCAGAGCAAGGGGTGCTTGTCACTGGAACTGATACAGCACCATGATGATCTACGTGGATTACTTCTTGCTTATTCTGTTGTTCATGTGGTTTCAGGTAAGCGGTTGTCTGTGGCCTGTTGTCTGGATATGAGAGGATACGTTATACCAGATCATTATCGGGTTAACGGGCGTACTAAGCTTTAGCTTTAATACCACGGAATTGAGGAGAACGTACGGACTTGAGCAGGCCCAGGCTTCTGAGGGCTGCCTGAAGGTTAGCGGTAGTCTGTACGCCGCGTAAATCAAGCCCCAAACTAACAATAGCCTGGGCCACTTCAGGGCGGATACCAACCAGGATTACTTCCGCTCCTAATAAACGAGTAGCTTGAACCACAGCGATAATACCCTGAGCAACCTGAGTGTCCACAATAGACACACCGGTGATATCGAGCAATACATGTGTGGTTGCTGTACGATGAATGGCTGAGAGCGCTCGTTCTTGTAATTGCTGGAGACGATTTGTATCCAATTTGCCAATCAGGGGCATAATCATAATCGTCTCTGTCAGGGGCAAAACTGGCAAATTTAACTCGCTAATGGTCTGTCGTTGACGCTCATTCTCTGCAAGTAATTGCATCTGCTCTTCCGCACGTTGTTCTACCTCGGTCAGAGCCGTTTGTAACTCTGATTTGGTTTGCTCAAGGGCGGTGATCGTCTGTTCAAGCTTGAGATTCTCTTGCTGGAAAATAGATGCTTCACGACGTGCCGTCTCGGTTTCGTGCATTACCTGTAAGTTACGTATCTTTTGATTACTTTCCTCGTTGAAGAGTTCTTTTTCCAGATTATGGAAATGCTTAAAGTATGATAGAGCTTGTTCTATATCATTTTGTTCCTCATAGAAGGTTACTAGATCTTGCAGCACCTCTGTCTGGCTCTGCTTCAGATTGTTGGTTATGCTGCAGGCTAGCGCTGCCTCATAATGCTTTTTTGTCTGATCAAACATACGCTGTCGTTGATAGATACGGGCAAGATTGTGGAGGATGGCTACCTCTGCATCCTGAAAACGCACACTCCCATCTTCAGAGTGATTCAATGCATGGGCTTCCTGTGCATAACGTTCTGCTATATCGATCTCTCCCAGGTTAAGCAGTATTTCACACATAGTATCTAAAGAATAGGGTGTGCGTAGTATCTGCAGACTCTCTTCAATCGTTGTGCGAGCCTGCTCAAGCATGCCTTGTTGCAAATAGGTGAAGGCTATATTATTGAGCATATTTGCCTGTTTGGCTGTATTGTTCGTGGCACGATATATATGTAATGCCTTGTGAAAAAAAGTTAGTGCTTGATCCATCTGACCTAAAAACACATACCCAATTGACATTTCATTCAACGTCTCAGCCTCGTTGTCACGGTCCCCAACCTGCTGATATAAACGCAAAGCTTGCGATCCATAACTAAATAAATGAGAGTATTGCCCCATAAGTCGATTGGATTGAGCAAAGCAAAAGTAGATATGGGCTTCCAGATGTGGGTCTGGTGAGCTTTCCAGCAATGTAAGCACTTCGTTGGCGCGTGGGAGTACCATTTCAACCTGTGCCTGAGCACTGTATGACAAACAAATATTGACCAGGCTACGAACCAGTCTTGGGATGTCGTTCAGGCTCTGAGCAAGATCATAGGCTTCCTGGCTCACAACCAGCTTACGTTGAACATCAACATACCTGTGTTCGGCGATCTGGTTGTATATATCGATAAGTTCGGTATCTGGCGGGGCTTTGGCACGAAGAGTTACCAGGTGTTGCTCAATTTCATCGATGGGTATTTCCTGTGACATATATACCGCCCTGATAATCGTAAGTCCAGTAAATATAATTGTAGCATATACGCTTGATATGTTATACTCTTTTTTGCTGCACCTTGCTCACGTTTTTGATGTGCTCAAATACTGAGATTAATTTGACACCATATTGACTTTTTAAATATTGTAAAACCAGCAACACAAAATAGCCACGTCACAGTTTATGATTTCTTTTATTGTGCATTGACAACCCCGTCAAACCGTGCTAAATTCTATATACCCATTTTGAAAGTGCTTTCATAAAAGTGTTATTTATCAGTACAAGGATGTGTAGCAAGGAGTAACGCACCCATGTCGGACGCAACAATCTATGATGTGGCGAAACAGGCCGGAGTAAGTATCTCAACTGTCTCGCGTGTGCTCAATTCTCCTGAACAGGTTAACGTCAAAACACGCACACGTGTCCTGGCTACTATTGATTCATTACACTTTGTTCCGAAAGCGGAGGCAGTCGGGCGTGCGCGCAAACAGATCGGACGTCTTGGTGTTCTCGCCCCTTTTTTTACCTACCCTTCCTTTGTCCAGCGGCTGCGTGGTGTGGCCGAGCGGCTCGCTACTTCTCCCTACGAACTCGTTATCTACAACGTTGATTCAATCGCACATCGTGATTCTTATCTGGCTAGTTTACCGATTACCAGACGACTCGATGGTCTTGTAGTCATATCATTACCCTTTGATGAGACTGTTGCTCAACGTCTTGCAACACATGATCTTCCAACGGTTCTGATTGAGCATGCCCACGAGTCTTTCTCCAGTATCGAGATTGACGACGTTGCTGGTGGTCGTCTTGCAGCACAACATCTTATTACGCGGGGCCATCATCGTTGTGCTTTTGTTGGTGATGCTTTTGTTCCCGATTATGCCCTCCACACAAGCGCTCGTCGGCTGGCTGGTTATCGACAAGTGCTACAGGATGCAGGGCTCACATTAACAGATCACTATATTGCGTTGGGTCCGCACGGATTGGCGGAGGCACAGCAACTCGCCCATCAGTTATTGGATTTACCAGAACCACCAACAGCTATTTTTGCTCCAAGCGATAACCAGGCCATGGGTGTGCTCAAAGCAGCCCGCGAAAGAGGACTGGTCGTTCCACAGCAATTAGCCGTCGTGGGCTTCGATGATCTTGAAATTGCTGATTATATTGGACTGACGACCGTGCGCCAACCACTTGAAGAATCAGGTCGGATAGCGATCGATCTCTTGCTGGCACGCTTAAGTGATCAATCACGATTGGTACAACACATCAAATTACCGCTAATGATTGTCCAGCGCGAAACGACCTGAATACCAAACTGTACTATTTCAGCTTGTGAAAGGAGGTTATCGTTCTACAGATCTTATTAACGTTACCCACTGATCAAAGGTTCCTTTTTATGAAGCCTGAATAACAATGAAGTTCAGAGGTTTATATGATGCAAAACAGACGCTTTTTACTTGTGACACTTCTGGTGCTGATGAGCTTTATCCTGGCTGCCTGTGGTAGAGGTGCTGGAGAAACGACAGATACGGGTGATACAGATGGTGCAGCAGATTCGGCAGATACTGGTGACACTGTAACGGTAGAACTCTGGTATCACTCTGGGCAGGGCGGTGAACGGGAGGCCCTCAATACCAGTATCGAAAACTTTACCTCAGAAAATCCTAATATCACCATTGATCTTGTTGAGTTACCGGACGGAAGCTATAACGATCAAGTCAATGCGGCGGCGCTGGCAAATGATCTCCCATGTCTTCTTGATTTTGATGGTCCAAATCTATATAACTATGCCTGGTCCGGTTATCTGATTCCGCTTGATGAGTATGTCGATGCTGCTGGTATCAGAGATGATTTTTTGCCATCGATTCTGGAGCAGGGGATCTACAATGATCAGCTGTATAGTCTGGGGCAGTTCGATTCGGGTCTTGGATTTTATGCTCATCGCACCTATGTGGAAGAAGCTAGTTTGCGTATTCCCACAGTCGAGGAGCCATGGACGCTGGATGAACTTAATGAGGCGTTAGCGGCACTCCAGGCTATTGAGGGTGTTGAGTATGCGTTCGATCTCAAGATGAATTATGGGCGTGGTGAGTGGTTTACCTATGGTTTTTCCCCATTTGTTCAGTCGTTTGGCGGTGATCTTGTCAATCGTGCTGATTATCAATCGGCTGATGGTGTATTGAATAGCTCTGAGGCTGTTGCAGCAATGACCTGGTTTCAAGGGCTTTTTGAGCAGGGGTATGTAAACCCTGAGCCTGCGGGTGATACCGATTTTGTGGAGGGTAAAACTGCACTCAACTGGGTCGGTCACTGGGCATATCCTGATTATTTGGATGCGCTGGGTGATGACTTACTTCTCTTGCCAGCTCCTGATCTGGGAGCCGGGGCGGTGACTGGTATGGGATCGTGGAATTGGGGCATCACTTCCACATGCGAAAACCCTGATGTGGCGTGGGAAATATTGAACTTTTTGTTGACACCAGAAGAGATTTTGCGTATGAGTAATGCCAATGGTGCTGTGCCTGCACGTCTTTCTGCGATTGAGCAATCGGAACTGTATGGAGCAGGTGGCCCCCTCAATATATATGTACAACAACTTGAGGGTGGTGTTGCCCTCCCGCGCCCCATCACACCGGCATATCCGGCGATCACTGAAGCCTTCCAAGAGGCGATTGATAATATTGCCTCGGGTGCCGATGTGCAGGATGAACTGGACAAAGCTGCTCAGGCCATCGATCAGGACATCGAAGACAACCAGGGCTATCCAACCCAATAATTGTGAACGTTGTGTGGTGTGTGATGTGGGTTATAGCTCGCATCGCACATTCCACATTTGTGAGGTGCATAATGAGTGTTCAAATACATCCAAAGGCAGCTTCATCGTCGCAGATGGGATGGCGCCGCGCCGACCAACGTGCGGGATGGTTGTTTATCAGCCCGGCCTTCCTGATCCTGTTCATCTTTCTCGTTATACCTTTTCTGATGGCTGTTTTTTTTTCTTTTACCGATCAGCGTCTTATTCCTAATCCAAATCTTCCAACGAGTTTTGTCGGGCTACGTAATTTTGAGCGTATGCTAGGTGATGAAACGCTCCATCATGCATTGATTAACAACTTTCTCTTTGCATTGATTGTGGTGCCAACACAGACTGCGTTTGCCCTTTTTCTGGCTACGCTCATCAATCAGCGTCTGCGTGGTGTGAATGTCTTTCGTACCATCTACTTCAGTCCGGTGGTCACGGCTATGGCCGTTATTGCGATTGTGTGGTCGTTTCTCTATAATCCTGGCGAGGGTCTGATTAATGCATTTATTGGTGCGGTAAGTTTGGGTCAATGGGGTCCTTATTCGTGGTTAAGTGATACGCGGTTGGCACTTCCAGCAATTATGCTCATGTCTATCTGGCAAGGCGTGGGGTTTCAGATGGTGATTTATCTGGCGGGATTGCAGGATATTCCTGAGCAATTGTACGAAGCAGCTCAGATTGATGGTGCGAATCGATGGCAACAGTTTGTCGGTGTGACACTGCCACAACTACGGAACACCACCATTTTTATCATGATCGCAACCACAATCCTGTCCTTCCGTCTCTTCGATCAGGTGGAGGTCATGACACAAGGTGGGCCTGAGGATGCCACAATGACAACGGTATTGCACATTGTGAACGAGGGCTTTCGTACACTGCGTATTGGCTATGCATCAGCGATTTCGGTGGTGTTTTTTCTGATTGTGCTCGCCATCTCGATTCTCCAACGGGTTGTCCTGACTGAGGAAGGGTAGGTTTGACTATGGCTGTTACCACATATCAATCGAGTAAGCGTACACAGCAGCTGGTACGCTTAACAATGACCTATATATTGATGATGATATTGGCATGCTTTTTTCTATTCCCGATTGTCTTTATGCTGATCTCATCATTCAAAGCCGATGAAGCACAGGTACTGCGAGACATGAGCGGTCTGGCGGCGTTTATCCCCTATGGTACTATTTCTCTGGAAAATTATCAGGATGTCTTTGTGCGGATCGCCTTTGGCCGCTATCTCTATAATTCACTGGTAATTGTAACGATTACGGTGGTATTTGGTCTGTTTTTTAATAGTCTGGCAGCCTATGCCCTCGCACGGATTCCGTTTGTTGGACGCCGTTTGATGCTTGCCGTCGTTATTGCATTAATTATCATTCCATTTCAGGCGATTGCAGTACCATTGTTGCTACTGGTCAATCAGTTTCCCTGGTTTGATGGCAGTCGTTCGTGGATCGATAGCTATCATGTCCAAATCATTCCTTTTTGGGCTGATGCGTTCTCAATTTTTTTGTTCTACCAGTTTTTTATTGGTATTCCTAAAGAATTAGAAGAAGCAGCACTTGTTGATGGCGCAAGTCGTTTTCGTATGTACTGGCAATTGGTTGTACCCCTCTCGCGTCCAATCTTTGCCACAGTAGCCATTCTGAAGTTTCTGCAATACTGGGGTGAATTTCTCTGGCCTCTCATGGTTACACGCGGCGATGATTTTCGGCCATTGACAGTGGGGATGCAGGTGTTGTTTGGGCAGGCACCATTACGCTGGGGTGACATTATGGCCTATGCCAGTATGGTGACCATTCCAGTCCTGATCGTCTTTCTTTTATTCCAGAAGTGGTTTATTCAGTCTGTTGCAAGTTCTGGTGTGAAAGGATAGGATATGACATTCATACCCGATGATCACTATTTGTGGGATTTCTGGTTTGCGCCACGTAAATCCGGGGAACCATATCATCTTTTTTATCTGCAAGCACCACGCAGCCTGTCACATCCAGACATGCGCCATGCTGTTGCTACAGTTGGTCATGCCACTTCAACCGATCTGGTCCACTGGCAGGAGTTGCCCATGGCGTTAGGTCCCGGTCCGGTGGGAAATTGGGATGATCGTGCCATTTGGACTGGTAGTATTATTGAACGTGATGAGTTGTATTACCTGTTTTATACCGGAACGAGTCTTGCGGAAGAAGGCTTCATTCAGCGTATTGGATTGGCCACATCCGCTGATTTGTCAACGTGGAAACGCTACCCGATTAATCCACTGGTGGAAGCTGACACGCGCTGGTATGAGAAGCTTAACTCAGGTGATTGGATGGATGAATCGTGTCGTGATCCTTATGTGGTTTTTGCACCTGATGAGGGTGTCTACTATATGTTTTTTTGTGCTCGTGCGAAGGATGGTTCTCCTGACGGTCGTGGTGTGATCGGTTGTGCATGTTCACCCAATCTTTTCGACTGGGAAGTGCTTCCCCCGGTGAGTGAGCCGGGTGAGTTTGCCTATTTGGAAGTCCCTCAAGTAATATCACTGAATAATAGTTTATACATGTTGTTTTGTACCGACTTTGCACGTCATGCCGCACAACGAATACAACGCACAGGTTCATCAGGTCAATGGTTTGGGACGCACTATTTGTGTGCTGAACGTCTGACCGGACCGTATCGATTGCTAACTGATGAAGGATTAGTCGCAGATCGACATGGCCAGTTCTATGCGGGCAAGATCATCGAAGGCCCTGATGGATCGCTTGTTTTTATGGCGTGGCATGGTCTCGATGAGACGGGTAATTTCGTCGGTGGTCTGTCGAATCCTGCTCCGGTGACACAACTTGCGGATGGGCGTTTGTCGGTGGCAACAGAGCAGCTGTGGTAACTCTGCATATAGTTGAGTCTGGTTTGGATTACAGTATACATGAACCTCCAAGTATTGGCTCTCTTCTCTACAGGTATCTACAATACCTATCTTGCTACCTTGCTCACTAATTTTACTACCCCACTTAGTAAAGCTGTTCTCCTCAAAACGCGTTTTTGGATTTTTACGGCATTATTTTGTATATTTAACAAAGTTATGGTGTTGCCAATGGTGTATAAGTTAGTAATGGGTTTTACGAAAAGTGTTACTTTTAGGTATACGTACACGTCCTATAGTTAGAGAGTAACAACCAAGGACATATCTGCTACTTGACTTCTAAATACCGCGTTGCGACTCTTATGAATTGCTTCAATTGATAGGAGCTTCGATGTTTTATAAGTCTTTTAAGGAGAAGGTTACATTTACTATCTTGTGTGGTCTTGCTGATCTAGGCGAGCAATCTGCTCAACGTTTGGAAAATCTTGGATATACGAGAGATATCTACTCATCCATTGAGATTATCCTTGATGCGCCAAGTGGATTTGCAATTACAGTTATGACAACTGCTGCAAAACGTTCAACCAAACAAATTCTTATAACAAGCAACCAGTGTCCAGAGTATTGTGAGGACTTGTGGGAGTTTGCATCAGCTATTCTCTTAGTCAACCCAACACTTGATCAGGATGTTGCAGATGCTATTGATTGTGCCTATGATGGGCAGAGCTACCGTATTCCATATCCTATGGAATGTTTACTTACAGTATCGCAACGACGTATCTTACGTTTACTTGCATGTGGTTTCACACACAAAGAAATCGCAGCTACCTGTAATGTGAAACCACAGAGTGTCTCAAATACAATCTCCCAAATACTAAGTCAATTGTACTTATCAAATCGTGTGGAAGCAACCCTGTATTATTGGGGGCTGTGGCACCTGGTTGAGTCTATAAAATATCCAGAGAGGTAAGTAGATTTCTACCTTGTGTTGTAAAAACCTTTCTGTTAATATTTTTCTACCGCAGTTAGGTTGTATAATAATGATTAGGGAGAAACAAGCTATGAAGGTTGTAACTTCGTTAAAGTTCCTTTTGTTGTGCATCATGATACCATTGGTCTCGGTTATGGTGATACCGCCACATTCCGCCACATTCCGCACAAGCAGCGTCAGGTGAGATTGGTTTTGATTGTATAGCTCCGCGACTTGGTGAGGAGAATTGTGGAAGTATTTTTACACTCCATCCGAATAATAAAGTTGAAGTCTGTTTGGATGCTTCGGGTAACAATAGTGGTGCAACTTTTCGTGTGAAAAGTGTCGCTACTGGTGCTGTTCTGGGGTCAAAGGGAGTCGACGTTGGTAATTGTACTGGGGTCATCTACGATAATGCGACTGGTGTAGCCCAAGATGTCTTTATAACGATTGACTCGTTCTCTTTGCTTCGTGTGCAGTTTCAAGGGAGATTTGTAATTACCTAGGTAAGGCATCTTTATAGGCATCCGAGACACTTCGGCTGCCTACATATATTATGATAAAGTGTTTACGATTATTTAAAGTTGAATTTGTTCGTCTTGTCACACGTCCACGTTTCTGGATCTTACAACCAGTGGTGATCGTTGGAAGTTGGAGTAGTGTATCAAATCATTTTTCCCAGACAGGAAGACCATTCATGGAGCTACGGGTAGGCGGTGCGTTAACAGCACTTGGGCATATGTCTACCTGGCTAGTACTTATGATTCCACTCATTGTAGGAGTAGCCGTTGCAGGTTCTTTAGCTGTTGATCGGCGACACAACTATATTCCACTCATTCTTGCACGAGGTATCTCGCGTTGGCAGTATTTTGTGGTGAAGGCGCTATCTATGGCAACAGCAGCAATGATGGCTGTTCTGATCAGCTGCCTTCTCTTTCTTTGCATGACAGCTCTATTTGCCCCGTTCGGTAATACAATTCAGTTTCCAGGGTTTGGTCGAAGTGAAACGGGGGAGCGTATTCCACGTCCCCCCAGCTATCCTGGCCCTTTGCCGCAACTTGCACGCACTGCACCGTTCTGGAATGATGTGGTCGCTATTGGCTTCTTGATGTTGGCCGGTGCAGCTCTTGCAATGGTAGGAGTTGTAGTGAGCACGTTTATTGCAAATGAGTACCTTGCATTGATATTGCCTTTTGCAGCAGTAATTGGGGGTATTTATGTCCTCCGTGGTCCACTGGAGATTCTGCAACCCGTGGTATATTTAGAATTATGGAGTACATATCCCAGAACTGTACCAAGCGCACTACTGGGCTATGCTGCGCCGCTCTATTGGGGTGTCATTGGGCTGCTCCTCTTTGTTGTTGGATCAATGGTCTTTTTACTACGGGAGCCAGAGTAATGTCGCATCACGATGAGCCGATTATCTCCATACAAGGTGTGAGCAAAAAATATAAGCAGCGCTGGGCACTTCAGGATATCGATCTGACCCTGCATACGGGTGAAATCCTCGGTTTTATTGGCCCAAATGGGGCCGGAAAAACAACACTCATCAAACTCATGGCTGGTCTGATACGACCCCATACGGGTACGATTGTTGTTTTGGGTACCCATATAGAGCAAAACACCGATCATATTCCCGATAATATTGGCCTTGTTCAGGAACAAATCGGATTTATCCCCTATTTGTCTGGTACCAAGAACCTACAAATGCTGGGGAAACTTCGGGGTGTGGTAACACTGGAAGATATTCGTCGCACTCTTACAACTGTTGGTCTGGACCCGCAGGATCGACGCCCAGTTAGTGCCTATTCACTGGGTATGCGGCAGCGGCTTGGGTTAGCACAGGCGCTTATGGAACGACCACGTATTCTGCTTCTGGATGAACCGACCAACGGGTTAGATCCTGGTGGCATTGTTGATCTGCGACGACTATTGGTGACGCTTTCACAGCAGGGTATCGCGATTTTCTTAGCCAGTCATTTGTTAACCGAAGTCGAGCGCATTTGTCATCGAGTGCTGTTAGTTCAGCAGGGTCGTATCGTACAAGTGATTACACCAACCGAACGGGCACTGCTCACTATTGCAGTCTCAGATGACACAGATGTTGATCTGTTGCACCGATGGGCCAAACAGTATGATGTTACCATTGAATCAAGCGGCAGAAACAATGACTATCCGGTAGTACATGTAAACACAGATATACCAACCCCAGAACTTGTTCGTACTCTGGTGCACTCAGGTATCAATGTAGAAGAGATTTCTCGTTGTCAAACGTCGCTGGAAGATTCCTTTCTGGATATCGTGGGACAAGAAGTTCGTTCATGAAACCATTTGTTCAAACTATTCTTTTCATAGCACTCCGAAACTTTACATGGCGCTGGTTGTTTGTTCCGCCTGTTTTCTTGCTGGCTGGCTGGTTATATGTTGATGATATACAGTTTGATCTGCTAGCGCAATTTCCCCGTGCAGTTAATATATGGGATATTCCTCCTGCAATGCTGGTTGATCAGTTGCATGTGGCTTGGATCTTTATTCTGGGGTTCATTATTGTTGTAGGTGATAATTATATTCAGGATCGTGAAATGAATACTATTGCATTGGTGTTACAGCGCACACAGTCACGCGCAAAATGGTGGTTAGCCCGCATACTTGCGCTGGGGATGCTAGCCATTAGTTTTGTCGCACTCGCTTTTCTGTTTAGCATGATCGGTAGTGCCTTTCAAGTCCCCATCACTCTACAGGATAGTCCTTCTGCGCTGAACACCGGAGAGGCTGGCATGCCAGGACCTGCATCGCCCCGGTGGCAACATATTCCCATGCCTCTTTTTGTAGTGTTCGTTGGGGTGTATACGGCCTTCGGATTATGGTTTGTGGCTAGCATAGTCGTGACGATATCGTTGATCTATCCACACCCATATCTGCCGATAGGCTTCATTCTCACTTGGCTGATTAGCAGCTTTTCCATATCTCATTTGGCAATTGCAGATCAGTTTGATGTTATGTATTTTGTATCATATCGTAAGTTGTTTGTTCCGCGCCTGCCGGTTTCTCCGCTAATATATACCCTTATGACCATACTTCTGTTTTTTGTGATGCTATACGTGGGTACACGGCAAGCACAAAAGGCTGATTTTTAACATATGCCTGATAAAACAACCAAGCGTTTGCCTCATAGCGGTTGCATATTTAGTTAAGTTGTACAGAGTAAAGCGTGGTGTGTTAGCTATATTGGATGTACGACATAAATCGGCTGTGACTCCGTGGTACAATACCCCCCTGTATTAACGTATACAGAGGAATGAACATCCATGACTGGTCCAATCCAGATTATTCCTGTCCACGGTATTGGAGAGGTGGTTCCTGCTGATGATCTCCCTACCATAATCCATATAGCGCTCAAAGAACAAGATATATCACTTATCGATGGTGATGTGGTGGTGGTCACGCAAAAGATTGTCTCCAAAGCAGAGGGTCGCATGGTTGACCCGACCACCGTTGAGCCATCACACATGGCCCACATGGCCGCAGCGCAGGGCCACAAAGATGCTCACCACTACGAAATTGTATTGCGCGAAAGCCGTCGTGTGGTCAGGATGGATCGCCGTGTGCTGATCACCGAGACTCACCACGGCCTGATCTGTGCCAATGCAGGTGTGGACGAGTCGAATGTAGGTAGTGAACGTCTGGTAACCTTGTTGCCCGTCGATCCGGATCGCTCGGCATCCCGCCTGCGAGATGCCCTGTGTGAGCGTAGCAATGCAACGGTTGCCGTGATAATTTCAGATACTTTTGGGCGGCCCTGGCGTGAGGGTCAGGTGAATGTGGCCATCGGAGTTGCCGGTATTGATCCACTGGCCGATTACGCGGGTCAGCCAGACACCCACGGATATATGATGCAGGCAAGCAACATTGCGGTGGCCGATGAGATGGCCTCCGCTGCGGAACTGGTGATGGGGAAAGTCGATGCGGTGCCGGTGGCGATCATTCGCGGCTATAACTATACACCAACTAATGCTTCTGCACAAAAGTTGATCCGTTCACCCGAACGTGATCTATTCCGATAAGAGTTAACCATGGAACGCAACGATCTCGATCTCACTACGATTATCCGTGGACGCCGCTCCGTCCGGCGTTATCAGGACCGCCCTGTTGCACATCAACACATTATGGAGATTTTAGCTGCAGCAGGGTGGGCGCCCTCACCACATGGACGACAGCCCTGGCGGTTTGTGGTACTCACACGCGCTGAACCAAAACAACAACTTGCGGAGGCGATGGGTGATGAGTGGCGTCGGCAACTCGCGTTTGATCAACAGGATGATGCGATTATCGAGCTACGTCGTCACAAATCGCACGAACGGATTACACAGGCACCGGCCATCATTATTCCATGTCTGTACATGGGAGAAATGGATGAATATCCTGATGATGATCGCAATGAGGCCGAGACGATTATGGCCATCCAGAGTCTGGGATGCGCGGTGCAAAATATGTTGTTGATGGCATATAGCCTGGGCCTCGATGGTGGTTGGATGTGCGCGCCACTTTTTTGTCCCGACATTGTCGTCGCTGCCCTCGACCTTGATCCTATGCTGATACCACACGCCTTGATCACGCTCGGCTATGCCGCTGCGGACCCGAAACGACGTGAGCGACGTTCACTGGATGAGTTAATTGTTCGCTTTGATTAAGATCTTGTCTGTGATAGTTGCTGTGTGACGTGTTGTATTTCTGCTAAAAGGCGTTGACGACCGCTTTGCTCTGCAAAAGTACGTGCTGTGTCAAGATATTCGTGTGCTGCATCGAGAGGGAGTAGTGGGGCCATCCAGACCCGAATCTGGGCTGCGAGATGGTGGATTTGTAGCATATCTGCCTGTTTAAGTGCTGTCGAGAGATATTGAGTTGCTTGATCACGCTGGTTCTGGTGCAGTGCCACCAACCCAAGGTTAGCCGTCAGACCAGCGACGCGTTCCGGCATCGACAACCGTTCAGCCAGTTGTAATCCCATCGTAAATTGTTCTTTAGCTGTACTAAGATCGTTATCGGCCATTGCGATTTCGCCCAGCGTTGAGTGGAGATATGGTTGGAGCCCCAGAAGACCATGTTCCTGTGTGTGTTGCATTCCGGTCTGGGCATACTCAATGGCCGTCGCATCTCCAAGTAATAAAAGATGGTAGGCAAGGTTGTTGTATACGAGCGTACGCCAGTATGTTGCAAGCGCATCGTTGGATTCCTCAGCTGTAGCAAGTGCTGCATGATAGTACGCAATAGCGGTTGTCAGGTCTCCTTGCTGGGCGGCCACGCTCCCCAACTCAAAACGAATTTGCACCAGATGACTGGGATTTGCCTGGCCTTGTTGCTCATGAAGTGCTTCAGCCGCTTTCAGATGTTCAGTTGCTGCTGCTAAATCGAATCCTTCCAGCGACAGTGCTGTGCCCCATAAGAATTCAACCGTCAGTTTATGGTCAGGTACATCAGTGGTTTGTATATTGTTAATAAGGGTAATAATTTCCGCAAAGCGGGATTGCGGAATAAGTGAACGTGCCAGGGCCAGGCGTGCATCATCGGCCTTTACCTGATCCTCGTGCGTTTCCGCCCATGTCAGTGCTGATTGAAATATCTCTGAAGCCTCCAGAGCTTCACCCGCATGAAAATACGCCTCACCAAGTTCCATCGTAATCGCAAACCATTCCTCTTGATCGGCACCGACGAGTGCCTGTCGATAAAAGGAAATCGCCTCCTGCCAGGCGGTCAAACGCATCGCTCTCTGGCCAGCCTGTACCGCAAAGAGTGTAGCACATTCCAGTGCATTTGCTTGAGCAAAATGTGTGGCAATGAGCCCGGCAACTTCGTCGATTTGTGATTGGTAAAGCTGTATCATCCCATCGGCGATACGGCGGTGCAATTGTCGGTAGCGTGGTTCGCCCATCTCCTGGCGTGCGACTTCGCTGGTTAAGCTGTGATCGAAGCTATACCGCGACTGATCAAGTGGTCTAATCATCGAAACGGCCCGCAATTCATCGAGCGCATCGAGCGCCAGCGACTCATCAAGCGAAGATGCCTGTGCCACCACATCGAAGTCAAAATCACGCCCAGCGGCTACGGCCACATCGAGCAGTGTACGTGCTGCCGGAGAAAGACGTGTCAATCGGGACTGGATCAATGCGTAGATTGTTTGTGGGACAATGTAAACCTCGGACAGAGCCGACAAATTGAGTGTGCCATCAGGGAGTAACGCATTGTTCAGACGGGCATCGCGAATGAGTTCGCTGAGGATGTAGGGATTGCCCTCTGACGTTTGTAGTAACCAATCAGCTAATGTTACAGAGTTATCTGGACTAAGGTTGTGTGCGAGTGAGGTAATATCTGGTATTGACAGTCTATCAAGTGTAACACAGAGCAACTTATGCTCACGTAGCAAAGCAGATCGGAGTGTTGTAAAGGGTTCGTGCGGACGCACTGGACGAGCAGTTGCAATTATATCGAGTGGTATGGTATGCGTTTGTCGAGTGACATATCCAAGCAGTGCCAGGGTTGCAGCATCCGCCCAATGCAAATCATCAATAAAGAGGATCAGAGGTCGATGACGTGCCACAGCAGATAGAAACTGGCTGACACCCTCCCACAGGCGCGACTCTTCCGACCTTCCTCGGCTTGCATGGGGGAATGTGTCATGCGAAGCACCGACAAGGAGTGTTGTAGTAGAAATGGCTAATTCTGGCAGAAGACGGGCGATCTCTTGCTGCCACACAAGCGGCATATCTAGCGATTGGTGACATAAAGGCCATTCTGGATGGGTAAGCAGGCTTCGTAATGACTCAATAATTGGCTGATAAGGCAGTGTGTGTTCCAATTCCCGTGCCGCGCCGATCAGAGGTAGTGCATTATTGGTGTGGATAACCTCCGTTGCCAGACGTGTTTTGCCGATACCAGGTTCCCCTTCGATGAGGATGAACTGATGAGCACCCAGTGCAGCACGAATACTCTGAAGTTCCCTTGTACGACCCACGAATGGAACATCCTGAGTGAGCGTATCAGATGATCTGGTGGGTTTCAGAGTCGTTGTGTGCTCCTTCTCGTGTGTGGCGGCTTTTGGTGTGCTTGGTTGCTCAAAGGTATCGGTGACAATCGTATCGTACAGCGCCTGCGTTTCGGCCATTGGTGGTACCCCCATCGCATTATCGAGCAGATCCCGTAGTTTCTCATACTGTCGGATGGCACTTGCCCGATTCCCCATGAGATAGTGCAAGCGTATCACGTCGCACTGTACACGTTCCTGAAATGGGTCCATCGTGATGATCTGCTGCAATGTTGCAAGGGCTTCTCCGGGTTGCTGTTGCTCTTCATATTGTGTAGCGAGTCGGATCGAGCCGTTGATGACCATCTGTCGATAGCGTTCTCGCTCATTGTTGACCCACTCCTCAAAGGCGGGTGAGTCTGGGAGCACAAAGCCATCGAGAAAGTCGCCACGATAATGTGTGGTTGCCTTGGCAAGTGTATAGATGTCTGCGGTTGGTGCGGTTAGGCCAATCTCCAGAGAGCGTACATCGACCATCGTATGTGGATGCAATGTCAGGGTCGTATCGGTCGTTACCAATAGATCACCCAGGATTTTGCGGATCGCATGGAGCGTTGTACGTAAGATTTGTTGTGCGGTGGTGCGTTCATGATCTGGCCAGAGCAAGGCCATGATATGTTCACGGGTTATTGGGGTTGTTTGTGCAGCGAGATAATACACCACAGCACGGCTCTTACGCCGAGGAATGGTCAACTCGTCCTGGTCAACCCAGATCTGTGGTTGACCAAACAATTGAATTGTGAGCATTGCAGGAATTGATTTTGTGGCTGGTGTGTTAGATACCTTGGCCATAGACTCGCTGTATCTTGATGCGTACGGTAACACGCTTGGCGGTGGGACGACGCAGAACCCACTCCTCGGCGCGTGTCCGTCCAACATAACGCACTGCTAAACGATAACGTAGATCTGGATCCGCAGGCTCAATCATCGCAGCCCCGCTAATCGTGAGGTAGCGACGCCCATCCTGAACGGTGAGAGTCATGGTAGGGTTACGGCGCAGGTTCCGTGCTTTGACACTGTTGGCTCCAATGCTGATGCGTGCGTCGTTATCTTCGAGCATGAACCAGACCATGGTTTGTTGGATGCTCCTATCACGATTGAGTGTCCCGACGACGGCGTAACGCACTTCCTCCAGAAATGCGCGTTGTGGTTTGGTCAGTGGCATGCGCTCCTCGAACAGTATATATGTAAAACCTATGTAGAGTGATTATACCATCCAAATGATCAATAAAGTGGGCATACTGTGTGTATCTGGTGGTGTGACCTTATTTATAAGTTTGTGACATACTATTTCCATTATAGCTTTGGTCTTGTAAGCACGATTAGCTGATGAGCAGCGGTAATAAGGGCGCCATTGTTGTTTGTAGGTGTGCCATCCGGTAGCACAAGCATATCCTCTAACCCAACACGCGTACTGTATCCTCGATCGACAGCTTCACGCACCAGGTCCCAGGCCGTTGTATCAAGACCGTGAAGCAGTCGTGGTCTGTGGTTTTTTACACGATTGAGAAGAGCTTCTATCGATTGAGTATTTGCTAATGCAGCTTCAAGTGTAGCATCCTGTGGTTCGATGAGTAGACGCAAACAGTCATCAGCAAAATGACTATTGACCAACTTCTCTGCTGCTTCAGCATGCCAGAGACCGGCTTCAATCCCGATGCCGTGCTGTAAAAGCAACTTAATCAGGTCAAGCGCACCCTCTTCGTGAATATTTACCGACACATAATCAGGTATGATGCTCCATTGCGAGATAAGTTGATAGCGTTTAGTGGTATCAGGTACAATCGCCGCACTGGTGCTGATTCCGATGGGAATGGCAGGACAGGCTGTGCGTACCAATGTCAGAGTCTGAGCGACATCTTCAGGTGCTAAACTCTCGGTACCGTCTGAACGACGAACATGTAAGTGAATTTCCATTGCACCAGCATCAATGGCTTGCCTGGCGTCATCAGCGATTTGTTGCGGTGTGACCGGCAACACCGGATGTTCTGACAGATTTCGACTCCCGTTGATGGCAGCCTGTAAGATCATCATGGTAACCTCGGTATTTTATGTGCCAATGCAAGGAAATACGATAGAGTATAGCATAGCAGAACTCTTTATTTAATGGCACATGTGCTTAACCGTTTTGATCATGCATATAGTCTCGAAAAGGCCCAGAAATATATTATTTGAAAGTCTGTTATGAAGTTGTTCTACTTAATCCCTGTAATGCTGAAAAGACTGGTTCATCGGTTAAACCGTCACAAAAAGCTTATCCCTGGTCATCAACGCTGTTATTATGGTGATAAGTTGAAAAAATATCTTTTCGCCTGCGGGTTCGCAGCAGCAGATAGCCACTTACAAGGACTGCAACCCCAAAGGCCATCGCAGGTACTGACCAGATCCATCCACCAGTGATGTAGATCGTTTGTGTGATAGGATCGTAACATCGGCCCTTCTCGTTGAAGCAATCAATCCATTTGAGAAATCGCTCATACAAGGTATAGGCAAAACATGAGGCTAGGAGCAATGAGATAACTAAGGTAGTTCCCAGGTATATTTGTTGTGATCTTAGATTGTTCATGGTACATCAATTCGATACTATCACCACTCGTGCCGAACAATACCGTAACACACGATATCTTCTAACTTTTCTCCTTTACAAATGTGTTCCCGCAGCGTGCCTTCCAAGGTCATACCAATCTTCTGCATGACTCGACCTGAGGCTGGATTACGGGTGAGATGGTGCGCGTTGATGCGGTGCAACTGCAATTCGTTAAAGCCATAGTCAAGGAGTGCTCTGGCAGCTTCAGTTATATATCCTCGATTCCAGTAGGGTACGCCCAGCCAGTACCCCATTTCAGCACGGTGATGTTGCTTGGTGATTCCTAAACTGATCGAACCACAAAGTTCGTTTGTCTCACGCAGCACGATGGCAAAGATGACGCCGATTGTCTTAGCAAATGCCTGTTGGTGTGTGCCAATCCATTGTGCTGCGGTACCATCATGATAAGGATGCGGAATATTCAAGGTTGTATCGGCCACCGCAGCATCACCCGCCAGCCGTTGGACCGTGGGAGCATCCGTTAAATCGAAGGGCCGTAGTATCAATCGAGTAGTTTCTAGAGTTGGTTGGTGCATACCAGTTACCTCCTCTGGTGTAGTGCTTCTACGAAATTGTATATAATTGAAAATTGCATGACAACAGTCATTCGAACGATAGCCGTTGACCTACTTTCGATGTACAAAGCAACGTGTTGAGATTGACACCGTTTTAGTTGCGATATCTTCACCTGATCTGTGGCTTGTCTGTGAAATAATTCGCATACAATGAAAGCTGTTCAATTGACAAGATAACGATGAACTTGACACGGTCATACGGCTACGTTATAACAGATGTATCCTGTGCTTGTTACCATGTATGATCTTGTTTATGCAGGTGAAATTGAAGGATGGAGCTAGATAGCTCTCAGATGAGGAATGTAGCATGCGATCACGCTCGTCACCACTTCTTTTTTTCTCAATTATGATCGTACTACTTCTGCTTGTGGGCGTTGGTGGTCTCTGGTGGTGGAACGACCAGCGTACCGAAGCGCGTCAGTTAGTTTACACTATTCCTCAAGGGACCATGGATCGCGTGATTGCAGGAGAAGACGTGACCGTTCTGCCAGATACGATCAATCTGACGGTTGGTCATAAAGATATTTTGATTATTCACAATGAGGATACCCAACCAATTGATATTGGGACCTTTAGGTTAGCCCCTGGTCAGCAGTATCGTCAACAATTTTTCAACCCAGGTACCTTCGAACTCTTGTGTTCAGTCCACGCCGATCAGCAACTCCGTATTGAGGTTCAATAACTGGCGTAAGAGTCAATATAGAATGTAGGTATATGCGTCTCAGTAGAAAACTAATCGTTAATATTGTGATCTTAGGATTGTGTGTTTCTGTAGGCAGTGTCCTGGCAATACAAACGTTATTTCCTACCACAACTCAGTTGCAGCAAACAATTGACGATGTATCGATTACGTTGGCGATTCCAAATAACCCCAGGATCTATGAGAGCCACCAGTTTCGGGTTACATTGACCGATACGACAGGCAGGCCAATGAATGATGCACATGTGTATCTGGACCTTGATATGCCCACAATGCCGATGGGCATCAACCAACCCATTGCTGATGCGCTCCCTAATGGTGTCTACGAAACAAGTACGGTTTACACGATGGATGGTCTGTGGTCAATTACCGTAGTGGCAACGGTTGAAGACCAGGAATATCGAGCGGTGTTCTTTACTGAGGTGCCAGAATAACACACGTGGTTGAGCGATGTATCTGTGGTATACTATACAACATATTATCTGTGAAGAAGTTCACACATAACGGGCCTAGATACTTTCAGATGTGGAATGAAACGCATTATTAAACAGCATGTCACTCAATTGCTCAGGTATACACCAGCTTTGTTGGTCGTGCTGACACTGGCTATTCTCAACCCACTTGCCTGCCTCATTCATTGTGCTGTCGTTAGTCGTGCTATGGCAGCAGCTCACGAATCCAGTCAGTCATCCCGATTTTTTTGTGGTCTGCCGCATGTTGAACAAACAGAGAGTAATGAGGCATCACGATCATCATTGTCCATTCCACGTGTTTTCTATGATTTTGTTCCCGTTGCTATTCTGTTCTTGTTACTTCAGGGTCGTAGCATTTTGATACTATCATTGCCGCGATATCTCACTTTTTCGCAGACGTTCTTTTCTCCACCTACTCCCCCACCTCGTTTCGTATAGTTCTCTACTCAAAAATACCCCTTGGATTGTCGTGCAACAGCAAAACAGGATCTTTAGCATCCATATGACTATCAGCTGTACACATGTCGCTTATTATTGTGCACATATTTATGGTTTGTACAGCAAGCAATGAATATACGTCTATAAAACTTAGGAGGCGAACGATGGTTTCTTTCGCATCACGTAGGTCTCTCATACTTGTTGTTAGTATAGGTACGCTTATCGCAATTATGCTGAGTAGTTGTAGTAACTATGAGTTTCGCGGTGGGACAACCGAAACGCTTATTGAAGCACCTGATTTTACCTTAACTGATACGAACGGGGAACCGTTTCGTCTCAGCGATCATCGTGGCAAAGTCGTGATGATGTTCTTTGGCTTCACCAACTGTCCCGATATCTGTCCAACATCACTTGGTGAAATGGCGGCGGTCAAACGTCAGTTAGGCGATAAAGCAGAAAATATCGAGATGGTTTTTGTTACGGTTGATCCTGAACGCGATACTCCTGAGCGGCTGGGGGCCTATGTCAACCAATTTGATGAGTCAATTATTGGGTTGCACGGTACTCCCGAAGAGCTGGAAGCTGTGTTCAAAAGTTACGGCGTTCAGGCAACACGACGAGATCTCCCTGACTCAGCAGTTGGCTATGTAGTGGACCACACAGCATCTATCTATACGATTGATCGCGACGGTATGTGGCGCGTGGTATTCCCGTTTGGTATGTCGGTTGAGGATATACACAGTGATATCGAATATCTTGCAGGAGGATGGTTTTAATTATGAACACTTGGAAACTATTGGTGATGATGGTTGTGGTGCTGTTTGTTAGTGCATGTGGTGCTACTGGTACTACTACAGAGCGTGAAACGGATGCAGATACCATAGCTGAAAGCGACTCAAATACCGTATCAGCCGAGGTCAGTGCTGGCTCAATTACTGTCTCAGGTATGTGGGCTCGTCCGTCTAATGCGATGATGGGCGAGATGGACCACGGCGATGAAGGCGAGATGGCAGAAGGTGAGATGGACCACGGTAGTAACAATGGTGCTGCTTATATGGTCATCAGCAACAGTGGTGAAGAGGTAGATCGTCTGGTGAGTGCCTCAAGCGATGTTGCCGAAACCGTTGAACTACATACAGTTGAGGCAGGTGATGGTGGTGTAATGGCGATGCGTCAGGTCGAAGCGATAGAAGTCCCTGCAGGTGGAGAAACAACGCTCGAACCAGGGGGCTTTCATGTGATGTTGGTCGGACTTACACGTGATCTCACACCGGGTGATACGTTTAACGTAACACTTGAATTTGAGACAGCTGGTTCGATGGATGTGGAGTTCGCAGTTCGCGAGATGTAGCTGTTTACGAGGATTGAGTACATCTGGACGTTTGTCAGAGGTATATTGATCCTCGTTCATCCAACAAAATAGTTGTATTACTGTAGAGGGAGGTATATTGTGCGTATACAGCACTACTTCCTACTAGCCTGTCTTTTGTTACTTGCTGCCTGTAGCAGAAACACAGGTGGTCAGGATCTGGCCGATGTGAATGTGGATCTGATGATCAATCCCGATCCTCCAGCCATGGGAGTCTCCGTAGTCACTATAATCCTTGAGGATCTGAGCAATGTGCCTATCGAAGGTGCTACGGTTGAGTTAGAAGGCAACATGAATCACGCAGGTATGGCACCAGTCTTCTCTGAGGCCAGTGAAACAGCCCCTGGGCGTTATGAGGCGGATTTGGATTTTACAATGGGAGGCGACTGGTTTATGATCGTGCGTGCACAGCTTTCCGATGGTCGTACCCTCGAACGTCAGATTGATATTGGGAGTGTACGTTCATCCTAGTTAGGCAACTATGTCTCGCTCATCTTCACCCAAAGAATCGCTGATTATTCCCCTAAAAGCTGCCACACCTTCCCGTGGGGAGCCTGGATTTGATCTGCTTGATCTGCCAATCATTGGTCGTTTTCTACGTTGGCGCCATGCCCGCACTTCGCTGCAACTTCCCCTGTTGGTTATTGCAGCGATCATGATTTGGGATGGACTGACCGGCTCACAGTTGGCACCCAAAAACCTCGCCACCACCATTACATGGGTGCACTATCGGGGCCTGTTGATCCTGGGGTTGTTGGTGGCAGGCAATCTCTTCTGTATGGCCTGCCCATTTATGTTGCCCCGCAATCTTGCACGTCGCTTTTTTCAACCGACACGTATGTTACCGCGATATTTGCGTAACAAGTGGGGCGCTATTGTGATTTTAGGGCTCTTTTTCTTTCTTTATGAGCTTTTTGATCTATGGGCCACACCATGGTGGACTGCCTGGGTGATTATTATCTATTTTGCTGCTGCGTTGGTCGTTGATAGTTTGTTCAAGGGTGCGCCGTTTTGCAAATATGTATGTCCGCTTGGTCAGTTTAATTTTGTCAGTTCGCTGGTTTCGCCACTTGAAGTCAAGATTCGTGATCCACAGACCTGTAGTTCCTGTCGCACAAAAGACTGTATCAAAGGCAATGAGCAGGTGCGAGGCTGTGAACTCTGGCTGTTCCAGGAACGCAAAGTTGGCAATATGGATTGTACATTTTGCCTCGATTGTATCCATTCCTGCCCACACGACAATGTTGGTATCAGTACACGTATTCCTGGCAGTGAACTCCTGACCAATTCGTTTCGATCCGGGGTTGGGTGGTTCTCGAAGCGACTTGACATGTCAGTATTAATGATTATCTTTACCTTTGGTGCCTTGATCAACGCCTTTGGTATGGTCAGTCCGGTGTATGCCCTTCAGTCGTGGATGGCGGATGTGTTTAATACTCAGAACGAGGCACCCATTCTGGGATCGATCTTCTTCTTTGGTCTGGTGATCGAGCCACTGGTGCTTTTGACGATTGCAGGTGTTGTGACTCAGCGCTGGGCTGGTCAATCTGGCTCGTTACTCAGTATCATCACCCGGTATGCATCTGCACTGGTACCATTGGGATTTGGTGTATGGGTCGCCCATTACCTGTTCCACTTTCTGATCGGGTTCTGGACCTTTGTGCCGTTAACACAGAGTCTGTTTGCAGAATTTGGTGTACACGTATTGGGCGACCCGCATTGGGATCTGGGCCCAGTGGCTCCTGAAGGGCTGCTCAATCCGGTTGAGTGGGGGTTTATCGGGTTAGGGTGTTTTGGGTCGCTCTTATTGGCCTACCAGATTGCCCAACGTGACGCACCGCAACATACCTGGCGTGCTTTTTTGCCCTGGGCTGTGCTGGTTCTGTCGTTGACAATTGCTGGCTTCTGGCTGATGGCTCTGCCAATGGAGATGCGTGGTACAAGTTTTGGGTAGTCATAGCACACCTGTAAACAGTATCTTGTATTAGAAAATATGCGGTTGATAAAGCATAGATTGATAGTTTTTGTGGTACTGTTGCTCTGTCTTATGCAACCAGCCTCAGTGTTTGCTCACGCTGGTCCGCCATTTCTGGTAGTCACGGAACAGTCGCTTGGCCCCTACATGGTCACTGCGTGGGCTGATCCAGATGTTGGGTCAGGGTTGTTTATCATCGAGGCAATGATCGGTGAAGCACTTGCACCAGAAGGTACCACAGTAACAGTTTCTGTCGAACCGGAGGATGGCCACATTGCAGCAGCACAGTTCACCTCTGTACGTGAACAACGTCTGTTTGGCGGTGAGCAGTTTACCATTCAAGCGCAGTTTGACTCTGAGGGGCCATGGAACATACGTATGATCATTGATGGGCCAGCAGGTCGTGGCGAAACAGACTTTGTAGTGCTAGTGACGCCACCAGGTCCAGGATGGTTTGTGTCGGTCCTGTGCCTACTGCCTTTTGTGGGTCTGGGTGTGGTGTGGCTGTTTGCCATCCAACGACAAAAACGGCAAGGTACGGAAGGCAGGTAGCCCCACCCACGTGATGGGGCTACCCGTTTATTCATTGAATCACTATGATACGCTATCGCCACCTGCTTCGATGAGCACATCCGGACGATAACTGGTTGGTTTGTCCCCAGTCATTGTTCCGCCATGGATCATCCCCTGAATTTCCGAGCCAAAGAAGCTGTATGGGAATGGTGTTTCAGGTCGGCTAACTTCCTCCAGCCGATTGGATAGCTCTTCGGGTATCTCGCAGTTCAGCGCACCGAGGGTGTTCACAAGCTGTTCGTGTTTTGTGGCCCCTACGATGACCGATCTAATACCAGGTCGATTCGTAGTCCAGTTGATGGCTACCTGCGCCATACTGCGATCTAATTCATTGGCAACATGTTCTAACTCACCGATGATCCGTCAATTGCGCTCGGTGACCTTTTGAAATGCTGGATTCTGCACCCCACGAACAGTGTCCAGACGCCAGCCGCGTTCAGCGATAAATTTACCTGTCCATTCCTCACTGGTGCCGTTGGCGTACAGATCTGCGGTATCGACAAAATTGCCTCTTGCCTCAACATACGTATTGAAGAGGCGCCGTGCAGTATCTTCATCTGTCCCCCAACCCAGTTCTGTGCCAAAGGTCATGGTGCCGAGCGCGAGACGGCTGACGCGCAGACCGGATCGTCCCAGCGTATAATAATCATGAAGAGCCATACTTTACATCCTTTCATTTAACTCTGGTTGATAGCTACTACAGTAAAGTGTATTTCCTAGAGCAAAGCCTTCTTTCTAAGCGTGCGTCAGCAACCTACAAACTATAATATAGTTGTTTTTGCAGGGATATCGGTTTCTTGCGAGGGAATTTGGGTTGGAGCACCGGATTACAAGTAAGCATACGGGTTACCATGGCAATGACCGCCCATCCCGGAAAAACCCGCCTGTCGGTCCATCATCGGGGAGTGTCGCAGCCCCCACAATTCCGCGTGCACCTTCTGCCGGACTGCGTGGCGCAGAGGCCCCGCCCATATCAGTGGCCACCCAACCGGGACAGATCGAATTGACCAGGATGCGCTCGCTTCGTAACTCGGCAGCGAGCATCCTGGTCAGTGCATTGAGGGCCGTCTTTGAGACACTGTAGGCTGGTGTGCCGCCGCCCATGCTAGCCAGTGAGCCGCCTTCGCTGCTGACATTCACGATACGACCATGAGGACTCTTCCGCAAAAGTGGGATGAACGCCTGTACCATACGCCATGCACCAAAGGTGTTGGTTTCCAAAGCCTCCTGAACGACGCCCAGATCAGCGGTGAGCGCTTGCTGCCAGGTGTCGTAGTGAATAGCAGCATTGTTGACCAGCACATCAAGTTGCCCGAATTCAGCGTTTACTGCTTCCGATAGATTGGTGATACTTTGAGGATTGGCCACATCAAGCTGTCGTGGCTGCACATCTAACCCACTCTGAGCAAGAGAGTTTGCTGCCTGTTCGCCCTTACTCAGATCTCTGGCTCCAAGCAATACAGTATATCCCTGTTCAGCCAGTTGTCGGCAGATCTCAAGACCAATTCCGCGGTTGGCTCCGGTGACGATTGCGATTTGTGGCATTGATACCTCTTTTCTATGTGATAGGATACTCTTTCAGCTTACCATACCTACCACACCATTTCAGTATTACAAACATACATGCTAGTCCGCATCAACGCTGAAGGTATCTGTGATATTGTTACCAAAAGCTCTTTGTAGAATAATCGGATTAAAGAACGCACGGAACAGAACAATTTTGCCATCGACAACATAGAACAGGCCACAATAGTCATTGTTGTAGGTACTGCCTGATTGTAGATCGATTTCCCCTCGATACTCTACGAACATCCAGCCGTCTTCCTTAAGCAGATGGATGGTGCGTGGGAAGCGCATCCCGTCATACGCATCTGGTAAACCACTGTACTGTCTTCGAATTGCGTCGATGCCATTCAACTCATGGGGAAATCCATCTGGTGCAAAGGGCATCTCCTGGCGACCATTGTCTGCCCACAGGGCAAAGAAGGTATCTATATTCATTGTTTACAGATCCATAAAGAACTGCTCAACGATGTGTTCTGGTGTGTGAGACATATGTATGCTCCTGGAGTTAGCTATATTTTGTACAGTGTGACCACTTTGATTCTCTACCGTAGATGACTACGGAACCAATCAGTCATTTGATCAGTTGTCTTATCAAGGACAGCCGGGTCCTCATAGTATTGAAAATGTCCGGTGCTTCCTTCCCAAACAAGTTTCTTGTCAGCAGTTGGTACTGCGTCGAAGTGTCGACGGGCTGCATTTGGTAAAAAGGAATTGTCACTATGAATCATCAGATAAGGTGTCTGAATACGGGAAACAGCACTCAAGGACTCATAGGTAAGCAGGTCTGCATCACTCATGAGCGCATAGCGATTCTCCCAGATACCACGTTCTGCCCATGGACTGTACCAATCCCACACAAATTCTCCAGGCATGCCCACGTCTAATCGTTGTGGATCAACCGCTGGAACATACTCGACCTCACCAGTTTCTTCATAATGACGTTTCGCTTGCTCACCTCGGTTGCGCCGTTCGGTCAGCGCTGCTTCTGTTCCCATCCACTCCACATCTGCTTCGTGATCGCGATAATGTCCAGCGACTGTTGAAAATGCTTTGACTCGCCTATCATCAGCAACCGCACGTATCATTGCGGAGCTACCCTGACACACAGCCATTGCAAGTATGTGCTCGGCTTCCACATCTGAGCGCGATTGTAAATAATCTATAGCTGCCTGCACATCTTCTGCCTTTGCCATAGGACTCTCGAAGCGTCGTGGCTCTCCCTCACTTTCGCCATGGTAACGTGGATCAAAGGCCAAGGCGATAAATCCGCGTTCGGCAAAACGTCGAGCATACTCGGTTGGGGCCTGCTCCTTTACAAAAGTCATTGGTCCGAGTATCGGGAGTGCCGGGGCTTTCTGTGTAAGATTATCGGGAGTATAAAGATTTCCGACAAGGATTACGTCATTGCTTGGGAAGGTAACTTTGATCATCTTGGTCATGAGTTCACCTTTCTTAGTTATAAATGCTTGCTTCGTTGAGTGAGTCAAGTTTGTCTTGATAAACTAAAGATTGTTGTTGACTGTTCACAACTATGCACTCAAAGCATCGATCACTGCTAGGTGTTTTCCTGCATTGGTGAGTGTTGATTATTTTAGTGTTGAACTCCTGATACTTTAATCTGGTAATGCTTCTAACACCGTCAAAAGCCCATTCAAACCTGGATTAAGCGGATACGGTACGACTGTTTGCCACACAATGCGGCGCTCTTGAATCAGGAACAGGGCACGCCGGGTAGTGTTGTGCGCTTCGTCATACACACCGTAGGTGCGTGCCACCGCCCCTTTCGGTGAGCCATCAGACAGCAGGTGATACGCAATCTGATGATAATGTGCGAAGGCCATTTGACACCAGACCCCATCGACTGAAATAGCGACCAACATCACATTCCTTTCACAAAACAAATGTAATGCTTGTTGGTGGAGTACCAATTGCGCTTTGGTCGCTGGCTCCCATACAGTAGGGCAAAAAGCTATAACGATACGCTTTGGTCCTATCTGATGCAGATGGATGCTGTGACTGGGCGTGTAGTGGAGCCGGAAATCGGGTGCCAGATCTCCGACCAGTAACGGTTGTGTTTGATGTGACAGACGCTACCTCATCTACCAAATGTATATCCGTCTTTGTTGGTAGCATACAAGGTTGTGTAACGTGTGGGTATCTGCAAAATTGCGTATTTTTGAGAGGGCGGACGAACTATGCTTCTATGTCATGAAGCAGCGATTAGGTCAGCATGCCCAGTTTTCGCGCGCTGTGTACGGCGGCAGTACGCGATTGAACATCGAGTTTATCGTAGATGGTGTTGAGGTGTGTTCGCACGGTGCCGGTGGATATCGTGAGGTGTGATGCTATCTGTTGGTTTGATAAGCCTTCTGCAACAGCACGTAGTACGTCAAGTTCACGTCTGGTCAAAATACGTACTACGGAGGCGTTCTCTGTTGTAGTATCAGGTATGTCGCGCAATATCTGCGACACATCATCAAGTCGTAAACGTCGACCTTCGTGCCAGAGGGTGGTGAACTGAGCTTTGCTAATCTGTGCTCGCAGATGATCGATCAGGTTCGTTGCTGTTTCACGCGCATCAGATGATGTATCACTAGTGCGATCCTGCGAATGCAGTGAGTCTGCCAAACCAAGGAAACGAACAGCCTGTGCAAATTGTGTCTGCTCAATCATTAACCGTGTCGCTTGCTGGAGTAAACAGAACAAGAGCACCTGTGAGTCGTCACGCAGAGCAGTGTGCTGGAATGCCTGGCAGAGTGCATCACTCGCAGCAGTGTAGCATTTGTGAATCATGTGTATGTGACTGAGATGATAGTAGGCCCACGCCGTGCCACGCTGGTCGTGCACAGTCTGGAACCGCCTTAAGCTCTCGTCGGCCAGCGCCAGAGCATGTTCTGCCTGCCCCTGCCTGGCAGTCATCACACTAAGATTGATAGTCGACCAGGCAATACCGCGCTGGTCGTGTAGCTCAGAGAAGAGGAGCCGCGCACGATCATAGTTTTGATGTGCGGCGGCATCATGTTGTTGGGTTCGATCAACATGTCCCAGGCCGATCCATGACCATGCCAGTATTCGTTTTGCCCCGATTTTGCGTGCAACCTGAATGCTGCGTTCGAGTGCATGTTTTGCTTCCTCTTCGTTTCCCAACTCGTGGAGAAGATGTCCCACGTTCATGTGAGCGTCGGCAATGCTCGCATCGTCATTGAGTTGATGTGCTAGCGCCAGACTGCGTTCATGCATATGCATGGCCTCGTGATGCTGCCCGCGAACATCGAGAATATAGCCAATCCGCTTGATGGTATACACAAGTTTCTCTTGCTCATTGTATGTTGTACAAAGATTGAACGCCTGCTGATGATACTGATATGCCTGATCAGGTAATCCCCTATGGGCGAGGACTAGCCCGTTACCGTTCAAAACATCGATATGCAATGGTGGATGGCGGGGCAATTCAGGATGCTTGCTGACCGCATCTAACCATCTCTGGGCTTCAAGAAGTTGTCCATGAACCGTCCAATAGGGTATGAGATCAACGATGAGCTGTGTGCGTCGTTCAAACCACTGATCTGTAGAGGTTGTCCAGACGAGTAAGCCAATCATACTGTTGTGCCATGTCTCAATACGTTGGAGCCATCCCTCATCCACATGCATAATCGTCGGCGGTTTCTGGTGGGCCACAACGCGACATAGGTAGTCACACAACTTTTCATAAGCAGTGGTTATTTCTGCATGTGCCGCTAAACATCGATGGGCAAATGATCGTATGGTTTCGAGCATGTAATAGTGATGTTGTGAGGGCGTCTCAGCTATCGATACCAAATGTTGATGAACCAATGCCATAAGTGCAGCGAGCGTATCTTCCGATGTGCGCTCAAGAGGTGTAAAAACCTCCAACACTGCTTCTAGTGTAAAACGGCCCACAAAGACACTCAGTTGTCGGAATAGCGCCTGTTGCAGTGGAGTTAACAACTCATAGCTGATTGTAATGGCTACATCCAGCGATTGATGACGTTCTGGCATATCCTGAAACCCAATGACAGGTAAGGGCAAGACACGATCCAGGTGTGCTCGAATCATCTCAACACCAAGAGATGGTATGCATGCGGCGGCCAGTTCAAGGGCCAATGGCAACCCATCCATACGTGTGCAAATGTCAATCACCGCTTTTGTATTTGTCGCAGTCAGTACAAACATGTGATTCCGTAGTTGGACACGCTGCACAAAGAGTTGCACAGCAGCTATTTTTTGTAGGGCTGCGACATCCCAGGTACGGCTTGCATCAGGCAAGTCCAACGGCATTACTGTCACAATCTGTTCGGCGCGTACAGCCAACGGAATATGGGTGGTCGCAAGTATGGTGAGACGTTGACACGCTTCAATGAGATGGGCAATGTCGGGGGCACTGGTGATGATATGTTCCAGATTATCGAGTATGAGGAGCACTTTGCGTGTACGAAGAAACTGAACCAAGGCATCGATTGGTTGCTGTCGGGATGGTATGTGGATACCCAGTCTGTGGATGATGGTTGGCAGGACCATCATCACATCAGTGATGCCTTCAAGCGGTACACACCAGACTCCATCAGTAAAATGAAATGATAGTTGTTGGGCTAATGCTTGTGCCAGACGTGTTTTACCAACGCCTGCTGGTCCTGCCAGTGTGACTATCCCAGACTCGTGTTGCAGCAATAATTGGGTGGTTAGTTCCAAAAGATCTTCACGACCAATAAGTGCATTTCTACAATTTGGAAGATTGTTTGTCATAGATTTGATGTACAACCAGATCTGACGATTTCGAAAAAACAGGGATCTGTGCATTCAAGAGATGACTATCAATTTGTATTTGGGATTATTATTATGTGCTACGACATAAGCTATAACAGGGATGTGAAAGCGTATTGACTCTTATCGTTATCTAAGTATTACTGACAAATATGAGTTCTTTTCACTATTGCCAATGTGTTGGACGTAGACTCCTATCTACATACATCAAAAACGGTGTGATAGCACGGTGCCGAGTGTCTATCGTATACATCGTTTTCCCAAAAGTATCTGGAGGATATAACAATGCAGTTGGTGTGGTTATACAAAGCGATTGGCCTGACCCTGGCAGGAGCACTCACGGCTAGCACATATTGGTCTCTGCTTCGGCCATGGTATTTGCATTGGGGTTCTACCGATATCGATCTTGATCGCTGTTTATCGGGTGATGATCTTATTTCTCAACCATACACTCAATCAACCCGTGCAGTCACGATTCAGGCATCAGCAAAGGAAATCTGGCCATGGATTGTTCAGATTGGCCAGGATCGTGGTGGGTTCTACAGCTACGATTGGCTCGAAAATCTGATGGGGTTGGATATTCACAGTGCAGATCGTATTCGGCCTGAGTTCCAGCACCTGCAGGTCGGTGATCTGGTGCGTTTTGCCCCCGATGGAGGGCCGGGAATGCTGGTCGCAACTATAGAGCCTGAGTATGTGTTGGTGCTGCGAGCGATGGATCCCAGAACACACCAACCGATTGATCGTACAGCAGCAGTCTACTGGGATTTCACGTGGTCATTCATGTTGCAACCCTACAATGATCACACAACCCACGTTATCTTGCGAGGACGCGGCGATGGATATCCACATTCCGTGGCCGCCCTCGGCTTGTTGCTAGAGCCAATCCAATTTGTGATGGAGCGAAAAATGCTGCTTGGACTCAAACAACGGGTAGAACAAGCTGGCCGGACGTGGCTGGGTAACATTTGCCGATGGTGAGGTGGCGCCGGGAGTTGTCCAGGCTACTTGGACCAATGAGGAGGGAACACAAATCTACACGGTCCAAGTGTTTAAGAATTCGATGCAGTCAGATACGAGTTTTCTCTGTGTTGTGCAGACAGATGCCTGATACCAATCTTGCCGGTTACGCTTGTATCAATTAGCGTCTTGCCTGTTATGAAAGGAGTGTTGTCCTGTTCAGCTATATGGCATGCAGCGCTTTTTATTGACAGAATAACCACGCTCCTTTGCTCTTCTCTATTGCTATAATCAGTCCAGATTTAATGGATTGAACCACTGCTACATGACAAATGGTGCCTGTGCTATAGTGAATCATGTTTGTCAACATTTCTAATCATCAACATCATCAGGGCGGATGTGTTGTCGAGCTTAGTCCTGTATATCATATCGATCAATGCTTGTAGTTAGGGAAATGATCTGTTCATGTGACTTCGATTGATGGGTATAGTGTGCTTTGCGACAGGCTTGGTATGATTACGACCACATCGACGATATACGGGATGTGGTCACACTACGTACGATGCACATTGTCTGGAGTGGAGTAGCGATTCTTCAGGAGGTTGATGAGGGTAGGCGATCTTTGCCTTAAAGTTAGCCGGTCGAAACCGGAGGATGAGATTACGCACATTGTCACAGTCTCATCCATCCCCGGTGTCTCTTTCAAACGTCTTTGCAATCGACTAATTGAGCAACAAACCAAGTTTGGCCGGATTATGTGGCTCACTCGGGTCTACCAACACAGGCACTTTCGAGCCAACCTGGACTTGTGATAACCGAATCAGGGGGACAACCATGGTCTTCTGTACTTGATAGGGCGCGTGGCCTTCCAATTGTACCTCAAGAGAAAGCTTTATCCGTGGGTTATTATTAATCATCACCCCTGTATCTTCCAATCCGATAATGATGGCTTCACCCTGTTGTCCATTCTCCATGAGGTTTTCCAGCTTTTTCCGCTTGGCGTTGCCGACAATGACAAAGCCTGAGAGCATAATAAAAGACATTGCCAGAAACCCACCACCCATGATGTAGAAAAACCAGCTTAACGGAAAACCTGGTGCCATCATCGGAGATGGAGGAGATCTGAAACCAGCCACAACCAAACCGATACCGATTGCAATAAAGGGCGCGAATGTAATGAATAATACAAATCTTCTTGCCATGGGTGTGTCCTCATTTTCTAGTACTATGCACGATTACAACGTTAAGACGATTCATGTGTATGGAATCTTTCCTGTTTAGTACAACGTATAGATATTCAGGTTTGGTGGAGCCGTCGGATTTCTTACAGCAGCAAAACCTGCTCGTTTTTCGTGAGGGATGCACTTATCGAACCAAGCTGGAGCAACTGGTACGTGAACAGGGCATGCTTCCTCGTAAAGTGATGGAATTTGGTACTGTAGAGGCGATCCTTGGCTGTGTAGCTGTGGGCATGGGCATTACGTTGTTTCCTCGTTCGGTAATTATGTGCCTACAACACGTGCACGATATCAAGTTTCATACGCTCCCGAGTACAACCGCACACATTCCCACAATGCTCATTTGGCGGACAGATGTGCTCAGAACAAAGGCAATGAATGCTTTTGTCGAGGTGGTGCAGGAGATCGATCAATCTTTATGACAACAATACAAAATCCTTAGGAATATACTACATCTTGTTCATCAATATGCACTCTGAACTGTAGTACAATCTAAATTGTTAGTATCGTATCTTATGAACTCCGTTGCATGGCCCTTCATCGGCACTATCAAACCATTCAGCAGCCATAATGCTAGAAAGAGTACAGTTACGATGAGCTTCTTTCGAAGATATCCTTATACTGTTGGCACACTGGCACTCGTATTAGTCACATATACCTTGGTACTAATGTTTGAGTTTGAGATAGCCGAAGTGATTATTGAATTATTGGAGTATCCAGAGTTTATTGAGGCGGATGAAATCTTCCTGGGATTAGTGTTTATAACAATTGGTGTTTCAGTTGATTTGACTCGCCGATTGCAACGGATCCGGACTGCAGCCACAGTTCAGCGTGAGCGTCTCGCAGTGTTAAGATCTACCATGCGAACAGTTCTTGATATTGTCAATAATTTCTTGAATACCATGATGCTCTTCAAGGTAGATGCCGAGCGTAGTGGTGCGCTTGAACCGGACATGCTGTCGATGATGGATCGTGTTATTTCTCAGACAGCGGAGCAGCTCAAACAACTGGCCAATGTTCAAACCATTATTGAGACAGATATTGGCCCCGGATTGAGGACGATTGATATTGAACGCTCAAGTAATGAATAATGACGTAGAACAAATACGTAATCCTATCATTTCTGGATATTAGTTTTCTTCTCATCTTGACAGCCTCTATTGTCACCTCTATACTCAACCACGTTGTACTATTATCGCTTGCCATACTATTTGTGGTTTGAATTATGTCAGTCATAGATACTACCTGGAATGTGACCTTAGATACCGAACGCTTGGTGCTTCGTCCACTGCAGCCTGCTGATTACATGATGTGGTATGCCGGTTTTTCCCGGCGGTTGCCTGCCCAACGCCCGTATGATCCAGGACGGGTAGATCTCACAGGATGTAATCAGGAATGGTTTAATGCGCTGTGTCAGCGCCACCAACGCCTGGCAATCGATGATCAGGTGTATATCTGGGGCATCTTCTTGCGTACCACAGGCATTCATCTTGGCGCAATTGATATTGCCACTATTCGCCGCGCAGAGAATCAGTGGGCAAATCTTGGCTATAGTATTCATAACCAGCATTGGCGCCAGGGTTTTGCAAAAGAGGCGGTCAAAATCGCATTGGTGGCCGGGTTCCAGGATTTACACTATCACCGCATTGAGGCAGCCATTAATGTTGATAATCATCCATCGATTGCTCTTGCCCGCGCAGTTGGGATGCAGCACGAAGGGATGCGCCGTGGATTCTTCTATGAGCATGATGCCTGGGCCGATCACGTGATCTATGCGAGTATTCCCAGCGATGTGGGACTCCCTGAAGTAGTTCCTCAAACATAGGTACTGTCTATCAGCTCAATTCTTGACTCATACGCTGCAGTTCGGCCAGACCTGCCGCGATTTCCTGATGCGAAAAGTTACCTGTAGCCAGGTCATTGTCTGTACATAACTGCAAACGTTGGTAGAAGTCTTCGCCTAGTGCCACAATTGGTTGTGGTTGTGTTGTGTGTGTGAGCATATCGAAGAGGCAATCTTCTGCTTTCGCAAATGCGCCGTGTGACTCATAATACCCAAACAATAAACGATTGGTGTTGATAGGTAGATGGTAATCTGCTAGTGTATCAGCGATCTGTTCAATTGATGGTATATTGTCTGGTAGGGGTTGGTCGGGGAATGTAAGCGCTGTTGTTAGCAGAATATCTAAGGCTTTTTGATAGTACCAGGAGGCCAGATCAGGATCATTCTGTTTGGTTGCGAGATCGCCCTCAGCAGATAAGAGCGCGCCAAGTATGATGCTGCGCTCACGCCCATGCTCTTCTGAGGTGCCTACATACATGCGTGCCAGCAGATCCCCCGATGAAAATGAACGAACATTGTCTGATGTTAAACCAAGGATCTGTTGATAGGCTTGATCCAGCGTTGCGCGGGCCGACGGAAAGAGTTGTGAGTGAATTTGCCCCACCACGGTGGCCCATACCTGACCAAATTGCTCAATGAGTCGTATAATATAATCCTGACGTATCATAGATATGTTCCCCTCTCAAGCTGGATCAATGGATACAGATAGTATGGTCTTGAAATATCACAGGGCTGCCAGATCATCGCTTTCACCATGTCCCCCGCTGGCAAAACGTTGTGTAATCTGGGTCAGTCGCTGATCATAGTCAAGCACATTATCATATGTTACGTTTGGGATGACCGATTGTATTTCTTTACGGAGTGCTATGAGTGCGGAGGCGGGTGTTCGACCAGACAAACGCAATGCCTCGCTACATACTCAACCTAAGATGTCCAAGGCATGATTCAAATACTCGGTAGCCGTCAGGTGCCGATCATAGGCGGCAAAAACGGGTGAGCCATGCACAAGGGTCATTGGTTCGCCCAACTCCAGTGGCACATCCGCAATGTCATCAAATAAGCTTTGCAGAGGTATCACTTCATCGGGTCCGGCACTCCCCCAAGAGAAACCGCTGGGAGGGGTTGTATGATTAGATCAGCAATCCGTTGGGCAAGTTCTGGTCGTACTCGTCCGGTTCCTTCCACAAAATTAACCAGACGTGTAAACACAATCAATCGTTTCGTAACTTGAGGAAGTGGTCGCGGCGCGAATAGGCTACAGACGCCCTTAGCGAGCGCACCTGAGCCGTCTGTGCATCAACTGACAAACGGTTTTTAGCGTGTGCTGCTGGAGCATTGGTGGTGCCGTAAATGAGTTGTGTACGATCACTGTGGACAATGCCATTCAGTTAACAGATGACACCACAGGAAGAACCTATCTGTAAGGGACA
>WYDT01000022.1 GCA_013122435.1 Chloroflexi bacterium AL-N1
GGAAGCGCTCGATATGCTCCAGGCTATGAATACTGGCCACGAAGGATCACTTACGACCGTTCACGCAAACTCACCACTGGAAGCCTTTAGCCGACTAGAGACCATGGTAATGTGGGCACGCGAGGCGGAAGCCCTCTCGCTACCAGCTATTCGGCGACAGCTTTGCACCCTCGATATCGTGGTACAACAGGGACGATTATCTGATGGTAGTCGCAAAATCAAAGCTATCTCAGAAGTCGCAGGACTCGATGAACAAGACCGAGTACTGGTGCATGATGTTTTTCGTTTTGAACAAAACGGCGTAGATGAAGACGGCAAAGTCGTTGGTAAACACATTACCACCGGGTATGTTCCCGATACTACCCTTGCAGCGTTTCACTCTTACGGCATTAAACTGGAGGAAGAGCCATGGCGCTAAAATCACGTATGTCTGTTGCACTTATCCTGATGATACTGGCATGTTCCTTCATGCCAGCAAGTCAGGCACAGGCACAGGGAGAAGAGATTGATGGTCGAAGCGATATCGTCCTAATCATTGACCACTCAGGAAGTATGGAAGAGAATGATCCGCAATTCCTCCGGCTTGCAGCGGCAAAACTCTTTATTGATTTAGCCGATCCTGATGATCGTATTGGGATTGTGGTCATGTCTGGCACTGGGGCAACACGCAAACTTAATAGCCTATCTCTCGTTGGCTCTCCTGAAGCGAATAAACAGCTCAAACAACAAATAGACGCTCTCCGAAACGAACCAATGGGTGAAGAAACTCACATGGGAACGGCTTTAAACATTGCGTATGATCTGCTTGAGGCCAAATCAGGTCGTTCAAATCCACATCAATTTGTGGTTATGCTTAGCGATGGCTTACCCACTGGCGACGGGCAGGTAGATCTTGTCGAAGGTGCAACCGCTCGTTTCCAGATTCGCCGTTACTGGAAGATTTTTTCTATCGCTCTCGCATTTAAGGCCAAAGAAGGGCCAGCATATCTGCAACAGGCAATTGCGGAACCTACAGGAGGAGAAGTATTTATCGCTAATAATGCGGATGAGTTGTTAGATCGATATCTTGATGTCTATGCGCGAGCTGGTGACAATCGCTTTGTGGATCGGGTTGAAGTAACTCCCAATATGCTTGCATCACTTGTATCGGTTGAGGCGGCACAACAACCGACACAAATGACCTTCGTGTTACTGCGTGGCAATATTAATGGACGAATCCGAGGTCTTCACGCACCCGGCGGTCTTGATGTCGTTAAACCATACTATCAGAATACGGTTTATCGTAGTGATGAGCCTGAATATGAACTGTATAAAGTCCCACCCGGCGCACAGGTAGGCTTTATCGGAAACTGGGAAATTAACGTAGCGCAGCAAGATACAGCCCCAGCTACAATTGCCATCCTAAGCCGATCAGGATTGCACATTCGGATGCCGTCACCGACACCTCTCTGGCCAGAAAGCGACAGTAGTTTGCGATACAGTCCTGTTGGACGTCCTTTACTTATTACAGTAGGCGCTAAAGACATCCAAAATCGCTGGGTGACGCAGATGTCACCTGTAGTACGATCAACTGAAACAGAGTGGGTAACCCTTACTGACAATGGACGCGACTATGATGTTGCAGGGAATGATGGACGCTACACTGGATTATTGCCTCCTTTTATGGAGGAAGGAGACCACACTGTACAGGTAGAGATGCCAGGTCAACGTAATGAACCTGTTCATATTCGAAATGACTACACTATTCGCGTGACATCATTACCTACCATGACGCTCACATTACCAGATTCTGCATCGACATTACCATTAGAAAAATCTTTTACAGGGGTGCTTGATATTCAAAGCCGTGCTGATTTCCAAATTGAGGATGTCGCCTTTACTGCTGCCTTTGTCGAACGACCCGATGGTGTGCTCGACACCTTGGCAATACGCCCAATTGAGGATGGACGCTTCCAATTTGAATATGTACCTCAATTTGGGGGATCGTATCGTATGGGGATAGCAGCAGAGGTACAGGGTACTGGACCAATGGGTATCGTGCGCTACGTCGATTACACTGAAGCAACCGCATCAGTTCCTGAAGAAGGACCGACTGTTCTCATCCAGACCGGCTTTACCAATCCACTTGTTTACAATAACAAAGGTGCATTAAACATTCCACTTTATATTGGTTCGTGGTCCACCAAGCGAGAATATCTCCAGATACAGGTAGATGGCATCCCAGAGGGACAAGTAATCCCCAATGAGTTACCACTAGAACCCAACGAAACCATACGTCGCACCGTCACTATTCACCTCCCAGAAGATTTCCGACCAAACGAAGGCGAACTCCAACTCATCTTTACATCACCAGAACAGCGTTTCGCTATTGAGGGGAGCACGATGACAGTGCCATTTGTAGCATATAGCAACATGTTTATACCCATATTAATTGGGGTTGGCGTTGTGCTTGTTATTGGCACATTCCTGTTTATACGACGGAAAGGGAAAAGACGTTTTGCGTCAGCACCAACAACGTTAAGGAGAGCAGCATGATTTTGACTTTAATATACACTGCTTTGTTGATCGCACTATGTGTCTTTTGTGCACTGGCTGCCATCTATCATATTTTTCAGGCCATGCAGAGTCGTGAACAATTAGTCGCCTACGCAGAAGACAATGGTGCCGATCTGGAGGTCCTCAGTGATCCTCTATATCGTAAAAGTATTCTGGTACGCTGGGCTGATCGCTATGACCGATCACCGGCTGCTAAAAAAGATCGCGAAAAGCTGCGAAAGGCTTATCTAAATTGGCGCCCATCCACCTATCGTCTGTTACGGATGATTATCAGCATTGGTCTGTTTTTAGTTTGCTTTCTGGTCATCGATTTACCCTTATTGTTTTGTGCTATTGTCGTAGCTATCATCTACTTCGTAGCACCTGGTGCATTTCTGAAATCACGCCATAATGCCTTTCTCCAGGCATTTGATTCACAAATGGTTGAAATCAATCAATTATTAGCGAATGGGTTGCGGGCGGGTATGTCAATTCATCAGGCGATAGGCCATTTAGTTGAAAATATTGAAGAGCCAGCTAAAAGCGAGTTCCAACAAACCTATAATGAAATGATGCTCGGAGATGATCTGGTCAAAGCACTGAATACACTGGGGGAGCGTGTTGGAAGCCGCGATCTCAATATCGTGCTTGACGCAATCGTTGTACAGCATCAAGCTGGAGGTAATCTGGCGCATGTGTTGCATGGCATGGCAAATACCGTTACAGCGCGCCGTCAATTGGCTGATGAGATTAACGCGATTACTGCCGATATACGATATGGTGTACTGGTAGTGACAATTGTTCCTATCATTATTCTGATAATCCTCCGTCCATCATTCCTGGGGCAAGCCATTTTCGATCAACCAATTGGATGGGTTGCTCTGCTGATTTATGCCATCATTCAAACATTAGTCATCATAATGATGCGACGTGCCTCAAAACTGAATATCTAAATAGTGCCAATGTACGTAATGTTTACGCAACTGTTACAGAAATTGCTTCAGCTACGCACACCTTACTGGTATGATAAATATAGATATTCAGTATAAACTCAGGAAGGAGCACACATGTGCAGGTATAATGTAGTACGCATATTCCACCATCGCAGGGTCGCTATTTTCCTGCTGGCAGGTATATTAACGATACCTGTTAGTATCGTATGGAGCGCTAGTACACCGGCACTCGCACAAGGAGGACCGACAACGAGGGATCCATCAACAAATCCAGCAGCAGCAGAGAATGCCACCACAGCAGAATTCGTCAGCGCTGAAGAAGCCGAAGTGGAAAACAACGACCGCGGAATTCCTGACTGGGCAGAACCAGCCGCTGATGTCTTAATAGCGGGATTGGATCTTCTGGGAGTAGATAAGGTCGACAAAATTGCAAATCTAGTTAATGCTGGACTGAATCTTACGGATATTCTCACGGGTGGTGATGGCATCAACACATCATCGGCTGAAAACCCACCCCCAAGTAACGGACCACCCCCAACCAACGGACCGCAACCAACAATCAATGTTCCAGCAGGCGTTCGAGAACCACTTTGGCGTCGAGCACAGCGAGCCGCCCTTGGTGTCCCAGGCGCAGTCGGCGGATGACCCGTGGATAAGCCGTGGTTTCTGTAACACAGCAGTCACGGCTTATCTCATAAAAGCAATGCTATACGTATGGAAATCTTGATAGTTCAACCCTACCATCACTGTACATCTCACACAGAAGGAGTTCGGAATGAGTGTTCTTATTAGTCTGATGCTTAGCATGTCGGTGTTAATTCTTTATAGTGGTATCGTGCGTATTCTCACACCTGGTTACGAAGCGCAACTGGCACGTTTCGGCAACCAGAAGAAGAAAGACAAACCGACAAACAGCTATGAGCGCTGGGTACGCCCTTATGCGGTACCACTGGCTAATCGCGTTGGGGTATTACGCTGGTTAACCGATTATGACAAGGTTGGACGTCGCCTTAACTATGCTGGCAATCCCTTAAAAATGACCCCTCACGAATTTTATGGTGTACAGATATACAGTATCTTTGGTGGATTTTTGTTCGGTATTGCCTGGTTTAACTTTTTTCCCATAGGTGTGGCTCTCTTTCCGATAGTGGGCTTTTTCTATCCTTACCTGTGGTTAAGAAGTAAAGCGCAAGAACGCCAACGCACAATAACCAATAGCCTTCCTGATTTCATCGATCTCTTCGCTACCTGTGTCACCGCAGGGCTTGGATCAGAAGTAGCCTTCTCATTAATTGCGAAACGTGGAGAAGGCCCTCTTTATGAGGAATTACGACGGCTTTTGGATGAACTGAGTATCGGGGAACCACGTGAGAAAGCCTTTCAAAATATGGCATACCGTAATTCATCACGGGAATTACAGCGCTTTATCCATGCTGTTACCGAGGGAACCGATCTTGGAACCCCCATTGCCCTCATCCTTGAACGACTCTCCGAAGATATGCGAGCTAGTCGACGCTCACGTGCACGTGATGCAGCTAGTAAGTTGTACAATAAATTGAGTGTCTTTGGCGCTATCGCTGTTTTGCCAACAGTAGTGCTCTTACTTGCTGCAGCGCTACTCTCGTTCATGAAAATCTGGCAAGGATTTGAGTTGCCGCAACATAATCTATAATGGAAAACCATAGAGAATATGGAAACAGCACATGACAGATGCTCGTGTGCTGTTTTGTTAACAATGACGACACACATACACATTGTACAACATGTTTTGTTGCAAAAAATTTACACCTATCCTCTTCTCTAAGACGAAACCTCATGTTATGCTGATGCTGCATTAACACACTACCATCTACAAAATATACAACATAAGTACAAGATAAAAGTAGCACATCCTTGGTGAGGGATAGAGTATGTTTAATATTAAAGTCATTAAGGCGCAAACACATCCATTTTATAGAAAAATCCTGGTGCAATGGTGTCTGTGCATTATTGGTGTCATCGGCATTTTTCTCTGTGTTGGTGTATCGTTAGTCTCCGCCCAGGATGTTCAGCCACCAGACCAAGCACCAATGACCGCCGATGATGCACCAACGACGGACCCAACACAGCAGATGAATGTGGACAATCAAACGATGCTGATTGACCCGACACTGACCACAGGAATGACACTTACCGCCAGTGATCTAGGGAGTTCACCAGATACGCGTGCTCTCACACTACTCGCCGCAGGAGCTGGAGCTGTTGCAGGAGCTGGGCTCCTTACACGTGGTGGTGCTACAAACACCCAAACGACCCCTTCCGCTCAGGTCTATAGAACTCAGTATACGCCACCAGAAGATGACACACCAACAACCCAAGATGGTGTACTCCTGGCGCAAACGGCTGACGATGCCGCTGACGACCCAGCTCTTGGTGGTACTGCTGCATCAATAGGTGCAGATCTCACACCGATTGTTGGTGAAATAAAAGGATTTATTGAGGTGTTCACCGGCCGCGATCTTATCACAGGCGAGGAGCTTGGACATTGGCGCTGGGCTGGTTTAGCTGGTATCGTTGGCTTAAATGAGATACGTTTACTGCGTTATGGCGACGATGCTGTTGATGCCGTTCGTTTCGGTGGGCGTGCGCTTAATCATGTTGGTGATGTAGCCGATCAACTGCGTGCCGGTGCTTCCGTCACCGATCTGTTGCGCGCGGGGGTTGCACCAAGTGACCTTATCCGTGCTGGCGCCTCTGCTGATGATCTTATCAATGCAGGCCGCCCTCTTCGCAACACAGAATGGCGACAACTTATCGACAACCCGCCGCCCGGTCGTACCGCCGATGACATGCGCTATCAGCGTTATCGACAGACAGCGCTTGAAGAAGGAAGAACACCATCGGCCCGCACTAGGTGGGACGAGCAGAATGCACGTCTACGCGAGAATAATGCACGTGGACGCCTGAGTGAAGACCAAGCTCTTGAGTCTGTTGGTGTTAACAATAACAATTACGGCACGACACCTAGCGGGCAACCCCGAGATGTGGTAAGGTATGACACAACTATAGACGGCCGCCCCATAAGTGTTCGCCCTGATGGTGTATCGAGTTCACACTGGATCGATGTGAAATCAACAACAGGCACCCAGTATTATACTGAACAACTGCGGGCGCAAGCACAGGGTGCTCAAGAAGCGGGGCGGCGCCTGGCCGTTGTGCTAACGAATAGTGGTGAAGCAGTACGACCAAGTGGACCACTCAGTGACGCTGCCGATGTGTTTTTCCGTAACAGTGATACTGGTAACTGGGCGCGCTGGAATGCACGAGCGAATAATGGTCAGGGGGGGTGGGTCAATGTGACTGCCGAACAGGCACAACGTATGCTAGGTGGCGGAACACCTTAAAACCATTTTATTGTCGACTCAGTAAGTTTGATGTCAACGAGGGATAGTATGCCAGATGCAATCTGTATCACGATGATAACCTCCACCAACCTACGGAACACAGTTGGCGTAACACATATACTCAACGCGTTTGAAAAACATCCGAAAACAGTGCCTACACACTGGGGGACAGATGAACGTGCCCGTCAGCCATACAATCGGGAAGAGATGATCAGTATCGTCAGCGACTTTCCAAACGATACGAATGTACCGGGATTGCATCGACGCAAATCTCCCCGTTACCAAGCCTATTTTACAGCCAAACAACACGACATCAATAATCTGAAGATTGAATATCGTTCTGCCATTGATGAGCCAAATCTTCCGGTTTTGTTTGCATTGGGAAACGCATTGGCTGAACATCTCCATCCTGTATTTGGCTTTGTCCATAGCATCTGGGATTTGGGAGAACAGAGCCAGAAGTATAGTGAAGCAGGTATTACCAATGTGCGTGACTTCCAGGAGTATGGTCCACAAGCGCCATGTACGCGCACATGGTTTGGCCCCCATCTGGTCGACCTTATCGGGCGTGAGGTATTGCTAGGTTGTGATGCACCAACTACCGAGACAGCCTGGGGTGGCATCCAACTCGATCTGATCGATACACCCTGGGAAGCCGACTTTGCGACCTTGCAACAACGCCAGCAGCAAATACTTCAGCAGCTACTACCATCCGGGGTATTTGGCGACTACAGTCAACCTTTTGAATATCAACCCGGTCCGCGCTGGGTTCCCGTATCGGTCTAATCGCGAAGTAAGTGAGGCAACCTATGACGATACCACCTATGCTAGCGATTTTGCGCGAAGCTATTGCAACACGGCAAACAGTGACAACACCAGATCTCTCCAATCTGGACTTGCAGGGTGTGGATCTGTCATCTCTGGATGCCGACCGCTTGCGGGCCTATGAAGCACAACTAACCAAGGTCCTCTTCACGCATGCCCGCCTGATTGATGCCGATTTTACCGATGCCATTCTCAATGGGGCCCATCTGGATTATGCCAATCTTGGGATGGCAACATTCGACAATGCCTCAATGGAAAAGGCATCACTGGTCCAGGTCATCTTCACGATTGGCTCTTGTCGCAATGCGAACCTCAAAGCTGCCGACCTGACTGGCGCGGAATTAACCAGCACAACTTTTCGTGGCAGCAGATTGGATGGAGCAATCCTGGATCAAGCCATAGCTCACGAAACGAGTTTCTACCAAGCCTCACTGGTCGGTGCCAGTCTTCGTGGGGGACAATATGAGCAAGCTAGCTTTCGCGAGGCCAATCTGACGAATGCAGACCTCTCTGGTGGTAATTTCCGCCAGGCCGACTTTCGACAAGCTAAACTCAGTGGAATTTCCTGGGATGGTGCCATTCTGGACGGCGCATTGTTTGACTCACAAACCATTACTGCATAGAGAAATCCATGTTACAACTATCATCACTCATCTCATCTGAACTATCAGGGTGCTGTTTCATACATGTGGCACAAGAACTCGAGAAACTGAAGCGATACACATTAAGTTTTAGATATATCTTTCAAAATACTCACTAATTTGGTCCATGCTATATTTGCCCCTTAGTTGTTGCAAAACATTTACAAATTCCCCTTCACAATACAAAATACTTGATGCTATAGTAAAAAAGACTACTCTATTAAAATTATATAATTGTATAGAACTTTGCCCTTAAACAATAAAGTATAGGTCAATGCTATACAATTATACAGCAAGAAGGAGCGTAGTGTGAACATTCTACTACGATCTGTTATTCGCATAATTCAACGAAGATATCTACCCATTTTATACTGGGTAGTTCGTGCCTTTGCGCTGATGATGATATTTGCTGGTTTGGGAGTATCGTTAGTCCATGCACAAAACACTCAACCTCCAGATCAAGCACCCGTCACCACTGCACCTGATGGGGTGAGTCAAACAGATGTTGGGACGGCTGACACCCCAGAGATTTTTGATCCTGATCTAGCCGTGGGCGTAACCAACACCACAGCTGCCCTCTCGCCTGAGCTTGCGCTTCCCCTAGGTGCAGCCAGTGCCGTAACCCTCCTTGCTTCAGCAAGCAACACATCCAGAGGAAGACAAACAACACCCAACTTATCTCGGAGCCAGGTCAGTCAGACTACAACAGCTTCGCGTGAACAAACCAATCCAACGCTGGTTGCTCAAGCATCGTCTGAATCAGATGAGTCTGAAGAAGGAGGATTGAGATGGCCTGACTGGGCACTTCCCGTCGTTGGTTTTGTAACGAGTCAAAGTCAATCATTCTGGCAAGGCTTGGTTCAAACGGGTCAACGCACGATTATACCAGGCTTCAGACTGGTAGTTGAGGGTGGAAAAGTTGTATTGAAGTGGGTTGTTGGGGGGCTGACAGTGGCAAAACTGACCGTTGCTACCCTGATTGGGGGCGCACTCGTACTGCTATGGCAGGAACCCGCTCATGCTCCTACAGCGCCTCCTCAAAGCCCTGATCAACCAGTTCCTGAGCCACAAATACCACCAGCGACAACAACTCCACAGCCAGCTCCAACTCAGCAAACACCGCCAGTAACCACATCTCCACCTCCACAAGCACCACCAGCAGTACAACCCGCTCCACAACCACAACTGCCTGCGGAATATCCCCAATGGAAACAACAGGCTCAACAATTTGAGCAGAATGTTGTAAATGGGGTTTATTCCAACAGTAGCCAGGACTATCAATCTGCCACTGCATATTTGCAAAATCTACAAAATCTCAATCAGCAACTCATTGCACACGGTCTCCCAGGAGTAACGACGCAAGGATATATTGATCAAGTTGGTGCGCGGTTACGGGCAGGACGATATGTTTCCCAGATCAGTTACCATTTGCGCGAGGCCCAAGCTGGTCGTACAGTAAATTATGAAGCGTTTCGTCGCCTTACCAACGACGCCCTTATTTTTAGCAACCGCATCGATGAACGATGGCCAGGAATAGGTTTTTATTCTTCATATGAACGCGACAATCATCTAGCATTGGTCCGCGAGTTTCAAATACCAGACACTCTTCCGACCACCCCAACTGAAGTGCCAACACCCGGTACAGAACCAGCACCAGAGCCTGAACCACCGGAAGAAGAGCCACCGGAAAATCCGCTACCCTTACCCTACGTACCTGATCAGACAGAACCACCAACATCGACGCCTGTCCCCGATATTGAGGGGCAGCAGCCAACTAATTCTACACCTGTACAGGTACCCCCACCCATCCATGTACCTGACCAGCCTGGCGAAGATCCCATCTTTATATTTACACCTATACCTGATCTGGATCGCTTACTAGATGAGGATAATCCACCGTTTGTCATCAATCCACAACCGGAAGAACCCGTATTTGTCCCTAATTTGGTTCCAGAACAGCCATTACCACGGGTAGAACCACCACCGAATAATACCCCATCTAATACACCACCCATTCAAGCCAGCGCGAACAATGATCAACCTGGAGAGCATCGTCCGGCACCGGACGACAACAACCCTGGGGTAGAAGGACCAGATGGCCGTGCGCCACATATTGGTGATGAGCCAGAGGAGGTGGAGCAACCTCAAGAAGCTATCGATCCTGATTACGGATTTGATCCATTGCGTAGATTACGCCAGTCGGCAGAAGCCGCAGCGGATTTGACGCAACGCTTCTGGGAAAGCCAGACTGGTCGTATACTTGGCGCCATATTAGGCATTGGCACAAGTATGACCAATCCTCAACAACTACCACAATCCTCAGTACCAGATCCATTTCAGCCACCTGCCGGGCCAACACAGGTTGAGGCACCACGACCCACACCACGCGAACCGTATCCGGTGCAACCACATCAGACTATACCAAAATCACCAAGGAGGCCCAGAAATGAAGAAGAAGACTCAGATGAGCCAACTCCTGGCCTATCACCAGATCCCGACCCAGATCCACCTATCACACCTGAAATTGTTCCGGATGATGTTGAGTTGCCACCGATGCGCCCTGCCGATCCAGATGCAACATTTCAAATGCCTGGTGGATCAACCAATACACCACGACCAGCATTACCACCCGCACCAGCACCAGCACCAGCAGGGATTTTGCCACCAGCATCTTCACCTGCAGGACCACCGATGTTACCACCTGCCACCAGCCCCAACCAACCTGCGCCAAATAGTCCGTCTTCCAGTGTACCCAACATCCCACAGGCGGGAAGCACACCTCAGAATGCGCTGCCACCAGGCCAAACTCAACCATCTCAACCGGCAGCAGACCCACAGCAGGAACTGAGAAATATACTTGGTGACATTCCCCCAGTATTCAAACTGGCCAGCAACGATGCTCAATTTGGCTATGCTGGTGCTCACACACTTGATCGACATGGGCCCAACATCCCATTAAGTTCAAGCAATCCAGCCGCACGTACCATTGAGAGTCGTGTTATCGATGGACACGGAACAGGGTGGGGCACCACACAAAACTTTTCATATCGATGGGTCAGCGAAAGCACAGCCAATGAAATTATCGACAAGCATGTAGTTGAGAACTGGGAGGTTATTCAAGAATCACTGGTGCAGCGTGGATCATACGCAGCGACATTTGATGCAGGTAGATTGGCTGGTGAAGGTTTCTACAATCAGAATGCTTACGTGGGAGGAACACGTGTGGCAGTCCCTGATCAAACAAGCCATGTCACAGTGGTTATCCGACTTGATCCGATAACACAAACCATACCCTATATACATACATCTTTTCCAACATATCAACCACTCAGTGACTCAAATCATATTATTATCAATGAGGTTGAATCACCATAGCGAGATGAAGATACATGTGCCAAAAACTAGCTTGGGTTTTCAGTCTTGAGCACATAGATAAGGAGCACTCCTAATGTATACCAAAACCAATCATCAATCATCTCACAATATATCTCCTGAATTAACACTAGTTCTGCAAGAAGCTAAAGAATTCCTCTTGTGTTACTTTGCTGATACATTATCAGAGGCAGAAACAAAATCTCAATTACGGCAGGCTCTCAATTTCAACCCGCTTATTCTACATGAAGGAATACGTTCTATTAAAAAACTTTTAAATGCACAACTTCCTCCAAATACATTACTCAACCTGGTCTTGTGGAGTGTCAACACGCCACTAGAGACCCCAAACGATGAAAATGCCGAAGAATGGCTTAAGAAAGCCGTGCAGATGGCTCAATTCATTCTAGATACACATTAAAACCTCATAGTCAAATTAAGCAACTACCAGTTACAGATTTAAACATTTGTGGCTGATAGTTGCGTATCTTCCCCAAAAAACCTACCCACCTCAAAATACCCAATTGATAATCCTATTATCACAACAATATATATAAAAGACAAACATGATAAGTACTAACATCGGCAATGATATTTATTACTTTTATAGTGCTTAGATGATTTTCATTCATTTTGTTACACATCGCTTACAAAGCCTACTGTTACTTGTAAATATTTCTTGCTACACTAGATCGTAAGCAACGTATTATAGCTCTCATACTGTAGAGCAATTTTCAATCGATTTTATGAATAATTTGTAACCGTGGTGCCAGAGGAGGCTTGCCATGTGGTTTAACTATGCCCATAAATTGCTCGCGGGAGTCATGGTATTGCTGGTGCTTTACCATGTGCTTCCTACACACGCAACAGCACACCCATCATTCACTGCAACATTCGCGCGTGCCACAGATGCCACTAATGTTCCAACCGTTGAGGAAACACCAGATCCAAGATCAACAAGTGTCCCGGCGACACCTGTTCCCGCCGCAACCGATGTTCCCAACCCGCCAGATGCTCCTGCTCCAACAGACGTACCCACACCAACGGACGTGCCTGCGACATCTGTTCCTGTCCCAACCAATGTACCCGCCCCATCAAACACACCGGAGCCCACTGACACAACCATACCCAATACACCTGTACCAACAATGGTCGAACCATCAGTAGCACCTACTACAACATCCGAAACACCACCTACTGCCACATCCGAACGATCTACACATACACCAGATATTCCACCGACACACACACCGGAGCATTTGACCCATACGCCACAGACTCAGACTCCCACTAGTCAGGCGACTATCCAACCAACAACAACGAACGAGGTAACTCCCACATTAATACCAACTGAGACACTGACTCCAACAACCACTCTTGATACATGTATGGTAGATGCACAAGATGCTCTATCTGCACAGATCATAGGGCGTGGAAAAGTGCGTTTTGAAAACCACAGCACGAAATGCAGTTACCCAGTTGGCATAGCAGCATATAGCATTCCCAGCGGCAATCCCAATGATCCAGATATTGATGCACAAATGTGGTTTGCCGACTCAGAACAAAATGGCGTACCGTATGAACTTGGTCCAGCTGCGGATGCAGAAGCGCCGAATGAACAGGTCCTCGAGATACCCACGCCCCTTTGTGATGCGATCCAACTCGATGCTTTTGTTGGTGAAGCACTCAAATCACTCAATGGTCAACGGTATGGATCACGTTTACTCACCGCAGGGCGATACGCACCGGCCAAAACAGACTGTGATGAGCTAACAGGTCAGGTTATTTTCGATCAAAATTCAAGAATGACGTGTCTGACTCATGCAGACTACATTGTTGTTGAAGGAGCAGTTGTGCTCCAGCCAGAAGAAAAACATGCACAACTCCAATTAACATGGCACACCCAAATGCCAGAAACACACCAATCCTCGCTTCAATCTAAGTTGATGGAGGTAAGGCACGGTGATGACTTCGAAGTCAATATACCGTGGCCGGGAGTACCACAGGAAACTGAGGTTGAAATGGTGAATGTACTAGTCGAAGGTGTATTGCTCAATGAAAGTGATGAACAAATAGCTGAAAGTTACTCCAGCAGTGGCATATACTGGTATGATTGGCTTGAGTGTCAGGCGCCCCAACTACCACCATCGCCTACCAACACCATACCGCCAAGTTCGCCAACGCCTGTGCCTTCTGCCACTGGTGTGAGAAGCACAGCCACACCAGAACCTTCCACTACGATAATCCCGAGCACAGCTACGCCGGAATCCTCCACTACAGCAGTACCAAGTACAGCTACACCTGTGCCTTCCGCCACTGCACACACGACATCAGATGTCCCACCAACGAGCAAACCGCGTCGTACAGTAACACCAGAACCAGCGAATAGTACACCTTACCATAATATTACGGTACCAGAAAAAGCGACTGCAACACCACAGGTAGCAACAGCCGATATTCCGATAGAGCAACTATCGATAGAGCCAACCGTAACAACAGCGGCATCAGTTTTTTACAAGCCAGATCCGATACCAGCCAGACTTCCTGATACAAGTACAACCAACAACACACCCTTGTTTGTCTTGTTTGGTAGTGGAGTGCTTATAGTACTCACGGGCGTATATTTGCGATGGCGTTATCGCAGGACAAACGTGTGGTAAAAAAATAATGTCTTTTGATAAAACCAGGCATCACTAATCTGTGAACACTGTCATTGTTGGAGAATTTACACTCGTAAACAATTGACAGTGTTCATGTACCACATCAAGAGAGGAGCATCAGTCTTCAGAAGCATATGAGTTATACAACACACCTATATACTATCGGGATGCTGCATAATGACGAACGCGAATATCTGGCATGGATTCCACTCGTGGAAAGCAAATACGAACCCGCGCACCAGATCGCCAATTGTCTAAACTGATCGAACCTTGAAATGCAGCAACGTTAGAACTAATACCTACCAGACCTAAACCAATACCATGAGCGCGATAATCAACTGCGAGATGCAGCGATCGTTCTAACAACCATGGAGGAAAGCCTGCTCCATCGTCTTCAATTATCAATTCAACATCAGAGGAAGCGCTTTGGCAAATCGCAATATGAATTGATTGAGCACCGGCAGCCACGCTATTGAGCACCAGATTCTCTAGAATGCGTTGAATTTCACCTTCGCGTCCACGAATACAATACGAGCCAGCAGCTCTAAAATGAAGCGTTGTCGGTGCCATTTCTTGAGCTGAAGAACTTATGCTGGCCCAGCGTTGGAGTTCAGGAATATAGGCTTGTACGGTTGAGGTCAGATCAATCATCGAAAGTGTATGCCGTGTTCCTGTGCTTAACACTTTTGCCTCATCCATCAATGCATCAATGCGTACACGCAGACAGAGCAATAACGGCTCCAATTGCTTCATAAACATATGTGTTGTGGCTGTATCAAGCGTAGAATCTTGCAACAACTGGGTAATACGCATTGCCGTGTTACACGGTGCACGAAGATCATGCTGTGCGGATAATAATCGCTGATGGTATTCCTCCAGTATTCTGGAACGTGCTTCAATATGTGCGCGTTCAACCGCTTCACGTTCACGTTCAGAGAGCATCAGGGTGGCTCGATCAAGGACACGTTGACATCCATAACCAATAATAGTGAAGAAAGCTAAAGAACTCGTGGTTACAAGGAACAGTGCAGGTAAGGCTTCCGTCTGTATATGTGGCCCCACTACAACAAGACCTCCAAATGCCAGATATACCATCAGGCCAATGCAAAACGTAGCGCGTATTGGTAAGGCAATGGCCGGGAGTGCAAATATAAATGTGAGGGTAAGAAACCCACCAGCATCACCAGTTAACCATATAAAACCAAAAACACCCAAAACTTTCACTACAATTATTGCAGTGAGTGCTGCTGCTGGTCGTTCACGATGCAAAAGAAGGAGAACCAATCCCACCAGAACACTGAGATGAGCAATATGCTGCGGTAGTACAATTGGAGGATAAAGGTCTCGCACCCAAATTTGATTCCATAGAAACAAAGCAGTGATAAGATCCAATGGCACACAGATAAGCAAAAAGGCAATTACCACTATTTGAAGCAACTGCGTGTGCAATTGTGTGCGTAGTTCTTGTACACCAGCTGGGACTTGAGCCGACCTGAGTGGGGCAAAGAGTGTCACCACTAGCATCTGTACATAATGTTGCCATGGATAAAGACGCATAGATATCCTTTCAATGCTAGAGAACTACCGTGAGGACACACAACTATCGCTTCATGTCCGTGTCATATGCGAGAAGATAACACAAAGAAACCATTATGAGAAGCACATAGCAGCCATGTCTCGTCACTATCTGTATCTATTTGTAAAATCCCAAAGACAAAAATGCGCTGTACAATTCTTTTTGTAGCTTCCCTCACCTCTGTCAAGGTAGTTTATGAACTTCTCGAAGCTGGTAGTTATGTTAATCAAATGCTGGCAATACAACGATATACGTTAGATGCCCAGAAAACATCTTCCATGCATTGTTTAGGACAATTTGCAGATCGTGAGTGGGAAGCAACACTACCTCTTACCATAATACGTATGCCTATGGAAACAGCTTTATCACAAACAGTAAGAACACATCAGTCCTTGTAGCATAACTCCACTAACTTTTAATACAGTATTTTCACATTAAAAAGGTGTATTTTTTGATCATTTTGTCATTTACCATTGATTCAGGTATGCTATATTTATGGTAACATAGATAGGAAAGTTTCGACACCATTTTAACTTAAGACATTCCTTGAGACCTCGGAGGTTCTAGTGTGACGTGTGCTATCTTAATCGAGGACGATCTCCTCGACGCACAGGTTGAGCGGATCACGCTTAGGCAAGTGGGCTTTCAAGTCACTCATGCTCCGTCAATTCTTGATGGTGAGACACACATTATGAGATTGCTGGACGTAACAACACCACCCTCACGAACTGCCATCATTCTTGATTTGCGTATGCCACATCCAAGCGATCCGGCATTGGAAGGTGCTGTTTTGGCAGCAGCGCTGACACGCCGTATGCAAGAACGACTCATTCATCCTGCGATCGTAGTTGCATTAACCAACTATATAAGCCAGGAACGGGAAGAAGAAGCCATGTATGCCGGGTGTCAACGTGTCTTTACCAAGCCTCTTACAAACAGCCAAGCACATTGGCTCTGGGCACAAGTCCAGAAACCAGTTACACCAATCCTGGCAACTGACCCAGGCAGGAAATTATATCAACGCAAAGCTGAGGAAATTCTCGACATTGTCCGCCGTGGACAACCTCCGCACGTATGGGTTGATTATGATGTACATCTTGTACTATGTGCCCTTACCAGCTACCCCCAACCATTAGATATGGATCAGATGCGACAGGGGAACTTACTACGTGCTCTTGGCGGTCACGCTACTGCCATATCGATCCTACAACACTGTGCAATACAACTTGACGAACCCTACAATCGCATTTTGCAAGCATTTCTTGATGGAGAAAACCGACGTAACATTCGCAGTACCTTAATCGATAGTGGCTACAGTCGCACACATAGTTATTACTGTATCAGTGAACTCCCGTCACGTGTCAGCATGTGGTTACAACAACATCCTGCTGTATACCCTGGTACCTAAACACATAGAACAGTTACACAAAGAATTAATGTGAAAAGGCATCGTCAGTGACAAACAAGCGCCCTTTACTTCCTGGCTCAATTTCATAAAGATTTTGATGCTGTCGACCAAACAATTACTATATGCATCATCGTTTGGAGTGCCTTATAGCCTAGTAGCTACATCTATAGATGTGATGATCGATAGAACGAGAGCCATCCTCTATTACTATTCAACACAAAATGGCAATTCCGCACGGGTAGACTTGTCATGCAGTCGCACAATTATAGGACAATTATAGGACAGTTTGCTCACTTTACCGACAGAATCAAAATAGATATAGTACCAATCATCTCGCATCACGCTGCGAAATCAGCGCTGTGGCTCACACAATATATGGAAATGAAACTTCTCAATCTCACACACGTATATGGTATAACTTAGTCTTAAGAAATCTTAGTATAGAATTGTATACGATTCTCAGGGGACTCACATGACCACAGACAACTTAGAGAGAAAAGCCCATCTTTCATGGTTGTTACACACTGTCTAGCTTATTCAACTTACAGATTGCGTAGAGCAAAGCAATGATTGACTTTCCACACAAAATCGTAGTCCCACAGTATCCACAACATATTGTTTTGCGTTCTCGGTTAAATAACCTATTACAGAACATTGCAGAAAAACGACTTATTACGCTTTCTGCACCGGCTGGATATGGTAAAACATCGCTTCTTACGGCTTTTGCTCATATGACTACTTTACACATCTGTTGGTACACCCTTGATCCTTCCGATCAAAACCCTTGGACATTTCTTGATTATCTTGTTGCATCGATTGAACAACAATTTCCTGAAACAACGGCACATACGCGCTTATTGCTAGATGGAGCCAGTCAGGCTTCATTTCAGCACGTTGTAGATACACTTACCAATGACATTTATGCTCTGGAAAAAGATTTTATTATGGTGATTGATGATTGGCATCTTGTCGATCATGTGAATGAGATTAGCGCAGTTGTTACCCATCTCTTACTACGCTGCATGCATTGTCGGGTGATCCTGGCATCACGTAGCTACCCAAGCTTACCCGATATGATGCTGCTGGCTGCACGTCGACAAATGCATAGCCTGAACGAAAGCCATCTTCGCTTCACCCCTGAGGAAGTCAATGAAGTGATTAACGCCGGATATGACACCGAGTTATCTGACGATCATATTGCAGAACTTACCGAGCGATTCAACGGATGGATCGCAGGTATACTGCTTTCCTTCCAGGCATCAGACACTATGGCAGCGACATTTGCGCCATTGGGTATGTCTGCAGAACGGCAAATTTATCATTTCCTGGCTGAACAGGTATTCGAGCAACAAGATCCTGAAGTTCGTCAATTTCTGCTTGAGTCTTCGTTACTGGAAGAACTCTCCCGCGAACATTGCAACACAATCCTCGGACAGAATGACTCGCAGTCGATGCTCGAAATCTTATATCGCCGACACCTTTTCATTAGTGAAATCAGGCCAGGTGTCTTACGGTACCATCCTATCTTTCGTGAGTTTCTCCAGGAGTATTTCGCCAATGTCAATTTAGAACACTATCATACGGTTGCGACACATGTCGCAGATGCCTATGCAGATCAAGGACAATGGCTTTTAGCTTTTGAGCGCTACATCGCTATTGGCAACCGCGAATCAGCACTCAAAGTCATTACAGCTGGAGGAGAATATCTCTATCGCAATGGCCGCCTGGAGACCCTTGAACACTGGTTTTCGAAAGTTTCCGTTGAGCTTCTTGATGCACCACTGCTCTGCCTCAAAGCACGTGTGTTGATTAAGCGTGGCAATCATTTGGAGGCACAAACCCTCACCAAAATTGCTGAAACGCGCATGCAACCAGATGATGAGCCCATTGTACTCTTGCTCCAGGCACAAATAGCATGTACTATCGGTCAATATGCATATGCGCTTGACATAGCACAGCGTGTGCGCGACATGACCCAGGATATTGGACAGCAATCAGCAGCCATTCGCACCATCGCCATCTGTCATCATCGATTGGGCCAACTTGAAAATGCGATTAGCTACTTCAAAGAAGCGCTTGCGATTGAACAACGTCGTGGGGATCTGTATGCCATGGCCCAACTGCAACGCGATCTTGGCATCTGTTACAAAGAATTGGGACAACTCAGTCTTGCTGAGGAATACTACACACAGGCAGATACCTATTGGGATATGATAGGGAACACAGGACTGCGAGCCTTGAGTCTCAATAGCAAAGGCAGCGCACAACATCTGGCCGGACATTACCAGAAATCGCATGCAACATTGATATCAGCGCTCGAATTTGCGCGCGAGGCCGCCGTACCAGATTATGCAGCAACTGTGTTATCGAGCATTGGCGATCTGTACAACGATCTACAACTCTGGGATCGGGCCAGCTTCGCATACGATGAAGCACGGCGCACTGGAGGCAGTGCCTACATTCTCCACTATCTGGATATAGAAAGTATTCGTTTGTTGTTGCGTCAGAAAAACTATGAAGCAGCCACACGAGCCCTCCGTCATCTCTCACAAGCCACAATCCGGCATCACACGACATCTGTTTTGTTGCTACAAGGTAAAGCAGCATATGGCCTGAAACAATATGAAGAAGCATCACGCTATGCCAGGGAAATCATTGACCAACGCGATCAGGATACCTCTTTAATTGATCTGGCACGAGCCTATTTGTTGCAAGCCCAGATCACGACAGAAATACATCCATTTGAGACAAACATTACCATAGAAGCATTGGATCAGGCCGTCCAGGTTACGCAACAGCTTGGCCATGATGCCTTTTTAATTGTCGAAACTATCGACATGCGTAATACATTACGGCGGGCAAGTTCTATCGGATGGCCTCTCGCACACGAGTGGATCCAACGCCAGCAAGACCTTTTTATGGTGTCAAAACTCCTTGAGGAAGACAACCAATTGCCTGTGTTAGTTATTCGTACACTGGGCAGGGATCACATCATATTGCAGGGGCAACCAGTTGAACTGGGATGGCAAAAAGCACGAGAGGTATTTTACTATTTGTTAGCCCATCCTGATGGCGCACAGATTGATGTGCTTCGTGAGACCATCTGGCCCGATCTGCCCATCGATCGCAGTCGTGATGCACTCCGATCCGCAATTTATCAACTACGTTCGGTACTACCACGTGAACTCATCGAGCTTCAGGGGCGACGTATCTATCGAATCAATCGGAGTGTAGTGCGAATTGATTACGACACTGAACAATTTCTCACGATGCTTGATCAAGGTGCGAACAATCCAGAAAAGCTCTCTGAGGCGATCGATCTCTATAGTGGAGATTATCTGCCGTTTACTGATAATACCTGGTGTGTTTCGTTGCGTACCTATCTTGCAGGACGATATCAGCACACATTACATCAGGCTGCCACTGCCTACGAGCAAACACATGCATTGTCAGATGCGCTGATGCTCTATCAACACATTCTTACACTTGATGAGTTTGACGAGTCGGCACATGCTGGAATCATGCGCTGTCAAATTGCGCTTGGTAATCGTAATGCTGCTATTACCCAATACCAAACCCTGCGGCGCCTCCTTGATGAAGAACTCGGCCTGGAACTTGAGCGCACGTCTGAAGTCGAAAGTCTCTACCGTGAATTACTTGAAATATCATAATAAACGCGTTTAATTATACAGAATGAACCACAACAGGTCCTTTGGATAGTGCATTCATACGATCACTGTATTGGTAAAACCTGCTCCTAAAACATAAACAGGCGTTCACTCATCAGCTCGATAAGATACTCCAGCTATCAACCGCGAGAAAAACCGACAACACCTAGCATCAATAGCACCAGGCACGCGTTCAATCTTCCTCACGTACTCTCTATCAGTCTGTGTTGAAAACCATCTGCTTAGTAGCTCATTGAAACAGGTTTTAGGAACATACCCAACTCATTATAAATTCACTAAGCACACACGGTATGGGAAATACGAACGAAGCCCCGTGTACAGGCTTGCACAAGAGACCACCATTTCTGCAACCCACAAAATCTTGATTGTAAAGCCGTATCCCGCAAATCAACACCATAATGAGTGCACCATATTAATACAGGTTTTGTCCAAAAATAGCATTTTTCACCCAAATTAAAGACGATTTTCTTAAAAAGAAAGCAGCACTTTTGGCATAATTACGACATCTTTTTTCTATATACACTAAACTCACACTCAGTTGATCGAAAACTCATTAAAAACCAGTATGCTTATAGCACAACATCGATTACAAGAAATGAATAGCGGGAGGCAAGATCATGCAAGACTACACTGTTAGCTACTACGGTGACGACTATGGTGACACTATCTAACTGTTGAACGTTCGGAAAAGTTCTCATTTTTCTGTATAAGTACTCAACAACGGGAGGCAAGATCATGCAAGACAATACTGTTAGCTACTACGGTGACGACTATGGTGACACTATCTAACTGTTGAACATTCGTGAGAATGCTCGTTTCTCTTGAAAAGATGTGTATACACCACCAACTGCCCGAGGATAAGTTTTGGACAATAGTGTGAAAGAACGTGTGTAGAAGCGGATGGTATCTGCTTTTCATAGGTGTGTAATGGTAGAACCCGATGAATCCCGATTCACAAACGCAAAGTTTATATCACGCTATCCAGGGTTAGAGCGTCTCATCTGTGCTGCATTGGCAGATACGTACTTTGCTACTGCATTGATCAAAGATCCTGAACGCGCACTAAACCGTGTAGCACCTGATATTCACCTTTCACCAACTGAATATCATTTGGCGCTTACTGTTACTAACGCAAAAGACATTCACGACTATGCTGCCCGTTTATACACCATGCTTAAGACATAGAGGCAGCATATATACACAGCGCACGGATCATTGGCACTGATCTATCTCATCAGTTGATAGACATATGACATCGTATCGCTTTGCAGTTTTACATTTTAGTAGAGCAATGACTGTTTTTGAGTTCTTAAAGGAGAACGTAATGGAATATACACCCGTTGTGCGACCACTTGTTATGATAGTAGAAGACAATCCTCTCATTGTAGAATTTGTCGACAATCGCCTGCGCCGCGAGTCGTTTGATGTTCTCGTTGCTGAAGGATGTACCGAAGCGCTCTCTATGCTTGAAGAACACACTCCCGAAATCATCCTACTCGATGTCGTTCTTGATGATGGTCTAGGCTTTGATGTCTGTAAAACCATCCGTACCGGCGGACACGATGGCACACTTGCTCGTCTCACAGACACTCCCATCCTGATGTTGACGGCCCGTGCCGATGAGCAGGATCGTGTCCATGGATTTCAGGCCGGTGCCGATGATTATCTGACCAAGCCATTTAGTCCCGATGAGTTGGTTTATCGTATTCGCGCCATTTTGCGTCGGAGTCACGGTGTCAGCAACGGACTACTGGAAATTGGTCCAATCTATATCGATCCACGGCAACGACAAGTCTTGGTCGAAGGCGAGGTCGTTACACTTACACCCAAAGAATTCGATTTACTCCACCTGATGGCCAGTAGCCCCGGACGGGTCTTTTCACGTGAAGATCTGTTAGAGCGCGTGTGGGGGTATTCATTCCTTGGCAATACACGTACCGTCGATGTCCATGTCAATCGCCTACGCCAAAAACTGGCCAATCAGGCACCGCATGCCGATATGATTAGTACCGAGTGGGGAGTTGGCTATAAACTTATGCCGCTTCACATAGCCCAACCAGTCGCACCAACCGCTGTAGCCACTGTGTAATGTCTCGTACAATGGCAGGTATCTCACCAAACTGCAACGGAGATGTTCGCTGCAAATATATGGGAGTTATGGACAGTTTTCTGTGTAAACACTAACGATATGCTCCAGCTTGCATGATACAGAAATGTTACAAACAGGGGTAGGATTTGCAACAAACTGTTGCTACTATGAAAGCAAGAAGCAAACATGGAAACTATACCAATCGATGTCCACCATACCCTTGATTGACCATAGTATTCCAGAACAATCCGTTAGGTTTATTAGCTCATCTATGTACATCACACAGATACCCATATGTGAGCATAATGATCTAGTAGAGCTTTGCAGGAACAATCGTTGATAAGGATGGAGGCGGCAATGGCCGTGCAGGCAAGCGAAATTGTAGGTAACAACCCAAACAACGCATCAGGTGGAGCAGTGCTCGGATCCGTCCATCAGATCGAGAGTCTGGCACGTGCACGCGGCGATGTGCTACTTCATGAAACACACCTAAGTAATGACGATCTGGTGCAGACTGCTAACGAGCTTGCACAACTCGCAGGTTATTTAGCCCAAATCAGCACTGCACGTAGTGAGTTCTTGAGCAAGGTCGCTCATGAATTACGCACACCACTGACCGTTGCAAAAGGCTGGATCAGTATGCTCCGCTACGGCGAACTGCTGCCTGATCAGGAACGAGTAATTGAAGTCGTTGATCAACAGGTGGATGAACTCACACGTCTGGTGGGCGATCTGCTTGATCTTTCACGACGAGAAGCCGATACACTGGTCTTACAACTTGAAATGGTAGATCTGGTCGATCTGGTGGAACAGGTTGTCGAACATCGACGAGAGCTGACGTCGCTTAAAGGGATTCAATTGGTCGTTCGGGCGTCCCAGAATGAAGAGATCTATGCCTGTATTGACCGTGGCCGTATTGCACAAGTGCTGAATAACTTAATTGATAATGCCTGTCGTTATGTCGAGCACTATTGCAATGGGCGGATTGAACTGGGTATCAATGTAACAGAAACAGCAGCACATATTAGCATTCGTGATAATGGGATCGGCGTTCCACCAGAGCATCTGCCACGCATCTTTGAACCATTCTATCAAGTCAAGGGGCAGAAACGTGGCAAATGTGGACTTGGTCTTGCCATCACCCATGAACTCGTCTCGGCACATGGTGGTTCAGTGACGGTTGAGAGCAAATTGGGACATGGCACCTGTTTTCATATCTGGTTACGCAAGATGGACCCATCCGATGCAGACATCCATGCACAGGAGGCGAACCTATGAGCGATATCCATATCCTCCTCAGCACACGCAGCCAGACAACATATCAACTTGGTGGGGCTTTTCGTATTGGCACAGGGCAATTGTATGAAGCTTACGATCAACATGGGCAACGTTACTGGGTCAAATATGTCGCAGCCCACGACGAGGCAGCCATCGCACGATTGCGTTATGAAGCGATCATTCTAGGGAAACTCCAACACAACGGTATTATTCGGCTGCTTGATCGTGGTCGAAATAAACAGGCTTTTTTTCTGGTGTTAGCGCCAGCACATGGTCGTTCTCTTGCCGATATTGCCGGATCAAAGCCTATTCCTGTTCATACAGCGCTCAATATTGCGATTCAACTCACAGACGTGTTGAACTATCTGCATGGACAGGGGATTATTTGCCGCACATTGACGCCGGCCTCCCTGTACCTCGATCATCTTGGGCGCATTACATTAATCGATTTGAGTGATACATGGGATGAGATCTCACCACCACGCACCGGTGATTTGATCATCAATGCGAGTTATCTCTCACCTGAGGAAGCCGGTGGTGCAGTTGCTGAACGACGCAGTGATATTTATGTCTATGGTATTCTCCTCTTTGAATTACTGGCAGGCCATCCACCATTTCAGAGTGCCAATCGTGGCGATCTTGCATTACAACATTTGCTGACACCACCACCTAATCTTGAGGATCTACGACCAGACGTTCCGACTGATCTTGCCGCTATCGTACGACGCTGTCTGGCAAAATCGCCTGGACAACGCTACAACAACACGCTGGTGCTTCAAGAAGCACTCAATCGTATTGGCAAAGCCGAGGCAGAGCCGCTGCCTGAACTCCAACCAACCATCACCCCCTGGCGCTGGCTACGACGACAAACCAACCAATCTGTATCTCATACGATGGAGGGGAGCGAGTCATGAATACCTTCTGGACGATGGTCGAACCCTTTACCAACTCACGCTGGTGGTTTGGTCCCCCAGCACTCGCTACCTGGGCGGTAGTACTGGTACTTTTTGGTCTCGCCATCCTACGCCTTCACCAACGCAACAAACCTGCTATCATTACTACCGCGCTATTCCTGAGTAGTGCGGCTATCTTGTTGCTTCCCGGTGTCATCGTTACCTTATGGCCCGCCACAGCCTTTGGTATCGACATCCAGTCGATTAACCGTATTCCAACTACCACCTTCCCTGCTGTTGGTCAATCACTCGATCAGATCGTCAGAATGGCCTATGTGGGTAATGGCTTACTGCTGGTAGGTTCACTGGGTGTCTTTGGAGTAATTGGCACACGCAAAGGCACCGCATGTCCCACATGTAATCGTGATATGCACCCAAGTTGGCAGGGGGTGTGTCCCGAATGTCAGCTTATGTCACCAAATGAAGATGAATCACCGCTCATGCGCCTGGGGGATCATAGTGCCAGTGGCGTACCGATTACCCAATTTGGGAATCCCGTTCACACCGAACTCCTTGAGGGATCAATTAATGATAGTTCGTGGCTGGAAGTCATTGATGGCCCCAGTGGTGTTGGTGAACGTTTTGCCGTCGGAACACGTCTCACAATTGGACGTGACCCCAACGAATGTCGCTTGGTCCTTGACGATGAGTCGGTCTCCTCGCGCCATGCCTATATTGAGCGTGATCAGAAAGCCTTTGTCATCTACGATTGGGGCAGCCGTAATGGTACATTTGTAAACGACACGTTTGTGGCCTACCAATCACTTCAGGATGGCGATACCATTCAGATTGGGCGTGTGACCATCCGGTTCAATACGTCCGAACAATTCCTGGAAGACACTCCGACGTTGATGGAAGACCAGGTCTTGTCAGGTGCGCGATTCGTGGCTATTGGTGGTCGCTTAGACGGTGGTATTTATCCCATCACACGCCTGGATGTCCACTTTGGGCGTGCCCAACACAACGACATTGTTATCAACACACCTAATATTTCGCGGCAGCATGCCAGTGTTCGGTTTGATGGTTCCGACTATTATTTATTGGACTCAGATGCACCGAATGGCACATGGATCGATGATGTGCGGGTGCTGGGAAAAACACGTCTACAGCCCGGACAAATCATTCGCCTTGGTGAGCAGCAGTTCCGCTTTGAGCTGGAGGAGGCTTCTCATGTGGTCAACAACTAAACTACAGTTTGGACTCATCGTATTGATTGTGGTTATCTGTCTCAGTCCATTTATCACGACACCTGCATCGGCGACGACTGCCCAACTAGAGATCATGAGTATAGACTCAGCGCAGCATCCGACATTGCATGCCACTGTTGTCGTACACGATCTCTATGGTCAGGGCGTTGCGAACCTGGGTGCCGAGAACTTTGTAATTGAAGAGGGCGATCAAACAATCCCTGGTGAGCTTATTCAGATCCAATCGCTTGATAACACGCCACAACCAGTAACGATTGCCGTTGTAGCAGATATCAGTGTTTTTCTCGGTAAGGATGAGCTAACCGCAATCCGTAAAGATATTCAGTCTTTTGTTGAACAACTGGTGAATGCCAACAATACATCCATCGAGGTGGGACTATTTGTCCCCACTGATGGGCGTAGCGATGCAGAGTCCACGTTCAATGTTCCTTTTACCATAGAAGACGCTCCCATTGTCGATGCGTTAACCAATATTACACCACACGAAGACCAAACACCGCTGTACAATACCATCGTCACCACGATCAATACTACAGCGAATCGAGCAGAACAACGTGGTGGACCCGCCTATGTGGTCGTCTTTGGCGATGGCATTGATCGTACCAGCATCGTAGGAAGCGGTAGCGCGGGTGCCAATGAGGCCGCACAGATCGCCGAAACCCGTCATGTCCAGGTTAATGCTTTTGGCTATGGACAATCGCTGAACGAGGGGAGTGGTGCGCTTCGCCAACTCACAGGACGCACCAATGGCCAGTACCAACCTGCACCTGACACCAGACAAATCACCGATTTTGCAGAGCAACTACAAGACGTTACGACCAAAGGTATTTACGAACTGAGTTATACCTCAGCGCTTCCTGCAGATGGCTCGGAGCATAGCATTGATATTCACACCAATGTTGGCGCGTTGCGTCTGTCTGCGAACACACAGGTCTTTATCCCACGAGAATGGGACCGCACTATGCCGATAGATATGGATGTGCAGTTTGATCTGCAAGCCTATCCAGATATTACTCTGTGGGCACGTCCGATCAATCAGTTGCGCCAAACCGTTCCTGATTTGACCAATCAAGACTTTACACTCTCACTCGATGGAGAACCATTGGAGGTTGCCATTGATGTTAACAGTGTTCCGCTTGACGCTAATGATCCAGCAGCATCCCAGAGCATTGCATTAGTCGTTGATCAAACCGGGCTATCCGCAGAAGATGTACGGAATAGTGCGGTTACACTCCTGCAGGACCCAGCCCTATCCAATAGTCGTATGTCCCTCTTTGTCCCTGGTATACCAAACGAAGCACCCGAATTCACCCACGATCACAATGCGCTGATCAATATGCTGCGCCAGATACCTGTTGATGCTTCTACGCAAAGTTCAGCAAGCGCGACGCTCCAACGAGCCATCGATGAGGTGGCACGTGATGGCACGAACGCACAACGTCCCGCCGCTGTTATTCTGCTCTCAGACAGAGAGATTCCACTGGATGAACGTGCACGCACACTCACCATTGCACGTGATTTAGGCGTGATTATTCACACGATCACCCCCAATGGTAGTGATGCCGTATCAACACCTGCGTATCTCTCAGAGGCAACGACCGGAGCGCACCTGAGCAATCCACAACCTACTGATTTACCAGAGTTCGCTGCAAATATTGCCCAACAGGAGGCAAATAGTTACCGCATTACGTTCCAAATGCCGTTGCTTGAAGAACAACGTGCCTACAGTTTAGAAGTGCAGGTGGCCGATGTCAGTGCTACCGAAGATGTCCTGCCAGTGGTGCAAGGAACAATGGACCTTCGTTCACCCTTACCAGTATATGCACAAGTCTTACTCTTTATAACCCTGGCTTCTGTATTGACCGCGAGCGCCTTTGCACCCAACTACATCAATAATCGGCGTAATCTGTGTCCAAAATGTCAACGTGTACGTCGTAAGAGTTGGGGGAATAGCTGCTTATTCTGTGAGCACCAAACAGCCCAAAATCAGGAGCAGTCGGCTAACGAGATCCCCCTGACCGGATTTGCGTTACAAGGCGCTTCACTGGTACAGCCGAACTTCGCTGATCATCTTACCCTGAGGTCCACATCTAACACCGAAGCCCGGCAACAGAGTTCTCCCGCAGCACAGTCGAAGCATGCAAGTACCCATCAAGAATCGGAACCTGTGTTCCACAAAGAAGCACAACAACAGGAGATTGTTGAAGCCCAACCAGATCACACAAATACCAATGGGGCAGGGACATGGTCTGGAAAACTGGATGCGACATCGGAAGCCCTCATCCGTCAGATTGTGTTCGAGGACGAAGACATAGCGCCACCACATGTTCAGGATGATCAGGCAGATCCAACACAAGACACGTCTGTACCAGCGATCAGCAATGGTAACGATAGCTATGTTGAAACAGAAAATAAGCCTTCCGATCCAGTTGATCAGGCACGGAGTCAAACACACACCGATTTCTGGGGAGCGTTACCCAATGAACAAACCGCTACAGCTATCCCAGAGCCAATGATGGAGGATGAACCTGCGTCAGCTGTCACACAACCACCACCGCTCCCGATTTTCCAGAGTCATCACCGCCAACCAACCGCTCCCAAACCAAGACAACCTGTGCCACAAGAGATACAGGAACCAACTCATACCGATTTCTGGGGACCACTGCCAACTGACGATCATACTGGAATGGCAGCACAAGCAGAGGAATGGATACGCGAATCTACCTATACACCATCTGAAGAGCGCGCGGAACATCATCTCACCCACGACAAAGCAGGCAGTCATGATGAGGAAGTAGCAACGCAAACTGAGGAACACACTCCATCGTCACCCAGGTCAACAGCCGTCGCAAAACCCACTCACGATGAAGAGCAGTCATTGGAAAAACGTGACTCTGTAGACCATCCCCAAGAATCTCATACTGATTTCTGGGGACCACTTGGCTAACCTTATTGACACGAACGATAGGAGCGCGAGATCAATGGCACAACAAGCATGGAATACATCAATCAATTATAACCAGGCAACGACACAACATATGCTTGGTTCGAAAACACAGATGTTGTACAGCGCCACCGGAAGCACCTTTGAGATTGGCCGTGCACTGGGCGATGGTGGCATGGGAAGTGTCCATCTGGCATTCCAACAAACCAGTCATGCCAAACGACACGAGCGTCGTCTGGTGGCGATCAAACTCCTGCGTCCAGATGCACCAAACCAGGCACGGCGCCTCTTCTACCACGAAGGGGTATTGCTACCACGTTTGCGGCATCACAATATTGTTCAGTATGTCGAACATGGTCGCGGCGCAATTCCGGGCGTAGGCACATTAGACTATCTCGCAATTCATTATATTGCTGGAAAAACCATCGAAGACTTGCTGCGCTCACATCGTGGACCGCTTCCGCTAGCCACTGTGGTAGGCATTATTGCACAGCTTACCTCGGCACTGGAGTACCTGCATCAACGCGGTATTGTTCATTGTGATCTCAAACCGAGCAATATTATGCTAGAAAACGGCGCCCCACGCGCGATCTTGATTGATTTTGGGATTGCCAGGGCACCCGATTTCGTTGGACAGCCTATCGCGGTTGGGACACCGCAATATATGGCTCCCGAACAAACAGATGCAAAAAATGAGTGCGATGGTCGTGCTGACATTTACGCATTGGGCATCCTCATCTATGAATTACTTACCGGACGACGCTTATTTGCCAATCGAACCACGACCGATCTCCGACAAGGGCGGATGGTCATTCCACGTATCAACGACTTAACGGCAGCACTGCACACACGTATCGTGCACGTCATCACCTGTTGTTTACAGGCCAACCCGGAAGCACGTTACCCGACCACCACAGACCTGTTTGACGATCTGTTGTGTGCGGCCCAACATATTTTTGAAGAACCACCAGTACTTACATCTGGGACACGTGTAGCTTAGGAACACAACCATGTCTAGTCTGCCCCTGATCCAACAAACTGATGAAGGAATGCTATCACACCGTGGCCATGTGCGATCACTCAACGAAGATAGTTACGGGTCATTCCGCACAGTGCTCACATCACTTCATAAACAAAACGAGCAAGACCTACTTGCACACAAAGGACAACTGTACGTTGTTGCTGATGGCATGGGGGGACATGACAGTGGTGATGTGGCCAGTGCGACTGCAGTGCAACAGATTTGTGCTGCCTATTATGCCAGCCCGGGCGACGATCTGGTAAACGCACTACGACAGGCAATTCATCAGGCTAACACACATATTTATCAAAGTGCCCGAACACACCGACAATCGAAAAAACGTACGATGGGAACAACTGTCGTATGTGCGGTCATCCAAGAAGCTAAACTTATCATTGCCCACGTTGGAGACAGTCGTGCCTATCGACTGCGCGATGGAACTATCACGCAGCTCACCACCGACCATAACTGGATGACCAACCAGATGCACACACACGGTTTGAGCCTTGAAGAAGCGGAACGACGCGCGAAGGCATGTGGTGCACAGGGTACCTTGATACGAGCAGTCGGGGTGCAGGCAACCGTCGAAGCGGATATTATCACCACCGATTGGCAGGACAAAGATACGTTACTGCTCTGTAGCGATGGGCTGCATGGATTAGTGAATAACCAGAAAATAGCTCGTATTCTCAGCAACAATACCGCATCGCTGGCATCGCGCGAATTGATCAACGCAGCCAATATGGCAGGAGGTCACGACAACATCACCGCTCTGGTAGTCCACAATGTACAGTGTACACCTCCTGTGCGATTTACACGATATAAGCCAACACTTGCCGTTAAACTGCTCTCTTTGTTTTTTGCTGGAATGCTGTTAATGCTTGGATTCCGTCTTCCTGTTGCATCAGGTGAACCAATACTTGGATCACTTAATGTGAACAACGTACGTGAATTCGCCGGGCTACCAACGCTACCACCAACCGCAACATTACAACCCACCGCAACAAATGTACCGACACCGACCGCGATACCAGCAACTGCAACACCACCCATAGAGCCATCACCTGTGCCGCCAACTGCAGAGACTGTAGTCGATACTACAGATGCTGCGCCACCAGCACTGGCCAAACCAGCAACATCATCTTCATCGTCACGTGAGCCAACCAGTGCCGTGATTGATATGATGCCTACTATTCTGGCAAGCACACCAACATTTGTACCGCCGACACCTGTGCCGCCAACGCCCATACTGCCAACATCAGCACCTCCGGCACCTGTACCACCAGAATTAACAGAACCACCAGCAAATCCACCGTCAGGCTCGTCACCACCACGCGAAGCTTCGCCTAACCGACCAGCACCATCGGCACCAGCACCAACCAATCCACCAGCACCACAGCCAACGAACCCACCCGCACCGGCACCGACCGAACCATCGGCACCAGCACCGACGAATCCACCGGCGCCAGAACCAACTGATCCGCCGGCGCCGACCAATCCGCCGGCGCCAACTGACCCACCCGCTCCGGCACCAACTGATCCGCCCGCGCCGACGAACCCACCGGCACCAGAGCCAACCGATCCACCTGAACCGGACCCGACAGACCCGCCATCCGAGCCAGAACCGCCGGAGCTACCGCCGATCAAGGCAACACCAAGACCCAACCCATAAAAAGCAATGCCCATTGTCTCTGTTTAGAAAGAGACAATGGGCATTCGTCTTTCTAATAACATCTTTCAGATACACAAATGTGTGACATCCCATGTCACATCTTCATAGATATGCTGCATACAACCGCATTGCAGATCCCGACACAATCGAACTCTGGGAACATAGCGGCATGTTGTATCTCAACGTCACTGTTGATAGCGCCACCGTCGTTCATGAAGAGCACAAACCGCTCACACCGCTACGCGGTACCTATCTATCGCGTCTGGATGCAGCGCGAATATTCTCCTGAGGCCATCCGTCGCATTGTAGACTAAATGCACCAGCTCTTACAGGAACACTATGCAACAACACATAAACCCATATCTGTTACCAAAACCTATCAGCTCATTCTGCAAGGGCAAACCCCGGAAAACATGCACGTTGATGGGGGCTCACATTCACCGACAACTGTGGACACCTGGGGTTTATCCAACAGGTTCACGATAGCTCGCCTTGATTTGGGCAAATGTACCCAACTAGAGGTATTGCCCGACAATCTCACGGTGCGACATCTCAATCTGGCAGGATGCACCACGTTACAGCGCCTGCCAAACGGATTACGCTGCTACGACCTTAATCTTCAACACACCCACATTCGATCATTACCGGATGACATCCAGGTCGAATACCGTCTGGACTTGAAAGGATGCCATGAGTTAGCAGAACTTCCAGCGCAACTCAAAGTTGGTTTGCTGGTGCTACGCGAATGTACCGCACTTCAGCATCTGCCCAAGGATTAGATGTGTATTCTCGACATCTCCGGGTGTACCAGTTTGCGCGAATGGCCACAACACGCTTCCGTACAGATTGGTCGCCTGATTGCACGTGGATGTTCGCAGATACAATCACTGCCGTCGTGGCTCACCAACCTCTCACAACTTGATGTGCGCGGCTGCCTCAACCTTACCGATCTGACAACTACACTTGCAGTAAACTCGTGGATCGATCTCGCAGATACCCAGATCGAGTGACTACCTGTTGCGGCACACTCGGCCCAACTGCGCTGGCGCGGAGTGCTGGTCGATAAACGCATCGTCGTATTTCGCCCAAAGACGATCACGGCTGAAGAGGTGCTCAATGAACGCAATACAGAACGACGACGTGTCATATTGGAACGCATGAACTATGAGACATTTCTGGAACAAGCCAACGCCGAAGTGCTCGACCAAGACCGCGACCCGGATGGTGAACGACGGTTGCTGAAGGTCGCCATGGAGGGAGACGAGGATCTGGTGTGCGTGTCGGTCATCTATCCTTCAACCGGACGCCAATACCTGCTTCGGGTGCCGCCCAAAACACGCACCTGTCGCCATGCTGTCGCGTGGATCGCTGGCTTTAACGACCCTAATGCATACCAACCCATCGCCGAAACCTAGACATAGTGCGCTGTGGGGTGTTCGGTTGAATACCCCTTTTTGCGATAGTCAGACAGATCGAAGCAAATTCACAATCAAAACTATGTCTGATACATCCAATGATATTGCGTTCTGGATGACTAAATCACCCAAAGAGCGACTTGCAGCTCTGGAGTTTATGCGGCAGACTGTGTATGGCTACAATCCAACTACCACCCGACTTCAAAGAATTCTTACAATTACTCAACGAACAACAAGTTGAGTATCTGCTTGTCGGTGGGTATGCAGTAGCTTACTACGGTTATCCACGCACAACTGATGATATCGATTTCTGGCTAGCAATCCATCATAATAATGCAGAAAAGATTGTGTCTGTTTTACACACCTTTGGCTTCGGTGCCACGGGTTATATCATTATAATGCTTTTCTACAGGAGAATAATTTAATTCAATTGGGTGTACCATCTATGCACATCGATCTCCTCACAACGATTTCAGGTATAAGTTTCGCAGATTGTTATAATCGCCGCGAACAAGTCACAATTGATGGATATCTGTATCCATCATCAGTTTGAATGATCTTAAAACAAACAAGCAGGCAAGTGGTCGTCTGAAAAACCTTAACGACTTAACACAGTTGTCTTAGTTCACATTCCCACACAATTCCATTCGACCATCACAATCCAATAATATCTCCAGCCTGTGGTGCGAAGGTTTGTCCTTCGACTTCCAACTCGATAGGTAACGGTGATGCGCGACACAGATCAGAACTATCCATAAATTGGAAGTGCAGATGTGGTCCAGAGCTAAATCCAGAATTGCCAAGCGCCCCAAGCACTTGCCCCATTATAACTTCCTGCCCCTCCTGAACTACAACAGAACCCTGCTGTAGATGTCCCAGACAAGCATAAACACCATGGCCATGATCGATAATCACGTGATTGCCCACCGCACGTAGTATATCCTCCAGATAATAGTCGAGGTTCTCGGGATAAGCACCAACGTACGTAAGATCAACATATCTCGTTGGATTGAGCAGCAGAGATTTGCGGCTTGATGTAAGAAAATAATCAGGCTACAGATGTATCAAGAAAACCCTGTGCACTATATGCGTATCAGCTATACTATCATTCAAACAACACGTGAAAGGAAAGCGCTATGATTCAGCACAGTGTGATTAGTCATGATAATGATATCCTGGGTGGGACACCAGTCTTTACCGGAACACGTGTGCCTGTTCAAACTCTGTTGGACTATCTTGAAGGTGACCAATCATTACAAGACTTTCTGGACGATTTTCCAACAGTGGAACGTGATCAGGCTGTTACTGTTCTTGAGCAACTCAAACAGATTTTACTAACCCAACCAGTATGAAGATACTTCTTGATGAATGCTTGCCACGTAAGCTGAAATACAATTTACGTGGTGTCCGCGATAACGACTATTGGGCGCTCGCCAAAGACTACGAATTTGACAACGACCCCGTTGCCCCTGACCTCGCGCTATTACGCATCGGGGCAATCGAGATGTTAAAGTAAGCTACCATTGCCATTGGCAGGTAGCCAAACATGACGAAATGGAGATCACGTGCAAATGTCAAACAATGTTGATGAGATGACCGAACGAATGCTCGATGATGCCGGCATAGGGCCGGGTATGCGGGTGCTCGACATCGGCTGCGGGCCGGGTGCAGTGTCTCTCATGCTTTCACCGCGCGTCGGCAACCAGGGACATGTCTTTGCCGTTGATCGCAGCCCTGAGATGCTTGAGCTAGCCCGAGAAAAAGTGCATGAGACCAGCGTCTCGAACATCACCTTCATTGAGGGTGAGTTCGATGTGACTTTTCCCGAGCACGGCACGCTCGATGCGGCGGTGGGTCGCCGCGTTCTCATGTATCAGTCGGATGCCACGAGAGCCGTGACGCAACTCACTCGGGCGATCCGCTCTGGAGGGGTCATCGCTTTTCATGAGCATGACATGATTGTAATAAAGGACAATCGCACTTCCTTGCCGCTGCATGACCAGGTTCGCTCCTGGCTCCGGGAAATGCTCCGATGCGAAGGTGCAAACCTACACATGGGCTTCGAGCTTCATGCGGCGCTTTCGGCAGCCGGGCTTGCCGTCGAACGAGTGCGTGCCGAAGCGAATGTGTTGACGCCGACTGCCGACTATCCCGTGGCCGCGATTATCCGCTCCGTCCTCCCCCGCTTACTGCAGCATGGTATTGCGACCGAGGCAGAGATCGGTGTCGAAACGCTCGATAATCGCCTGGCCTCAGAGCGCAGGGAGATGGCTGCAACCTATCTCTGGGAGATGGTCTTCTGTGGCTGGGCCCGGAAGCATTGATGTGGGAGGGTTGCTGCGGTCAGGGTGGGCACAATCAGGTTTCTTCAACTGGTCGCTCTTGGCCAAAAGAGGGCATTTCGAGGATCGCAATGCCCACTATGACGATGCGATGCAAACGAACGTAACAAAGTGTCACGCCGCTGATAACAATGTTATGTCGCAAAACCCCAAGGAGCGGAATTATGCATTTAACTGATTTAGCGGCGTTATTGCGGGATTGGACAGCAAGATAGGGCCACAGTTATGCGCTTCCTGCAACTGAGGGAATTATCGCTGAATTTGAGCCTCTGATAGAATACCGCCCCCAGAGAGTATCATCATTTTTTGCCCAACGTTGCCAACGGTGGCTCAAATGGTTATGATGGCCTTTTTAGTGCACAAGAACTCATCAATCATCTTCCCTAATAAGAATGAGAGAAGTTCTTTGAAAACCTACCAAAAACAACGCATGACATTGCTACAAGAAGAAGGGTGGAGCTTAGAAACAGTTGAGACCGTAGAGGAATGGTGGGTATCCGAACACTGGCGCATCACAAGTTCAACACAGCCTCGGGATAATGAGCTTTGGTTGTCTTTCCTCGTTGACCCGCTGTATGAAGGGGCAAAGAAAGAATCAGCCATACATATTTATTGCTGCAAACATCGACAAACCAATCTCAAGGCCATTTACGAATCAAGTAGAGCTTCGACTCAACAAGGGAAAGTATCAAGCAAATCTTGCTGTATTTGTAGAAAGCTTAAACAGGCTTAGGCACGAAAACTGTTCCTAAAAGGAGTATCAATGGTTGGTCCAGCATACGAGTTTAGCCTTACTCCCGTGATATACTACAATTGAATTAATACAATCTAGTTAGAATGTGGAGATATAGAATGACATATCAAGTCGATATTACAGAGGCACAACACCGCTTATTGGACCTCATTGAGGCTGCTGAACATGGCGAAGAAGTCATTATCACACGCAGCCAGCAGCCCTTGATCCAACTTGTGCCAATCTACCGCTCGCTCTATCAACCACAGTTTGGCAGTGCACGTGGTCGTATCACAATCACCGATGATTTTGATGAGCCGCTTGAGGACTTCCGAGAGTACATGCCGTGAAGTTCTTTCTAGATACACACACATTTCTATGGTTCATTGACGGCAACTTGAAATTGAGCGCAACAGCCCGTCAGTTAATTGAAAATCCAGACAATGAACGATTAATAAGTATTGCTAGCTTATGGGAAATGGCAATCAAAACTAGTATGGGTAAACTAATATTTGACGAGCCATTTGATCAGTTCGTCTCTACTCAAATTCAGTGGAACAATATCCAGGTACTGAATATCACTACAGCACACACTGCATATGTTTCAACTTTGCCATTCTATCATCGCGATCCGTTTGATCGAATGCTAATTGCACAGGCAATGGTAGAAACCATCCCAATTCTCAGTGCTGATAGTGCTTTTGATTCTTATGGTGTCACTCGATTGTGGTAAGTGATCTTACAGTTGTTGTATAATAAGTGGGGAATATTCAACCTACAATCGATTAGTGCAATAAACTCATTGATTATTCAGAAACTTATCTTACCTATATAGATCGAACCTGAATATATATTTTCCTGCAAATATATGTTCTTATATCTATAATTAAGGTAATTGCTTACAGTTGAAACTAGTTATAGGGGTTATTTATGATTGAGAGATGGGCGGGTATCACAACTTCTTCTAAAAGCCTCATTCTGGTAATTGTCGAATACGACGATAATGGGCCAACTGTGATAGACGATTTAACCTGGAATTTGCAGGATGGTCCTCGACCTCATGCCTATCGATTAATGTATGAGAGAGTAGTGAATTACTTACGTGAAACCTCTATTCAGCATGTGCTTCTTAAAGCGACAGCTCTTAACACACGAGGGATCAAAGCGGCACATCTTGATGCTGCAGAGTTGAGAGGTGTTGTCATGGTAGCTGCAGTGCAATCAGAATCTGAAGTAAAAGTTGTACCTAAAGCATTAGTTAGTAGAACATTTGGTAATCGTAATGTAGATGATTATATTGCTGATAACGACTTTTGGATTAACCAGATTAGTGGTAATCTTCGGAAAGGGAGTCGTGAGGCAGCACTATTGATTTTAGCTGCGAGGAAATAATGTCACATCATCTTCGGGCCAATCTTGCTTTAGGTCGACAAATTGGTGCGGGACATTTTGGTGAAGTATTTGAGGGTAACGATCCTGTCCTAGGAAGAGTTGCAATAAAGATTTTACGAAAGAAATCTCAAGAGGATGATACTTATTGGCAACATAGAAAGCAAAGTCTTCTGCGTGAAGGACAAAGACTAAAAGAAGCACAACACGACCAGATTGTTCAAGTTTATCAAGTTCTAGAGTCTCAAGATGACAATTCTATTTGGCTTTTGATGGAGTATTGTGAACGAGGCTCCTTACAAGATCAGTTCAATCAAGGTCCATTGTCACTTCTTAGACTCCGCACACTTCTTTGTGATACAGCACTTGGTTTACAAGCAATTCACGCACGTGGGTTGATTCATCGCGACATAAAACCCGCAAATATTTTGATTAGTGCCAACAATCGAGCAAAACTTGGTGATTTTGGACTTGTCACTGATGAATTTGTTTTGGGATATGCAAAGGCTTACGGATATACTGATCATCTAGCAAAAGAAGTATTTGATTTAGGTATCACTAGTATTCGAACTGACATATGGGCATTTGGTATGACTGCATATCGATTACTTCATGGGCGGCAATTCTATGAAGAACTGATGCCACCTAGAAAACTCGTACCTGAAGGTAAATTCGCAAGAAAATTACCCTGGCTTCCACATATACCTAATGAGTGGAAACGATTCATTCGTCAATTAATGCATGATGATCCTAGTAAGAGAGTTCAAAATTCTAACCAAATTTTACACGGTTTGGAGAGATTGCCCACAGAACCTAACTGGCACTGTCATTATTCATCTAAACAAGTAAATTGGACTCGTACTACCAAAACGCGCAGAATAGAAGTCTTTTGGATTAGATACTCGGAGCGTAAACACGAATGGGAGGCTCGTAGTTTACCACTTAACACAGGTCGTGAGAGGAGGCTGGATGGATCAAATAGAGTTATTAACTATAGAGCAGCCTTGGAAGAACTTCAAAAATTCTTTGAGAGGTCTGGATAACCGAGGCCCATAACCTTCCCCCTCACAGTAAATCAAAATATTAATTAAGCTGTTTTGCTTAATTAATATTGTTTAAGGTTACGAGATCTTAGAACATAATCTCCTTCCAACTCTGATAGTTGTAGTGGTCCTCCTAATATCGCACTCGCCAGTTCACGTCGTTCTATTCTGCACTTTTGACAATATCTTTGTGACACAGGAAGCTCAGTCCTCAATCGCCATTTATGACCACAAAATATACAGATATGATAGATAATTTTAGACACTGTATATACCTTTGAGAACTTTAGAATTTTGAGATACAAAACTATATTCTGCTTCATTATAGAACAAATGTTCTATCAAATCAAGAGGCAAATACACATCAGTAACATGTGAGGACACCAAATGAACCAACTCAGACCATGGCTCTACATTGGGAAATACATTGACACCCTCGACCAGCAGCGCCTGACTAGATACGGCATTAGGGCAATGCTACAACTGGCTGATCTGGTTGAGCAGCCCGAAATCACCTCGCTCTACCTCCCCGTGGACGATTTCGAGCCGCTGCCTTTCAACGTATTACGGCAGGGCGTAGACTTTGTACGCGATGCAAAACAACAAGGACACACGATACTCGTCGCCTGTGGTGCAGGCATCAATCGGTCAACCACACCCACCACTCTGGCAATCACTCTGTGCGTACTATCAGGAAGATGTACCATTTCAAAAGATACTGGCACTCTCCGAACAATAACAAAACCAAAAAACTGGCGCACCATGGCACGGCACACCAGTCTGAGTCACATATTATTACACAAAAACCAAGATATACCTAACGCATAATCATCGGCAGAAACACCTGCGAACCACCAACAATAATCGTAACAGTATCTGTGGCGGTATTCTGCTCCGCATCGGTCACGGTGAGTTGCACCTCATACGAACCTTCCGCCTCATAGGTATGCGTCACCGTTGCACCATTGCCAGTAGTCTTATCGCCAAAATCCCACTCATACGAGGTAATGTCTGTCGTTGCCGTCGACCCACTTGCATCAAACGTCACTTCGAGTGGAGCTACTGCGGCAAACATCGGATCGGCACTGATGATTGCCTCGATCTCAGGCTGCGGCTCACTCTGCATCCCAATGACTGCAAACCACCCTTCACGCTCACCCTTCCCGTTCTCCTGCACAGCTTCTTTCGTATAGGTTTCATCAAGGCTTCTGGTTTGGCCACCAAAAACGATGTTGGTTGTACCACCTTCAAGGGTCCGTACATCAATTGCATGGGTCGTACCACCTGTAGCAAGGCGCGTAGTGTAGAGACGGGTCTTGAAATCGGCACTCATCACCATAAACCAGGCACCACCAAGATACCCATCAGGGAAAGGATTAAAGGTTGTTTCACCGTCCTTTGCCTCATATTTCTCGTGTGGTGGCATTGGCAAACCTGAAGCACTACTGCCACCGATATACACCCGACCCTCGTCATCAACCGCGATAGAACCACCATTTACACGGATAGTGTTGGCTTTATTGCCCTTGTCTGGACCCAAACGCCCCGTCAGTTGCTGCCCTGACAAATACTCGCCAGTACCAGGCTCGTAGCGGGCAAAAAAGGTCTTATGCTCAGACGCCGTATTATAAAACTCATGCCACTGATCACCACCAACAATACCAATCTTGGTCATAATATCAAATGGACTGTAGCGAAAGATATGATTACCACCAGCGACCTCAAAAGCGGCGTACAATTTGCCATCGCCACCAATCGTACACCGATACCCACGTGTGTCGGCCATATTGTTCTCAGGCTTATTGATAAAGCGATCAGAGCTGGTATCGCTTGACCAATCGTAAGCGGTGTACTTCTCTGCACCATCGTAGGCATACCCACGCAAGTACGCAATTTGCACCGGCTGCGATTTATTGCCGTCGAAAGCACTGGCCTGCCGCCAACCAAGAAAGGACACCGTCTGCGAAGCCGTGTCCAGACAGACATCGAGCGTGTTGTGTTTTCCGGCAAAATTGCCCAGTTCCTGATGGTCGGTATCATATACTACTACACGACCTTTACCAGGGCTACTGCTGTCAGGATCGGACGTGTCGGTTTGCAATGCCGCTACAAATCCTTCACCACCTGCATCAACACGTAATACCTTGTTGGTGGGGTCGGCAAAGAGCAGCGTGCTGGCCGTTGAGTCGAGTTTGATCAGTCCATCTTCCCAGGCTGCAACATACATAGTATCAGTAGCATCCAGTGCCAGATCTTCTACCTGTGCCGCGATACGTGTAACAGACAGGACCGAACGTCCATCGGCACTCAATCGAATAATGGCACCACCCGACGTTGCCGAGGCACCGTTAAGAAGGATTGGTTCAGCATCCCCAGGCACGGAGTTACCAATATTTGCCGCCAGCACCACTGTCCCATCTGATTGGATACGCGCACCACGAATCCGATCTGCATCACCATCAGTACCTAAAAACGATGCTGAAGTAATATCGTATGGTGATAACTCAGCCTGAAAAGCCGTTTGCGTCGGTAGTATACTTACCACAATGAGCAGTAGCATGAGCAAAACAACACTGGCCTTCCAATAGGGCCCAACACGGTGTGAGATGAGCAGGCGTGATTGGAATAAAGTAGGTCTCATACTCAGTTCTCCAAATAGGTTAGATTACAGTGAGCGTAAAATCGTGAGAAAACAACACTCCCCAGATTGAACTACGAAAAGCGAGGTTTTTCGGTGGCGCCTAGGTGCTGTACGTCAGGAAAATATACAAGTACCATCCAAACGGATGCAATCAATTTGAAACATAGCTAAAACGTCAGTAGTGATGAAATGAATCCATAGCGATTCGTCCATACGCACACGATAACATATCCACCCCTCACTGTATATACTTACAACATGAACATCGCATAACAAAATAAATAAAGAACCGACACCTTCCCACAAAGGGTTATGTGTCAGTCAATGTTCTTGCGAATAGAGTGGAGCTTTAGTCGTTATAGGCGTCGTAATCACGCCCAGAAGAGCCTCGGTCGCGGTTATCAATCGCACGCCGCGCCTTACGCAGATCGCTCTCGTATTTGAGCAGCACACTCATTGTCGTATCGAGCGTGGTGCGATCGAGACTTTTGGCATTCAGTTCTACCAACGCACGCGCCCAATCAATCGTCTCAGAAACACTTGGTTGCTTCTTCAAATCGAGTCCACGCATGCGCTGCACCAGTTCAACCGCCTGTTTGGCCAGTTTGGATGAGAGCCCCGGCACGCGCATATTGACGATCTGCAACTCTGCGTCAAGGGACGGATAATCTACATAAATATAGAGACAGCGCCGCTTGAGCGCTTCGGAAAGTTCACGGGTATTATTACTCGTCAACAATACAGTCGGTTGATGTTTGGCTTTAATCGTCCCCAACTCTGGCACACTCACCTGAAAATCTGAAAGCACCTCCAAAAGAAACGCCTCAAACTCAGCATCCGAGCGGTCGATCTCATCAATCAGCAATGTGGTTGGTGCATCACTGGTGATCGCCTTGAGCAAGGGTCGTGAGAGCAGGAAGCGCTCAGAGAAGAAGACATCCTCTTCAGCCGCAATACGATCTGCCGCCTCGGCAAGCGTCTTCGCATCATCCATAAGATTGTTCAATTTATCCCGTAGCAGTTGGGTGTACAACAATTGCTTGGCATATTCCCATTCGTACAACGCTTTCGTCTCATCCAACCCTTCATAGCACTGCAAGCGGATCAACTCTTGACCAGTGGCAGCAGACCATGCCTTGGCAAGCTCAGTCTTCCCAACACCTGCCGGGCCTTCTGCCAACACCGGTTTGCCCAACCGCTCAGCCAGAAACATCACCGTGGCAATTTCATCAGACGCAATATATTGTTGAGCACCCAGGCTCTCACGAACATCGTTGATGGCATTGAACACTTTTGCGGCCTTTCTGTTAAATAGAAAACGCATCGTTATCTCATACGCAAAACAGCAAGAACTGATCCTGTTTTACGTAGATAGTTTTCCAAATACCGTATGCTCCATAGTCCCCCTCACATCATCAGTATCACACGTGACAGCGTGAAAACGCTGATGGTCATTACCTGGATTGACACACCATGTCGGACCTATTTGCATTGCATATGTCTGATTGTGATGAGGGGCTTCATGGACATGGCCGTGTAGAGTGAGCGGCGGCGCGTGTTGCTCGACAAAACGGCGCAGCGCACGACTTCCGATATGGCGTTTGTTGCGCGCAAGGTCAATCGGTGTATCGGCTGGTGGGGTATGACACACATAGATCGTTCGTTGCGGATCACTTTGTTTCGCTAAGGTTGTCAGATCGGCAGCAATCCCTGGCAAGGCGAGCAGATCCTGCACTTTCGCCGAAGTAATCTGCCCGCCCCAACTCACATACGCCATCTCAAGGCTATACGACAGCTTCTGATCATCATCAAGACGTTCATAGTCCTTGATGCTAAAAGGCGTTAGTGGAACACAGGCATAGCCCGCGATCCAAAGCGTCGTGTCGTCCGTTTCCTCTGGTGAGGTAGGTCTCAATTGATAGGCCCGTTGATGCAACGGATACGCTACCCCGGCTGCCTCAAAATCATCGAGTTTCGTTACAACAGCCGCCCAGTCATCATTGCCAGGCAATAAGTATATACGGATATCGGGATGATTGCTGTGAAACTGGTCAAGTAGTGGGCGTAGTTGTTGCTCCACAAAATCAGACTGACGTGGTAATGCGTTACTAATACTAATAGCATGAGGAAACAGGTCACCACCAACGATAGCTGCCTGTGCTTTGGTAGACACTGCGAGTTCCAACAAGGCACGATACCAATCAATGTTCCCGTGCAAGTCAGCAGTGTATACAAGACGCATACAATGCTCCATACCTAATTCAGATACAAGTGATACCATTTGAACGTGGTTATTATAGCACGCTTGATTATGCTGTGCCGGATATGCAGAAAAAATAGCTTGTTAGGAAGTTGTTATATCTTTTTATGGATTGGACAGACATAATAGATGAATGCACTGCGCAGGGTACACGTAGTTGTTGTAGTGAGTAGAAAGGGTCAGTTAAAGTCGATTCCTCCTTGGCGATCGGTGGGAAGAACTTCTTCGATCTGAAGAGCCAGTTTGCGTCGAAAGACACCTCGATAGGTGTACCGAACCTTCACCAGTAAACCGTATATAGCATAAACGATTTGCTTTTCCTGATTAGGTAGCGGCCGTGTATAATCGTGGCGTCCTACATCGGGATTAGCCCACAGGGTTTCGATAACTCGTTGCACATTAGATTGTTCAGCACACGTGAGAGGTTGAAACTGCGCTACTGCGCGAGTCGTCCAGACGACATCAAGATACATCATTCCCCACGCTGCGCGCGTAGCATAATGGCTACCTCTTCCGCAGTGAGTGAACCTTCGGCTTGTTCAGGAACATATTCTGTGGTGGTGGGGAGCCCATCTAAACCCGCAACATACAATGGAGAGGCCGATTCCACGTCCGACAATGAACGGCTCACTCCCTGGGGCATAGGCACTGGAAGCCCTAGCAGAATGTCCGTCGCACGCTTCACCTGATCGTTTGAATTACTCGATTCATCAAGTAAAATTGTGAGCACGGTACGCACTGCACTACGAAACTGCGCGTGCTGATCTGTTGGGACCACACCTTTTCGTTGTTGCTCCTGCTCAAGCCGTTCTCGTTCTTGCATGACGAGACGCTCTAATGCGGCGGACATCGACTCACCTGTGAGTGCGGCCAGGACACGAGGTTCGTGGTAGGTGGTTGTCCAAATTTTGATGGTGCGATTTGTTTGACGTTCCATAGGGTAATTATACCTTAATTACTACCAAGGCACAAAAGTTAATAAAAAAAGATCCAAAGACATGGTATGCGACACAAAGTTTTCTTGACCAGCGGCGACCGCTGTGTTAGCATACATTGCTATGCAATCGCGTAGAGGCGGACACATATGGCGATAGTAACATTGCTTGCTGGAAAAGAACGACCTGTTATACAACGACACCCCTGGATTTTTTCAGGGGCTATTAAAAAAGGGGCAGCGTCTATCGAGCACGGCGCCGTCGTTGATGTACACACAAATGATGGCGCATGGCTGGCACGTGGTACGTGGAGCAGCGACTCACAGATACGTGTACGGCTGTTTACCTGGGATACTGATGAGGTACTTGATGAAGCGCTTCTGCGTCGACGCATCGAGCGTGCCTATGAAGGACGCCGTCTGCACCCTGCAACCAGTGACACCAACGCATACCGTCTTGTGTATGCTGAGTCGGATGGTCTACCAGGGCTCATCGTTGATCAGTATGGTGATTATCTCGTCGTACAATTTCTCACGCAGGGCATGGAAGCACGTGCTGAGACCATTGTAAAAATCCTGGCTGATATATTGCAGCCACGTGGCATCTATGAGCGTAGCGACGCTGATATCCGCAACAAAGAGGGACTGCAGCCAAACGAAGGGGTGCGCTGGGGCGATCTCCCACCAGAGTTACTCACTATTCAAGACCATATGCTCTCTTTTTATCTCTCTCTTCCAGAAGGGCAAAAAACGGGCTTCTATCTTGATCAATCAATCAATCGTCGCCGTGTTGCTGCATACTGTGATGGTGCGGATGTACTGGACTGTTTTAGCTATACGGGCGGGTTGACTCTTCCTGCTGCTCAGGCCGGCGCTACCCACATCACAGCCGTCGACAGTAGCCAGACCGCGTTAGAAATGCTACGAGCCAATCTCGAGTTGAATCAGCTAACCATACCAATCGATACAACCACTGGTGATGTGTTTAAGCTGTTGCGGCAATATCGTGAAGAAGGACGCCAATTCGATGTTGTGATACTTGACCCACCTAAGTTTGCCCACAACCAGAGTCAAGTTGAACGAGCTACCCGTGGCTACAAAGATATCAACTTGCTTGCCATGCAAATTGTACGACGTGGTGGTATTCTGGTAACGTTTTCTTGTTCTGGGTTAATTTCAGCTGATCTGTTTCAAAAGATCGTCTTTGGCGCATCACTTGATGCACAACGTGATGTACAGATTCTTGAACGACTGACACAGGCACCTGATCATCCGATTCTTCTGACCTTTCCTGAGGGAGCATATCTCAAAGGGCTTATCTGCCGTGTTTGGTAGTCTACCACTGCACACGTTAGCTTGAATAGGCCAAGAATTGTATGATGCATCTTGGAATCGCAGCATAGTTTGAAGAGTTAAACGTACGATGAGCTACCGTATCATCGAAGATGGACACATTTCCACCCCGATTGGATATCGCAGCACTGGGGTTTCGTGTGGTCTCAAAGAGGTCAGAGCGCGAGATCTTGCGCTGGTCTACTCCACGCAACCGGCCCACGCTGCGGCCCTGTTTACCACCAATGCCATCCCTGCAGCACCCATCTTTTTTAACCAAGCGGTCTTATCACACAACAACAGCGCCTTACGAGCCGTCCTGATCAATGCCGGACAGGCCAATGCTGGCATCGGACCTAAAGGGCTTTCAGATGCCGTTGAATGTGCCAAAATGGTTGCTGAGGAGCTAGAAGTTCCACGTGACAGCGTGTTACTCCTCTCAACTGGTAAAATTGGGGTGCCTTTGTCCATGGATCGTATACATGGTGGCATTCGGCGTGCAGCATCTGAACTTGACAGTGGCGGTGGTCGACGTGCGGCCAATGCCATCCTGACGACAGATACACGACCAAAAGATCGAGCAGTCTCAGCATCGCTAGGGAATGGGCGTAGTTTTTGTATCGCGGGGATGGCTAAGGGAAGCCGGATGATCAATCCAAGGTTTGCAACCCTACTCGCTGTCTTAACAACCGATGCTGCCATTGATGTCAGTCTTTTGTCCCATTCACTTGAGAAAAGTGTCGAGCGGTCCTTTGGGCGGTTAAGTATTGATAGTGACACCAGCCCCAATGATGGCATTATTATTCTGGCCAACGGCATGGCCGAATGCCCTCCCATCGTTGATCCACAATCAGCAGAATATCGAGTGTGGCAGGAAGCCCTAGATGCGATCTGTTTTGATTTATCGCAACAAGTTTTACGTGATGCCGTCGCGAATGGGAAGGTCATTGCTATCAATGTGCGTGGCGCAGCGAGCGAAGCGGACGCACGCACAGTAGCAGTAGCCCTGGCAAATTCAACATCAGTGCGCTGGGCGTGTGCTCATGCCGTTGCTGATTGGGGCGGGCTGCTTGTTGCCATTGGGGCAAGCGGAGTGGCGTTACGACCAGACCTCCTGGAGTTACAATTTGCACATGTACCGGTTATGCTTGAGGGGGTGCCTACTGCATACGAACCGTCAGCATTAGTCCAATCATTATCTGGCAGTGAGGTCGAAATCTATGTCGATCTCCATGTCGGAACGCATAGTGCAACGACCTGGACATGCACAACGACTGGCGAGTCACCCGTATAAGCGTTACAATGTTGCTAAACACTGGAGGGATTTCTATGACCCATAAATTACCACTGTTTCCACTAAATATTGTATTGTTTCCTGGTTCACCACTGCCTTTGCACATCTTCGAGGAACGTTATCGCCTGATGATTGAGCGCTGTATCGAACAGGACGCGCCCTTTGGCGTGGTGCTCATTCGTGAGGAAGATCGAGTTGATACCGATCCAAATGTTTCGTTTCATATGGTTGGAACAACTGCCAATATCAGCGATGGTGCCAAACTGGAAGATGGTCGCTATATTTTGAACACGGTTGGACAACGCCGTTTCCGCGTTCAGTATGTGGTTCAGCGCATTCCTTACTTCATTGGCTCAGTCACATTTCTCCCTGAAGAAACGGCGGGAGCCGCTATTGAGCACGCCAACCAACTCCGCACACTATATGACCGTTACTGGGCTGCGTTGGGTACAGCGACAGGGTATCAACACGAGATGGAGCCGCTGCCCGACGATATCATCGAAATGACGTACTGGATGTCGCATCGCTTACAAGTCGATAATGTACGCAAACAGCGTTGGTTAGAAGCCGACGTAGCGACTCGCTTACGCGAAATAACGGCAGAATTGCGTTCCGAACTGGCCATGCTGCCCAATAACCCGACTGCCAGACCTGATGAAGACCCCGGTAACTGGATGGGACCCGGATCGTGGAATTAGGAGAAAGGGGTGCAAGACTGGAGGGTGGAGACTGGCGACCAGCAAAGAGTTAATCATTACGTTACTCCACCTCATTACCTCAATACTTAACCACACTCCATCCCTCTGCATTGAACAATAGAACCAGTAAACATGAAAAAGCTAAGCAATATTTATTACACCACACCTTCGAGTTGGAGTTGGTGGCACTTCCCAACATTATCGATCACCACACATTGGCAGCCATCCACCGATAGCGCACCACTGAGCAGCGGTGTAGCATATTAGTTCTCTCATTCCACTGCAGTCCACTACACCAGCCGATTTCACTCCATGTACACACGCCGAAAGCGTAGCATTTGTCCTAGCAAAAATCCACTCGGTACCTCTGCCTCATTTTCTAACAAAAATTGCAACGTGATATTGGTTTCACTGATAAAAACATGTTCCTCGACAGCATGGAAGAACAACGAGCCACCAAACATATGGGCGCTTGCAATCAACTTATTGTCCTCGACCATCAATTCCAGCATGGTGTTGTAATACTTATAATGCCCCCCAAAGGCTGTCGAAACAGGATGCGATTCAGGGTAGCGTACACGGTGATACTGATACATACCCACAAAGATAATATCGATATCATAACTATGTGCGCGCTCTGTCTCTGTCAGGTCGCACTGCCGATGAGCATCGCCTAACGACACTGCATACTGTTTCCTTAAAACCTGGCCATTCTCAGTAGCGATCATCTCTATTTGTCCATTTTGTCGGCTTACAAAGTGACCCATTGGTGGCGAGAGACCCGATACATCTGACTGATTAGGAACCATCAGGTGTTCACACAGGGGAGACGATAGCACAAAGGGAACATACTCATGTGGGGTGCGATTCATGAGTACAATGGCGGCCAAACCACTATCCGGTAACATCTCAAAGGTCGCATGGTAGTTCTGAATGTTGCCTTCGTGATACATGCGCCGATGGTCTTTATATAAACCAATGGCAAAAGGCAGGCCATAGTGGTGATCAATACCTTGTCCAATTGGTATCTGGGGTGTTTGCATCTCAGCAACCAGCGCACGACTGAGAAATGGCTGATGGTGATGCTCGCCTTTCTGCAACAACATCCTGGCAAAAATGCTGAGGTCTTCTACGGTTGAAAAGGCAAATCCGGTGGGATAGTGGGCGGTGTTTTCGACTGGATCACGCTCAACATACAGCTGATCATGTTCAAGACGATGTGATAGCGCAAGTGGATAGGTCATTGCTACAAGGGGATCAAATGTGGTGCGATGCATACCAAGGGGCCGAAACACCACTTCCTGCATGAGCGTGGTGAAAGGGAGTTTAATGACCCTACTTGCAATGTATCCGGCGATATTCATACCGAGGTTGCTGTAATAGTACATCATACCCGGCGGACTATGCAAGACATAGTGCGGGAGGTCATCGAGCAGATGACGTTCAAGACCATCAGGGTCACGTGCTCCTTGATGGACCCAATCTGTCGGCAAACCTGCCAGATGTGACATGAGCATCCGCAATGTCACAACATGAGCAAGTGCCGGGGTGCTAAATTGGAGTTCTGGAACATAGGAGTGTATCGGCTCATCTAAATGCAAATACCCATGATCAACCAAACGTAACACAGCAACAGCGGTCAACAATTTGGTGAGCGAGCCAATGCGAAAAAGCGTACGAGTCGTAACGGGGCGCCCTTCTTCCACATCTGTGGTACCAAAACCGCCACTGTACAGCGTGTCCTCCCCGTGTAAGATACTGATAGCTATGGCTGGAATGCGATAGCGTACCAGGTGCTCATGCATTTGCTGGTCAAGACGTGCAACGTCAAGCATACTGCTCCTATCAGTTTGCAGGCCAAGCAGCCGTTATTGTAGCACGGTGGTTTTTACGGTGCAAAGTCATATGGCCATGGCAGGTTATGAGAAAAAAGAGGAGCAGAGTTTATTCTAATATGCGAGGTGATACATACATAGGTTCACAGATAGGATGAACATCATACGCCTTGAGAGGGTGTCGCATGACTACGCAAAGATACTGGCGTACTCTGGTGGTACTGGGAAAGAGGGCGTGCATCTTTCTGACGCCCTCTATATGTTCGTGCACAGCACGCTTACATGCCAAGTAATTTGGCTTTGGCCGCAGCAAATTCCTCCTCAGTCAGGATGCCTTTGTCCCGCAACTGAGACAGCTTTTCCAACTGCATCAACACATCCTCGGTTTCGGTCGATGCGGTGGCCGGCGCCCCAGCCGACTCACCTCCCGTAAAAGTATCGAGAATGGCACCACCAACATTTTTGCCGACCTGGCTGCCCAAGAGGCCCCCAACCAATGCTCCGGCAAACGTTCCGACAACAGGAAGTATTGCTGAGCCTATACCTGCACCTACAATTGTCCCCGCACCAAGACCGGCAATCGAACCGGTACGTTCGTTCTCTTCATGCTGTTTGTCTGACATACTATACTCCTTTGGTCAGTACCACATTGCAACATCGTTTCTACAACTAAGACGTATAGATAAGACGTTTGGTATCGAGAAATGTTCCACTTTCCGAGACAAGGTAATTATGCCATAATATGTTTCACAGCATTATTTCACTAGGTAAGGATAATCAATGCACGTATGTGTTTACTGCTCTTCGAGTACACGCATTGCCCAGGGATACAGCACTGCGGCAAATAGCTTTGGGGCGGGTCTGGCACAACATGACTGGACGTTGGTGTATGGTGGTGGTAGCTATGGTTTAATGGGAGCAATTGCCAGATCAACTCACACCCACGGGGGTAAAGTTGTCGGCGTTATTCCTCAATCGTTGTTAGCACGTGAAGTGGGGTATGAGCAAGCCGATGAGTTAATTGTCACTACCACATTGCGTGAGCGCAAACAAATTATGGAGGAACGTGCCGATGTGTTTGTGACACTACCGGGTGGGTTTGGCACACTTGAAGAGTTGCTTGAAATAATAACGCTCAAACAACTACGACAGCATACTAAGGCCATCATCATTGTCAATATCGATGGTTTCTTTGATGCCTTACTACAGCAGTTTGCACGTATTCTGGAGCAAGGTTTTGCCAACAAGGAGATCTTAGGGTTTGATGACTCTGAAGGTCTTGATCGACTATATTATATTGTTACCGATGTTGATGAAGCGATAGGTCTTTTATCAACATTGAACAAATCATTGTTTGAGTCTTAAACAACATTATGACACCGTTGTCTGCAAGTCTCCACATCCTACAAAAATATCGTCGTCGGCTATACGTATGGCTAACACTCAACGGTCGTATACGTGTTGTAATACCGTGGGCACTTGCACTCGGTCCAGTGGCCTTTGTTATAGCTATCGTTACGCCGTATCACTTATTCTTCTACATTGCCTATGTCTACTTGTTGCTGATAGCAGCAGGTTATATGTGGGTTCGGATCATCGGCCCACGCATTACTGTACAGCGAAAATTACATAGTGAATGGGCCCAGGTTGGTGATGAATTACTTGAACAATGGGAGGTCCGTAACGAGGCACAGATCCCACTCATCTGGCTGGAGCTGAATGATGCTTCGACATTACCGGGGTACAGTGGCCGACGAGTTACCCATGCAGGTATTCGTAACCGTAACGAATGGCAAACTAGTGCCAGGTGTGAGAAACGTGGTGTCTATACCCTCGGCCCACTCACGGCCCGTCTTGGTGATCCATTTGGCCTCTTTGAGTATGCATGGCAGCAGGACGAAACCCACCAGATCGTCGTCTACCCACCACTGGTACAACTGCCGCAGTTTGTGCTGCCCCAGGGACAGCGGGGCGGTCTGGCGCGCGCCGATCTCCTCCAACAACATATAACTCCCAGTGTGGGTGGCCTTCGAGAGTATGTCCAGGGCGATATGCCAAGCCGCATCCATTGGCCCACGGTTGCCAAAACACAACGTTTGATGGTGAAGGAATTTGATCAGGAACGCGCGGGAACGTTATGGATAGTGCTTGATCTGTGCACAGCAGCATACAAGCATATGCTCGATGAACCTATCGATCAGGCAGCGCAAGAACCGCGTTACACACAATCATCGATTCTTGAAGAAACGTCGCAGGTAAGCCGGATTAACTCGCCACTCGAATTAGCGATTGTCCTGGTATGCTCACTCACAGCCCAGGCACTGAGCGAGGGTCGATCCGTCGGGTTGTTGGCCGACGATGGCACACGACATATGGTCATGCCTGATCAAGGGCCGCGGCAACTCTGGCGTATTCTGAGCGAACTGGTTGATGTACAAGCAACTGGAACGTTATCGCTTGGTGAGGTGTTAAGACAAAGCCACAATGCCCGCTCCAGTGAAGTTGCCAGTGCAGCCATTATTGTGGTCACACCGACTCTTGATGGCGCATGGCTACCAGCCCTCGTTACACTCACTCGTGGGCGACCTGGTGGGGCATTGGCTCTACTGGTAGAAGGTCAGGATGCCTCAACACAATCACTTATCCAACGTCTGGCAGCGAGCGGTATCCTCGCGTATCCATTTACAGTTGGCACACCATTGCAACTGTTACATCCCCCAAAACAACATACAGCCATGCGTATGTCCCCGTTAGGTCGGGTGATGCGAGAAGCATAATACCCCTCGCATACTGTACACGCTACTCGTCCAACTCTGCTAATTCTAATGGGGCCTCCTCCTCAAAACCGACATAGCGTTCCCACAGATCATCAGCCAGCACAACTGGATCACTCTCTATACCATATGGTGCAAAATACTGATGCACACGTTTAACATCACGCTGGAAGATAGCGTAGGCATCACGATTCGTATGGCTGTTCACAACCTGTGGAAAATCAATAAGTGTTAATTGCCCCTCCCAGTACAGGATGTTGTATGCCGAGAGGTCACCATGGATCATCTGGTGTTGCAGCATCAATTCGATATTCCGAAGCGTCTCGTGAAAAAGTGGTTCGGCTTCATCTGGGTCTAACCTGACCTCTTGGAGTGTTGGAGCCGCAGCGAATTCATCTCCATGATAGCTCATCAAAATGGCGTTTTCGCTTGTGGCAAAAGGCTGTGGTACCGCAGCGCCAGCCTGATAGAGACGCTCCAATGTCGTGTATTCATGCATCAACCATGAGGTGTGCTTTACCTGATCACCAAAGGATGTCCGTTTGCCAAGTGCTCGCATAAGTCGGTGGTCAGTCTTCTTTACCGGACGGCCATCGGGGGTCAACACCTCGCGACCCTGTTGGTACATCGCATCGTTGCGAAGGTTGCGAAACATTTTGGGGCGATACACCTTGGCCGCAAGCAGCGAAAAGCCCGTCGCAGGATTTGCCGCACACCGATAGACACTGGCCTCTTTGCCACCCTTAATTTGAGCAAGAATATCACTGATGAGATGTTGATCGTAAAATGCACGGAGCGACTCTCTTAACCATTGACCTTCAAAGCGTGCCGGTTGATACGTGGTCGTAAAGCCGCCTTCTAACCCACTCACATCAGCTACTTCCTCTATCGATTGTGGTGTTTGCTGTTTGGCACGTTTCGTGTTCCGCTTTTGTTGTGCTTTATGACGATTCTTCTGGATATGATAATCATCGTCGTATTCAGAGTCACCTGTATAAAAATCATCGCTATTCAAGATTCTATTCCCTATGCTACAAAGGATCTACCCGACACATAGCATACCGACACGCAAGAGGTGCATCGGTATGTTCACCAACAACAAAACGTTCATTCTGTTGTATTGCGTATCAAAAGCATGGGATCGCACACAAAACTCCAAAGAAGATACAGTGTTTATGCATAGCTATACCACGGCATACAATGCAAAGAGACAGCATTACATAACTCTGAGATAGCCAATGAGTGTGTTCGAGAGAATGAGGGCAACACAACAGCCACAGTACACCAGACGCGCCTGCAGCTGCAAAAGAAGGCAGGAGGTATCTACAGTTAAAGAGAAACTAGAGAATAGTTAGCGTGTAGCAAAATGTCACACAAATGCTTCTTAGCCAGCAAATCTAGCGCATCTGGCGCGCTCTCCAATTAGATTGTTGCTGATGACCGACATCTTGTCTCCTTCATAAAAGTATAGTAATAATATATGCTTTCATTATATACTACAAACCACTTTTTATGCCAACCGACTAAAGATGGATCTATAATAATCTGGCAGAACAAGATAGCAACATGGATGAGCATCAAAGTTGACGAGATAGCCATATCCTTTTAAGATCTGTACCACGGAGGTACATATTCATGGATATGCGTAAGCCACAAGTTTTGGGCATAATCGTAATGGGATTCATATTGCTTGGTGGATTCCTGTTCATAAACGTTTTTTCTCAACCAACTGGAGATCGTGAGGGGAATATCGACGCTGCGAATGGGCAGGGGAATGTTCCAGTACTGCCAGCACCACCAACACCGACATCAACAGCCGCACCAACCGCAATACCAACACCAGAACGACTAGCAGTGCGCAGTGTTACACTGATCAATGCTGATGCCGATCAGCCGTTTGAAGGCTTTGATCCGCTGCTTGATAGATCAACGATCAGACGATCCGAACTAGCCACACAAGCTATCAATATCAGTGCCAATACGACAGCAGATGTTCGGAGTGTAGACATGGTACTCCTTGGCGCAACCCGTAAGCAACAGGATCAGAATTCACTTCCGTACTCTCTGTTTGGCGATGAGGGGTACAACTATAGAGATGGAGAACTCAATCCAGGTGATCATGTGCTGGTGATTATACCCTATAGCGATGATGATACCGATGGTGAGTCCGGAAAACCGCTGGTGGTAACATTCACGGTGGTTGAGTAAGTCTGGTTATTGAAAAGCATCCTCACACCTTTAACGTTGCGAGAAGTTGGGCACAGGCGAGTGCTGTTTCACCGACATACCCATGATCTTCCCAGTACCACCACGCAGACAAAACGGCCTGCGCCAGTCCCCATCCCCAAATACGCTCACGATCAAAGCCAAGCTCGTCGGCAAATTGATCGATCCGTCGTGCCAAGACACGCTCTGGATGTGGCCAGGTCATCAGCGGTAGTGGGTTGCGGAGCCACGCGCCGATCTCATAGGCTGGCTCACCAACGACACCTTTGGGATCAATAGCAAGCCACGGCTGGCGTGCAGCGGACAGGATGTTGTAGTGATGCAGGTCACCATGGAGCAACACCGGTTCATCCATCGAACTGCGTAAATCGGTGAATAAAGACTCTGCCTCTTCGACAAGCACCTTGGGGAAGGGACCACAACCACCATCAAACTCTGCTCGCAGCCGTTGCAGTCCAGTTGCCCAGCGCTCTACAGTGGGAAATGAGTGCGACGCTGGCACAGGTCGCCACAACTGATGCATCACCTGTGCAGCGATACTCGTCGCTGCGGTATCATCGTTAAGATCAGCAAGAGTCATCCCCGGCTCAAGTCGTTCCAGAAGCATAATGCCCCGCTCTGGATCGGCTTCGAGTAGTCGAACCATTCCGTGGCCATTGTAGAGACGAAGGGCATCCATCTCACAAAGCAACTCAGGATTCGGAAATCCCACCTTCAATACGACGGGCGTATTGTCAGATCCTAGAGCGGGTGCCACATAGGTGTAGGAGAGATTTTCAAACGGTGGCGCCACGGTAAGAGACCAGCATTCTGCACAATCAGCGATCAACGTTGGCAACTCAGACAACCACTCAGTACCTACAGAACCATATAGTTCGTGAGTAGTCTGTATAAAGTTTTGTGGTATTAAATGCATACCTAACCAGCCTTCTCTGTCGTATGTTGGGTATTAATCATCCTGGTGGCAGGTGCACAGAGCGCCGCTTCCAAAAATGTCAACATCCACGCATGATACCTACGATCATCAACGACAGGCAGTTTGTCGGTGTAGAGGGCAGTAGATAGGTCTGCCCAATGGGATACTAATACCACGATGGTACTGCGATAGCGCCATTGTAGCTCATCAGGCCCAAGGTGTGGCAGCACCCGACCAAATGCCGGAAGATACCGCTGATCAACGTTGGTAACCTCTTCAAACGCCATCTGAAGAATATCATTACCAGGGTTAATCATGATTCGGCTAAACAAACGAGCCTGTGTCTGGTCAAATGTATGTTGAGGTTCCATCAACTCCAATACAGGTATACTAAAAGCAGTGAGTAACTCAACGATAGAGGGAGATAGTGTGGTCTTTTCCAGGTCATCCAGTAGTTGCAACTGTTGTGCATTGATGGGATCTAAAACACGTCGGATAATAGTGCGTATCAGATCTGTTTTGGAGCCAAAATGATAATTGACTGCCGCAAGATTAACACCTGCCGCTGTTGTAATGGTACGCAGTGATATCTCCGCGAATCCCTGTTCAGCAAACAACGACATGCTGGTCATCAAAATGCGTTCTTTGGTGGTAGTTGGCTCCATAGCTCTGATAATCCCTCTTCATATAATCCCACTATGACAACCCAGTCCTTGACAAGTATACCATAGACAGATACAATTCAAACAAACGTTTGAAACTAATGTACGAAACAATCGTTTGAATTACAATCGATTAGATCCTAGCCAAAGGAAAACAATGACAATGCATCGATCACATTACTTGCCAATGCTCAAGGAAAAAGCGCCTACACTATGACGCGATGTGAAGGCTGCTACTTTTGTTGTATCTGTGCTAGCAATGTATCTTGGTCCTGCTAGCCTCGTTCGTCGAAGATATGCGCAGGCAAAGAAGACCAACTCTGTTGTCTGGTTAGACTCCCTAGCCAACTCTGCCCCATTACCGTATCAAGCCAAAATACCGTCCGATCAACCAGGCGACATAGACGCAAATCGCTCTTTCAAATCACGCAAAAGCAAGGTGATGAAACAGGATAGCTATCCCCAACCCACCTATGCCTTTGCTTATCAGAATCCCCCAGTCTCAGGGAATGTCATCAATGGGCTTGGCGAAACAGCAAGGCGGCGTCCCTGGAAGATCTTTCATAGTGGGGATTTTCAAATTGCCTGGAGCGGTCTGGAACGTCTCTTCCGTTCGATTAACACTTTTCCAACACTACAGTCTGTGTTACGTACCCAATGGATTCATCGAAAAAAGATCGGACCGATTGCCCCCCAACAAGTTCCAGTTACCGACCCGGTAAAGATGGCCCACCGCATCAAAAATGAGGCGCGACGCCTCGGGGCGAGCCTGGTTGGGATCACTGCTGTATCAAATGAAGTACTTTTTGAGGGGGTTGATTTCTCGTATAAGCACGCCATCTGTATCGCCATACCGATGGAGCGCGAGGAAATGCTCGAGGCCCCCAGTGAAACCACCAATTTGTGTGTGTTAGAGGGATACTATAATGTCGCAGATGTAGCGATCAAACTGGCTGAATATATTCGTGCTATGGGGTGGCCCGCACGTACATCGGCCAATCTAGGAGTGAGTGAGGTGCTGCATGTGCCACTGGCTATTCGGGCAGGGTTGGGGCAACTGGGAAAACATGGATCAATAATTACCCGCGAGTTTGGTTCAAATGTCCGTCTTGCCGTCGTATTGACTGACCTCCCTCTGACACATGACGAGCCTGTTGACATCGGTGTGGATGACTTTTGCAAGAGTTGTCAGATTTGTGTGACCAACTGTCCGCCACAAGCGATCTTCGATACGAAGCAGATGGTGCGGGGAGATGAAAAATGGTTCGTAAACTTCGACAAATGTGTACCCTACTTTGTCGCCAATGAGGGGTGTGCCATTTGTATTGAAGTCTGCCCATGGAGCGAACCGGGGCAAGGTGTAGTTATTTCACAAAAAATGTTACAACAACGTGCACGCTTGCAGGAGCAAAACAGGTGATATAGTCATCGTAATCAATAGAGAGAGGCGAACACCAAGAGATAGCGAGGAGAAAGCAGCACCACCACAGAGGCTACTTGCGACCTAAAGCATATTTGACGCCATCTTGGAGATTACTAAGCGTGATCATATCCTGGAGACTGACACCTAAATTGACAAGTGTTTGCGCTATTTCAGGACGAATCCCTGTCATGATAACCAGCGCACCCAGCAATTTAACTGCCTGCGCCGCCCGAATGAGCGCCTGTGCCACCTGGGTATCGACTACCGATACCCCGGTAATATCAAGAATGACAACTGCAGCGCTATGTGTGGCAATACCTGATAGGAGTGAATCCATTATTCCCTGCGCTCGTTGGCTATCGATTGTACCAATGAGCGGCATCACAAGCACATCATCACTGAGGGGAATAAGTGGTGTTGATAACTCTGCCACTGTGGCTGCCTGCACCCGAATGATCTGTTCCTGTAGCTCCTGTCGTTCGACTTCACTCTGTTTTTGCTCAGTGATATCAGTGGCGCTACCGGCAAAACGGTAGACAATACCATTCTCATCACGAATCGGCACAACTCGATCTGCAATCCAACGAATTGAGTCATCAGAAAGAAGAATACGATATTGATTGTTTTGTACTTCATTACTCCCCAGATTAGCAATTGTTTCCATGACTTGTATACGGTCATCTGGATGAATTGCATCAATCAATGAATTGACGTCAGCATACAAACTTTCACATGAACGTCCCCATATGTGCTCATACGCAGGACTAACATAGATGATCTGGCGGGTTTGAGCATCCATCATCCAAAACACCTGGCCAATATTATCAGCCATTTGTTGAAAACGAGACTCACTCTCTCGCTGATCAGTCAAAATCTGTTTGTTTGTTGCAATGGTCTCTTGCAATTCACTGATATGTTGACGTAGTTCAAGCTGGGCTATGACCTGACGGCCTAATATCTGTAGGGCCGCTATCTGCTCAGAGTTTAGATCACGTGGCGTTTGATCAATAACACACAATGTGCCAATCGCGTAGCCATCTGGTGTTATAAGTGGTGTCCCAGCATAGAAACGAATATGAAGATCTTCAGTGACGAGAGGATTATCCATAAATCGTTGATCGTCTTGTGCATCGGGCACAATCATCACATCTGGTTGTTTGATAGCATGATTACAGAAGGCAATGTCTCGAGATGTCTCATCTGCCTCCAAACCAACCTTTGATTTGAACCACTGTCGATCGGTGTCTATCAAACTTACAAGAGCGATTGGTGTGCCACAAATGAAGGCGGCCAGACGTGTGAGATCATCAAATGCTGCTTCAGGCAATGTATCAAGAATATTGTATTGATGCAGGGCTTTGAGTCGTTCTGCTTCGTTGTCGTTCAAAGGCACACTCATGAAATCTCCGATTTGATATATGATAGCACTGTTCTATATGCTACTTGTAGAGTGGAAGCTAAACCAATTCATTTGAATTGTACAATCTATTGCATATGCTGCACAACAGCATCATTAATAGAAGCATAAGATTATACCAAAATGTCTCGTGCTTTTTCAACGGGACCTATTTGTAAGGTACTTCTGATGACAGGGCACTACCCGAATAGTGGCTGCGTCGACAATCGGCCAAGCACTACATTCAATAAGACTAATGGGAGTGTAGAAGATAGTCAGAGGTGTAACATGTCCATATATGGGCCATGTTGCTACAATCCGATGCTGGTTTCCTGCACCATGACGAACCAATACGTCAGTACTGCGGAATCCCACATAGCTCATACCATAGCACAAAAAGATAATAATGATCCGGCGAGCAGTTCCTTGCGAAAGCGTAGCGTAAATGTGAACGAGATATACTCAGGTTGATTTATGACGAGATCATTCCAATGGGCATCAAACGCACTACGAATGATGTCAAGAATCATTCTTAATGTAAATGATTCCTGTTCGATTAAGGCTAGAAACTCTTCACCGTAACACTCTCGCCATGACCTGGGGTAGAGTCGGATAAACCCCTGTTTCATGAAATTGCCAAGCGTTGCAAACCAACATCTGTCAGGTTTTGCAGACGATTAAGTTAATCCTGTAAGAGACGCGAACCACTTTCTGTAAATCGATAAGGGCGCCGCCGATCCTCGGGCGAAAGTGCCTTAATCCATCCCTGTTTTTCCAGGCGCGCAAGAGCACTGTAAAGCGTACCCGGACCCAGGTACACCGCATAGAGACATTTGATATCTTCGATCATGGCGTATTTATGTTTAGGGCCCTCTGCAAGACTCATTAGAATAAACAAGGCTGGTGCTAAAAAGCGTCCAAATTGCTCAAGATTTTGCAAAAATACCCCTGATTTACACATCAAAGTATATTAGTTTCACGATATAACATTAATATGTCATAATAACAAGCAGAGGATTTTCTATCAAATTCAAATCTACCAATGCCTATCTGCTCTAAAAGAGAGGACGTTTGCTGCAACTCTGACCATCAATGAAACGTCTTAAACAATAGCTTTTGACTATTTGTCATATGTGGAGACCATATCCAGAAGCGTTTCTGAGAGCATATTGATTCTGAATTGAGTTGTTGAATTTGACCAAAGCGGTCGTTTATTCGATACAAGTTGGCTACAATTCTCAGAAACAATGGGCATGTAACTCATGTAAACCACCTGGCTCGTGTGTTTTACAGTGATAGATATGTAACTTGACATTGAGGAGGTTTGTGTTTATGGCAGCACGCTCAATATTTCAATCATCACGTCGGATGATGGAAAGCTTGCTTGGTTCATTAGGAGTGGCAGCAGGTGGTTGGTTGGTAAGTATTCCATTTATGGTAGATTTGAGTGGGTTTGTTATTCGTGCGAATATGATTATCACTGGTGCAATTATTGTTTTATGTAGTTTTGTGTGTGTTGCTAATCATATGCGTATGCGTTACGCCCCAGCATGGATCGCGGGATTCTTTACGGCTGTGGCAGGCTTATGGGCTACTTTCTCGTCGTTGATATTTAACTACCCCCACGACAGCTCTGCATTCACCATTTTGCTGGCAACAGGCCTCTGTTCCACTATGATTGCCTGCTGGTCCGTACGTTGGAGTTGGGCGACACATGGCTAGTAAAAACACTAATACACCTACATACACTAGAGAAACGTAGAGCAAATGTAACCGATAAAGAACTGGCTGCGGCAGGTCTACACCTGCTTGCGGTGCTCTACGTCCCCCCAGATCACGCTTCTTTTGACTACAACCACCTTTACTCCAGATCTATAACTGCCAATGTACACCGTGAGACACAGATCAGTTTTTCATCTTCATCTTGTATTTTGACCTCCCATATCTGTGTAGTACGACCTTTATGCAGCGGTACTCCTATGGCTGTTAACATCCCAGTGCGTTTGGGGCGTATATGATTCGCGTTAATCTCCAATCCAAAGGCCGTTTTTCCTGACGGACAACTCACGACTGCCCCAACGCTAGCGACAGTTTCGGCTAATGCCACACTCGCACCGCCATGGAGATAGCCAAACGGCTGATGGTGCTGGGGTGTGACCGGCATCGTTGCGACAACTTGGTCACTCGACACATCCTGCAATACAATGCCTAATGTTTTATCCAGACTATCTTTTGATTGTAATAAGTTAAAATCAATACCCATTCAGAACACCTCATATCCATATTGAAATTGAATACCCCTGATATGTACGAATAATAACGCATGTGAGACGTATAACACCGCTACATTAATGAGGATGGGATGGTTTTTCGTGACAGAAAGAGGTATAATATTTAAGATGTTTGAAATCAGCGTTCTTCTACATAGAAGTTTGGTAACAGCATGAGTGTTACCCTGCAGTTGCTTCTCTATCTCGCACCTGCCATTATTACGGTATCATTGGCTGTATGCGTTTGGCAAAATCGCCAATACCGTCAAGATCATGGTACATTTTCTTTTTGTGGTTTACTGATCATCCTCGCTTATTGGTCAGTCTGTTGTACCATGACCACTGTTGCAACAACATTACGTGAGAATATTATCTGGGCCACTTTACAATATGGTGGAACCTCGTTTGTGGGTCCGTTGTGGTTGCTCTTCGCAATGACCTACGCTGATACATCTCTACGAACTGATCGACGCTTTCAAGCATTCCTGTTTGCACCTGGTATATTGCTTGCTATCGCTGTATTGACGAATAACGCCCATATGTTGTGGTGGACTAATATCCGTCTAGATTCAAGTAGTACCTTTCCTGCTTTAGTCGTCGACTCTGGCCCTCTCCTTTGGCTTTATGTGGCCTACCTCTCACTCTGTGTACTGATCGGGTCAGCCCTGATTGCCCTCAGGATACGACATACAGCACCAACCGAATATCGACACACATATCTGATGGCTTTTGGTGCCGCAATTCCAGTCATTGGTGGAGCTATACTACTGCTGAGCGGGCAGAACAGCACGATCGGTGATCCAGCCTTATTGTTATTTACTGTGGCGACGATCTTCTTTTTTGCAGCCCTATTTCATCAACCACTGCCTGATATCAATCTGATCGCTCAACAGCGTCTGTTGGACAATACATCCGATGGACTGTTACTTGTTGACCATCAGAGCAAAGTGGTTTCGATCAATGCCATTGCTATACAGATGTTGGGGCTGCCATCAGAACGTTGGACCACACGTCACATTACTGATGTACTGGCGATCACGCCGCTCAAGCAACAGCTACAAACGCTGCTGACAACACCATGGCAGGCTGCAACACAACAAATTACTTACACAACCAACAACGAACTGCGTGGTGTTGAATTACGGTTGGAATCAATCGAAGTAAATCAAGTGTCGGCTGGTTGGCTGTTGGTGCTCCAAGACACCACTCTTCTAACACAAGCGGAACAACGCCTAAGCCATCGGACCACAGAACTATCTGTAATCAATCAGATTGCATTAGCGATAGATGGCAAGACACCGCAGGAAGACATTCTTCCAGTTGCTGTTAAGATCATAAAACATGCCCAACCAGATACCTGGATAGGCATTGGTGTTTTTCAAAACCAGCATCAGTTACACCTTGTTCACAACCAGAGGATCGCATCATCAACTCCAGGAGAATGGCAGGCTAAAGAGACGCTTATTGTCGATCAGGCAGCATTTGCTCAGGTGTTGCAAAGCAAGCAAACCAGCCTACTTTCGATGAGCGATACTGCGATCAACGGAACGCCTCTGGAAGATCTGTTGCGAAAGTCAGGGATCCAATCGCTTTTTGTAGTACCCCTCCATCACGATGATACATCACTTGGAGGGCTATTCATCGGCAAAGCACAAGATTTTGCTATTTCCACAGATGAACGACAGTTGTTTGATACTATTGCAAGTCTGCTTGCAACGATGCTGACACATGAAATACACGATAGAGAAGTTGAACAGGTTAGTGAGTTGAAGGCAACATTTCTTGCGACGGTCAGCCATGAGTTACGGACACCATTGACTTCCGTCATGGGATTTGCTCACCTGTTGCAGATTGGCGTTTTCGGCGAGCTTCCCAGCAGTGCCAATGAGCCCCTTCAAAGTATTCAACACCATGGCGAGGTACTGCTGCGCTTAATTAACGACATCCTTGATTTTTCACGTATTGAAGCAGAACAACTTGATATCGACACATATCCTATTGATACCACTGCTATTGTTGAATCGATAAGCAATACCTTTCGAAAACAGGCACAGGAGCGGGGCCTGGACTTCCATGTTGATATAACCCCCGATTTGCCGTACGCTCATGCAAACAGTACGCGTCTTGAACAAGTGCTGACCCATTTGCTTTCCAATGCGATTAAGTTTACCGAGATCGGCTCAATCACTGTGCGCGCGTATGGGCATCAGGAGCTTGTGCGGATTAGTATTCAGGATACAGGCATAGGGATCGCACCGGAACATCAGCAGAGAGTATTTCGTGAGTTTCAACAACTCGAAGATATTCAAACACGTCGCGTTGGTGGTGCTGGTTTAGGTCTGGCGATCAGCAAACGATTGATGGAGTTGATGGGTGGGACGATTACGCTCGAAAGTGCTGCGGGTAAAGGCTCAACCTTTCACTGTGACTTGCAAAGTGCTGCAGCAGAGTGCTCAACTGATGATGACATTGCGAAAACTCGCATACTAGGCTAGCCGATTGCCTGCAAACGCAAAAGACTATTGTTGCTGTGGATATTGCTGCGGGTGCTCATCGGCTTCCTCAGATACGCCCCACTTCGCCATTGGTGTTAACACAGCTTCTTCCGGTGGCTCTTCAGTGGGCGAGACATTCACACCAACAAATAATTCTGTGACGACATTGCCCTTAAAAATGCCGTGTGTCGGCGGTACATCAGCATAGTCCCGTCCTACTGCAACGCGAATATGTCGATCTGCCACAATAAGGTTGTTGGTTGGATCAAAACCCACCCAGCCAAAACCAGGCAGTAATGCTTCTACCCACGCATGTGTCGCGTCTTCTGCTGATCGATCATGCACTCCACTTCGATGAAAGAGGTACCCACTCACATAGCGACACGGGATATGCAATTCCCGCACTAATGCAATCATAATGTGGGCAAAATCCTGACATACCCCACGGCGACTCGTCAACGCCTCTTCGATGGGCGAATCAACCCGTGTGCTTTGTGGTGTGTAGTCGAAATAATTAAAAATAGCGCTATTGATACTATGCAATGTCGTCAAAGGATCATCCTGTCGGCGAATTTCCAGATCACGCGCAAGCTGAGCGAGCAGTTCGCCGGGGCGGACAAAATGGCTTGGGGTGAGCATATCCCAATAAACATCTGTCGCGGTCAGCGTATCGAGTTCATTCCAGGCTTCAGGGCTTAATGCTGCAGGAAGCGCTACAGGTGGGTTAATATCGACAAGCGCTTCCGCCATAATGGTTAATTGACGGTGATTTCCAGGTATATCAAAGTGATGTACCGTGTTTCCCAACGCATCGCGGTATGAGATCACCTGTGTACGTGGTGTTGCAGTCAGCCGAAAATTCAACATGCGCTGGGGTCCCTCGGTCCGCGGTTGCATACGTACTTCCATCACGCTCTCACTGATGGACGCACTGTAACGGAAACGGGTTTTGTGACAAATTGAATAATACATGAGACGGATATCCTACGCTACTAAAGAATATTCATTGCGTAATAGCTGTATCAATTGGATAGCTAACATACGTTTGATAGATCGCATTGTGGATCTGGGTACACTGATGTTGGACATCTGCCAAATAAGCACCCAACCCCTCGGCAACAATTTCATCCACTTGTCCATAATCGAGCGTCGCACTCAAGCGCCCGGTCATCCGTTCTGCTCGCCCACCCGGACGACCACCAGTGGTAACAGTAATAGCCCGCAGCGCAGATCGTAAAGCGTCTGATGAAAAACGTACTGAATGCGGGAATTCATCATTAAGGAGGAGAAATTCCAAGATACGGCCCGGCTGAACATCTGCCGTATATACTTTACAATATGCTTCAAAAGCGGTACATGATTTCAGCAAACCAACCCAACCAAGATAATCGAGTGCGCTGACATTATTGTCTACCGTTTCTGTAGGCTCCAAAAGATAGACTTCCAGCAGGGTGGCAATGGTACTAGCCCGCTCAATATAACGACCGGCTTGAATAAACTGCCATCCCTGATCATGGCTCATAGTAGTATCGGTGACACCTTGAAAGAGATGTGCGCCTTCTTTGATACGCCGAAAAAATTCATGCGGCTCAACACTCCAGATGTCATCCATATGCAACCTTTTGACCGCGAGATATAAACGATTAAGTTGCTCCCACATCTCGGTACTAAGCTGCTCACGAACCTGGCGGGCATTGTCACGGGCCGCAGTAATACACGATACGATAGATGAGGGGTTTTGTGCATCGAATGTCAGTGCCTGGGTGACATTGTAAGCATCGGTTGTACGATCATCGGGCAATGTAGCACGTAAACTTGCTAACACCCGTTCCCAGCGATGCTCGGATGACTCAGGTGTTTGATCAAGCATCTGGTGAAGATTGAGATCGATCACACGCGCCGTGTGTTCGGAACGCTCCAAGTAACGACACATCCAGTACAGGCTGTCAGCAACACGACTTAGCATTGAGGCATATCCTTATCATCATCACATGACCACAGCTATGATTACCCGAAAAGCACCCATGTATCTTTACTACCACCACCCTGTGACGAATTCACCACTAACGAACCACGCTGCAACGCCACTCGAGTCAGGCCCCCTGGGACAATCGTGATCTGATCACCATAAAGAATATACGGACGTAGGTCGACATGACGACTTTCTACTTTTCCATCAATAAAACAGGGCGCACGTGACAAGGAGAGGGTTGGCTGGGCAATATAGTTACGCGGGTTGGCAAGAATCTGCTGGCGAAACTCTTCACACTGTGCTTTGGTGCTATGGGGACCAATCAGCATCCCATAACCACCCGACTCGCCGACTGCCTTAACCACCAGTTGGCCCAGGTTTTCCAGAACATATTGCTGCTGTGATTTATCGGAGAGCAAATACGTGTCGACATTATCGAGAATCGGTTCTTCACTAAGATAGTAACGGATGATCTGTGGAACATAGGCATACAACGCTTTGTCATCAGCAACACCAGTGCCAATAGAGTTGGCCAACGCTACATTGCCTGCACGATAGGCATTGAGCAGTCCCGCCACACCAAGCCGTGAGTGTGGATTGAACACCAGTGGGTCAAGAAAATCATCATCAACGCGACGATAGATGACATCAACGCGACGCAGTCCCGACGTAGTACGCATGTACACATGATTGTTGTAAATGAGCAGATCACGCCCCTCGACCAGTTCAATGCCCATCTGGCGTGCGAGAAAGGTATGTTCAAAATAGGCAGAATTGTAGACGCCTGGTGTCAAAAGAACGATGGTTGGATCGGGTCGGTGAGATGGGGCCAATGCACGCAATGTGGCTAACAAGGCTTGCCCGTACTCATCAACAGAACGAATGCCATAATTCCCAAAGAGACGCGGAAATACCCGCTTCATCACCTGGCGGTTGGCCAGCATATACGATACACCACTGGGAACACGCAGGTTATCTTCCAATACCACAAATCGACCGTCACCAAGACGCACAAGGTCAGTGCCTACAACGGAAATGTACAGATCGCGGGGAACGCGAACGCCCCGCATTTCGCGTCGAAAGTGTTTACAACTATAGACTAATGCGCGGGGAACAATACCATCTGCAAGAATACGACCTTCGTGATAGATATCCTTCAAAAAAAGATTGAGGGCAGTAATACGTTGTTTGAGGCCACGCTCAATTATCGACCATTCGCTGCTGGTGATAATGCGTGGTAAGAGATCGTAGGGGAAGATACGCTCCGTTCCTGACTCAGTACCGTAGACTGTAAACGTAATGCCCTGATTGAGAAAAGCAATGTCGGCGGCCTGTTGGCGTTGTCGCAAGTCATCGGCGGGGAGTTCGAGCAAGCGCTGGTAGAGGGCTTGATAGTGGGTGCGTGACAAGGCATCAATGGTAAACATTTCATCATAAGCTGTGTCCAGTTCATACGTGGCAAATGGCAGTGGCAGGTTATGTTGCGTTGGTATGCCGGATTCAATCACTGGTCCACGCCTTTCCTGTCTATGTATTAACGCCGTCTATAACAAAATATCCCCACGACCATTCGTGGGGCATCACTGCCGATATGTGTGTTTATCACATCCTGATATTTGTATGGTACCTGTCACGTTCCAATTCGTCAAATAGGTTGTGATGGTCGATCAAAAACAATGTCCTTCGATACCCACTGTGCGCTCATTCCTGACAAATGCAACAATAAACATGTCTATACACAAGACACACGCCGTAAGCTAAAAGGATCAATATTCTTCTCTGCACATACACTTTCCAATGCCTCAGCCTCTCGGTCCTTGAGAAACGCCTCCTCTTCTCGTGAGATACATACGCCTAGATACATATCTCCTGTTTTCTGGGCACCAGAAACATGCTTGAAGGTATCGGGCAAATTAAAAGGTGTTGTCAGATATAATGCTGATTTATCAAATGTCTGGGCAAGAGATGGCGAGATATTTCTGATGCCATCAATAGATATGCCCCACCCTAGCTGCATTTTTTGTTGAACCATAAAGAATAGCGCATTAGCCAGGAGATAGGGAACTTCCTCCCAACCATCATCTAGTACCATATAGACTTCACCTAACGCATTTAGTTCAGAGGTATAATGGGATAGTCCCAGTAAGCAAAAAACGCGACAAGCCTCAAAAACGCCGTCAAATGCTAATATCTGAATGGTTAGATCATTTTTGTTTTGTTCGAATGTATGTCGATCAACAGGCGAACCAAGATAGTTCACAAAGTGATCGTAATAACACGTTCCCCAATTCATCTATGTTCCTACCAATCATCTAGATAAAAATTGTGCACCTGTAATTTCACCAGTTTGTTGATCAACACGCACAAAGATACTCACTCAATCCCACTACCCATAACCACAAAATGCTTGTTTTTAGTATGTGGTTCAAAAAACCGCCATAATTCTTTCCCAAGCGAGTCATCAGGAAACACTTCCAGTGCGTATTCACTCTCTAACTGAATCCACAAACTCCCTACCGCATCAGCACGAATGGACTCTACACAACGATTCGCTCCTTGCTGTCCCCATGCAAAATCATCGGCATATGCGTCTTCTAGTGGTTTATCACTCGACGGGTAATACGTATCACACGAGGCGACAACGATGCCACTAAGTCCGACAATGCGCCAGGCACACCGGAGATGCAGAACATATGCACTAAACTCATGCGGCTGTCCTTGACGATCAACAACTTTATGGCTATCACCAAATTGAAACAATTGTAGATCCGCAGCCCGTCGTCCATCCTACAACGGTAACCTAATCAATACTTGAAGAGTCTCCTCAATCTGTGTTTGTATATGGGCCTTTCTTGATGTGATACTAACCTATGGAGGCACATTATAAGCAATGTTCGACAACAATCGAGTGGCATCACATTCGAGTCAAATATCCGCCACACTATCCAAGAACACACGTAACTCTGTTTTATCACAGACTAACTTCGATGGGGTATCTTGCTCGGACAAACGGCTGCGGATCTCTTGTCCATCACCGATTGTTTTACCCATCTCTTCTAAATCTTCCAGCCCGATCAATTCCCAGAACACATTGTCACCATTTAAGTTCTTATAGACAACTTCTGCGGCTTTACCAAGTCGTAGTGCTTGCTGATAGGCATCCTCTGCATCGACAGACCGTATTAATCGTACCTGTTCATCTCAGGTGAATGGTCCTTCCTGCTGATCGCCAACCTGGCACTGCACAATCAGGGTTGCTACATACCATTTCTTTTTCATTGCCTTTCAGGATTTATCTCCACACAAATACAACATCAACACGACAAGAGTATCGCGAATAGTGATGCAATCTGTAAAGATAGAGTCAATCAGGTTGAACCAAACATACAAAACGAAGGCACACAAGCGCAAGCACTTGGCTACAAACTGTGACCAAACGTACGTAAGACGCTTACATGCATGTGAATATCAAAAATAGATCAATAGGCACATCATAGGTCTCTCATCTCTAATTGTAGAAGGCATAAAATGGCCAAGAAAACATTGTGAAACATGGGCCTGCCGATGGACGAGTCAACTTATGAACTGCCAAGAGGCCCACGCCCTATAGTAATTATCTTCCTGCTCTATTGCTCCAACACTTCATCGTGCCAACATTTCACACCAACTCGCGCACCGGATGAAACGCTAATTCCCAGCTCCAGGATGTCACATCGCGTATACCATGCCAGACCCCCGATGTCGGTGTGTTATTACCACTGTCGTAGTTGTGTGTGCTCAGATCAATGCGGTCCTGTGTTGTATGCTGGAGCAAAGCCCGAATAGGCGCACCATGACTGATCAGCACCACACGTCGCAGTAGTCCGTTATCGAGTTGAGCAAACAACCCGGCCATGCGCGCACGAATCTGATCCATCGTCTCACCAGGCGCGCCCTCACGTAAGGTATTGATATAGGTAAAAGGCATCGCCAACCAATCAACGATAATATCGGCTGTTTCACGTGTTCGTTCAAACGGCGACGCAAAGAGATGTTCGATACCACGATCCTGCAACCAGACCGCCGTCTGGAGAGCTTCCTGGCGACCGTCGCTGGTCAATGGTGGGCCTGGATGGATGTTGTACGGGGTTTTTATACTGCGGTCTGGGGCTGCATGGCGTATCAGATATAACTCTTCTAACATATGTTCAAAAATATCTTTCTTAATTTTCACTTTCAGCATCAATAACGACGGGTCATCCCCGTCGTTTACGCAATATTGTATTTCTTTTCTTCATTGTACCAGAAATAAGACAATTCTGTATGCCTACAAACACACAAAATACAATCTACCATCACAGTAACATGGCTGTGTATGACTACCAATCCTGCACACTTGTACCCCTAAACTCTCAACCTGTACCGTAGAACTCTTAACTTAGCGGTCGCAAAAGTACCGTATAATACCCATAATTATCCAAAACAACCATGGGGACTAGGATGCAACGTCGTACGCCTACTATTGCCGTTGTCGGCAGTCTCAATATGGACCTTGTCACACATACCACACGGCGACCCACACGTGGCGAAACCCTGATCGGTCAGTCGTTCGAAACCTATGTTGGCGGCAAAGGGCTAAACCAGGCCATTGCCGCCGCACGTATGGAAGCAAACGTACATATGATCGGGCGAACAGGGCAGGATGACTTCGGTCTTCAACTCGTTCAAGCACTGATTGATGAGGGCATTGCAACCGAACATATACTACGTGATGAAATAGCCAGTACTGGCATCGCAACAATTATCATCAATGATACAGGTGATAACAGCATCATCATTGTACCGGGAGCCAATGCACACCTGAGTGTTGCCGACGTTGATCGCGCTGCTGATGTGATTATCGCCGCTGATGTGCTGTTGCTCCAACTCGAAGTCCCCCTTGATACTGTGCAGCACGCTGCTTACATCGCCCATCAGGCTGGCACAAAAGTACTCCTAAATCCGGCTCCAGCCCAACCGCTGTCCCATGAAATACTCCATGTCGTTGATGTCCTGACTCCCAATGAGACCGAAACAGCGACGCTTACCCAGCTTGACTTGTCCCAGGAAGCCATGGTCAGCCAGGCTGCCGAGATGCTCCTCGCACGGGGCGTCGGGGCAGCAGTGCTCACACTTGGCGCACGTGGGGCATTACTCGCTGAAAGGCTTATGGAAGAAGGTACACAACCAGAACATATCCCCGGCTACCGTGTTACGGTTGTCGATACTACCGCAGCGGGTGACGCCTTTTGTGGTGCGCTTGCGGTTCAATTCGCTCAGGGCTACCCTCTCGATCAAGCAGTACGTTATGCAAACGCTGCGGGTGCTCTTACAACAACGTCGTTTGGCGCCGCACTATCTATCCCCTCGCGTGCGGCTATCGAACAATTGCTTAGTACACAATCGGATCATAACTGGAGGTAAGCAGATGGATCAGTCCCGTCTATTTCAAGAACTCCGTGCAGTCGTTGGTACCAACGGCGTGGTCACTGATGGTATTGCCCTTGACACCTACGACGTCGACGCCAGTATGTTGTCGGGGCAAAGACCCCATGTCGCTGTCCTGCCACGGGATAGTGCTCAGGTCGCACAGATCGTCCGCCTCGCAGCACAAGCCGACATTCCTATCGTTCCTCGTGGTGCGGGAACTGGTATCTCAGGCGGTGCCATTCCGATGCGTGGTGGAATGATCATCAGTACATCACGTATGGATAAGATCGAACAGGTGGATATACGCAATCGCCAGGCCACCGTACAAACCGGATTAGTCAACATTGAACTCACCAACCATGTATCATCGCTCGGTTTTCAATTCGCTCCTGACCCCTCTTCACAACGCGCCTGTACGATTGGTGGTAATATTGCTGAAAATGCTGGCGGACCGCACTGTCTCAAGTACGGCGTTACATCCAACCATATTCTGGCGCTGGAAGTCATCTTGCACGACGGGACCATCCTCTGGACCGGCGATGGTACCACCGATGCCTCAGGGTATGATCTGACCGGATTGATGGTCGGCAGCGAAGGCACTTTTGGCTTTGTGACACGTGCCATCGTACGACTCACACGGCTGCCGGAAGATAATCGCGTCGTGATGGCACTCTTCTCGGATATGGTCAGTTCAGGTGAAGCTGTCAGCGAAGTCGTTGCGCGTGGTTATTTGCCAACCTCGCTGGAAGTGATGGATGCCAACGCCATTCGTGCGGTAAATAACGCCTACCAGCTGGGCCTGCCCGACACCGCCCGCGCCGCATTGATCATCGAGGTTGATGGTGTGACAGACGGCCTCGATACCACCCTTACCGAATTAATCGAAATTTGCAAGTCCAAAGGGGCCTTTGAGGTACGTCCTGCCCGTACCGCAGAAGAACAGGCACGCGTATGGGCAGCGCGTAAATCGGTTGCTGGCGCAGTCGGACGTCTCGCCCCTGCATACTACCTCGTTGACACAGTTGTGCCACGCACCCGACTCCCCTTTATGATGGATTCTGTTGAGCGCCTTAGCAAAGAGTACGATTTAGAAATCGTCAACGTATTCCACGCCGGAGATGGGAACCTGCACCCGTTGGTGCTGTACGACTCACGGAATCCCGACCAGACTCATCGTGCACACACGGTCGCAAATCGTGTGGTTGAGTTGAGCATTGAACAGGGTGGCGCTATCAGTGGTGAGCACGGTGTAGGGGCGGAGAAACAAGAGTACATGCCCATGCTCTTCGACGAAGCCGATCTGCAGTCAATGGCTGCCATGTATGCTATCTTCAATCCCGAGAATCGTTTCAACCCGGCGAAAATGTTCCCCAAAGAGATGAACCCACTTGATCTGGCCAAACAACGCCAGGAGCGTATGACAGCCCAAATGGGGACTCAAAATACGAGCATGATAAAGAATGAACTTGAACGTATTCTGGGGACAGAATACCTGCTCACAGACGACAACACGTCAGCTTATATTGTGCAGGGTCAATCACCTGTCTATGTGGCTTTTCCCAAAGACGTAGCGCAACTATCTGACGTGATGGCGCTCTGTCACTGCGTAAGCGCATCGGTGGTCCCATGGGGCGGCGGCACCCAGCAAAATCAGGGATGTCCCGTACAGGCACCCGATGTCGTGGTGGTTACACGGCGTATGGCCGAAATCATCACCTACGAACCCGATGATTTGACCATCAGCGCTGGGGCCGGGATGACGCTCGGTGAACTCCAAACCATTCTGGCCAAACACAACCAGATGCTGCCTGTCGAAGCGCCGCTTGCAGACGATGCCACCCTCGGGGGACTGGTGGCAACTGCGACCGATGGCCCACGTCGCCTTGGCTATGGGACCTTGCGGGACCTGCTGCTAGGTGTAACACTGGTTGAGGTCGACGGTGCGGTTATCCGTAATGGTGGCCAGGTCGTCAAAAATGTCAGTGGTTACGATTTGCTCAAACTGTTCCACGGCAGTCATGGCACACTTGGGGTTATCGCCAGCGTAAGCTTCAAGACTCTCCCACGGCCACACAATGAAGCAACCTTTATTGCGCCCTTTGCCAAGCGCGCAACGGCCATGGCAGCACTCAACGAACTGGCTACCACACAACTTACCCCAACCGCAGTGGAGTATCTGCAGGGGTGGGATGAAGCAACACAACCATATACATTCCAGGCTGATCCCGTCTATCTGATTGTTCGCATAGAAGGCAGTGAAGCCTCCTGTGAACGCCATCTCCGTGACCTCCAGAACATTGTCGCACGGCACCAAGTACAGGAAACGCAATTACTCCGTGGTGATGAGCAGGAAGCCGTGTGGCGCACCATCGCCGACCACGCTGCCACCCAATACATTGCCGATGGGCAAGCCATCGTGCGTGTAGCAGTGCCATCGGGAGAACTTGCGGCAGCACTCAACTACCTGGATGAGCAAACGGCGGCACAGGGAATGACCTATTCGTGTAACGCACGCGCCTTGAATGGTGTCATCTATGCACGTTTCAAGGGTTCAGGAGCCCAACTACATACACTCCAGCAAGCATTAGTCACCCGCTGGCGGCATAGTCATGTCCTGGCGTGTGATCCAGCAGCAAAAACAGGTATGCCCATCTGGGGCGCTCTTCCTGAGGGACTGGAAATGATGGCGGCCATCAAGCAAGCGTTCGATCCAGCCAACCGACTCAACCCTGGTCGATATATTGTGTAACATTGTCTAAGATAGAGTATTATGGTGAACCTCCCATTTGCTAAGATCAGTGGGAGGTTCATTATTAATTCCATCCCCAAATGTCTTGGTAAACGTACTATTTTCAGGAACAATGACAACGAGGAAGCACTATGACACGATTGAAAAACCGCGTAGCCGTTATAACTGGCGCAGGGCGCGGCATTGGCAAAGGGGTTGCGTTAGGGTATGCGCGTGAGGGGGCTCATCTGGTGCTGGTAAGTCGCACCGACACCGAGCTCAAAGAAGTCTCTGACGAAATCGAACAACTCGGTAGTGAAGCACTGGTGATAACCGCAGATGTTCGTAAGGAAGAAGATGTACAGAAAGTGGCCGAGTCTGCCCAGGAATGGTTTGGCCATGTCGATATTCTGGTCAATGCTGCAGGTATTCCCATGGTTGGCCCATCCATTGAATTGCCACTGGAAAACTGGCAACGTGCCATCGACATCAATCTGACTGGCTCCTTCCTGTGTTGTCAGGCCATCGGACGCATCATGGTTGCTCAGGGGAGTGGCTCCGTGATCAATATTGGTTCGCTTACCTCATTTCAGGGATTCCCGGCCCGCGCTGCCTACGCTGCGAGCAAAGGTGGTGTAATCCAACTGACCAAAGTGCTGGGCGTGGAATGGGCACCGCTGGGCGTACGTGTAAATGCCATCGCACCAGGGTGGATACGCACCCCACTACAGGACGAACTTGTGGCTGCAGGCAAACTGGATCGGACCCCAATCATCACCCGCACACCCGCACGACGGGTTGGTGAAATCGATGACATTGTGGGACCAGCGATCTTCCTGGCTTCCGACGAATCTGCCTTTGTCATCGGCGAAACACTGGTCGTTGATGGTGGATGGATGGCCTACGGCTACCTGTAACCAGAAGAATCGCGCTTAGAATAAGAACCAGAGCAATCCCCACCAGGGTGAGTGAAAAGCTATATAATAAAGTACGATGCCGATGGCGAAGGAACGTGCTACAAACCGTCGAGGACTAAACCAGAAGGCAATCGTAATGCCAAGTATGACCGCAAATCCAAGATAGGTCATCAGTGTTGATTCGATACCTAGCATACTGAACAACATTGCCTCGAGACCGATCCAATTTACCAATGCCCAGGCCCCACCGGTCACGATCCAACCCAGATCGATGGGGCCAACCCGCAGCATCGTGTCTTTGATCGGCGTTCCACGGGCCGCGTCAGGAATGTAGCCACACTGACCAGTATCACGTTGCACCAGCACAAAGCCATTATGAGCACCGAGCATAGACAACGTCTCGTCGTTCTTGATCCATAAAAACTGACTGGCACCTGTATGTATACGATTGAGCACCATTGGTGCAATAATCTGGGTCTGCTCGTAACGACCATATGCCACAAGCGGTGCACAGATTGCTCTGGGAATATAGCCTCGCTGACCATCAGCACGTTGAACCAACAACCGCTGACGATCTTTTTGGATGACAAGCAGACGCTCTTCAGGTACGAGAAACCAGTGATCGGGATCGATGGAGAACTGACTCTGCAACGACGGATTTCGCAGCAACATGGTTGCTTGTCGGATAGACGTGGTCGATGCGGTGTCTTGATCATCCGTGATGGCATGTGGCTCACACACTAACGCAGGGATATAGCCCTCCTGACCACCATCGCAACGAACATACCAAAACTCGTTCGCCATATTGTGTATGTGCACCCGTTGCTGATCATAGATCAAACCACGCACCGCAGAACCAAGGCGTGGCTCGTCTAACAACGCTATGGCATGGATAACAGTAGTTGATTGTACCGTACGGTCACGATTTGCCTCGAATGGCGTATCAGCCTGCGTCAGGGTGAAGTTCCTTCTCTGCTTTATGATCAACCACTACAAAAATCATACGGGCCAGGCGACGGTCAATCGGATGGGTTTCTTCGTTCACACACACAGAGATCGGCCCATCAAATGGCGCGCTGGCCATCACTTCTATGGTCGCACCCAGCACCAGTCCAAGATCTGCGAGGTAGCGCAACCGCTCAGGGTTTTGGTCTATCACCCGTTCGATAATGCCATGATCCCCAACATCAAGATCGGCCAACTGCCAATTGGATCGGGCTGGCACAATGCCTTCAAGTGTGGGGATCGGGTCGCCATGGGGATCAAACTCTGGATGACCCAGGTAGGCGGCAATACGCTCTTCAAACTTTTCCGAAATATGGTGTTCTAGTAATTCAGCTTCATCATGCACTTCATCCCAACTGTATCCCAAAGCTTCAACAAGATAGAGCTCAATAAGGCGGTGATGACGAACGATCTCCAGGGCAATACGCTCACCGGACTGTGTGAGTTCAACACCGCGGTAAGGTGTGTACGCCACAAGTTCAAGATCAGCCAGTGTCTTGAGCATACCGGTGATAGAGGCGGGTTTGAAGCCCATGTGATCAGCGAGCAGTGAAGTTGACACCTGCTGTTGTTCCTGCTGGAGGGTATATATAGCCTTAAGATAATCTTGGAGCGCTGCGCTAATTTGTTGTCTGGTGATGTTGTGCTTTGCGGGTTGTGACATAATACTGTACTCCCTTTGCACTATGATTCGTTGCTTTTGTAAGCACTTATACACCGTTTCTCGCAAGATAACACAGTCATTGATACCACGTCAACTGGTGTTTTATGTATGCCTCAGCCATATGAACAGAACAAACGCCTTTTCACACACCATATATCACATGCCTAACAACAACGCGTAGAGATCGGCAAAGCCTTGTCCGAGCTGATCGTAGCTGAAAGAGCGCACCACTTTCTCACGGCCATGCTCGCCAAAACGTCGTCGCAATGTCGCATCTTCACCTAACTCGCGCACACATTGTACATATGCAGGAATGTCATTGCGCTGGCACAAGAATCCATTTTTCCCATGATCAACGACTTCCGGTAGCGCCGAAATAGCGGTCGTCACAACCGGTCGACCACAGGCGAGTGCTTCGGCGGGCGCGATACCAAAGCCTTCGAGTCGAGAGGGAAACAGCAGGATGTCACACGACTGATATGCCGCAACCAAACCCTGCCGGTCAGGAGAACCGATAGGGACCATACGGGGGTGGATCGGGTCCTCGCCGGTGTCCTGGAAACCACTGGTGTAGTAAAGCACATAGTCTTCTGGTAGCCGCTCCATGATCTGTGGCAGTAAATCAAACCCTTTGCGCCGGGTGCGATTGCCAACGAAAAGCAACCGAATACGCGCATCGTGTGGAGGCAGGAAATTATCGCGGCGCACCAGGCCGGGCGTAGGAACAAACACATCCACATCGATGCCGTCGAAGATCAGCACGGTGTCCTTGTATCCATAGATCTGTTCGACCTGCTGCTGGGTGTAACGCGAGACACACACCACCGCATCGGCCTCACGGATCGACCAGTGATCGTAGCGTGACTCAACCAATCGATAGAAGATACGCTGGGCAAACGAGCTATAGGGTAGGAGATCAGGGTCGGTGGTCAGGTGATGGACGGTGGTAACCAGCGGTCGGTCGGGAGCCCGCAGCGCAAACCCCACCCGCGAACGTCCCTGAATGAGATCGAAGTTGCGCCACCAACCATCTGGCAACGAGCGCTGAATAAGGAATGGCGCAAAGTTGTAGAGTTCAGGGAGACGTAACAACTCCGCATCACGAAGCCCCGCCTGCCGTACCGAGCGTAGAATATTCTGAATACCGAAGTCTACACCACCTCGCCCTCGCGGAGAAAGATACAATGGTCTCATACAGAATGTGAATTCTTTTCAAACTGCTCAATGTCCGATGCGTTTGCTGCATCAGCGACTTTCTCTACTACAATAAAATATGATCCTGAACGCATATGCCCAAACAACCACAGATCGAGTTCCATCAACAAGGTCACCGCAAACAGAGCATAGTACATCGACCCACGCTTTTCGAGGCGGCCACGAATCCGTTGGCGAGCCCGAATCTCACGGTCTGTCCCCTCGGCAGTGGTTTGCATCTCAGCTTCAGGTATCTGCTGCAGTGTTTTCTGGCGACCAAAAGCCGCTTCACCTAACTTCATCAATACATGCTCGACAAAGCTCGTAAACACACTGTTCCAGAAGACGATTCGCACGGGACGTAATCCGGCCTGATACATCGCATCCAACACATCTTTCCATGTCGACAGCGCTTTGATATGGTCGGATTTGCGGCGCGCCTCACGCTGAAAATCGTAGACACCCAGCCGTACAAAGAGCCTCCCCAAACGACGACTGAGGTTCACAATCGGCTGGAGCGATGATGGGTCGCTGGTGTTGGAGAAGGCCAGGAAGCGCCCGCCTGGTTTGAGCACCCGCGCGGTTTCAGCGAGATAGTCGTCGATGACATTGCGAGGAAAGTGTTCAAGCACATCGACGGAGAAGGATTTATCAAATGAATTGTCGGCAAACGGCAGACGGCGGGAGTCGGCTTTGGTAAGGCCCACTTCTGCCACCGCAGCATCGGCAAAGAGCGTGGCTGGGTCCGACCCAACCATCAACCGCACCCGGTCAGCATTCCACGCAGCAAACTTGGCCGTGCCACAGCCGTTGTCCAGCACAATGTCAGTTGGGCGAAGTTGGAGCAGTCGCAACAGTGTACGATTGCGTGCACCAGCGGCCAACAACGGTGGAGCAAGTTCGCGGTAGTCTAATTCGTCGGCGAGATCGGCTTCTTCACTCACATATTTAGACGTATAGTCAAAATCGATTCCCCGTGGCATCAGGTCGAGATAGCCCTCACAACGCGGATAGAAGCTGTGGCAAACTGCACAGTGGACACCATCATCGAGGACAAACAGATCACATGAGTGACATGTTGGGCATTGCAGCAGGCGGTAGAGATCATACGGAATCATGGTGTTTGTATCTGGTTCTTTATTAGGTTATTAATCAAAATCGGTCGGCCATTCGGGATGGCGTGCGTGCTCGAAAAAGCGCTTAATCTGCGATGGAACGACACGCGTGAGTGACAGATCGGGTAGGTCATCCTCGCGGAAAAAGGCGATATCATCGGTTTCGTGGCTGGATTTTGGTGCACCACCGATCAGTTCGCACAGAAAAAACAATTTGTACACGTGAAAGGCCAGCGGTGGATGCCTATGTTTGTTGCGGTCATACACCGCAAGCAACTTTAGCGCATGGGTCTCATAGCCCGACTCTTCGTGGATCTCACGCACCGTGGCAGTCGCGGGCGACTCATTCACATCAGCCCAGCCACCCGGTAAGGTCCAGCAACCATCGGAGCGCTCACGCACCAGCAGCACTGCGTCGTCGCGAAAGACCACGCCACGCACATCGACTTTGGGCGTTGCGTGTCCGGCCTGATTAGCGAAGAGCTGCGGCACATCACCAAGGACTACTGCAGCAGCCTCAGCCATCATCTCAGCAGCGAGAGCTTGCATCGCCTCGTACCGTTCGATATCATATTGATCTTTGGCGTAGGCAAGACCAGTCTGCGCCGTCGCTTGTAGCTCCCGCGCCCAGTGCAACCAGCGTGGTTTCAAAGTGTACTCCCGATCTGGAAAACCGTTCCGGCGAGCATTGTACCATAGATTGGTAATGGGACGTTGATCAGAGAGTAGAGTCACTGCATGGGGTTTTTTCTTTCATACTCCTCACCTCTCTATCAGAAAATACACCTTCTCATCAGCGCTTCTTCACCGCGCTGCTATTGGCAACGCCTATCTGTAGCGCTATACTGATAGTATCACTTCAGGACACACATCGTGTGTTACAACTGTAGCATAGAGAGGTATGTTATGCGACGAACTTTTTTCCTGGTCTTACTGGTGTGCTTGAGCGCTGGGTTATTGGTCTCGCCTAGTCAAGCACAGAGTAATGAACGTTGTTTTGAGGAGACGGGATACTGTATTGCTGGGCCCATTCGCGCATATTGGGAAAACAATGGTGGTTTGGCGGTTTTTGGTTTCCCCATCACCGAGGTACGTGAAGGGCATATTGAAGAAAGTGACTGGCGTGGACCAGTACAATGGTTTGAACGAGATCGCCTGGAGGACCATGGAGATGGTCTCGTGCTGGCAGGTCGTTTAGGAGCCGAATTGCTTGCAAGACAGGCACGTCCGTGGGAAACTGCACTGAAAGTAGAGGGAGCGCCACCGGAGTGTCGTTACTTTCCAGAAACTGGGCATAGCCTTTGTGCACCATTCCGCAGCTACTGGGAGCAAAATGGTGGATTAGAACGCTTTGGTTATCCCATTACTGAGCCGGGAGCGGAATTTATTGAAGGTACAACTCTTACCGTGCAATACTTCGAGCGCCGTCGGATGGAGCACCACGTTGACCTGGCCGGAACACCCTTTGAGGTGCAATTAGGGTTGCTGGGTGCTCAGCTTATCAGCACGACAGGTTGCTTTCAAGCCGGGCCACCGCTGCAAGCAACGGCTTACGTCTATCGTGATAGTCTAGGATGTACAATTGGGAATGCCCATGCCACAACAATGGCATTCCAGCCATTTGAGCGCGGTGCCATGATCTGGTTCCCCTCGCTTGCACGCGTCCCACGCATCTATGTCTTATTTCGTAGTGACGATGGGCAGCTCACGCACGAAATACATGGGGATGTTGGGGCTCCTCCAGAACCAGAGGATCGTGCAGAGGCTCCAGAAGGATTGTATACTCCAGAGAATGGCTTTGGCAGATTATGGCACGAGTCACCAAGTATACGGGAGCGGTTAGGCTGGGCAATAGCACCAGAAGAAGCTTTTGACGGTATCTTCTATCAGTTTGAAAAGGGGAACATGATCTATCGCAGCAATGCGACCACCGACGAAGTCACTATTATGTACTCTCAAAATGGAGGTGCCGAAGTCATTCCGCGAATTACGACACCCGATATGCAGTAAGGGTGTACGTGGCATTGGGGTGCTCAGGTGAGCGCCCCGGTATACAATTACCCATGCGTGCCACCCTCAACACGAAGCAGTCGCTCTGAAAATGGTCATTTTGCCTCGGGATCTGGTTACTTCTCGCTGTGAACAGGTTGTACCATGAGAGAGAACGTTCAACACGTGAAAGGAGCAACCATGGCACAAGCAACAAATACCATTGCCTTGATTACTGGCGCAAGCCGCGTTATTGGTTTCGAGGCGGCACGTCAGTTTGGTCAACAAGGGATAACAGTAGTTCTCACCGGGCGCAACCAGGAACAGGGGACGGCTGCAATACAAACGCTTATGGCGGAAGACTTAACAATCGATTTTCTGGAACTCGATGTTGCCCAGGCAGCAAGTGTGACCGCCGCTGCACACAACATTGAGCAAACATATGGCAAGCTAGACATTCTACTAAATAATGCAGCAGCCTATGCGGACTGGTCGGAAACAGCAAGTAGTGCAGATTTGGCACATGCCCAGGACGTATTGAACATCAACCTCTTTGGGACGTGGCGCGTGATTCAAGCATTTCTGCCCCTACTAAAGAACAGCCAGCACGGTCGCATTGTGAACGTATCAAGCGGTGCTGGTTCCCACGGGGAAAAGCCGTTTGGTCTTACAACTGGACCAACAGCAACGAGCTATGCCGTATCCAAAGCAGCGTTGAATGCACTGACCGTAAAGTTCGCAAATGAGCTGAAAGAACAACGTATCCTGGTCAATGCAGTCGATCCGGGGCTTACGGCGACAGCGCCGGGTATGGAGCAAATGGGTGCACGACCTGTCGCAGAAGGCGCAGCAAGTGTGGTGTGGGCTGCCACCCTGCCCGACGACGGGCCGACGGGTGGCTTCTTCCGCGATGGAGTGCCACTACCGTGGTGATTGTGTAGCGCAATCTGCTATGATAAGGACGGGGTGCTCAGGTGAGCGCCCCGGTATACGTTTCGCCAACGGCGACCGTTTGCCAATCGCCCTCACCGACTGCCACCTGCACCGATTCCCCGGCAACGACCACGATCTCGACTCGTGCCAATTCTGCATACGCCGTCACGTGGAGATGGCTCCCACGCCAGTGCAGCGGCATGCGTAGCGATCCCCACGCATCGGGAATGTGTGGCCGAAACCGCAAGCCATCAGGCTGTGGATGCATCCCCAGAAAGCCAAAAGCGAGCGCCTGCCAGATACTGCCCATCGTCGCAATATGGATGCCCCCTGCTGTGCTGGCGTGGCCTCTGCGTGTAAAATCGAGGTCCACCAGCGCCGATTGTCGTAAATAGCGTAGAGCCATCGACGGGTCGTTGAGGCGGGCCGCAAACAGTGCATGGAAGCCAGGACTAAGCGAACTATCGTGGGCAGTCTTCGGTTCGTAGTAACGGAAATTGGCCTCGTGCACATCGTGTGGGAAATGCTCCCAGAGCAAGAACAACAACATCACTACATCGGCCTGTTTGAGCACTTTGGTCTTCTGCATGCCATACCAGCCGAGTTTCCCATCAATGGTCATCTCACCCGAGTCGTGGTCTGACAGGTCAATCTCTTCCAAATCGTGATATCCACGGAACTGCTCGATAAGTTTTGTCTGAGGATCAAAGCCCACCACCAAACCTTCAGCGACCTGCTGCCACATTGCCAGTTCATCAGCGCCCAGATCGAGGCGTTGTGCCAAAGACTCCCAGCGTTCTGGCGCATCCCGCTGTAGTTCGGCAACCGTCTCCAGGCCACGATGAATCGTCCACTGCGCCATGTAATTGGTATAGGCGTTATCATCGACCGATTCGTGATACTCGTCCGGGCCAATCACCTTGAGAATGTGATACTGTCCAGACTCATCGACCATCACACGATTGGACCAGAAACGCGCCAGTTCAAGCAGCATTTCTGCGCCATAGTTAAAGAAGAAGTCATTGTCACCTGTCGCGTCACGATACTGCCACACAGCATAGGCAATATCGGCAGAGAGGTGATGTTCCTCACGCAACGTCAGCACCGGCACCCGCTCACTCCCGCCGCTCAGCATAAACTCAGGACACGTTTCCTCGCCTGTATCGGTGGCTTCCCATGGATACAACGCACCCTGATAGCCCTGGTCCTGGGCTTTCTGGCGCGCACCATCTAGCGTGTGATACCGATACAGCAAGAGCGAGCGGGCTGTTTGTGGATGCGTAAACACATAGGTCGGCCAGACAAAAGTCTCGGTATCCCAGAAGATATGGCCACGATAGCGTTCACCTGTTAACGCACGTGCCCCAATCGAGATACGTTCGTCGGTCGGATTTGCCGCACCAATAAGCTGATAGAGTGCAAAACGCACCTGCACCTGAGTCTCTGCATCCCCAGCGATTGCGGCGTCGCAGGCACTCCAGCGTGACTCCCAGGCTTGCTGGTGTAGCGCCAGGTTTTTATCAAACCCATCGCTGATCAATTGGCGCAGTGTCTTGACAGCGGAAGCAGCTGGTGTGGCTCCATCACGTGAGGTGTGCAAGGCTACAAACTTGTGGAGTTCGTACGTCTCACCTTGGTTGGCCTGCCACTCCCAGCGCTGCCCAATCACACCATCCTCTGTGGGGTGCCATGCAGCACCCTGACGAATAGCCTCATTCGTCGTCGAGTTGCGTAACTCTGCATGGGCTGCTACCGCTATCTCATATTTAGATTGGCGAGTCTGCACAGCTAACAAACTGCCTTGATCAATCTCTCTTGCGCTGGTTGTGCTCAGATGGACGGTATTGTTGGCATTCGTCACACGTCCATTGACACGACTCTCCAGAGTAATCGCTCCACTGTAGTTCTCCGGCGTGATTGTCAACAGATGGAGATAGGCATGGCGATTGGCCAGTGATACAAATCGAACGCTGGACAGCATGGTACTACGATCTGACACATCACGCAGACGCCACTCGCGAAACAACACACCCTGCCGCAGATCCAATACTCGGCGCATCTCAAGCAACTCAGTCTGGCCAATCTGCAGGTCCTGGCCATCGACCATGATGCGTACCGGAGCTAGATCCGGGGCAATCACCAGTTCTGACACAGGCACCTCCAACTCAACCGCTTGGGGTTTATCTGGCACATTGTAGATACCAGCGACAAAAGTTGCGGGGTACGCGGCTGTATGGCCTTCTTCGACCGCTGCACGAACACCCATATATCCGTTCACCATTGCCAGAACCGCCTCAACGGCAGACTCAAACGCTGGATCAAAGCCATCGATCTGCAGGCGCCAGTTTGGGTCTTCACTTAACTGAAATCTGGTACAGTCGCTCATTACTGCTCTCTTTGAACACATCAGCTAGAAGGATTACTAAAAAGTCGTGCATATGCAATCGACGCCGCTTGGTAGTGTATACGCTATGTCTCTTTGTGTACGAAGCGGTCATCGGCGGATGGCTGGACTATCCACCGACGGTTCGTGTAAACGATTTTATTGGTACACCTGTTATCCTGAGCATTTCATCACCTGATAAACGGAACCTGATTACTGCCCAGCCAGACCACTGTAGCTGGCACTCTCCAAAAAGTATTTGTTCAAGAAAAAGAACAGCAACAATACGGGAATAGCATTAAACATTGCACCAACCAGAATCGCACTAAAGTCGTTCGAGAACTGATTTTGGAAGAAGTTCATGCCCACGGTCAACGTCATAATTTCGGGGCGTTGTAAGAACAACAATGGTCTGACAAAATCATTCCACACGGCTTGAAATTGCAGGATTGCCAATGTAATGAGAATGGGTCGCGAAAGCGGTAAAATAATTCGCCAATACACGCCAAAACGTCCCATACCATCGATATATGCAGCCTCTTCAAGATCTTTGGGAATAGCCTTAAAAAATTGCGTCAGCATAAACACCCCAATAGCAATCACCAGATCGGGAACGATGAGTGGCCAGTAGGTGTTCACCCATTCAAGACGTGTATAAAACACAAAGCCAGGAATCAGAGAGACCTCACCGGGGAAGGCCATACTGGCGATGACCACCGCAAAAATAATGTTGCGGCCAGGGAATTCCAATCGCGCAAAGGCATAGGCTGCCAGTGAGCAGAAAAACAGACGCAAGGCCACATTGAGAACGGCAAGCCAAACACTGTTAAATAACCAACGAGGCAACACCTGGCCATCGACCGTTGGTAAGGTGAAGTTCCACACACGTACCCAATTATCGAAGAGCCACTGCTGCGGCATAATCTGCGGAGGAAAACTAGTCAACTCAAGATTTGTTTTGAAGGTCCCGAGAAACGAAAGGATAAATGGTGTAAATGCAATAATTGCTGCAAGTATAAGCAATCCATAGCGGATTGCCGCGCCCACGTAAAAAGATGTGGGATGTGCCGCAGTGTTTTTGCGTGGTGCAACTCGATCTGCTGAGACAGTCATAGCATCCTCCTTAGGCATCTCGCTCAATATAGCGACGCTGGATGAGGGTAATGCCGATAATGATAAATGACAGAATAAAGGCCATTGCAGCGCCGTATCCAGCCTCAGGCCGTGTTCCAAAACCAAGAGTCTTCTGGTAGACCAGATACAGAGGTACCTGCGTGGTCCCGAGTGGACCGCCTTCGGTCATAATGGCGACCTGTGCAAAAACAAGGAAGGTGCCGATAGTACCAAGCACCACCACCAGCGAGATGACACGGCGTAGTTGCGGGAGCGTAATATACCAGAACGCACGTGCACCCGTGGCACCATCAAGGGCTGCCGCTTCATAGAGATGTTTCGGAATGTCTTGCAGCGCCGCCAGGAACATCACCATAAACGTGGGCACAGTCGTGAAGATGTTGAGCACCATAATCGATACCCAGGTAATACTGGGGCCACGGATAAAGGTTGGCGCGTCTGTTCCGAAGACTGGGTCAAAGATACGTTGCAGGGATTCGAGCCAAGGGATATTGGTTCCCAAAAACAGGTTGATAAAGCCAGTGGGCAGATACAACCACAAAAAGATGAGCGACATAACCACTGCTGAGGCAACACTCGGAGCATAGAGTGCTGTACGGAAAAAACGCATGCCTTTAAGCGGCATATTGAGGGCTACAGCCAGCAAGATCGATAAAATTGTTTGAACAGTTGTAACAATAATAAAATACCAGAAGACATTCTCTAATGCTAAACGAAAGTCAGGATCTTGCAGGGCACGAATATAGTTATCAAATCCAACAAATTCGGCATTTTGTGCGGCAAAAGACACCGTTAAACTGGTAAAACTGGTGTAAAAGACATATCCTAGCACGCCAAAGGTAAAAATACCAGCAGTAATAATATAGGGGGCAATAAAGAGATAAGCAGTCAGTGCCTCACGCATCTTGGCTGGCGAAAGCCGCCTACGGGTTGTTTTGGTTGGTGACGAGACCGCCATGAGGAAACCTCCATTTGGCATTGAGGGTGGGCAGCCTGAGCCACCCACCAAACGACATTTCAAAAACCTGGACGTACACTACTCTGACAGCAGACCATTGACTTTTTCAGCGGCTGCATCCAGTGCTTCCTGTGGTGTTTGTGCTCCCAGGAAGATGGGTTCGAGTGCATCCTGGTTAATGGTATTAATAATGTCACCCTTGATCACTGGCCCACCGAGCGTTGTATCGGCCAGACGGCCAAACTCCGCCTGATCAACAAGCACCTTCGCGACTTCATTTTCGGTGTAGTACGGGTCCTCAGCCAGTGACTTCAAACTTGGTTGCGCCAGACCAGAGGGAATGAGTGCTTTTTGGTTGGCATCACTGGTCAGGAAGAGGGCCAGGGCGGCTGCGGCATGCGGGAATTCGGTGTTGGCATTGGCACCAATCCCGTTGGTGAAGAGCCATGTCGCTTGTTCGCCATTCTCAGGAATTGGGAGTGGGATCGCGGAATAAGGCAGATCAGTTGCGCCATTGGCCGGGTCAGCCAGGAACGGGACGATCCAGCCACCCTCAATCGCCATGGCCGTGCTACGACCACCAAAGGCTTCACCACACCAACCACGACCCAGGTTGCTAAACAATTCACCAACACCATCAGTCTTGTAACTGACCCAGTAGTCCATTGCGGCAACACCCTCTGGCTGGTTGAAGACCGCCTGATCACCATCGATAATCGGGTTGCCGTTTTGGAACATGAAGGCACCATAACGGAGAATATCAGGGTTGAGACACATACCAAAGGTCTTGCCTGGCCCCTCACCCTCGGTCATTGCCTCTGCGGCAGCTTTGAGGTCGTCCCACGTTTGGATACTGGCTGGATCAACACCACCGGCTTCTGCCATTTCGTTGTTGACGAACACTACCAGTGGGTTAAAGTCCTTCGGAATGGCATAGGTTTGATTATCCTGCTGATACAGATCGATCAAGGGATCGACATACTCAGATGCTTCAATACCTGCCTGACTCATAGCTTCGTCTAATGGCAACAAGAGACCGTTGTAGCCGATATTCCCCATTACCTCGCCATCTACCAACAATACATCAGGCGCACTACCAGCAGTAAACTCAGCAGTCATACGCGTAAGATACTGGTCATTAATTGGTTCAAAATCAACAGTGACACCGGGGAAAAGTTGTCCGAAACGTTCGATACCTTCGATGTAGAGCTGTTGCTCAGTAGCATTAGCCGGTGCGACAAAGCGAATGGTTGCACCATCTTCGACAGGAATCTGGGTGATATCACCTGCTGAACCAGCAGTGGCACCTTCAATGTCGACGGTTGGGGCAGTATCGCCTGACTCTGGCGGAACTTCTGTACCTTCGGCATCTGTCGCTTCACCAGAGGTATCGCCAGTTGCTTCGTCCGTGGTATCGGCACCGCCAGTATCACCGCCACCACAGGCCGCCAGGATTGGTAGGATCATTGCCAATAAGAGCATAATTATACTCAAACGTTTGCGTTGGAACATCTGTTGCCTCCTTGCAATAAATAAGTTGTGCCTAATAACAGAGTAGGAAATATGCAGTTGCTCGTTAAACCAATGGGAAGTTCTTACGGTTCGGCTGCGTGTTCCTGATACGACGCGTACTGTTGTGGAATATCAATCGCAGTAAATAGAGTGACAATGATCTCAATCAGCCTTGTGAAAACGGTAGGTTATCAACTGTTTGATGACACATGTCGATAGAACACCTCCTTTCTGATCGTGTATAGTAGCAGAACATGGCTTATGAAAGCGGATTTGTAACATTGGCTTCCATTGCTTTGTCAGTACTTTGTAGTGTGATATGTGTTGCAGTTATGTGTATTTCACAGTGCTGCCCCGAAGGGATCGTGACACTGAGCCATACTCCCGTCTTGTCATGCACGATACGCGGTGCCAGGTGATGGACGCTATCAGGGTGGAGCTGCAACTCGTGGTGTGGTAGTTGATAGCGTACTTCAAGTGCTTCAGGCGCCTCGTGATGCGTAATGGCCAACTTGTCTCGAGTCACCTCGAGCATAATTTGGTGGCTTCCCATCGTGAGTTGGTTGAGACGCACATGCGACCAGTCTTCGGGCAACTGTGGCTGGATCGATAATCGATGTTGGTGAGCCAGTGGGCGAATTCCTAACAACCCTTCTACAATACCCTGCACATACAGCCCTGCCGACCACAACTGAACAAAACATAAACCAATCGGGATGAGTTCTTTGAATGCACCAAGCGTGCCATATTTGGTTGTCTCAGCGATGTTTTGCAACATACGCACACCCAGATCGGCCTGTCCATAGCGGAACGCCGTAAGCGCGAGTAAGCCCGTCGGGAGCGTCCAGACCAGTTCCTCATTTTTGCGGGTATGCACCAGACCCCACTCATTGACCCAGTCACCCTCGATACGTGCAAGTGACCGTTGCGCGTGCGCTGGGGAGGCCAACCCAAGCTGGAGTGGAATGACAACCGTCCAGTGGCCAGCGAGCTGTGGCTGCCCCTCGCTGGTGAGTGAGTCGGCGTACATGTTTTCGGCTTCGATCCACCAGTCACACTCGAAGCGGGTACGTATATTGGAGCAACGTGCGGCAAAGTGTTGTGCGTCTTCATGCAGTTCAAGTGCTTCGGCCATGGCCTGGAGTGACTCGAGTGCCTGAAACAGATAGCAGACACTATCGAGTTTGAATGGTCCCATCCCACTACGCTCAACCATTGCATCGCCGACTGGATAACTTCCACCAGTACCACCCCATAACGCTGGCATATAGGTCTCGACACCCTCTTTGCAGAGCGGGTACACACGCAAGAGGAAATCGAGATCACCCGTCCAGCGGAAGAAATCCCAACATGCAGTGGCAAACTGAGGCGTCTCTTGTGTGTTACCGGGATGAAAGACCCGTCCGTTAGTGGTGACTTCATGCGGGATACGCCCACATGCCCTGTGGCCATAGTCGGCGAGAGCCAGCAGAGTGCTTCTGACCATATCGACAAACCCCGCAGCGACTGCTCCAGGCACCGTGTACTCTGTGTCACATCCAAAAAGCTGGGGATATTCCGGTATACCAGCCAGGAGATACGCTGGAAGGTGCGGGGCGTAATCAGCCGTCAACAGATGCAGATTCGCTTTGGCCAGCGCAAAAGATTGATTCACATCCTCATCAGGCGTTTCAAGGGTGACACCAGCAAAGGTTTGTTGGGTATAGCATGCAATTTTCTCACCAAGTAGCTTTTCACCTGTCCCTGTGAGTTGCTCAAGAAGTATCTGTGCCGCTTTGTGGCCTTGCTGATGGTCGGCAGCGAGCATAAATTCCCACGTCTGTGTTTGCCCTGGCAGAAGGGTAAAGGCATAGCGAAGTGTGGCTATGTGGCCTTTCGTATGTGCATGGAGATCGAAGGAGTCTGGTGGCTGTGGCATGCCCGCTGCAATACCCCAGCGACCCTGCCAGAGTCGGTCATAACCAAGAATAGTGGAATCTTCGAGCCAGTATGTTCCGCCGCCAGTGTCCATGCCACCAAACCAGCAACCCAGAAACTTCAACCAGATCTGGAGGTTCAGTTGACCTGTTGTGGTATGCATACTTGGGTTGTGAAGGGTGAGGAGAGCTACATAGACTGGCCGATCTTCCACAATAAAATCTCGGCGTTGTAACGCTATTTCAGTAGACTGAGAATGCCACTCGATATGTGAAAGATGCTCGGTGACATTGGTATTGCGGAGCAATGATTGGACACCTTCCGAGTCACATATCGAGATTTGAATACCGTCGGCAACTTTAACCGGATGCATCCAGAGACCCCCCATTTCACCAACCAGGTGCTCTGCACCAATTGGCTCGATGGCACCGGAAACTATGCCAACGTGATACATATGGCGTCCAGCCAGAAAATAGGGGACCGTATCATTATGGATATCCTGAGCATCGCGAGTATATGGGCCAAAACGCAATGTTCGTTGTTCTATACTCATGTTGTTCCTCACAAGCGCGAACCACCTGATGACATTAGCTTGAATCGCGTATGATAAGTTCTGGTTCAAGCAGAATCTGTTGTGCCTCAATTGGTGCGTGGTTCTGCCGCATGGCCAACTCGATGAGATGTTTACAAATCTGATCAAAGGGTTGGCGTACACTGGTTAACGGCGGATCTGTATGTTGGGACATTGGCAGATCATCAAAGCCAGTAATCGCATAATCTTGCCCAGCACGCAAGCCATGGCTATGGGCCACACTCATCGCGTGAATGGCCAGCATATCACTCGCCGTAACGAAGGCTGTCGGCGGTTGAGGTAGCATGAGCAGTTGTTCCATGGCGATCCGGGCCTCGGTTTCGTTGGTCAAGCCAACAATGATATACTCTGGATTCTTGGGAATATTATTGTCGCGCAGCGCTTGAAAATAACCATCGCGGCGATCAATCGCGCAGTAGTAGGCCAGCGGCAAGCCTAAAAAAGCAATACGATGATGTCCACGCTCAATCAGATGTTGGGTCACCCGATAGATGCCCTGTTCTCCATTGACATCAACGTAGGGATAGCGATAAATACCGTTGTCGTGGCCAAAGGCGACAAAGTGCAATTTGTGCTCATGGAGATAGCGAATACGCTGATCATCGTGGCGGATATCCGTGATGATGACGCCATCGGCGCGTCCGGATTGCAACACGCGCTCGATCTGTCCCACACCTTGCTCGCCAGCTGTTACTGGGTGAATCAGCAAATCTACATTATAATCAGCACAATGAAAGGCCAGATTGGTTATAAAATCTTTAAAGAAAAAGAGATCAGTAGAGGGGCGATCACTGACATCAACCGCATATGCGATAGTATTGGTACGTTGGCCCTGCAGGTTGCGGGCAATCGCATTGGGGTGATAGTTGAGCTCGGCAGCGATGGCCTGGATTTCGCGACGTTTTTTTTCGCTGACACCAGGAGCACCATTGAGCGCACGTGAAACGGTGGCGGCAGAAACGCCGACTCGCCGAGCTATGGCAGTAATCGTGCTACGTGACACGGTATGCTCCTCACTGAAAATACCCAGCAACATTGCGCTATGATGTACAGACGTTGTAACGTGTTGGATGCAACTTGGATACTTGGGTTACAACTTTGATTACTTTCGTGTAATACACATACTATACGCAAACGTTTACGTTGTCAAGAGATACATTGAGAACTCGCGCAACCAGACACAGGAAATCATCGATATGAACACATCATCTGAGCCACAGAATGCCCGCGTTGCACCAGAAGTCCACATGGCCGATATCGTCTTGCCCAACCAGACCAACAACCACGGAACCATGTTTGGTGGCGATGTGATGGCATTCATGGATCGTGCGGCAGCGATTGCTGCACTACGCTTTTGTCGTCAGCCAGTCGTTACGGCCTCTACCGAGCGCCTTGACTTTCGCACCCCCATCCAGAATGGTGAAATCATCGAGGCAGTCTCGAAGGTTATTTATGTGGGGCGGACATCGCTGATTGTGCGTATTCACATTTACGCAGAACATCCGCTGATCGGAGATCGTCGCCTGTGTACTACGGGGTACTTTAGCATGGTCGCATTTGACCAGAAGAATGGGCAACCCTGTCCTGTACCACGCCTGGTGTTGGAAGATGATGCGGCGCGTGCTGAATGGGCCCTGGGTGAGGAGGTGCGGCAATCGATCAATGCACGGCGTATGAGTTAGGGGCAGCGGTGGAGCGGCTGAGCAGGGATAAGGGTTAGAAGGTTAGGGGTTAAGAAACGATGCGAACGATGAGGAGTCAGGGAGTCATCCGCGTATAGTCTGCCCGACCGCCCTGCTTCCCGAAGCTGATGAACTGTAGCTGGGCAACAAACCTTCGACAAACTCAGGCCGGGTACTAAGTGGCATTCCGTCGCCTTCGACAGGCTCAGGTGACATGCAGATGGAAGGGTTAAGAATGTCGGACGCATCCTGTAGTTGCATGGCTCGCCCGCGCACCTCTACAATCACCGCCATCCTAATTATACTTTCGGCTCTCTGCTTTCAGTTCTTCGCTTCTATACCTCTTCATCGCATCAGGTTTGATGCGATACCAGTAATGGTAGGTATCACGGAACCCAAGTTTGTGATACAGGCGGCGCGCGGGCATGTTTTGTTCAGCCACCTGCAGATAGAAGATCTGTGCGCCGTGGCCCCGCGACCACTCTGCCATGGCACCCATCAAGCGAGTGCCATAACCGCGACCACGATGGTCGGCATGCGTAATGATATCAAAGAAGCCACACAATGTGCGATCCAACACACACATCCCACACGCAACTGGCTGTCCATCATCAAAGATCGCTGCGAAGAGACACGGCGGCATGATCTGCTCCAGAATGCGCTGATGTGTCGACTGAGTGTGTTCAGGGCTGTGGCTCAGTCGACAAAAGAGCGGAAACCAGGTGTCAAGCGAGAGCCTGGTTAGCTCTTCCTGAGATGTTGGTAGTAGATTCAACGCAGACTCTTTGCAAGACATCACCACCGAACGATCAAGCAACCGATACCCACGCTGATCGAGTAATGTATCAAGTAATTGAGTCTCGGGGCGTCCTACAATCCGAAAGACAGGAGGCAAGCCTTGTGCCTGAAAGAGCTGTTCACACCAGGCAATTAGTTCGTCGTTTGGCGACACAGACGGATACAGCCGATTGACCGAGTTAGCACGTTTGGTGTAGCCATTCGCAAAACGCACCAGCCAGCCATCAACCAGGATTTGTTGGAAAGCAGGCCATGCGTTAAACGCTGCTGCTTCGAGTTGATCGATGATGCATGGAACAGGCATAAGGGGTATCCTTGGTAATAATAAGATTCACACAAATACCTTTTTTCTCTTCAAAATTCCTCCACCTCACTATGTCAAAATTCTCTTTAGTTCACGTTTATGGAAACAAGCAGGCATCATCAGTCATTGTAGTACGTCTATGGAAGTCGCCAGACAAAATGAAAGTATATGTGTCCAGAGCATTTGAGCATACCAGACAAACGTTATTATCACACTGTTTATCTGTAAGGGGCTGTTATGTCGAAAAAACAATTCTGTGCAGCCTGTAACCACGAAAACGCTTCCAACATACACATCTGTGAGTGTTGTCATACTAATCTTGATCATGAAGCCCGTCTTGGCGATCTTGCAAGGCGAGTCGTGCAGTTGGAGCAAAAGCTTATTGGTCCACAACTTTCCACTGCAACCCAGAGCACAAACACATCACTGACCCCATCGACATCGTCTATGTCGAGCACACCACCACCATCACCAAAACCAGCCACACCACAACCAAACCAGCAGTCTGCAACACCAAAACCAGCCACACCACAACCAAACCAGCAGTCTGCAACACCAAAACCAAATAACCACAATACCTTCGATGATCTCTTCAGCGGTGAGTTCTGGTTTAACAAAATTGGTATAGCGCTAGTGCTGTTGGCCCTGGCCCTGCTTTTCAAACTCGCCATTGACCGTGGTTGGGTTACGCCACCAATTCGGGTGGGTCTGGGGCTCATGATGGCAACAAGTCTACTCGGTGTTGGGATCTGGTTGAACGCCCAACGACCAAAGCTCGCGACGGTGCTGCTTGGTGGTGCACTGGTGTCGTACTATCTCACCGGGTTTGCCGCCTATCAAATGTATGCACTCATCCCCCATCCAATAGCTCTGGCATTTATGATCTGCATTACCATTGGCGCATTCGGTCTCGCGATGTATCAGGACGATGGCATGCTAGCGATTATTGGTACACTCGGTGGATTGGCCACGCCGTTTTTGCTTCCCACCAGTGATGGCAATGTGGTCGGACTCATGGGCTATACCTGTCTGTTATTGACTGGCACTATCGCATTGTATGCGTATCGTGGTTGGAGCATCTTGCTGTGGATTAGTGTGGTCGGTGGATGGTTGATCAGTATTCTTTCTTTCATACTACAGTTTGCTATGCCATTATTCGATAGATGGGTATTACAGGCTGGTATTGTCTATATGGTCTTGCTCTTCTGGGTCATTCCTGTCGTGCGTACTATGCTCCACAGCCATAATCCCACCCGCTGGCGTGAAACAACACTCGGTCTCTTCGATAGCAAACGGTTAGTTGCCGATGCTATCCGCAATTATGATATCTGTACCTTAACATTTGTAACGCCTTTTGTGAGTTTATTTCTTTCTGCAGCAATATGGCCAGCAGTAGAGCAATACGCGTGGGGATGGCTTACGCTTTATCTGGCAGGCATCTTCGGTGGTACATTTTGGCTTACGCGTTACCAACCAATACCCAACAGCATCAAACAAACTCACCTTATCACAGCTGTGCTTTTGGTGACATCTGCACTCCCATTACTTCTCAATGGAATTTGGCTGACCTGCGCGCTACTGCTTCAAGCGCTGGTTCTGCACTGGGCAGCGACACGTTGGCCTCAACACTGGATCACGTTCATCGGCCACGCGCTCGCACTGGTAGTTGGGATGCGGCTTTTTCCGCATCTGCTTACACAGACAGGAACACCTATTCTCAATAGCGAAGCCTTGATTGAAGTTGGCATAATTGGTATGTTTCTGCTTGCATTACGCTGGCTACGTACGACTGAAGAACGGTTCATCTACTTTGTAAGCATGCATATGGCCTTCCTGATATGGATCTTCAGTGAACTGCACACTATCACCAATGGACAGGCAGTGGTGAGTGCCGTCTGGGGTGGCTATACCAGCGCTCTGTTTGTATGGGGCCTTTGGTATCGCAATGATATCGTGCGCTACACGGCACTGATAACCCTGTTGGGGGTCGTGGCGAAGTTATTCCTGATCGATTTTGCTTATGTAGATGCCTTATGGCGCATTGTGCTCTTTTTCGGATTTGGTATCTTCTTTTTATTCCTCAGTTATGTCTATCCATCTCTCTGGCGTTTATCGTCGAAGAAACCAGTGAAACAGGGCAACCCGTAAATAAGCACATACTCCCGTAGGGTGGGCGACTTGCCGTCCACCCGCACAAACATCATCACATTCTTAACACAGAGACGCAGAGGAAGCCAGGGGTTAGGACATCCCGCTCTCACGTCCCATCGCTCTCACCCCTCAACGCTCCCACCCTCCCCAACCGCTAACGCGTATGATACAATAAAGACTAGTTTTCCCTAATGATACTGTCGGGTGCGCCGATGCGCCGCGAACGATTTTTGATCCAAGCCAAACTCACACCGCCACGACCCTATCGCCGGGTGCTATCTCGTCCTGCATTACTTGCCAAACTCCATGAAGCCTTTGAGTATCGCGTAACGATCCTGCAGGCCAGCGCCGGGTACGGCAAAACAACCGCGCTAACCAGTCTGGCTACATCCAACACGCCCGTGTGTTGGTACACTATCACCGAAGAAGACGTTGATCCCCACGGCTTTCTGGCCTATCTGATTGCGGCATGTCACCAACGCTGGCCCAACCTCTCCGATCTGCCACAGGCGCTGCTACAGGAAAGCCACAATGAGCAGAGCAGTGCGGCGTGGTCGCAGGTGCTCGATGCGCTGCTCAACGCCGTAAGCGAACAGCTCAACGACGAAGTGCTCGTCATCCTTGATGATTATCATTTTGTGGCACACATACCCGAAATACATGCACTCACCACCCGACTGATCACCTATATGCCACCCGGATTACACCTCGTACTGTCAACACGCTACCCAATCGATGACCGAGCGCTTATCCGTTGGCGTGCACGTGGTGACATTCTAGCATTAAATCGGGAAGACTTTGCGTTTCAATCTGATGAGATTGCAACACTCTTTACAAACACCTACGAAATGCAGATCAGCTCGACAGACGTTGTTGCGCTGGCCGACCAAACCGAGGGTTGGCCAATTGCACTGCAACTCATCTGGCAAGGCATGCGTGGTGGTGGTCGTTCAGCGAGTCCGGCCAACCTGCCCGACACACGTCTGCACTCACTGGCAACTCTGTTTGAGTACCTCGCCCATGATGTGGTGAACCAACAATCCCCAGAGATTGCCGATTTTCTGCGTGAGACGGCCATTCTGCGCGAGCTTACCCCAGATATATGCAATGCTGTGCGTGCTGCCGATAACAGTGGTGCCCTTCTCAACCAATTACACCGCCTTGATCTCTTTACTGTAGCTGTGGATGAAGATATGTATCGTTATCATCATCTTTTCCACGATTTCTTGCGCCAACAAGCGCACGAAGATCTGTCCGACACCAACACGCGTCACTGCCGCGCGGCCCATTTCTTTGCCGAGCAACACAACGACGAAGCCGCCATCTACCACTGGTTGTCCGCACGTGCATTTACGGAGGCTGCCATGTCAATCGGGCGCATCGGCGAAACAATGATCCGTGACGGTCGTTTGGACACGTTATTACAGTGGATCGATACACTACCAGCCGATATTCTGGCCGATCAACCGCGCTTGCACGCGTATCTGGGCGATATCTATCGCTTACGCAGCCAGTTCGAGAAGGCGTTATCGTGGTATCAGCAGGCCGAACAGACCTGGCAAACCCGTGGCGATTTTGCAGGCCAGAGTCGTGCGTTGCGTGGTCAGGCCCGTGTCTATCTTGATCGGGTACAACCGGCTCAGGCTGAGCATCTATTGCAAGAGGCCATCCGGCTTACCGATGGTATCAATGACCGACAGACACGGGCGCGGTTGCTTGAGTTAATGGCCGAAAACAAGCTCAATATGGGCAAGACAGATGAGGCTGAGATGCTGTGCAATCAGGCTCATGAGTTACGCGAAGAAGGTCCCGGCGAGGACATGTTGAGTGTGCGGGTTAAGCTGCGTACAGGCCGTCTGGATGAGGCACGCACCACGCTAGAGCCTCTGGTTAATGATGAGCGTCAATCACTGGAACGCGGCCACCCCCACTCACCCCGTGGCCATCGTGAGACAGTACTACTGTTGTCGTTGATCGAAGCATTCTGTGGCAATGGGCAGCGCGCATTCTGTCTGGCCCACGAAGGCGTTGATCTGGGAGAGCAGCTTGCCTCGCCGTTTATTACGGCAGTGGCACATATCCGTCTTGGTCACGCCTGGCAACTACGAACACATGTTTCGTCAGAGCGCACCACGATGGCTCATGACGAGGCGATTGGTTGCTATCAAAGATCGATTGCGCTGAGCGATCAGTTGGCGGTGCGGCGACTCCGGGCCGAGGCGCTGTGGGGACTGACACGTGCTTATGGCTTTAGCAGACAGTTGGCAGCGGCTGAACAGACCGCTCACGAGGGCGTTGAGATTAGTCAATGGGCCGGCGATCAGTGGTTGGCAGCCCTGATCGAACTAACGCTTGGGTCGAGTTGTGTGCTGGCAGGACGACTTGATAACGCCATTGACACACTCACACGGGTACTTGGCACCTTTCGCGATTGTGGTGATAGTTTTGGCCAGGCTGCGACACGCCTGTGGCTTGCGCTGGCGTATCACCAGCTCAAACAACGCGAACATGCCCTGACCCATATCAATGAACTGCTCAATCGCTGCAAAACTCACCAGTACAGCTTCTTGCTAACTACACCAACATTGACTGGTCCACCTGATCCGCGCTGTCTGGTGCCATTGCTCGTGGCGGCACGTGATGGCCACCATGCCGACTATGCTACACGTGTGCTGGCGACTATAGGACTCCCTGGCATCGAGGCTCATCCAGGGTACCAGTTGCGGGTACAAACACTGGGGAACTTCCGCGTGTGGCGTGGGGTACACGAGATCGCGGGGCGTGAGTGGCAGCGCGACAAGGCTCGCCAGCTTTTCCAACTATTGATTTCGCATCCCGGACGCTGGCTCCAGCGCGACGAGATCGTCGAGATGCTCTGGCCACACCTTGGCCCCGAGTCGGCGATGCGCGATTTTAAGGTGGCCCTTAATGCACTGAATAAAGCACTGGAGCCACATCGCAGCCCCAATGTTCCTTTTTCTTTTATTGTACGCAATGGCAGCGCCTACCGACTCCGTCCTGAAGCCGATCTACATCTCGATTATGTCGAGTTTGAGCAGGCGTGCACGCAGGGTATGCACTTACTCGACGAGGGCAACGTTGAGGAGGGCATCACAAAACTGCGTGCGGCGCTCCAACTGTATGGTGGTGATTATCTCCCCGATGCTCTGTATGAAAGCTGGGCCAGCGAGCCATGTGACCGAATCCTTGCCTTGTATCTGCGTACCGCCGCCCAACTGTCCTCAGCACTGATCGAGCATGAGGCGTATGAAGAAGCTATACACCTGTGCCAACAAATCCTGGAGCACGACCCATGCTGGGAGCGGGCCTATTGCACATTGATGGTGGTGCATACCAGGCAAGGCAACCGAGCATTGGCGCTGCGAACCTATCAACGATGTGTGGAGGCGCTGCACACGCACCTTGGTGTCGATCCTGACCCCGCGACGGTTGCGCTGGAGCAGCAGATTCGGGCGAGTGGTGGGGTTTAGAGTTGTCCCCGCTTGAGCGGTGGATCGTGGTTAGTGGTGGCGCAGGCCCACACTCCACCGCCTGAGCTTGTTGAAGGCAGCATGCGCTTTGGGATTGATACAACCTTTGTACCGTTACATATCGTAAAAATCATCCCCTGCTACTCAAGTAATTCGATAACTTCATACCAATCAACATGCATTGTGCTTGTGGGCGTTGCACCTCACACCCTGCCAAAGGGGCCCGCCCCTTTGAGCCCCGCTGGCAGCGCTGCGCCCGCCAGACCACCCGCAAAGAAGGCCCGTCGTTTAATTAAACCTATTTTCATTCCTCCCTACTTATCACGTAATACTGAATGTAACTCATTACCTACCAAACTAAATATTTCTGAAGGCATCCATCCCAATCGTAGTATGTGTTACCCACACTCCTTGCGGGTTCCCAGGGCGCAGCGCCTGGGCCGGGGGTGGTGAGGGGCCACGGCTGGCCCTTCACACGACACCATGATCAAAATAATCTCGACTAGATAACTCGTGACCCTTCCCGATATGACCAGACGGCGGTTACAAACCGCTGCTACGCGCCATGTGGTTCTGCTTGATGACGGTGCGCGAGCCAGCCACGCACCTACGTTAACCCTTAACCATATAACCTCTAACCCCTACCACCTGTAACCCATTTGTAACCCGCCTGTGACCCGCACCTGCTATGATCCAAGAACCAACGAATTTCCAGACACAATCAACGAAACAGAAGCGACACAGATGAACACGCAATCAATCGGCATCGCCGCCGTGGGTACATACACGCCAGAAACCTACATCACCGCCGCAGAGATCGCCAACCAGACCGGCATACCCGAAGAAGTCATTATTACCAAGTTTGGCCTCGTCCGTAAGCCCGTCCCCGGCCCTGATGATCATACCAACGCCATGGCGCTCTGGGCCGCCCATGATGCCCTTGCACAGACCAATATCGTACCCAACGACATCGATATTGTGCTCTGCACCACCGAGGAGTGGAAGGAGTATCCGCTCTGGACAGCGGGCATCAAACTGGCCCACGATCTCGGCGCACATCGGGCATGGGCGATTGATGTGCAGATGCGTTGTGGGACGACCATGGCCGCCATCAAAATGGCCCGTGCATTGATGCTGGCCGAACCCGACGTGAACACGGTACTGATTGCCGGAGGGTATCGCAACGGAGATCTGGTCGATTACACGAATCCACGATCACGCTTTTTGATCAATCTCAGCGCAGGCGGTGGCGCGTTGGTGCTGCAAAAGAACTATCCACACAACCAGGTGCTCGGCTCCAGCGTCATTGTCGACGGCTCGTTCTCGCTCGATGTGATTGTCCCGGCGGGCGGCACCGTCGAACCACTGTCGTATGACGCGCTTGCCGCACACCGCAACTGCTTGGATGTCCCCAATCCCGATGGGATGAAGCAACGGCTTGATGAGTTATCGATGCGGCAGTTTCTCAAGGTCATTGATCAGGCGCTGGCTCAGAGTGGTCATACACGGCGAAATATTAATTATGTCAACTTATTACACATGAAACGCTCGGCCCACGATTTCGTCCTGCGCGAGTTGGGTTTACGCGAAGACCAAAGTTATTATCTCAACGAGTTTGGGCATATGGGCCAGCAGGATCAGACGATGTCGATCAAGAAAGGGTTAGCAACAGGGCGCTTGAAGGACGGTGATTTGATGGTGATGGTGGCAGCGGGGATCGGGTATGCCTGGGCGGCTAGTGTCGTGCAGTGGGGACCGAACACAACGAATTTGTAGGTGGAACGTATGTACATTGGTGATTGGTTACAACGACGCGCACAACTCACACCTGAGAAGATTGCACTGATCGATATGCACAACAACCAACGGGCGATCACCTATCGCGAGTGGAATGACGCCGCCACGCACACCGCCGTCTTCCTCCATGATCTGGGGGTACGCAAAGGTGACCGTGTGGCCATTCTTGCGCTGAACTGTGTCGAGTATCTGGACATCTGGTTTGCGTGTGGTAAGCTCGGAGCTATCCTGCAAACACTCAACTACCGTCTGACACCGCACGAGCTGCACGGTCTGATTGCCGATACGACACCAATGGTGTTGATCTATGGCCCCGAACAAGTCGAGCAGGTGCGTGCGATCCGCGCATACGGCAACGGCATTCAACACTACCTTGCGCTTGATACCACGCTGCGAGCCGATCACAATGACACAGCATTTGAGGAGCGTAAACAACATAGCACCACTGTGCTGCCAAAGATCGATCTGCACTACGACGACCCATGGGTGATTTGTTACACTGGCGGGACGACAGGTCTTCCCAAGGGCGCCATTCTGACCCACGGAAATATCACGTGGAACTCGGTCAATACCGTGATGAGTTGGGGCCTCACACCAGACGACACTGCTATCCTAAACTCACCGCTTTTTCACACGGGTGGACTGAATGTGTTTACGGCCCCGCTGGTGCATATCGGCGGTGCGTCGATCATCTGTCGCTCGTTTGACGTGGATCAGGTGTTTGATCTGTTCGAAAGTGACACAGTAACGCTCTACTTTGGCGTACCAACGATGTTTATCTCCATGCAACAACACCCGCACTGGGCAAAGACCGATTTTTCCAGACTCAAGCTTATCATCAGTGGTGGTGCCCCCTGCCCGATGCCAGTGTTCGAGCGCTTCTGGGAGCGTGGTGTCGACTTCAAAACCGGCTATGGCTTGACCGAGGCTGGCCCCAACACATTCTGGCTAGCTCCGGCGGATGTGCGGCGCAAACCGGGAGCAGTTGGTGTTCCACTGTTCCACGTTGATGTCCAGATCATTGATGAACAGGGACAACCATGTCCATCAGACCAGATTGGTGAGTTGCTTATTCGTGGACCGCATGTCTGCGCCGGGTATTGGAATTGTCCTGAAGAAACTCAGCAGGCTATTGTCGATGGGTGGCTCCATACTGGCGATCTTGCCTATTGTGATGCCGAGGGATACTACTTTGTGGTGGGGCGGCTCAAAGACATGATTATCTCCGGCGGCGAAAATATCTACCCCGCCGAAGTCGAAAGTGTGCTGGCAGCGCATCCTGCGGTGGCCGAAGCCGCGTTGATCGGTGTACCGAATACACGCTGGGGCGAAGTGGGACGTGCAGTTGTGGTACGAAGACCAGATAGCACGCTCAATGAGGAAGAATTGATCGCATTTGGTCGAGAACGTCTGGCTGCGTACAAGGTACCAAAAAGTGTGGTATTTGTGGATACGTTACCGAAGAATGCTGCCGGAAAAATCGACAAACAACTACTGCAACAACACCATGGTACATGAAATGGAGAGTGAACATGGATCACTTTGCCAAAACCAATAATATACAACTGCACTACCTCGAACATCCAGGCGGTGTGCCACCTATCGTGTTGCTACCGGGATTGACCGCCAATGCCCATGTCTTTGATGGCCTAATCGAAGCTGGCTTGAGTCCGCGATTTTGCGTTCTGGCACTCGATCTACGCGGTCGTGGCTTAAGCGATGCACCTGCTACGGGGTATACCATGGCCAATCACGCTGCAGATGTCATTGGTCTCCTCGATGCACTGGATCTGCCACAGGTGGTGCTGGCTGGTCATTCGTTTGGTGGAATGCTCTCGCTCTATATTGCTGCACACTACCCCGAGCGCGTCGCACATATCGTGGTGATGGACGCGGGAATCGCGCTGGCCTACCCACAAACGCGTGACCAGATCAAACCCTCGCTTGATCGTCTTGGTCGCGTGTTTCTATGCTGGGAAGATTATCTAGAGATGATCAAGGACGCACCCTATCTGGATGGTTGGTGGGAGCCAACGATTGAAAGCTATTTTCAAGCCGATATTCGCATCAATTCCGACAACTCTGTGCAAACCCGCTCACGACCAGATACCATCGCCGCAGCAATGGAGGGCATTCTTGCCGAGCCCTGGACAAGCCATCTTGCGTCTGTTCGACATCGCGTGGTGTTGATCAATGCCATCGGACCCTACGGACCACCAGGAGCGCCACCCATTCTATCGGCTGAGGCAGCGCAGGAAACGGTCACATTGTTGAACCATGGCCGTTATGTGCTTGTATCCGGCAACCATATCACGATGTTGTACGGTGAGGGCGCAAAACAAATCGTTGAGGTGATAACATCATTTGTTACGGAGGAAAACCATGCCTTTTATTAAGACAGACAACGCCAACATCTACTATATTGAGCAGGGGAGCGGCGATCCGGTAGTACTGGTCCACGGCAACTGGTCCACATCTTCTTGGTGGGAACCGGTGCTGGCGCGCCTGCCCAACAATCTCCGTGGCATTGCCTATGATGTGCGGGGACGCGGTCAAACGACCATCTCAGCGGGCGACTACAGCATCCAGACTCTCGCCAATGATCTGCGCGCATTGGCTGATGCGCTCGAACTCGATCATTTTCACCTCGTGGGACACTCACTTGGCAGCGCAATTGCGATGCAGTTTGCACTTGATCATCCAACGTACGTGCGCTCCCTCACGGCATTGAGCCCAGCCTGGGTCGATGGCATGCCTGCCGCCTACAATGCACCAGACGGTCATAAGGCATTCAAAGCAGATCGCGAGCTACTCGGACAGGCACTCAAGGCAGTTGCACCTGCCGTACCCGACGACGACTTTTGGCAGCGGCTCGTGACGGAGGGCTTTGAACAGGATATGGATGCCACTATAGAAACACTTAACACGCTGCAAGACTGGCAGCCCAGTGATCGGGTACGTGAGATTGCCGTCCCCAAACTGGTCGTTGATGGCAAACAAGACATGTTGACTGGCGGCGAGGTGGCGGTACGCGCTGCAGAAGCCCTCGGTGCACGACATGTGGTGTTGCCGGACATCGGCCACTCACCCAATATCGAAGCACCAGATGTGTTTGTCCAACTACTGATTGAACATTTTGCCACGACAAAAACGAATTAACCACTGATGGTACGACAGGAGAACATCAATGTCGAAAACTCACCTGTATCATGTGCGTACAACCAGCATCGCCCTACTTACAATCGTTCTATTACTCCTCGCCGCCTGTAATGGTACGCCTGCTGCTGAGCCGACAAGCGAAGCTGAGACCAATCAAAACGCTGCGTCAGAAAGCGCATCAGATGCCTCAAGTGAATCTGCCGAAGAACCCAACACCGCGAGCGAGAGTGCCGCCGATGGCGATGCAATCGTTGTGGGGATGATGACCGATGCCTCGGGGCTGCTGTCGATCTACGGGCCGATGTTTGAGCAGGGCTTTACCCTTGGCCTTGAATACGCCACGGATGGAAGCAATCAGGTGGCCGGTCGCCCTATCACCGTCGTCACCAAAGACACATCGAGTAACCCGGACACAGGTGTCACGCTGGCACGTGAGGCCATCGAGAGCGATGGCGCCCAGATCCTCGTCGGCTCACCAAGTTCCCCGGTCGCGCTGGCGATTTCGGGGGTCGCAGCCGAGAACGAGGTTATCTATATCGCGGGGCCAGCCGCCACACCCGCACTGACCGGCGAGAACTTCAATGAGTATACCTTCCGCAATGGACGTACCAGTGACCAGGACGCGTTGACGATGGGGGCAGCATTGCTTGAAGAAGGCGAGAACTTCATTCAGATCGCACAGGACAATGCCTTTGGGCAGGGCTCGGCAGCCGCGTTTTACAACACCATCAAAGAGTTGGATGGGGCATTCGCTCTTAACGACAACACTGATGGTTTGGGAACCGTGTTTGCCCCACCCGAAACGACCGACTTTACGCCCTACATCAACCAGATTCTCGACTCCGGCGCAGATGTGCTGATCGTCACGTGGTCGGGTACTGGGTTTGTGCCGATGTTTCAACAAATGCAGCAGTTGGGGGTTTTTGATGTGGTGACCGTTGCGACTGGCTTTGGTGACAACCAGACCCTGGCGCAGGGATATGCCGATGCGGTAAACTCTGTGGGTGTGAGTGTCTATCACTACAGCTTATTTGATAATGACGTAAATAATTGGCTGATTGAAAAGCACCAGGAAGCCTACAATACCCCACCTGATCTGTTTACGGAGAGTGGTTTCAACTCCGCGCTTATGCTCGTCAGGGCGCTGGAGCAAACCGAGGGCGATCCGACAGCAACCGCAATGATCGATGCACTTGAAGGCATGACCTTTGACGGTCCTAAGGGACAGTACACCATTCGTGCCGAAGACCATGTGTTACTTCAGCCAATGACATTGGTACGTCTGATGAACACTGACGATCCCGAGTTTAAGTTCTTCGAGGTGGTGCGGGCATTCGAAACCGATGAGGTCGAACCCCCGTGCATCGTACCGGAAGAGTTGGGGCGGTGTGGATGAAGTATGGGTTAGGGGTTAGGTGATTAAGGGTTAAGCCATGCCATGCCTTACCCGCAGGTGCGTGGCTAGCCCGCACACCGAATCACCCGCCACCCGTCACCAAGCAGAGTGGGTAGCGGCGGTTTGCAACCGCCGGATGGTACTAAGTGATACCGACTAAGAAGAACGACACAGGGCTTCTGAAAACCGAAGTGGTTAAAGGCCAACCCATGAACAATGCAATTATTGAGACACGCAAACTTTCACGAGACTTTGGCGGGTTGCGGGCCGTCGATCAGGTCGATCTGCGCGTGCAGGATGATACACTCCACGCCATCATTGGACCAAATGGCGCCGGTAAAACAACGCTGTTCAACCTGATCAGCGGATACATCAAAGCAACCGATGGGCATGTGTATCTGCGTGGTCGTGACATCACCCGTGTCCCACTGCACCGCATGGCCCATCTTGGCATCGGTCGCTCTTTCCAAATCACCAATGTCTTTCCTAACCTAAGTGTGCTGGAAAACGTTCGTCTTTCAGCCCAGGCGCTCGGTCACGACAACCTGAAATTCTGGCAAACCGCCAAGCGATTCCACCACTACGAAGAACTGGCACACAAGGCCCTGCAGCAGGTCGGGCTGGCAGATCGAGCAGACACGGTGGCGGCAGTACTACCACACGGCGATAAACGCAAACTGGAATTGGCCATCCTGCTTGCTGCCGATCCGCAGGTGCTGTTGCTCGACGAACCAACAGCAGGAATGGCCACCGAACAGGTTCCGGTACTGCTCGAGACCTTACGCGCCATCCGCAAGGACACGGGGAAAACGATCCTGCTGGTTGAACACAATATGAGTGTGGTAATGAACGTATCTGATCGCATCACCGTCATGCATCAGGGGGGCGTGCTCGCCGAGGGCACACCCACGGAGATTACTGCCAACACCGCCGTCCAACAAGCCTATCTGGGAGAGTCGTATCACTATGACCAACCTGCTCACCATTGAATCGATTCACACCTTCATTGGGCAATTCCATATCCTTGAGGGCGTCTCACTAACGGTACCGCAGGGCAGCATCACCGCGCTGCTGGGGCGCAACGGCGCAGGCAAAACCACGACGCTACGCTCGATTATCGGCTTGAACGCACCACGTACCGGCCAGATCCTCTTCGATGGAGCCGCCATTCAGGGCCGTCCCGCCTACGAGATTGCAACCCTCGGGATTGGCTATGTGCCGGAGCATCGCGCCATCTTTCGTGATCTGACTGTCGAAGAAAACCTCAAAATTGCGGAGCGTCACAAAGGTGATTTGGATCGCAAAGTCGATCTTATTTTTGAACTCTTTCCCGACCTCAAACGCTTCTACCGTATGGATGGTGGCAAGCTCTCAGGTGGGCAGCAACAGATGCTGGCGATTGCACGAGCGCTGGTGTCCGACAATCGTCTGTTGCTGATCGATGAGCCCAGCGAAGGGCTGGCACCGTTGATCGTCGAGCAGATCATTGCGGTACTACGCCAGTTGTCGGAACAACTCACCGTGCTACTGGTCGAGCAAAACTTTCGCATGGCCGCACAACTGGCGGATCACTACTACATCCTTGATGATGGGCATTCCGTTCATAGCGGACCCATGGCTGATCTCGTGGAAGATCACGCGCTGATCGCCAGATATCTGGGGACAGGCTAACGACACAGGTGGTTTATGGTCACATTTTTACGTCTTAATCGAAACGCGTTAATCGGAGCTTTTGCTGTTTTGCTCGTCTTTGTGTGGTCGTTTCAGCAGTTCGAGCCACAGGTAACGGTGAGCATTCTGCTGTCCGGCCTCACGCTGGGAGCGCTCTATTTCTTGGTCACGTCGGGGCTCTCACTGATCTTTGGGTTGATGGATGTGTTGAACTTTGCCCATGGTGTGCTGTTTATGTTTGGTGCATATATGGGATACACACTCTATGCCAACCCACGTCTGCTGATCAACATACTGCCGTTTATTTGTGTCCTGATTGGTGGCATAGTGGTGAGCTCTTGGGTCATACAACGATGTGCGGTGCGTCTACCGTCAGAACGGGTAGCGCAAACACTTGTAGTGGGCTGCTGGGTCGGCGCGAGTGTTTTGCTGTTGCTTGGCATACGTGGTTTCGACCTCACCGCGTTGTCGGCAGGTGCAACCACGTCTGCTGGTGGCGCCATCGCCACTGAGAAAGCTCAGGAAAGCGTCGGTGATTATGCTGTGCGGCTCATTCTGTTGACCATGGCCGGTCTGGCAATGGGCATCGCACGGAGCATACGACCTCTTCATTCCATCAATCAACAGGTGCGTTGGCGACCACTGGCACTCGGCGCAACAATGATCCTGATCGCGTTTGCACTGTTGCCGTTCCGCACGGCGGCCGAACAGATCATCCTCAACCTGTCGTCCAACTGGCGCTTTCTACTAGCGCTGGTGGTTGGCGCAATCAGTGGTACAGCGGTGGGCGCTTTGATCGAGTGGACCCTGATTCGCCCCCTTTATGATCGACCGATTTATCAGATTCTGGTAACCCTCGGGCTGGTATTTGTGGGAACGGAACTGGTCAAAGGTGTGTGGGGTCCGGCAGGGTATTTTATGGAGACACCAGCATTTTTCAATCAGCGTGGTGATATGTGTCCCTCACCACATCTGCTGGCGTGGCTGCGTGACAACTGCGCGGCCATTGACATACTGGGGCGGCCATTCCCAAGTTATCGCCTCTTTATCATCTTTTTGGGCATTGTTATTTTTATTGCAATTGGTCTGGTGCTCCAGCGAACCCGCCTGGGCATGATTATCCGCGCCGGGGTGCAGGATGGGGAGATGGTACAGGCACTCGGGGTCAATGTGCGGCAGGTCTTCACACTGGTGTTTGCACTTGGCACGGGGCTGGCGGCATTAGGTGGCATCGCGGCAGCACCGTTTATTGGTGTGAATCCGAACATTGGGCAGGAATTTTTGTTACAGGCATTTATCGCCGTGGTGATCGGTGGGATGGGTAGTTATGTTGGGGCGGCGATGGGCGCCTTGTTGGTGGGGATGGCACGCGCTTTTGGTGACCAAATCGTACTATCGGGTATTCAGTTGCCTGGCATGGCCGAAGCGATCCAGATGTCGCCGTCCATCGCCCGTGCCTCGACGGTATTGATTATGGCGCTAGTGTTGCTGGTACGTCCGACCGGGTTGTTTGGGAAAAAGGATTAACAGGTGACAATGTGAAATTGCTTAGACAATTGATACCACACAGCTGGGGTGGTTTTGGTGTGCTGGTCATACTGGTACTTTTTCCCTTTATCATTGCGATGCTGACCGGCCAGCCAGTCGATGAAGGTGCGCCGAAGTTCTGGCAGGGAATGTTGATACAGGTCTTTATCCTGGCCGTCTATGCCATGAGCTACGATCTGCTAATGGGCTACACCGGCATACTCTCTTTTGGCCATGCGCTGTTCTTTGGCACAGGTGCATATGTAACCGGCCTTCTGCTCAAGCATGCGGAATGGTCGCTCTGGGCGGCGTTATTGATGGTATTGCTGGTGGCGCTCATCCAGAGCCTGCTGATCGGTATGCTCTCGCTGCGGGTGAGTGGCGTTTACTTTGCAATGGTGACACTGGCGTTTGCCCAGATGTTTTTTATTCTGTCAGAGGCAACCGACTTTCGCCAATGGACCGGTGCCGAGGATGGTCTGCAGTCTATTCCGGTCCCGGCGTGGCTGAGTCCCACCGACGAACGGATGCGCTTCTACTTTATTACCCTGGGATTCTGCGTCGTGATGTATGTGATTGCGCGGCGTGTGGTAAACTCTCCGACTGGGCGGGTAATGGCGGCTATCCGCGAGAATGAGCAACGGGCGCGGATGCTGGGCTACAACATCTTTGTATACAAGCTCATAGCGGTCGTTCTCTCCGGTTTGCTGGCTGCTCTGGCCGGATCGATGAATGCGTTGTGGAACCTCAATGCGAATCCGGCCATGCTTGGTGTCAACACCACGATCAACGCTCTGCTGATGACGATCATCGGTGGTGCAGGAACTTTGATCGGGCCGATGCTCGGCGCGGGGGTCATACAACTGCTGGGCTACTGGCTCAATACGCTGTTTGGCCCACGGTGGCCGCTTATCTTCGGTATCGTATACATTCTCATTGTGTTATTCTTTCCACGTGGCCTGGTTGGGACATGGCGTGCACAACGGCTTGAGTGGCACACGACCTGGTCGCAGCGATTGCGAAGGCTTGGACGTAGTGTGTAACCAAACCCTCCAAAGATTCCGATAGCTTGCAACTCTCTCACCTGTAACACGTATATGCATGTGTGATAAAACAGATTGACCTATATTCGGCGGAGGGTCAGCGTGGTAACACATTCAATCATGTCCATATTCCAGTTTACACCCAACGATCTTGTAGCCAATCGTGCGGGCTATGCTACGACAAAACAAATCTACCAAAAGACCCAACCATCAGTTCTTGAGATACTTTTGGCAATTACTCTTGGCGTGTGGGTTGTTGTGGGAACTACTATAGGCATTGGTGTAGTGTTCTTTCACATAGTGTTCAATCATAGACTCAATATGGAGGAGCACTGTGTTACGCCTTTATACTGCTGGTTCTGCCAGTAGGCGTTATCGTGTATCTGATACGACGTATGCTACAGAAGCGGCAAGATCGACACACATGTATCGTCAATCGTGTTTCTGGGTCGATTACGCTGGAAAAACGAAAATCTAGTGATAGCGTTGTACCAAAAATGTGTTACTTACATATTGGTGGTGAAAAGCTAGAGCTTACCTATTACCAATATAGAATGCTCAAACCATACCAGCATACCAACTGGAGTGTGTACTACTTTACCCATTCCAAGACTATTGCCTCCCTTGAACCATATTAGAAAGAACCTCAATCTATTACAGTAGGCAGAGTAGTGATAGTAGCAAACCCTCAAACAAAATCTTCAGAAATCCTGATCGTCTGTAACCCTCTTGCTTCCAACACGTACATGTGTGTGATAAAACAGATTGACCTACATTCGAGGGAGGGTCAGCGTGGTAACACATTCAATTATGTCCATATTCCAGTTTACACCTGACGATCTTGTGGCCAATCGTGCAGGTTATGCCACACCCAAACAAACCTATCGAAAGATCCAACCATCAGTTCTTGAGATATTGTTCCTTGTCGCTTTCGGAACATGGACAATCATGGGAACGATAATTGGGTGTGGTATTGTACTCTTAAATGTACTATTCACTAATGGATTAGACATTACTCTTTCGAGTATGGTTGGAGCATTGTTCTACGCCTTTATATTGGTTATTGCACCAGCATACATGGTGATACACCTGCTGCAACGTATACGGCAGAAACGACATGATCGCCATACACGTATCGTCCATCGTGCTTTCGGACCAATCACACTGGAAGAACAAGAAAAAAACACAGTTGATTCAACATATACTTACTATTTTTTGCGTATTGGTTATGAAAAACTAGAGATCACTTACGAGCAGTATACTACTCTTCAACCATACCAGAACACCAACTGGAAGGTATATTACTTTCCTCACTCAAAGATCATCGCATCACTTGAGCGTTGATAATTTCAAGGTTATCGAACCATCACACCACGTGGGAACACGTTCTCGTTCATGTGCGCCTTTTTACACTATGATGGGATGGTAGAGGATGCAATCAAACCCACCTACTTGCCCTGGAAGATGAGTGACCACAACCCTTATCCGACCTCATAATGAAAGAGGCTCGTATGAACGTTATTCTCATTCCACTTGATGGTTCCATATTTGCCGAACAGGTGCTACCGCATATTGAGCGGTTGGCTCTGTTGCTCAATGCGCGAGTTCAGCTCCTGCATGTCATCTCAGACAAGATCAACACCAAACTGTATCAGGACTATATAGCCGATGATATGGTTATGACGATGTATGGTGTAGGAGAACCGTTTCATGATAGTGTTGATCTTGAACAGCAAGTCTGGGAAGCACAATACAAATATACCGACACCTATCTCCAATCTGTTGCCCATCGCTTGCAAAACGCAGGATTGGTGGTTGACACCGATATTCGTACCGGTGTAGTCGCCAAACGGATCATTGAGGTAGCGAATGAACTCGGCACTACAATGATTGCGATGGCCACCCATGATCGGCAGGGTATCCGACGCTGGGCTGTGGGGAGTGTGGCCGACGAGATCGTTCACGCCGCGCAATGCCCGGTGTTCCTGGTACGTGGCGACCCTGAACGCAAATATGACATGCTGCCGATACGTCGTATTCTGGTTCCGCTCGATGGATCAACGCTGGCGACTGCCGCGCTGCCCTTAGCGATTGAATTGGCTATGGCATCGTACGCCGAGATGATTCTATTCCAGGCTATTTCACCACGCAGACAACCAGCGCTTGAACGCTATGTCGCACCCATTGGTATGACCACACCACAGAGACACGAGGTAGCACGTGAGCTATGTGCATTGGCTGATCAACTGCGGCATGCAGAACTGCGTGTAACACCCACCGTATCGGTTGGATGGCCTGCGACCGAGATCGTCCATGAGGCAGTGTACCGTGACGTGGATGTGATTGTGATGGCAACACACGGCTACAGCGGGCTACGGCGCTGGGTCATGGGAAGCAATGCCGACCGTGTGTTACACGAGAGCAAAACACCCATCATTCTGGTCCGGCCAGCCGAAGACCAACAAACCCCATTCTATCTCCACCATACTCACGAAGAGGCCATCGGCTCTGGATGATACTGATATGACATCTCGGATTGACTGGTGAATAATTGGAAAAGAGGACATGAGCTAGACGCAACATGTCCTCTTTTTTATACGACAAAATAGCGAAGCGATTAGAATAAGGCTGCATATGTCTCAATATGCTCTGTGGCGACAGCCATGCCGAAGACAGCATGGCTCTGCACGCCTAGTATAAAGGCACGTTCAGGCATGGAGTGGTTCTCTGTCACCGTGCAAATCGCTTGGGTAAGTGCAGCAGCAGTGAAACGGCGTTGCGGGATTGGTTATGGAAGCAAGTGGAAGACCAGAAGCAATACCATTGCTGTTCAGTGGTGTATTATTGCTACTCGCAGGTGCGCTTGGATGGACGAAAATGAGGGTTAGGGGTTAAGGGTTAGGGATTAGTGAGTTATGATGGCAGTAGATGATGCTATTAAAGTGTTGGACAATCTCAAAGCTGAGAATTTTTCGTTTTTTAAGAGATAGGTTATTAAGAAATCGAGACTGATGAGTGACGTTTTAGGCAAGAAGCCCCTGTGCGCCGATTAAACCATTGTTAGGCCACAAAGCTAGGAGACCATATGCAACCGGAAGAACTGAAAGCGACGTTTGATCAGCAGGCATCAGGCTACGATAAGCAGTCAGCAAAGATTGCACCAATACACGATGGGCTTTACTTTCTCCTTGAGGCAGTATTTTCCGACCTGCCGAGCGAAGCGAGTGTTTTGTGTGTGGGTGTTGGAACTGGTGCAGAATTGGTTCATCTTGCTCAGAAGTCTCCCCTGTGGAACTTTACCGCAGTGGATCCTTCGGGAGCGATGCTCGAAGTATGTCGTGCTAAAGCAGAGGAAATGGGCTTTGTTGAGCGCTGTCATTTCCATGAAGGTTACGTAGAGTCGCTTCCCGTCAAAGGTGTATACGACGCGGCCACTTGTTTTCTGGTTTCACAATTCATTCTTGAGCAAGAAACCCGCTCTGCTTTTTTTCATAGTATGGCCCAGAGGCTTAAGCCAGGAGGAATCTTGGCAAACTCTGATTTGGCCTCAGATGTGGGCTCAAAAGTTTACGAAGAACTTCTTAAGGATTGGTTGTATATGATGACGGCTGCGGATGTTACACCAGAAAAGCTAGCGCAAATGCGCGTTACATACGACAAACATGTTTCGATTCTGCCGCCAATGACAGTTGCAGCAATAATTGAGTCTGGTGGATTTGAAACACCGATACCGTTTTTCCAGGCAGGTCTCATGCACGCTTGGCATGCCAAGCGTGCATCAAGTATCGATGAATGAGCATTGCCAGTTTTTATAAGTTAAAAAATTTGTTGGTGTCTGTGACAAAAGAGTCTCATAGCAACACAATTACTCGCTATTAAAATAGTCAAGGTACAAAACCAGGACACATGTCCTGATCGTTGGCGGCACCGGCATGCTCCGCCACGTAACCCTGCACCTGGCTACCCAATACACCACCGTTTCGATGGTCGCACGTACGCAGCGACGACTGGAAACCCTTTCTCAGGAGATCAGTGCCAACAACGGGTATCTGCATGACTACCGCGACACGACGGCCCTGCAAACACAGTTGCAGAGTGCAGCAGGTTGGGACGGTTACGTTAATCGTCTGTTGGATTCATTCTGTGGCGCCGGAAGCGCCTTTCGTCGTTGCTGAAACTGTTGGAAAGGGAACGTCGTTCTGTCACTACATTGACATTGTGGGCAGTGCCGATGCAGACCCTTCGCAGGCAACGCTTGGGCGCATTGCCCGTCTTCAGCATATTCCTATGATTACATACCAACGCGTTATCCTTGGTTTTGTCCAGGAACAAGGCTATTCACACTGACTGACTGATGATGAAATCAGCGAGGGAGTGCTCAACGCAATAGCATATGACGAGAGAGAATATGTTGGAACCATGCATCCCTGGTCAGCAAAACCATAACCACGATCTCAGGCAGCATGAAATAATGGTAACTTTCCAGCCATCTGCTTGTTTGTCTCCTTTGATCCAGAAGAGATTCGTATTATCGTCTCCAGCGGCCTCAAAATCCCATAGCCACAACCATAAAAAACCACATGTTGGAAATCCCATTTGACGAACCTCTGTTCACATGGCTATAATAGTTGCATCTGCAAAAAGTCGCAATAACAACAGGTAGCACGTATGCCCCACTGTACAACCATGATCGAAACGCTACGCCAGCGTGGCCACCGGGTCACCCCACAACGCGAGATGATCATCGAAGCACTCACCCATGGTGGAGACCATGTGACAGTGGAAAACATCTTTGCAACCGTACAAACACGATCACACGCAGTCAACATCGCCACGATTTACCGAACAGTCGAGTTCCTGGTCAAAGAGGGGTTAGTGACCCGCAACGATTTAGGCGGCGACCAGATTGTCTACACCACCAGATACCATGGTCCGCACGTCCATCTTGTGTGCCGCCAATGTAAGAAGAGTGTCGAAGCGACATCTGCATCACTACGCCATTTGTCGAAACAGTTGGAGGAACAATACGGATTTCACACTGATATTGATCATCTTTCTCTTTTTGGTCTCTGTGCTGAATGTCAGCAGAAACATCCATAATCTAGTTAAGGAGAAACCCGTAGTGGGGTTCAAACAAATGCTTCCAGACCGTCATGTTGTTAGCGACATGCGCTGGTCAGTGCGGTTCAGTTTGGCAATTATTGTACTGGTGGTGTTGGCTGGTTGTGGCAACACACCAACCGCCGAGGCACCACCACCCGACACCGAAAGTGCAGCAGCAGACACAGCACCACCTGGCACCGAAAGTGAGCCAGCAGAACCAACGGTTGATGCTGAGGGCGGCGAAGGTACATTACAACTGCGTGCTAACGGTGAGGATTTTGTACGACAGGGCTTTGTCACCGCAGATGGTTGGAATATCACCTTTGATAACGTCTATGTCACATTGGCTAATATCACGGCCTACCAAGCCGACCCACCGTTTGATGCAGATGCCGGTGGACAGCCAGAGGCAGAGGTGAATGTGACCGCTGACCAGACCTACACGGTCGATCTGGCGGAGGGTGACGAAAATGCCGAGACGATTTTGATCGATGAATTGACTGCACCAGCAGGCCGCTACAATGCCATTTCGTGGGAGATGGTGCCGGCGGCAGACGGCCCATCCAGCGGTGCCGTCATCACCATGATTGGTACTGCCGAGCGGGATGGCGAAACGATTAACTTTACCATCCAACTTGACCGCGAGAGTACCGAGACCTGTGGCGATTTTGTTGGTGATGAACGCAAGGGTATTCTGGAGGCTGATGCGACCGCTGACCTCGAAGCGACCTTTCACTTTGACCATATCTTCGGCGACGGTGAGGCAGCCCCCGATGATGAAATCAACACGGGCGCACTTGGGTTTGACCCGTTCGCAGCACTGGCAGAAGGCGGTACCCTTGTAGCCGATCCGGCAACACTGCAGGCAGAGCTTTCCGCTGAAGACTACGAACAACTGCAACAGAAGCATCTCGCACATGTTGGAGAAGGTCACTGCAACACTTCCGAATAGATAATTCGCACGTCGTGCTCCGCAATCTGTCGGAGCACGCTCCCTGGTAACCAGAAAGTAGCAACTATGAACAAGTGGGTTCTTCGTATTCCCATCATCGGTTTGCTCTCCCTTGTATTCCTATCTTCTGTATCAGCGCATGGCGTTGAGATCAGCTATACCGCCACCGAAGCTATCGTGGTCGAGATCAACGCTGCGTTTGATACAGGCGAACCGATGGCCGAGGCCCAGGTCGCAGTGTATGCCCCCAACGATGTCGCCGAACCATGGATGACAGGGACTGCCGATGAGGACGGGTTATTTACCTTCATTCCCGATCCCGACATTCCTGGAACGTGGGAAGTTGTGGTGCGGCAATCAGGCCATGGCGACACGGTGTATGTCACCATCGATGCCGACGAGACTGGCAACACCGTTGTTGATGCAAGCGGGACCAGCAACCCCTACACCCCCGCGCAGATGATCATGATGGGCGCATCGGTGGTCTGGGGATGTGTCGGAACAGCGCTCTATTTTATCAGCAGGAGGGGCTAATGCATATTTCTGATGGAGTTCTTCCAGTCGCCGTATGTGCCGCCGGATACGCCACCGCTGCACTTGGCACGTGGTATTCGCTGCACAACATCAACAAGCAGGAAGTCCCGCAGGAAGGCATTCCCAAGGCATCGCTACTGGCTGCCGGGTTCTTTGTCATTTCGTGGATTCACATCCCCATCCCGCCCACATCGGTCCATCTGCTGCTCAACGGTCTCATTGGTGCAGTGCTGGGCTTCTATGCCTTTCCGGCGATTTTGATCGCGCTATTCTTTCAAGCAGTCATGTTTCAACACGGCGGCCTCACCACGCTGGGCGTAAATGCAACTATTATCGGCGGCTCGGCAATGCTGGCCCATCTAATCTTCCAAAGCGCCAAACGTATGCGTATCGCGCAGCCAGAAAAACGGGTCGGGACGGCCATTACGGGGTTTGTGGCGGGCGCAGGTACGATTGGTGTGGCAGCCCTGATGTTGTTCACCGTGCTCATCCTTTCGCTCTCGTCCGCCATCGATCCCGCCGCCGAACGTGCTGCTATCTCGGTGGCCGTACTAGCCTATGTACCGATGATGTTTATCGAGGGAATCTTTACCACGATGATCTTTCTGTTTCTCTTGCGTGTGAAACCAGCCCTACTTGGCTTTACTGCAACACGCACTCTGGCCGTCGCTCCTGAACCAATCCGCAAGAATGTCACGGAACAACAATGAAATTCTGGCTCGACGAATATGCAACACTTGACTCCCCCCTACACCGCTGGGAGCCATGCTACAAACTCATCGCATTACTTACGCTCATCTTTGCATTTGCGTTTGTGACCAATCTCTGGTTGATACCGGCGATGGTGCTTGTCACAGGCGTCATCTTTGCAATGTCACGACTGCCCTTGGGCTTTCTCATTTCACGGCTGCGCTATCCAGGGGCCTTCCTCCTGATGATCGTGTTGATCGTCCCCTTTCTGTCGGGACAAACCGCGCTCTTCGCCATCGGGCCGCTCACGATGCACACCGAAGGCGTTCTGCTGGCAATCATGATCATCGCCCGTTTTAGCACCATCCTGACCGTGAGTCTGGTGCTGTTTGGGACCAGTCCGTTTCTGCACACGGTACGCGCCATGTACACGCTCGGTCTGCCAGGCATTCTGACCGACATGGTGCTGTTCTTCTACCGCTACCTGAGCGATCTGGCCGAGAGTCTGGCGACCATGCAGCGGGCCATGCGACTCCGTGGCTTCCAACTCCAGCGGCTCAACCAGCAGAATCTGGGGCAACTGGCGGCACTCGCCGGCACCATGCTCATCCGTAGCCAGGAACAATCCGAGCGGGTGTACCATGCGATGCTGCTGCGTGGCTATGGCAAGGCACCCCGCCCACGCGACGGCTTCGATCTGCGCTCCAACGATGCACTAGCGCTCTACGGCATCCTGATGATCGCCGCGACGATTGTAAGTGCAAATATTGTTTTGACCACTTAAACCACTGAATAAGGATAGAACCAAAACATGCACAATCAGCACAACGGGACGGAAGCAGCGCTCACGATTAGCAGCGTTCATTTTGACTATCCCAATCAACCAGGAATTCTCAACAACATCCAGGTGCAGATCGCAGCCGACGAGCGTATCGGTCTGATCGGACCTAACGGCAGTGGCAAGACCACGCTGTTCCTCACGATCTGTGGCATCCTCAGACCGACCGCAGGCGCAGTGCACCTGTTTGGTGAGACGGTGAAGGTCGGCGGCTTTCGACCGGAGATCGGGTTTGTGTTTCAAAACCCCAACGACCAACTTTTCTGCCCATCGGTGCAGGAGGATGTGGCTTTTGGCCCGACCAACATGGGGCTGCCGCAGGATGAGGTCACCACCCGCGTTGAGGCTGCCATGGCAACGACGGGGGTCAGCCATCTGGCCCAGCGTGCCCCGCACCATCTTTCGGGTGGGGAAAAGCGTATGGTAGCGATTGCGAGCGTGTTGGCGATGCACCCACGCCTTATTATTTATGATGAACCGGAGGCCAATCTCGATAGCGTAGCGCGTCGGCGGCTGATTCACTTTCTCCAGGCGTCCCAGGAAACCCTGATCCTTTCTTCCCACGATCTGGAGTTTGTGCTCGAAGTCTGTAGTCGCGTGATTATGATCCACAAGGGCCAGATCGTGGCCGATGGGTTGCCACGGGATGTGATGGGTGACGCGGCGTTGATGGAGCAGTACGGACTGGAACGGCCCTACTCGCTGATAGCAGAACAGACGGCCCATACCTGAATCCCTGGTAATGTGCTATAGGCTATGGTATACTCCATCTGGATATATGGCATACTTCAGAAAGGAGGTGCATCTATGAATATTACCCATCACAGAGAGGAATGCACCTCACGGTTGAATATACTCCTTTTTTCCTGAATAGTGTATTCCCTTCTCACATTGCTTCGATTGGCGTTCCTGGAATGATGCATTCCGGGACATAAGCTATTGCAATCGGGAACGCAGTGATCACCACTGTGGAAACCAGGAAGGTACAACAGTATGTCAATCTCACAAACACAACTCGCCCAGGAAATCATGGACGTTCTTGACGAGACGTTTGAGCAGCATCACGGAATTTATCTGGACAAACATACATCACTCTTCGAGACTCTGGAAGAGATCGATCATCGTCAGGCATCGACACCGATAGGCGCGAAATGTGCTTCTATTGCCGCGCAGGTAGCACACATCACCTTTTATCTGGAGGTATTGGAGCGCGATATTCTTGCACAGGACAACAGCAACATTGATTGGGCTCATATCTGGCGTACGGTTCAGGAAGTGACACCTGCCGAATGGGAAGAACTTAAAACAAAGCTCAGAAACACCTATCATCGCATCATCACAACACTGCGTGACGTTTCCGTCTGGGAGAGCGACCCGCATCTGGCAAGTGCACTGGCGATAACTGTTCACACGGCCTATCACCTTGGCGAAATTCGTCAGGCGCTCTGTACGATCACCTAATCACAATTGCATGCAGCGGCTGCGCTTTGTCATGAATACGCACCACTATCGCAGGTTCTTGTGCTACAATGTACGAAGCCGTAGCCGCAACCTTCTATACCATTGTAGCCCTGGTGGAGCAAAACAAGCGATATGAGGACGAAAGGGATGTCTGAGAGCCGTATCTGGGTAAGTCTGCTATGCGTCTTTCTCGGTACGATCCTCCTGATGCCATCATCAGCCGCACTGACACGACCAGTCATTACTGTCACCGTTGATCGCAGCACCCCCACGTTTATGAGCCCGCTCAAACTTGGCGTCACCCATACCCGTCGCAGCCTCGATAACTGGATCGCCGATGAGGCCCAACTCGCCGAACCACGGGTGCTCCTTGGGGCGGCCACCCACTACCAGAACCAGCACATTATGGGGTGGGGCGCACTCAACCCCAACCCGGCCCCCGATGTCTACGAATGGGGCAGTCTCGACTCACGCATCAATCTGATTCGCTCGATGGGCGTTGAGCCGGTCATTACGCTCTGTTGTGCACCCGACTGGATGAAGGGCGGTGAGCCTTGGGAGACCGACTGGAATAAACTCGAGGTCGCACCGCTGCCCCAGTATTACGACGACTTTGCCGAACTCACCCGCGAAGTCGCCATGCGCTACCCGGATGTACGCTATTTCCAGGTCTGGAATGAGTTCAAGGGATTCTGGCATGAGGAAAATAACAACTGGAACTATGTTGCCTACACGGAGCTTTACAATCGAGTGTATGAGGCTGTGAAATCCGCCCGTCCGGATGCCCAGGTCGGTGGGTTGTATCTCATCATTGAGGGGACGGGATCGAATAAGGGTGGCTGGGCGGCTGAAACGCCGATTCGAGAACGGCAATGGGAAGTCATTGATTACTGGCTGGAGCATAAACTCGGCGCAGATTTTATCAGCATCGACCGTGGTTTGAGCTATCGGCGCGACCAGAACAACTACACGACCGATGAGTTGCTGGCGCTGGCAGAGCAGTTTGCGCTGGTGAATGAGCAGATCCGCACCCGCACCGACCTGCCGATCTGGTGGTCCGAATACCATATGCCGCGCAGTATCGAAGGGATCGGAGTTATCCATGCGTCGGTGCTGTACCACCTGCTGATGGGTGGGAGCGACACGATTCTGCTCTGGGGCGCTGCCGACACGGAAGGTGCCTACCCGTTCTTTAGCCGCCTCGACGGAGCAAACGCCGGACAGCCATTGGAACATTACCGAGTGTTTCGGACCTTCGGCGATCACTTTGGCGATGGCGCCCAACTCTACCAAACCACCTCTTCATCACCCTATGTGATTGCGCTGGCCTCCGACTCGGCAACCGCGCTGATCAACCAGTTGCCGCACACCGTGACCGTGCGACTCAATGGCATCCCGCTGACTCTGGACCGCTACGAGATGCTCGTAACCACACCACCCTTGGACGCAGACGTCTCGGACTGAGGCTACCTCGGGCTCAAGTTACCTCGGGCACATCCCAACCTCGGGCTCAAGCCCGAGGCTACGAGGTGCTCTCTCGTTGATCGCACATCCATGTCTTAAACTCTACCCCTGGCCGAGCCCTTCCAGGCGAAGGCCCCTTGTTCCTCTGGACACAACACCACATCATCTGGGATAGCGAACTGCTCGCGCATGGCGGCTTCCGCCTTCGGGACGATATAGCGTTTGATACACACTTCGTCGGCAATTTCTGTTAGTGGGCGTGCATCCCACAGCCGCAACGTGTCATCATCAGACCCCGACAACACCGTTGCCCCATCCGGACTATATGCCATATCCCAGACCCCCTCTGTATGCCCTTTAAAGATCCGTAGTAGCGCTCCCGTATTCACCTCCCACAAAACCCACAGCTCGCCGAGCCCTTCCGGGCGACGGCGGCCCCACCCTCGGGCTCAAGTCCTCGGCTACGAGATGCTCTCTCGTTGATCACACATTATTGCCTCGTAACCCACACCCACCTCTTACCGAGCCCTTTAGGGCAACGACCCTTCATTCCTCTGGACATAACACCAGATCGTCAGGGATACCAAACTGCTCAAACATCGCAGCTTCTGCATCCAGGACAATGTAGCGGTTGGCACAGGCGATCTCTGTTAGTGTGTGCACATTCCATAATCGTAAAACATCATTTTCGGTTCCTGATAGAAGAGTTTCCCCATCCAAGCCGAATGCTACGCTTAACACCTTATCTTCGTGTTCGTCAAAGATATGAAATACCTTTCCTGTTTCTACATTCCACAACCGCATTGTATCATCCCAGGAACCGGAGAGGACATATCGACCATCAGGACTAAACGCGACACTGGTAATAACATCCCTATGGCCTTTAAAAATCTGGACAAGTTGGCCTGTTTCTACATTCCACAACCGCATTGTATTATCCCAGGAACCGGAGAGGACATATCGACCATCAGGACTAAACGCGACACTAGTGACCCAATGTGTGTGGCCCTCAAACACCCTCATGTTATCGCCCGCAGTCAGGTCCCACAAGCGCAGGGTACCATCATCGGCCCCAGAGAGGGCATATCGACCGTCAGGGCTAAATGTAACGCTGTTAACCCTCCCTTCATGGCCAGTGAAGATACGCAAACTTTCTCCACTGCTTGCGTCCCACAACCGCAAGGTGCCATCCCACGAACCAGAGACGATCATCCATCCATTGGGACTGAAAGCGACACTACTGACCATGAAGTGATCAATGAAGATACGCAAACTTTCTCCACTGCTTGCGTCCCACAACCGCAAGGTGCCATCCCACGAACCAGAGACGATCATCTGTCCATTGGAGCTAAAGGCGACACTACTGACCTCATTTTTGTGACCTGTAAAGATTTGGAATGTTTCTTTGTTAGTCAGGTCCCACAAGCGCAGGGTACCATCACGAGACCCCGAAAGAACCATCTGCCCATCAGGACTGAAAACAACACTAGTGACGCCATTCTTATGACCCGAAAAGACTCTGACAAGTTTGTTTGCCACTACTTCCCACACCTGCATATTTGTCTCCCACATTCGCATAGTGTTGTCCTCTGACCCCGAAAGAACCATCTGCCCATCAGGACTGAAAACAACACTAGTGACACCCCCCTCATGACCAGTGAAGCTATCTAGACTTTCTCCACTGGCTACATCCCACAAGCGCAGGGTACCATCACCCGAACCAGAAAGGAGCGTCTCTCCACTGGGGCTAAAGGCGACACTAGTGACACCCCCCTCATGGCCAGTGAAGCTATCTAGACTTTCTCCACTGGCTACATCCCACAAGCGCAGGGTAC
>WYDT01000023.1 GCA_013122435.1 Chloroflexi bacterium AL-N1
ACTTCGGCTACGATGGGACCGGCTCCATTGGCGATACCGTCTGGTTCGACATCAATGGTGATGGCGTGTTGGACGCGGGCGAACCCGGCATCCCTGGTGTAACCGTCCAACTAGACGTAGATTTTAATGGGGACGGGACAACCGACTTCATGACGACGACAACGACGGACGCCAATGGCAACTACCTGTTCGATGAGTTGCCTGCGGGCGACTACACGATCACCGTGACACCACCGACGGGGACAAACCCGACGTTCGATGCTGACGGCGGAAACGATAATACTTCCGACCATACGCTCGGCGATGGTGAGGATAACCGCGACCAGGACTTTGGCTACAACGGCACGGGTTCCATTGGCGATACCGTTTGGTATGACATCAATGGCGATGGCGTGCTGGATGCGGGTGAGCCGGGCATTCCAGGGGTAACCATAACCCTTGACGTTGATCTGGATGGTGATGGGGCAACGGATTTCACCGTAATAACAACCACAGATGCGAATGGCAACTACCTATTCGACAATCTACCACCGGGCGATTACACGGTTACGACCGATCAGCCAGCCGGAACTACGCAGACATACGATGCGGACGGTACGGGTACGTCCAACACCTCGGACTATACTCTGGCTGATGGCGAGGATAACCTCGCCCAGGACTTCGGCTACAATGGCACCGGATCACTTGGTGATCGTGTCTGGGTCGACCTTGATGGTGATGGTGTCCAGGACGCTGGTGAACCTGGGATCGGGGGTGTTAATGTGACACTCATCTGGTACGGACCTGACGGCGTCGTAGGCGGTGGTGACGATGTTACCTACATCGACACCACTAACGGAAGTGGAAACTACCTTTTCAATGACCTTCCACCTGGGGAATATCAGGTAGACATCGATACTGGCACGATCCCAACCGGGTACGTAGAAACATATGACTTAGATACTACCACAACACCATCGACCACCCGAACTGATTTGGCTGCTGGGCAAAACCGCACGAACGTCGACTTTGGCTATCAGGATACGAGCACAGGAACGAGCACACTCGGTGATCGTTTGTGGATTGACACCAATGGCGATGGCATCCAGGATGCTGGTGAGACTGGCATCAATGGAGTGACCGTAAACCTGATCACCCCTGGACCTGATGGACTGTTTGGCTCATCTGACGATCTGATTACCAGCACAGTTACTGCAGGAGATGGAAACTATTCCTTCACTGATTTAATGGTGGGCAACTATCGTGTAGATGTTGACGAGAGCACACTTCCCACCGACCTTAGTCCAACCTTTGAACTCGATAGTACGTTAGATGGGTACATCGATGTGAGCCTTGGAACCGGAGAAGTTCGCGATGATATCGACTTTGGGTATCAGGAACCCGACGATGATGTAACAGGGTCCCTTGGTGATCGAGTCTGGGAAGATACCAATGGGAATGGCATCCAGGATCCTGGAGAACCGGGTATTGGTGGAGTGACCATCACGCTCACAGGAGCCGGACCAGATGGTGTCTTTGGCACAGCCGACGATACAACTGATACAACAACAACAGGGTCAGATGGATCATATAGTTTCACTGGACTACCTGCCGACGAGTATCAGGTTACGATTGACCCAAGTACCGTCCCATCTGGCTTTAACGAGACGTATGAACTTGACGCAAGTCTGGATGGGAACGTTATCGTCACACTGCTCCCTGGGCAGGATCGCGATGATGTCGACTTTGGCTATACGAACGGAACCGTCACACCGCCAACTGGTGCAATTGGTGACACCATCTGGTTTGATGCCAATGGCGATGGGGTGCAGGACCCTGGTGAAACAGGTATACCTGGAGTAGAAGTCACGCTCACTTGGTACGGGCCGGATGGCGTACCTGGTGGTGGTGATGACGTCACCTATACCCAGATCACCGATAGCAGTGGCAACTACAATTTCACAGGGCTCCCAGCAGGCGAGTTTGGTGTGACCGTAAATACATCCACCCTACCACCAGGGATGCAGGAAACGTACGACCTCGACGGTGGAAATGACAGCACCGCCGCCGTTTCACTCACCGATGGTCAAGTACGCGATGATGTCGACTTTGGGTACACCGGAACAGGCTCACTCGGGGATCGAATCTGGTACGACGCCGACAATGACCGTGTCCAGGATGCCAGCGAAACAGGGCTTGGTGGTGTAACCGTCAATCTGGTGTGGTATGGACCCGATGGCGTACCCGGTGGTGGTGACGATGTTACCTCCACCACCACGACCGACGCCAACGGCATCTACACCTTCGACAACCTTCCCGCAGGAACCTACAATGTACAAGTTGACACGGGAACATTGCCCGGAAGCATCACGAATCCCACCTATGAATTAGATGGAACACTTGATGCGACAACTGTCGTTGAACTGGGTGCCGGTCAGGATCGTACCAATATCGACTTCGGTTACACCGACGGAGATACAAGCGCAAACACAGCCAGCATAGGGGATCGCCTCTGGATCGATCTGAATGGCGATGGCGTTCAGGACCCGAACGAACCAGGGCTTCCTGGGGTAGCTGTGCTATTGACGTGGTATGGACCGGACGGTGTCCCTGGTGGCGGCGATGATGTCACCTACACCCAAACCACCGATGACAACGGCACCTATAACTTCACCGATCTTCCGGCAGGCGAGTACCACATTGATATTGACCCATCAAGTATCCCATCTGGTTTGAGTGGTACCTATGAAGTTGACGACGGCATCGATGGACAGGTAGATATCACTCTTACCGAGGGCGAAGCACGTGATGATGTTGACTTTGGCTATCAGGGAAGTGGCTCCATTGGTGATACTGTTTGGTATGATATCAACGGCAATGGCGTGCAAGATCCGAATGAACCGGGCCTTGGTGGTGTTGAGATTGAAGTGCTGTGGTATGGGCCGGATGGCGTACCTGGTGGTGGCGATGATGTTACCTTCACGACCCCAACCGATAGCGATGGTGGATACAGCGTTGATGGCTTGCCACTCGGCAGTTATCAAGTCATCATTGAGTCAGGAGTACCAGATGGCATGGAAGGCACGTCGGAACTCGATAATTCCCTGAACGGCAACACACAGGTTAATCTCACACCTGCAAACCCAGATCGTACCGATGTCGACTTTGGCTACACTGGAACAGGGTCAATCAGCCAGAACGTATGGATTGATGAAGATGGCAATGGGGTACGCGATCCTGGTGAAGAAGGTATTCCCGGCGTCGAAGTTACGGTCACATGGTATGGACCGGATGGTGTCCCTGGTGGCGACGATGATGTCATCATTACCACCACAACCGATAATGATGGGAATTATATGATCCCCAATCTTCCGGCAGGGAACTATCAGGTTACGGTGAATACAGATACGTTACCACCAGACTTACGCCCCACATACGACCGTGATGGTGGTGAGGACTCAACAACGGATTTGACAGTTGGGGTCGGAGAAGATGTGTCAGATATCAATTTCGGATATGAAGATACTACACCAACTGCCATTGTCCTTGTGAGCTTCACGGCAAATCACGCTGGAGACGAAGTTATGGTACGCTGGGAGACCAGTGCCGAGATCGACACCTGGGGCTTCCACCTGTATCGCAGCGAGGATGGCACCTGGGAGAACGCCCAACGTGTGACCGATGCGATGATCCTTGCTGAGGGTCGGGGCCAGGGTGGCGCAGCGTATCGTTGGACCGACCAAGACGTGAATACGACCGCGACCTACACCTACTGGCTGGTGGAGACCGAACTGGACGGCAGCACGAATCGCTATGGCCCCGCCCAGACGGTGGTGGACCCCAGCACTGCCGAACACCAGATCTTCCTGCCCTTCGTAGGACGCTAACCAACCAGCGCCGGTGTGATAATCACATCGGCGCTAAACCAATAATCTTCAGGTTTAACCTCACATGAGGCCCTGCTACTAGCCCTCTGGCTCATCTAAAGCTTCTTTGCTACCCTTCGCAGTATAAATAACTACCCCAGAACCACCAAACTGTTCGGCATCAATGGCTCCTATTGTCACGCTTACGATACCACCACCGATACCGCCACCAATATCATATCCAGCCAGCAATAAATCTAAGTCCTCTTGCAATCCTGGCATCCCCTCCACACGCCGCCATCGCGGATCTCCTTCTGCCAACTCTGCTTCGTAGAAAGCAGCAATATCTTCCAAACTCTCTTCGGAAAGATATACTTTCTGTTCAATAGTGTCTTCAAGCACCTCACGTCCAATCATTGTTCCAGGAACCTCAGCTTGCCAGCCCTCGATAATAGCCCGTATCTCACTGTTCTCAATTTCACTCACGTCAGCTATCTCAGTTGACTCGGGAGGATCAGCAATTGATGTATCATCAGGCACCCCACCACCAATACAAGCTGTCAAACCAAATGTCAAAAGTAGTCCAAACAGAAGGACCCGTCGCATATCCCAGACCTTTCTATATGTGCATCTGTATATGTACTCACATCGTAATAGGCAGCACGACAGTGTAACATAAATAATATTCCACACATCAGCCATTCATAAAAGCACATACAGTATAGCCGAAAAATGCTGGCATTCGGCATAGGCAGACAGTGTGTATGTAGAAATTTGGTGGTCGTTGACATGTATGCGTGCTACTGTAGCTTCTCTATTACCATAGCAACATTGTTGAACTGTCGTGAGTCAGGGCCAGATATGAGGGTTGCAGATATGTTCGTGGCTTGATTCAGCTTACTTACCAGCACTTCCACCTGATCATGCAGTGGCCAGTAGCCGCGTTCACCAGTCGGCGCGGTTTGTGCTGTCGCAAACGTTATGATACATCTTCCACTATTGGCAAGTAAGGGCAGAAGCTGTAGAAAAACAGCGTGGGGCTCAGGCCAGAAATAAAAGGTGTGAATGCTGATGACCTTATCAAAGTGTTGATCGTTAAAGGGCAGCGCAACCATATCACCACGCAGTAACGAAAGGTGGCCACGTGTACGTGCTGCAGCATGACGCCGAGCAGCAACTCGAACCATCGTCGCCGAAAGATCAATACCAACAACATATCCGTTTGGGCTACGGTTGAGAGCAAGTTCAAGCCCTTGTCCTGCGCCAAATCCAATTTCGAGGACACGGTCATTCGGTTGAAGATCGAGAAGTTCCATACTCCAGGTAGTTTCTGGCGCATGTTGGCGAAGCATACGTTTACCTATCAACTGACCAATAAGTCCCGTTGGGTAGCGATGCTGCTGGTCAAGATAGGCGGTCCATTTCGTACATAGATCAGTCATAACGTATCTCCAAAAGCAATGATAAGCTGATACTGATACCATCATAGTCCATGATGGTGACAATCAACGTCACAATGCTTATTGAGATGCACGCAGCGTGTAGATCAATACATCAGCATTAGCATAATCACGAGTATCAAAAGTCACCACAACCAGGAGTTCTTCCTCCCGGCGATAGACTAACAGGCGCTGAGAACTATCCTTTGGGATGGTGTCGGTATCCATTATCCAACCGCTACTCGTCAGTTCCTCAACATAAAATGTAGTCACCGCATCCAAACTGAGCGAAGTGGTAAAGGTTTGTGTCTCTCCAATCTCAAACTGTTGTTGTCTAAGCAAAGACTTGATATTCAGGTCAATACTATTGAGCAAAAGATCAAGCGTTTCATTTTGCTCTGGTCTGTAGGGTGTGGCCTCAGCTAACACAGGCAGGTTTGCCTCATTAACTAAGTCACCACACCCAGTCGATATGGCTAGCAATACACAGAGCAGAAGTAATAAGCGATAACACATAAACGATCTGGTTATATCATCTAACGTTCAAGTAACGGTAAATACACAGCACGTGTCAGGTAATCGTCCTCATTCGATAACCCTACATACACATCTCCCTCTGTGTTATCAGAGCTACCCCCACGTGCAAACGCAATCACATCAGCACGTCCATCTTCATTAAAATCTCCAGTCGTGCATAATTGTTCACCAAAACAAAAATCGCCCTGCCACAATTCAACATCATCAAAACGCTCACCATCTGAGAGTGCTACATAGACATCACCACGATCATCATCGGTCTGGCTGTCACGCACAAACGCAATGATATCATCACGACCATCATCATTTACATCACCAATGGCACAAACCTCATCCCCAATACAGAAGAAATCCTGCCAAACTATTCCATTGCCAAAACTACCACTACCATCAGACAGCGCCACATAGACATCTCCTTCGTCATTATCTCTCTCACTGCTACGGACAAAGGCAATGATATCATCATTCCCATCCCCATTAAAATCACCAATCTTACAAATTTCATCATCAACACAAAAACGCTCATCCCACTGGACACCATCACCAACAAACGTTGAACCATCAGACAGTGATACGAAGACATCGCCCTCGGCACCATCTGAGCGCGTGCTTTTCACAAAGGCAATCACATCATCATTTCCATCCCCGTTAAAGTCACCTACCAAACATTCCTCATCGCCAATACAAAACAAATCCTGCCAGGGCGCACCCTCTCGTATAAACTCGTTGCCATTTGAGATTGCCACAAAGACATCGCCTTCCCGATCTCCCGATTGTGAGCTACGAACAAATGCGACAACATCATCGCGATTATCATTGTTGAAATCACCGACGAGACAGACCTCATCATCAAGGCAGAACGACTCTTGCCAGACCCCACTGGTCGAACGAAACCGCTCGCTATTGGACAGGGCCACAAAGACATCACCCTCCTCTTCACCAGTTTTGGTACTCTGGACAAAAGCCACAATATCATCCCTGCCATCCCCGTCAAAATCACCAACATCACAGGTTTCGTCGCCAATACAGAAAAAATCGTTCCAGAGTGCCGGAAATGCACCAGGCCCAAAACTATCGGCAAAAACGCCACGAATACTGAACCAACCTACGCCAACCATCATACTACCTATAACAAGAACAGGCAGTAAGATACGCATAATGAAACATTGCGGTAAAGACAACTTTGTCTCCGATTGCATGTCTACCTCCTTACAGATAATTAGGCGCTATTCTAACAGAAGAAGCACAGCCCGAATCGCAGGGACACTTTTTATACATAGTATGACAGATGCAAAACACTCTGAAGCTATACCAAAGCAAGTACTTGACAAAGCAAATAACTAATGATACTGTATATCAAAATTAATGATACTATGTATCATTAAAATCACCGCAAATGAACCCGCCACTGCACTTATTATGGGGAACCCGAATGAAACCTGCAACCAACCAAAGCATTCCAATTGCTATTTTGTCAGGCTTGCTTGCCACAAGCCTGCATACGCACCAAATCCCAGACACCTCAGCTCACTTGCAAGATCCTCCAACAACACAGCAACACACAAGCAATGCTTCAGAGAGGATTGAGACTCAACAATATCCTTAGCTACACAGTTACATTGAAGGACGCTACTGATACCTTTTTTACACTTGAATAGAGATGTTTATCTAGAGGAAAATCTCAATGCACAATAAACCTATCACGTTGATTAAAACAACGCTGCTCCTGACCAGTACGCTCATCGTCATCGCCAATGCCACCGTCTCACCTACGCTGCCCGCTATTCAAGCAGCCTTTGCCAACACACCAGGAGTTGCATTATTGACACGTCTTGTGTTCACAATGCCAGCATTATTTGTTGTGATCGGCTCGCTTGTGGTTGGTACCGTGATTGATAAGTTTGGTCGTAAACCCTTACTCATTGGTTCAGCCCTGCTGTACGCATTCGCTGGCGGATCAGGCTTTCTACTCGACAACCTGTTTCTCATCCTTATTGGTCGTGCGCTGTTGGGGCTGGCTCTTGCAGGCATTATGACTACCATTACGACACACTGATTGCCGATCACTTCGAAGGAGAGACGCACACAATTCCTGGCCTTATAGATGGCCTTTAATGGCGCAAGTGCTTTTGTGTTGCTGATTTTTAGTGGCTTTCTAGCCGATCTCAACTGGCGTATACCCTTTCTGATACACCTTACTGCACTGGCTTTTATACCGCTTCTGATAGTTGCCCTCTATGAACCAAAACTCATTGAAAAGACAAAGTCGTCAACAGTATCAGTACATCTACCCATCAAGCTGCTCACGATCATCTATGGTTTAACGTTCATAGCTATGACCATCTTCCATATGGTCCCAGTCCAACTCTCCTATCATTTAGAGCAACAGATAGGTGCAAGTGGTCTACAAATCGGCATTGTTTTTGCGCTATCCTCAATATCCAGCACGCTCTCAGCATCCTTCTATGGAAAAGTCAAGCGTCGTCTTGAGTACGTCCAAATTATGGGCCTCGTTTTGGGGACATTAGGTTTCGGTTTCGACATTATTGGCTTTGCAGGCAACTACACAATGGTGCTTATCGGCTCAATCATCACAGGTCTTGCTTTAGGTTTGATGATGCCTACCTTTACTGCGTGGATCACCGACGTTCCTTCTCCTGAAATACGGGGACGTGCGGTGGGTGGCTCAACAATAGCGATCTTCCTTGGGCAGTTCTTGTGCCCGTTGTGGAGTCAACCTGTCGTCAACACGCTCTCCTATGAAACAGCGTTTGTTGTATTGGGGGCGTTTGTGCTGGGATTGGCCATCATTCTATTAGCTGCCCGTCATTCATTACAACAGCCTGTGACTGTATCACAACATCGGTGAAGGCTCATACAATAACACTTGACAACGCGACCAGTAAGGCACACCGTTGGAGCAAGACGTGGAAACCGTACCTTTTTGTGCACATGTCCCCGCTGGTCTATCGTCTGTTTCTGTTGAAGATCCAGCGTCCGTGTTCCTTTCCAATCGAACACAGGTCCAAGTTGTGCCTCCGCCAATCGGGCTTCTTCGCGTATACACACATTCTTTGTCTTGCTCACACCGCGTTTACTCTGCCTGTGTTTCATCAATGCGTAAGACCAGCTTTCCACTCACACGTTTAGTCTCGCTGTACATATGTGATTGTGATGCCTCCGATAACATATATGTTCTATCAATAACAGGAGACACCAGCCCTTGCTCAACCAGCTTGGTGATTTTGCGTAGGTCTTCACCATTTGGTGTGACCAGAAAACCTCGCAAATCATACCCGTTTCGTTTTGCGTATAACCCTGAGATCGGATTATTCATGCCCGGATTTAACGAGAGCAGTCTTCCCCCACGTTTGATTGCTTGAGCACCTTTGACAAAAGGAAACTGTGCCCTTGTATCGAAAAAGGTGTCATACATGCGTGGTAATGCATCTACTGATTGCTTGGTATAGTCGATAATGCTATGAGCGCCCAGTTCTTCCACAAGGGATAAGTTCCGCGTACTGCATACTGCGGTGACATCGGCACCCATTGCGCGGGCAATTTGTACCGCAAATGTCCCGACACCACCTGACGCCCCATAAATAAGGATTTTGTCATTGGGTTGCACGCGAGCATACTCGTTCAACCCTTGATATGCTGTGAGCGCAGCCAATGGCACAGCACTTGCCTGCATGAAGGATAAATTGGCAGGTAAACGCGATAATGTAGTGGAGTGAACAACTGCATATTCAGCATACCCCCCACCTTCGCTTGTAGGCAGCATGGCATAGACCGAATCACCAACTTTGAATTGGTGTACATTCTCGCCTACCGCCGCTACAATCCCAGCAACATCTAGTCCGGAGACAAACGGTAGCTTGACACGAATTACAAAGCGGAATGCACCACGCCTAAAATTGGTATCCGCAGGGTTGACCCCTGCCGCCACAACCTTGATCAGCACGCTATCTGGCGTAAGTGTGGGCATGGAGCGTTCCAAAGGCTGCAATACCTCCGGGTTACCATACTGCTTAAAGCCAATGGCATACATTGTGTCTCTCATTAGTGTCTCCTTTTCGAAGATAGATTACCTACCCAACATCCGCAAACGATGCAATTTACGCCACCAGGAAAGTACCGTGGCAATTATAAAAATCGGTGTTAGGCCAAATGTGAGGAAAAGGAATAGAGCTTTCAGATACACAAATAGAATCCCGACTCTCATAATCGAGAGTCCGGCTTGTGGATCTGCAGACATTGCTGCAACGAAACATAAGTTTTCCAGACAATCAAAGAAGCCGACCCCTAGTGGAAGTAATATCAGGGGGCTCGTCGGTAACACGTCGCCCCAACGTCCAGGCAGGTAAGACAGTAGCGATATCCATAGCAATGCAAAAGAGCCGAAAACAATTGGTGGCATTAAATTATCGAGAACGAAAAATACCCAATACAGATTACGTGCATCAGGTGAATAGGATTGAATGAGCGTAAGAGCAGCTGTCGCATCTAGAATGCCACGTACATTTTCCAGATCAAGCAGGGGGGCACCGGCAACTTGTGCAAAATGGACTCCAAACGCGTTTAGCGTCAATACCCAATAGGTGTTTAAACCAACAACAGTAACAAGACTCAATGGCAAACCCAGTCCTTTGGCAAGACTGTAGATTGTTGTGGGAAGAAAACTTCCTGTTTGTTTGTACATAGTAGACCTTTCAACCTACAATTTGGTAGAAAACAAAGAAAAAAATTGAGCGTGTCCGCAGCCCGTCTAAAAGCATGTCAACCAGCTCGTGACCAATGTCGATACGTTCCTGCTGTTTTATACCTGGAATACCACATGTACTCCGAACCATATTAATTAAGGCCATAACTGCTAGGTTAATATCCTTGACCTCAATTTCACCCCGGTTTTTGGCACGCTCCAGAATTGTGTAGAGCGGCATTCGCAATGCGTCATACGCAAAAAACGATAAGCGCTGCATCTCTTCGATTGAAATTGAAGGGCGATCTCCTTGCTGGATACGCTCTAGGTCAATCGCTGATTGATCTGTAAACCAATCCGCCACCGCATACAATTGTTGGCACAATGATTCCCCTGCCCCCTGTATTGCTGCTTCAATTCCGTCTCGATGACGGCTAAAACTATACTCAAAAACTGCAATGAAAAGTTGCTCCTTCCCACCATGAACATAATAATACAAGGATGCATGCTTCATACCAACAGCTTGTGCGATGTCACGTAACTTGACCGCTGAATACCCACGTGAGGCGAACAGCGTTTCTGCTGCTTCAAGGATACGTTGACGTGCTTCATTGTCCGCTATATCTGACATAGAGCTTTTCAACCTACATTTAGGTAGAATTATACTTGAGTTTGACTGATGATGCAAGTATCTCCCACAAGGAATCAAGTTTTCGGCGCTTGTCTTGAATATGTAAATTCAGCAGATGTTACCCGTCTTGTTCAAAAATTGATAAACAACGGTATCAGTGAATATACCAATCAAGATGTTCGCCCTTATTTATGTCTTAACGTTGATAGCTCAGACCATCTTCCATATGGTTCCAGTACAACTCTCCTATTATTGGATACATCCATACATATCGGGTACTGGGTTTTAGCCTACTTGGGGTTGGTTTTGGTATTATTGGCTTTGCAGGCAACTATACAGTAGCTGCACGTCATTCATTACAACGGCCCGTGACTGTATGGTAACATCGGTGAAGACTCACACAGCAACGCTTGACAACACCGCTAACTATTGATACAGTACCACTTTCATTAAAGACACATTGTATCAATAAAATCCCAAATAAAGCCGATGCACATGATAACAGGGGACATCAAATGGTTATTACATCATCTCAGCAGATTCCACTTACCATTCTGACAGGTTTTCTTGGAGCAGGTAAAACAACCCTGCTCAATTACATTCTGAAATCAGATCATGGACTGCGTGTAGCTGTTCTGGTCAATGATTTTGGTGCGATCAATATCGACTCACAGATCATTATTGATATCGAAGGTGAAACAACCAGTCTGGCCAACGGGTGCATCTGCTGTACGATCCGTGATGATCTGCTGGACACCGTTTGTAGTGTGCTTGATCGCGAAGAACGGCCAGAATACATTATTATCGAGGCGAGTGGTGTGTCTGATCCATGGGCCATTGCGCAGACGTTTGAACATCCCGAGTTGCGCCCATTCATTACAGTTGACAGTATTGTTGCATTGATTGATGCCGAATACGCATTCCAGCACCATCAGGACTATGCCGACTTAATCGTCGATCAGATCGCTGCTTCCGATATTGCGGTACTCAACAAAGTTGATCTGGTAGATGCTGAACAACGAGCAAACATCTACGATTGGATTCACACTATTACGCCTCGTGCACGCATCCTTGAGGCCACCTATGGCCAAGTCCCTCTAGAATTGTTGTTGGGAGTCGGGCATTATCAAAAACAGCTTGAAGCGGGCCATCACCGTTCTCATGATCATAGCCATCATCACGAACACGACGAGATATGCGATCACGATCATGAACATGACCACGGCGCTATGTTCGATACATGGAGTTATACCTCAGATCGTCCATTTACCCTCAAATCCTTTCGCAAAGCGACAATGGAGGTGCCAACCACTATTTTTCGTGCAAAAGGCATTGTGCACCTGGCTGAGGTTCCTTCACGACGCATTATTTTTCACCTCGTTGGCAAACGTATTAACATGATTGTGAGCGAAGAATGGGGAAATACACCACCACATAACCAATTTGTAATGATTGGAAAGCCAGATAGCTTCAATACCACAAAGCTACAGCACCTGTTTGATGCTTGCCTGGCAGCCGAGGAAACACCACCACAGATCATTCCTGATCAGACGTGGACCCGCGAACCAACCTAAAAAGACATCTCAATTCGGGTGTATAATCTGTAGCAACGACATTGGAATGTTTGAGAAAACTGTGATGAATGTTGTTGCAATCGCGGGAGTCGCTACCCAGGCCAAAATGGAGTATACCCTGCAACTGGCGGAACACCTGGTGGGACAGGATCAGACCGTAACTATGCTCGACAATGGAGATGTGCCCATGCGTGCGGCAGAACTCCCTTCCAAAAGACTACGAGGCGGATGCGTCTGTTGCACCATTGCCCCTGAGCTTATCAAACAGATGGGCACGCTGACCACCGATTGGGCCTTGATCGTTGTTACTGCATCAGCGGATGCCCTCCAACTTCGTCATACGCTCAGTCGGTTGGAGCATCAGGGACATCACGTTACGGTGGCAGCCATCCTTGATCCACACATCAAGCCGTCGTACTTAAGCGACCAAATTGTCGCGGTTGCCGATGTGGCAGTGAATAGTACCGACCCGATTGGGGTTTCGCTTCAGGCCATCCTCTCACTCCATAGTTCATCTTAATCAAAAAACGCATTACAGCTTACAAGCGTCCGAACCGTTCTTGTAACATGACAGGCAGACCAGTACGCACCGACTCATAGCCTGCCTGCACCACGGCCAGACTGCACCGTTCGCTCACACCCGTGGTCGGGCCAACTGAGCGGCCTGCGACATAATCGGCAAAAGCAGCAATTTCGTGGGCATAGGAGGAGAGTGAGTCAGGGGGATATGTAAGGGGAATCGATGCTGCGTGTGATGTCATGTCCGAAGGCCAGAATGTACAGCCAGATGGTGTTGCGTGCAGTGTGCCATGTTCTCCACGCAGGATAAACCCACCCAGTCTGCCATCAATATGCGCTTCGCGAGTCTGTACAATTGAGACTGACAAGCCATTTTCAAAGGTTAACAAGCCACTCATAGTACCTTCGGTCGGTCCTATGGAGGAAGGGGTGATATGTTCACGCAGATAGACTGTCGCCACCTCGCCAAAGATATAGCGCATCTGTGCAACTGTGTGAATACCATGAAGCATCCAGGTACCAGTACCACCTTTGTCCGGTTCAGTCAGCCAGGACCGCCGTCCGGGGTAGACAAAATGTGGTGCACGAAAGCCATTGACCACGGATGCGCTCACAACCTCACCAACATACGCGCCTGTTTGCACAATATCGCGTAAAAAACGCACCATCGGTATGTACACTTCGTTTTCAGCGACATAGAGCTTCACGTGGTGTTGCTGGGCCGTTTCAATCATCTGGGTGGCTTCATCAACCGTCAGTGCCATTGGTTTTTCGCATAAAATATGCTTGCCTGCCCTTGCCGCATCCAGTGCAATCGGACAGTGGAGGGCTTGCGGAACACAGATCGACACCGCATCGATAGATGGGTCAGCTAACATCGTTTGTCTGTCGACCCAGGTAGCGTGGATACCAAACGCAATCGCCTGTTGTTGCAAAAAATCCTCGTCACAATCAACCAGACCGGCAACGACTATATCACGTCCTAATTCTTTGATGGCACGCAACTGACGTTGACCAGCCCAACCCACACCAACGATAGCCATCCGTATCATACGTACTCCAGTCAGGAAAACCGCACGTGATCGCCCAAAGGAGCCACTCGCGCATATGTTGCTGACAAGATTGGCTGAGGTTGCGTGCGTTGCAACTCTTCTTCGAAGATGTTCCGCACCGTATCACGATGTCGTCGGATCATATTATGTTTGTTCTCGGGGAGGCGGCCAGCAGCAAATTCCTGAAAGCTCGCCGCATTAACTGCCGACTCGGGATCATAGCCATCCTTTAACGACATACTGACCGACTCACGGATAGCAACCAGATAATCGACCAGCCAGGTTAACCATTCGCGCACGGTTGCGGCCCCTCGCAGCAGTGGACCATGGCCTGGCACCAATACATCGATATCCATCAGTGCGAGCGTGCGTAACGAATGCTCCATCTCACGGCTATCACCATCCCAGAGCGCAGGAACAATACCTGTCACAACAGTATCACCTGCAAAAAGGATACGGTCTTCCTCTACATACACACAAGTACTATCACAACTATGGCCCGGAGTCCAAAATAACCGTAAATGTTTATCTCCAAGATTAAGGCGCATATTATCGACAAACGTTACCGTTGGATGCGTAACGGAGGAGCGCAACTGTGCCGCTGCTATACCAGTACGTTTCGTCCATGTGGCAATCTGTTTCGCAATGACGGTTGGGGTGGAAAGATGTGAAAAAACCTCTGCTCCCTGGAAGGCTGCACTCCCAAATATATGATCACTATGGCCGTGCGTAAAAATCAGATACTCAGGCGGATGGTGATGTGCACCAATAAACTCGGCCATCATTCGACCTTCTTCAGGATGAAGACCCGAGTCAATTGCTACCGCACCCCTCGAACCAATGATAATACCATTCTTTCCGTCAACAGTGCCATGGTTGACACTGAATACCCCCGAAGTTATCTCAGAAAACATAGGAACCTCACTTACACCACACCATCAACGATTAATGTAAAGAACTAGATACCTACGACGTTGAGCTTGGCTACTCGTCGCATGGCCCGTTCATTCAACGGCTGATAGGTCAACCAGCTATCGAGTAGTCTTGCGGCAGTCGCTGGCCCAACCAGCTGTGAACCAAACGTGAGTATCTGAGCACCACTGGTAGCGGCACGTTCTGCGGAATATTCATCGTAACAAATGGCAGCCTGCACACCTGCCATTTTGTTTATTGCCATCGCCATCCCCACGCCTGTATCACAGATAAGAATGCCCCGTTCAGCTTCACCACGTGCCACTGTCAATCCCACTAACTGACTGACTGAGGAGTGTTCAACAGCATCTCCACAATCGATGGGGTAATAGCCCATCTGTAACAAATGCACTTTAAGGTGCTCTTTCAACTTAAGACTTTTAAGATTACTTCCAATTGCGATCAACATATCAACACCTCATGTAAGAAACTATAAACAGCTTTCACACAATCAGTACTATCAACAATCCCTGGAGAGTATGACACCCTCCCACGCTAATACAACCTGTATTGCCGATTTAATGTCCGTTTCATTCGGGATAACAGATGCTTCCAAGACTGGCGAAAATGGGATCGGGGTATCGGCAGCAGCCACTCGTTTGATAGGGGCAAGCAGTTCGAACATGGCTTGTTCAGCGACCACAGCCGCCACCTCAGCACCCCAACCACCACGGAGGTTATCCTCATGGACGATCACCAATCTGCGTGTTTTACGCACCGATGTCAGAATCATCTCGGTGTCCAGGGGAACGAGTGTACAGAGATCGACCACCTCCACACCTACGCCGAGATGTGCCATCTCTTTAGCGACATTGAGCGAATGATGCAGCATCGACAAGTTCGTCACAATGGTGACATCACCCCCTGTATGTTTTATGTCAGCACATCCCAGGGGAATACTGAACAGCTCCTCAGGCACAGGACCAGTGACAACATCGCTTTGCAAACAGAAGCGCCCTTGACTGCCATAGGTATGTTTATGGACGAGAAACAGCACCGGGTTATTGCTGCGAAGCGCACTGACAAACAGTCCTTTGGCATCATAGGGTGTTGCCGGCGTAACAATGTGCAAGCCTGGCACATGAAAAAAGAAACCTTCAACCGATTGCGCATGTTGGGCACCCCGGCCCGATGCCCCTGTCGGCAGATGTACCACCAGCGGAATGGTGAGCTGTCCCCCGGACATATAGCGTAGTTTGGCAGCTTGCTGTATCAACTGATCGGCCGCTTCCAGCACAAAATCACCATACTGAAAATCCACGACGGGACGTAACCCCTGGATCGCTGCACCAATCGCCAGACCAACAAACCCTGCTTCAGAGATTGGTGTGTTGAGCACACGCTCAGAACCGAACTGATCATGCAAACCGAGCGTAAATTGAAACGAGCCACCTAAACGAATGTCCTCACCAAGTACAAACACCGACTCATCACGCGACATCTCCTGTGACAGGGCCTCACGCATTGCTTCAACAATCGTCAGGTTGCGCGATTGATCAGGCATAGACGTCCTCCCATGCCCACTCGCGTGTTGGTAACACACTGTCCTGAGCAAAGCGTTCAGCTTCATCTAACTCGATCAAAATCGATTGATGAAGAAAATCCATGTCTTCTGAGGAAATAATACTGTCCGTCACAAGACGATCTTTGAACCGTTCTACCGGATCACGGGCCATCCAGAATGCAACTTCATCCTGCGGGCGATACGTACCATGATCATCACGTTTATGCCCCCCCTGACGATAGGTGAGACACTCGATAAAACCAGGTTCGTATACCTCACGAGCACGATTGACGGCGGTGAGAGCGGCTTCATACACCACGAGCGGATCATTACCATACACAGATTGACTGGATAATCCATATGCCTGAGCACGTTGGGCAATATCAGTCACACGACTCACCTCATCAAAGCGAGTGGTGACACCATAAAAATTGTTTTCACAGACAAATACTACGGGTAATTGCCAGATAGCCGCGAGGTTGAGTGCTTCGTGCCAATCGCCTTCGTTGGTCGCACCATCGCCATGAAAACACACGACGACTCGCGGAAGTTTTTGGCGTTTAAATGCAAATGCCATACCAACCGCAATCGGCACCGAAGCGCCAACGATAGCAATACCTGGCAGTGCGCCCACCGACATATCGCCGACATGTAACGAGCCGCCTTTACCACGACAACATCCGGTTGCTTTCCCAAAGAGTTCTGCCATTAATGTGCGTGAATTCACACCTTTGGCGAGTGCCTGCCCATGGCCACGGTGCGTCAGCGTAATAAAGTCATGGGCCTCAAGTGCGGCACACGTCCCCACAACGACCGCTTCCTGTCCATGCGATAAATGAATCGTCCCTGGAATTTTCTCCTCGCGAAACAACCGGTTTACACGAAGTTCAAATTCACGAATCAACCGCATACGTTGATACATAGTACGAAGTAGCGCAGGCTCATAACCAATAAGCGCTCGTTCTTCAGGTATAGGAACAGTTGCGTGTAACATAAGGAAAACCCCTCAAACCATTACCCAAATACGTTATGATGTTTCAACTATCGCATCAGTCGCTTCTTCCGCCATCAGCAGACTTAAATCGTGATATATGGGAGCGAGGGACTTGGTCAATCGTTGATACAACACGTATAGGTCGGCATACAAAGGTATTGTCTTCGGATTTGGTTCCGTAACCGTTTGCTGTTGCTTACCCATAAGCACCGCCTCTTCAAAACTGGCGAAGGTCCTGTGTGCCACACCAGCAAGTAGTGCTGCACCATAGGCAGCAAGATTGACAGTTGGTGTTTCAATCAAGGTATGCCCAAAGATATCCGCAATAATCTGACGCCAGAGCGGGCTACGTGCACCACCACCCAAGACATAGAATTCGTGAATATCGAGATCGAGAGAGTAGCACAATTCTAAACAATCACGGAGTGAGAACGCTACACCTTCTAGCACAGCGCGCGCAAAGTGTTGTTGTTGATGTTGTATAGTAATGCCGACAAAATCACTCCGCAGGTACGGATCCCAGTGAGGTGCCCGTTCACCTTGAAGATAGGGGTGGAAGATCAAGCCAAGATTTCCAGGCTCGGCTTTGGCAGCGATCTGATCCAGATTGCCACTCATGGGGACTCTACCAAATACATCGACAAACCATTGGGCTGCTGCGGCTCCTGAGTTTGTGGCTGCAATGGAATACCAGCGGTCTGGGATGAGATGGTGGTAGGTAATCGTCTTATGGCTGGGACGTGGGGTAGCCGTTACCACACTTACACTACCTGAGGTTGAGAGTTTGACAATCCCCTGACCTGGCTCAAAGACACCTGCACCAAGTGCTTCAACCACTGAATCGCCGCTGCCTACCGCCACACATGTTCCAACCGCCAATCCTGTATCTTCGGAAGCCTGCTGTGTCACCCTGCCGCTGATGGCGGTCGCATCACGAACGGGAGGCAGATACGACATTGGTAAGTCAATCAGGTCACATAACGCCTGTGACCACCTGCCCTGCTGAACATCAAATAGTTGTGTTCCTATCGCATCATACCAATCAGTGGCCCAACTTCCTGTCAGACGGTAACAAATATAATCTTTGCGGATCATCAGACGCGTCATCTGCTGCCAAATCTCAGGCTGACGCTCTTTAATCCACAACAACTGTGCCAGAGTCCAATGAGGGCTCACCGGCTGATAACTCGTATCAAAAATCACATCACCATACAAATTCTCTAACCATTGCGCCTGCGGGGTGCTTCGTCGATCTGACCATAAAATGACCGATTGGAGTGCACGACCGTGTCGATCTAACAGCACAACATCGTGGGCAGGGCCACAGACACTGACTGCATGGATTGATGCAGTAGCTACATGTGCGCTCTGGATACACTGGCGCACGGCCTGACAGAAATGGTCATACCACTCTTCTGGGTTTTGTTCCGCCCAATTGGTATGCGGATAATTTGTCTGGTAGGCAATCCGACTCGTTGCTATGGTATCGCCACGTGTATTGATTAAAACGACTTTGCAACTACTAGTGCCAATATCAGCACCCAATAGATACGTCATATCGCTAGCCTTAGTATATGTAGCTCTCTGCAAACATTCACAGAGATGTTGGTTAACATTTATCCCTTGACTCCCGTAATCACCAAACTTTCAAACAAATGGCGTTGTGCGAGGATAAACAGCGTAACGACTGGAAGAATCGCTAAACTAATACCTGCCAATACCACAGAGATGCTCCCCGTGTCCATAAAACCGCGTAATGTCACAATACCTAACGGAAGTGTAAACTGTTCCCAACTGTTCAGAAAAATCAGAGGACGAAAAAATTCATTCCAATGTGCGTTAAAATTGATTAACGCCAGTACAATGATGCCGGGCTTTCCCAATGGAACGAATACGATCCAGAAGATTTGCCATGGGGTCGCACCATCAATTTTCGCCGCATCCTCTAGTTCTCGTGGGATTGTGAGAAAAAACTGGCGTAGCAGAAATACACCAAAAGGCGTTATCATTGCGGGAATAATCAACGAAGCATGGGTATCGGTAAGTTGTAACATACGAATAAACACAAACGTCGGAATAATGGTAACAAACAGGGGTATCATCATTGCCGAAAGCAATAGTGTAAATAAAATATGTTTTCCATGAAAATATAGCCGTGCAAAGGCATAAGCAGCCAGTGAAGATGTAAAAATCTGTCCCGCAATGATAATAACAGTCACCTTCATACTATTGAGCATATACAGTGCAAATGGAACATTCTTAAAGACATCAAAGTAGTTTTCCCAGCGTATACCACCTTTGAACCACTGTGGTGGCAATACAAACGAATAACTGGGGACATGCAGTGATATAACAAACATCCATATAAATGGCACTAATATCAACACACTTACAGCCGTCAAAAAAGTCAATATACATGCATGAAAGAGCCACCGCTGATACATACGATATCTCTGAAGATGGATGGAAAGCATTCGATTCATTATTCTATCCATAGTGCACCCAACGTTGAACAAAACGCAGTTGGAGTATGGTCAATATCAAAAGGATGCCAAAAAGCATGAGTGCAATGGTAGAGCCGTAGCCCATCCGCATTGCTCCAAAAGCATCTTCATAGACCAGCAGCACCAAGGTGCGAGTTGAGTTGCCAGGTCCTCCACGAGTCATGACATACGGTTGATCAAACACCTGAAAGTTCATAATCAGACCCACGACAACTGCAAAGAAAATAGTGGGGCTTAACAATGGCAACGTAATCCATCGAAACTGCTGCCATGTACTGGCACCATCGATCGCGGCAGCATCATACAGTTGGCGAGGGAAACGCTGCATTGCTGCAACAAATAAAATAAGATCAAAACCAAAGCTTTTCCACACAGTCACAAGTGCAATCGAAAACAAGGCCCAGCTGCTAGATGTTAACCAGGGTATCGCTGGCATATGTAACATTTCCAGATAATAATTCACCACACCAAGATCATTATGGAGTAAAAAGCCAAAAACAATGGCAAATGATGAAATAGGTGTTATAACTGGCAACATATACACTGAAAAATACCAACGCTGTAGAAATAGTGGCACAAAACACTGTAGTACAGCAGCAAGCCCTAACGCAACCAATAAGTTACACACGACAACGATAACAACAAAGGCAAACGTATTATGAAGACTCTCAAAGAAACGTATGTCGTTCAGAATGGCACCATAGTTACTAAAACCCACAAAACGGGCCGGAGTAATCACATCCCAGGCAAAAAAGCTTAAACCGAATGAAAAGAGCATTGGGGCAGCAATAAAGAGTAAAAAAATCAGAAACGTCGGTGCAATAAAGAGATAAGCTGACAGGGCCTCCCTTCTTCGCATATCTGAAAGATTGGCGACCTGTGCCGATGGCCGACTAAATCTATGGTTTTGAAAAAAAGATCGCAAGCTCATACAATACCCTGTGTGCTACACATCACCTTATGCAACGTGAATATAACAAAACTCTCTTTTAGTTATGGTAAGTGGATTATGGCGACCGGGGCCTTACACATCCAAATGACGGAGCCGAGCACGTAAGTCCGTATGCATACGCTCCATGGCGTCGTGGGGAGATAGCTCATTTGCCATTGCCAGACCAACATACTTTACGAGAGTGTTGGTCATATCTTTTGCTATGGGCGGGGCCGGAATGGGAGCCGTATCAGGAATCGTATCGAATACATCGTAAAACACATGCCAGTTTTCCGGGCCGATATGTGCGTGTTGGATAGGGTCATTCGTTACCGAGCGACGTGCCGAGGTATGCACCCCACCCTGCACATACTCACTCATCTCGTCTGGTCGAATCATCCATTTGATGAGCGTCCAGGCCAGGTCGGGCGAGTACGAATCCGAGAGTATAGCCATACCACTGGTGCCAAATTGATGCCGTTGACTGCGCCAACGAGGCATAAATGTCACATCAAAATCGCCAGGCTGCATACCAGCACTGATTAGTCGACCAACCATAAACCGATGTGCTGGCAACATACCAAGCCGGTTTGTGCTAAAGAAGTTTGCCAACTGGCCATGATCGGTCGGAGAAGGAGCCACTGCATGTTGCCAGGTCAGATCCTGCAGAAACTGCAAGGCTTCGACATTCCGTGGATCATTCGCACGTGAGTGTTGCCACGCAAACCCACCACCTGCCTCCTGAGCAATACGATTGTCTGCATAGAAGGTTTGCCACAGCCATTCGCCACCTGATTGATGTTTTTCAGTGAGCAGATTGCTATCGTTCACAAAGATCCATGGAATGATGCCACCCCAGTGACGATTGGGCCAGCCAAAACCAAAAACATCGTCACCCAGTGCGCTGATCTGTTGAGCACTGCCAAGAAAATCATCAACCGACCAATCATCAGCAGGAGGTTCCAGACCTGCTTGTGCAAAAAGCTGTTTGTTGTAAAAAATAACTGCAGCGCCTTGCAACCACGGCAACATATAGAGGTGGCCTTTGTGGAGCATAACCTCAACAAGTTGTGGGGCCACATCACTAAAATACTCGCATATCTCACTTTGATCAGCCTGTACAAACGGATCAAGTGGCTGGATGATTTCTTTGTTGGCAAAGATTTGCAACCCCTCAGTCCCCACTTCAACCAGATCAATTGATTGTCCTGAAGCAATCATCGTGATAACTTTGCCAAAATACTCATCCCACTCAACCGCCTGCACCGGAATCCATGCAACCTTTCGGCCAGGATAGGCACGTTCAAACCGCTGCGTAAGGTTCGCAAAGGTCTCAACTTTGGCAGGTGTTCCATAGAGCACAGCACGTAATGTCGAGGCCTGAACTGCGGTACCAGGTGTGCGTATCACATCAGTACCACACGACTGGGTGATTAATGCGGTAGCGGCAAGCCCTATGCCCCAAAAGGCATGTTTGAGAAAAGAACGCCGCGAGCACGGCATTTGCATCTGAGGCAATGAGATATGTTGTTCATCAACACTGCTCACATTATCTGCCCTTCAACATCTTTCAGAGGAGCACCACTCGACTTGCGAATGACCAGTTTTGTCGCCAGAACAGCCTCCTCACTACTACCACGAAGCTGGCCAAGTAAGCGATCCAGAATACGTTGAGCCGCTGTCAGGCCAATATCATACGCTGGCTGCGCCACTGCCGACAATGGTGGATCTATAAAAGGAGCCCACTCAATATCGTCAAAAGAAATGAGCGCCAGATCATTCGGTATATGACAATCTAGCTCACGAACAGCCTGCAACGCACCAAAAGTCATCAGGTTATTGCTAACAAAAAGCGCGGTTGGTACTGGTTGCTGCTGAAGCAGTACCATTGTTCCAGTGTAGCCACCTTCAGCAGTGAAGGGTGCCTCAAAAATCAGTTCAGGGGGTACAGGCAAATCAGCTTCGGCAAAAGCTTGTCGGTAGCCCGCTAACCGTTCCGCACCCTGTAAATGATCTTTGGGGCCAGACACAATCCCAATACGCTGATGACCAAAATCAATAAGGTGTGCAATGGCCTGGCGTGTGCCTTCGCGACTATTGCTGAGTACCGCATCAACGCATGGCCGATGCTCTCGCAGACGTCGATTGAGAAGCACAATGGGCATCTCGCGCTCTGCTAATGCAGCAATCTCTTCATCAGCACCACCGCTGGCACTAATAATCAATCCGTCAACCCGTTTTTGTCGCAAAAGCTGAATATACATACGTTCAAGCTCAGGCTTATTATCAGTATTACACAAAATAAGACTATAGCCCGCATTATACACTTTACTCTCGACCCCGCGTACCACAGTCGCAAAAAACGGATTTTCAATAGTTGAGATAATAAGACCAATAGTATTACTCTTATCAACTTTCAAACCGCGAGCAAAGGGATTTGCCTCATATCCAAGTTCTTTGATCGCCTGAGTGACGCGCTGATACAACTCAGGACTTACATAGCCACTCTGGTTTATGACACGTGAAACAGTGGCAGTTGACACACCGGCACGTTTTGCAACATCTTTGACTGATTTCATAAAAAACCTGCTTGTAAACGTGTACTTACTCGTTTACATTCTATCATGACTACTTTGACAAGCGAATAAACTAAATAAGAGACAAATGTTGACAATATTGATTACAAGAACATATTTAGATATCTTTTCTGTTGTTGGTAACAAATTTGCGGCGCTAAATTGCTACTAATCCGCAATAAAATTGCATATTTTGCGCTATTGACTACTAGTATTTCAAATAGACGCTATAACTAACTATAAGCAACACGTATCAACAGGAGACCCGATATACTACTTTGTGACACATCCCACAAGACCGACAATCGATACTAGTCACATGTGCAAGAATATGCTATACTCGTGTACATAACACTGTTTTGTAAGATTTATGCTCACCTACACCCCGTGGATGCTCTGAAGGGCCGGACGAAGTAGCAGTACTTCCTGTTCAAGGTTGGTGTTGTTGCATTCACAAAAACATCTGACATAATCACAACGTACCAAGGAGTAGCAATGCACACCATTGAAATTATGCCCGAACGCGACGCTCAGAATGAACGCCCAGGACTACGCATTCGGCAAAAGCAAACCGAGACTCGTGATACGCAGGAAATCTTTGTGGCTGAGGATGAACTGGTGGAATTTATTACAGCACTTCAAGGACAACTGCGTGGTGACCGTGAAATTACTGCACTACGAATCGTCAAAGAGGCACTCACCCCGCTCGACAAACCTACGATCAAGCGTATCCTCCGCTGGGCCGTTGACCGCTATAGTGTCGAACACATGCGCTAGCAGGCGTATCTGGCGTGGGTGAGCACAACATTGTCAAGACTAGCAGGCGTTGGTAAACTGCCAGAGAATGTCGTAGAGCGTTCCAAGACTGGCAATCTCAACCCATTCGTTGTCTGAATGCAACCCTGCGCCAATCGGCCCCACACAGACAGAAGGAATACCAACGTCACTGTAAAACCGCGCATCGGTAGCAAAATGCTCCTGGAAAAATCCGGCTTTCTGACCAGTAACCGCCGTGATAACCTGGGCTAATTTCTGCACGGTCGCATCTTGTGGATCGGTTGCAAGTGGTGGACCAGAAGCGATCAGGCGTACATCACCAGCAGGGAAGCAAGACTTTAGTGACTCCATAACGTCTTCGAGTGGTTCTTCGGGAACACGTCGGACATCAAGTGTCAGTGCGAGATGCTTGGGTAAGCGGTTGTTCGCATCGCCACCATTGATCACCGTCGGTACTGCAGTTGTGCGCCACACCGCTTCACGTGGCGTTGGGTAGCGTTGTTCAAGCGCCACCAGGCCCTCGCGCATCGTCACAATCGCATTCGTACCATCCCAGGGACGCGAACCATGGGCTGGCTCACCATCAAGGTGCACTTCAACCCACAGCGGTCCTTTATGCGAATAGCAAATCTCCAGATCGGTAGGCTCGGCGGCCAGGAAGAACTCACAACGCCATCCCTGTCTGAGTAGATAGCCCGTACCATCTTCGCCACCAATCTCCTCGTCCGTCACAAACATAAACCCGACATTCGGCGGAGATGGGAGAGCGGCCAGATCCTTGAGCAGTCGCAAGAGGACGGCACCTGACCCCTTCATATCCTGCGTTGCACGACCATAGATACGACCATTTTCTATGCGCGGGTGAAACTGCTCGGCGTATCCCGGCACCACATCCAGATGGGCATTGAGCATAATCGTGGGTGTCTTCGTCTGGTGCAAAGTCGCAATGAGGTATGGTTTCTCCTTGTATTCACCACGATGCAGATACAAACCAGGAATATCACGCATGTAGCCTTCGGCATAGTCAATTGTTGCGCGTAATTGATCCGGCTTGTCAGCGGTGGAAGGCATCGCCACCAGATCACACGTCATCGCAGTCAATTCATCAAGTAATGCTTGATTAGTCACAGAGTCCTCCTAGGGTCAGGTTGCTTAGTCCGGTTGAGTACATTGGCTCCTTCACTCCACCACATAGATCGGATTTGTGTATAGCCATGGACGCCCTTTACGATATCCTTCAAGGCGATAAACCCCCGATCGTGTAATAGTCTGGCGCACCTCCCGCAGTCCTTTGGCAAACACCCGACCATTACGAATGATCTGTACCTCAGCATCTAGATCAACGTCAGCAATGAGGGTCAAAGGGCCATTCTGTAAAGATACGCTATCACCAATGTGCCAGGTGCTATCATCGCTCGTGGCCGCAAAAGTGAGTGAGGGACAATCGCCATCCATCCGATTGACAAAGTATGAGCGCCCTGCGGCCAGTGCCCCAAAAACCTGATGCCGCGCTGTATCGGGATCGAGCGCCAGTGGTTCGGGTAACAGCAGATAGTTTGTCAGTGTCTCAAATATCCATTTATATCCAAATACTTCTATCTCGCCCCAGGGAGCACGTTGTTTGAACGCATGGGCATCCACACCACCAACACCAAAAGTGCGCCGTCCTGCAACATTGAGCCGATCCCACCAGGCGAGAGTTTCGGGCGTGGGGCCATTCAGTCCTTGACGCGGAAAGAAATAGATAAACTCTTTGTTACGCTGCGTGAGATGCTCACCCCAATCGCTCATAAAATTCCAGAGTTCGATACCGACTGAACGACCACTGCGCTCACGGGGGCCATCGACAGACCAATCGTCCCAACGGTAAATGTCCTTGAAGCTGTTCTGTACCCGCTCATCAGGATGCGCGATGATGCCAAAGCCACCATGGTCATACACGGCATCTACAAAGTCCTGTGGCGGCAGCTTACGGTCCACGATCTGGTCAACATTGAGCGTGAGGAAATGGTTACGATCAGGGGTGATTTCATATCCAACGATGACGAGCACATCATCACGCCAGCCCTGATACGGACGACCTTCCAGCGTGTCGTGATCCGTGACGATAATCCAGCGCAGACCCGCATCACGCGCCGACCGAATCACGTGGTCAATCGTACCACTTCCATCAGAATAGGTTGTGTGCATATGGAGAGCACCAGGATAATAGTGCATTACATACTTACTCCGTGCTTGTACAAATGCAGAAATGTGTGATACGCTCAGTATACCAGCAGCAACAGAAGTTTGGAAATCTGCTTGATTCGTGAAATATGGAGAAGGTATGTTATGACTGCACTTGCGATTGCCGACTCACCACTTGCGCGGGAGCAACTGGCGAACCATACCCTGACGATTGACTATCTTGAAACTGGTGGTCCACTGACCGAAGGCACCATTGCTCAATTTCCCAACCACCCATTGCTCCTGCACAACAGTGTATACGATTGGTCCTTGGGCCACCCTGATGCGCTTCATCAGGATAATGTCGTTGAGATCACCCACAGGGCGATAGCAATGACCCGGACGCCCTGGTTGAGTCTACACCTCGGTTTTAGTGCGGCGGAGGTCGGGTTTGATGGCTGGATGCAGGCCCGTTCACCTGTGCTAGATCGCGACGAACTGTTTGCCAACATATGCCGTAACATCAATACCCTCCAAGAGATGATCGATGTACCGATCATCCTGGAAAATCTCGATTACTGCGCTGGTGGCGCTTACGAATACATCTGTGAACCAGATTTTATCGCAGCAGTAGTAGAGGAAGGTAATGTAGGGATGCTGTTAGACCTGGCGCATGCACAAGTAAGTGCTGTGCGTTTAGGCATACCGATTGAGGAGTACATGGCGCGATTGCCCCTGCAACGGGTCTGGCAACTCCACATCAGCGGGCCGCGCTGGGCAAACGACACATTGAACGATTGGCACGAAGATCTGCGAGAGGAGGATTATGCCTTGCTCCAGAATGTGTTGCAGCAGACCAATCCCAAAGCATTGACGCTGGAATACAAGAAGGATGCACGGCTGCTGCATGAGCAGTTGGCTCAGTTACGTTCGATGGTGTAGGACATCAGATACGTGTGCGCGATTGCAAACCACGCCTCCTCCTCGCACCAATGTAGCGGCGGCTTGTAGCCGTCGTCCATTTTCGGCATTATGATACCCACCGTCCGCCACTCAAACAGACAAGGTCGCCCTCTCTAGCCCTTCCCCACATCTCCATTAACCACCTACGTTCACACCATGAGCGCGGCCCCAAGCCGCGCCTATTTCCACATTCTCGCAGCGGCGGCTGCCAGCCGCCGTAGCCATTTGCTGTAGCTTATGCTCTGCTTGGGTATGTCGTCCGTACTATGCGGAGCGCGGTTCCAAACCGCGCCTACCAAAATACCGATGTATCGTAGCGGCGGCTGGTAGCCGCCGTTGTCCATCTATCACCGCCACACATCTCGGATGTTACCGTGATACCAGCACGACCTGCGACACCATAAAGCTCAGCATTCGCTGACTGACTAGTGTTGGAAAATAAAGTATGTCAAACTATGGGCGCGGTGGTAAACCGCGCTTACCAAAACATCGAAACACATGGCAACAGGGCTACCTCAAAACACCGTAGCGGCGGCTTGCAGCCGCCGTAGACCATCCCCGCTATCACCGTGATACCAGCGCGACCTGCGACACCATAAAGCTCAGCATCCGCGAATCATTGGCAAAGCCCAGCGACTCGGGGGAAGTGGCTGGCTCCACGCTGTGCAGCTCGATACGATTTTCACCATCGGCCAGTTGCAAGGGCACCTCAATGGGCGTCAACAGGTCCTGTTCCAACGTGTGTTGCGACACCGAATCGCCATTCAGACGGATATCCAGCGTGCGACTCTGACCAAAACTGACCAGGTTAAGGCTCAACAGTACGTTGTTAGGGCCACAGGGATACGCCAATAAAGAACCGGTATCACCTTCGATCCAGCGAAAAACAGTCCCTTCTTCATTCGTTTCTGCTTCATACCACTCGTCCGGGTCGGGCATCCAGTAGGGCGCAGAGGTGGTCTGTTGCAACGGCCCGTACGCCCAGAGTGTTTCGTCCTCATACAGTGGCTCTACACCAGCAAACAACTGCGCACGGAGGGCCTCGATCCCCTCTCGATCATCCTGAGTGATATCCTGCTTGTAGAACGTTACATACCGCACATTCTGACATGCCAGAGCCGAGCGCCACGCCTCTGGACTATTAGCAACACCGATCTCCGGTTTGGCCTCGCGTGCCTGCAACAATGGACCAAAGAAGCGCCCATCCCACCATGCGTGCAGTTGTACACGTGAGATGCGACCACCAACGGTCGGTTTCCCATGGTATGTCTGATAAAACATCGAGGGTTTCCAGAGGTGTGGCACATCGATAAGTGCATAGTCGTCGGGTTCGGTGCCAAGTTGTCGATAAAACGGCGAGACATGCTCTGGGCCAATCGGGGTCATGCGAAAAGGGCGCGGCCAGTACTCAAACAATACCAGTGTAGCCAGCGCCACCAGCAACAGGTTCTGCACAAGCGGAGAGCGCCGCTGCATCCACGGTTGACCCCACAGCCACGCGACCCCGATACCGACCAACACAGCCAATGCCAGCATCACCACGGCAATGAAGCGACTTGGGATACGCGGTATATCCATAAACGGCAATTCTCGAAAGAGGAGATATGGCAGAGGAATCGGGTGGTCTGTATCAAAACTATTCACACCGTTGAACTGCCAGTATGGTCCTAACGACAAGATCGCAAACACGACGAACAGCAACACAAACAATGCACTGCGGCGCCAATCGCGCACTACGCCACACAGTGCGAGCACGAGCGCTACATACCCCAGTGTTGCAATGCCACCGATGATAAAACTACGAATGAGTTGCTCGTAGAAAATCTCACTTGCCCAGCCACCCCAGAGCGGATGGAAGATGCTCGGCAGGAAGAAGGCGAGCGGATCGGTTGAGTGGACCACACTATGCTCGATAGGCCGTCTGGCATAAGGATCGCTTGCCAGTTCGCTTAACATTGGCCAGAGCACGGGGGCAATCAACAACGCAAAGAGGCCACCAACGAGCGCGAGTTTGCCAGTGAGCACTCCTATCGCTTTTGGTTGCCGCAGTCGAACCACTTCATACAACCAGAGCAGGCAGGTTATGGTAATCGAGTAGGAAAGGTAGTGCCAGTCGGTCAGGCCGATCAGCAACAACACGCCCGAGGCCAGCAACAGAAATCGCCAATTGTCGCGCAGCCCTTTGAGCAGTGCGAGGAGGTAGAAAGGCATCCACTGCAACGACAGCATAAACGGCTGCCCAACGTCGAGATGGAACGCCATGTACGGGCTAAAGGCGTAGATCAAACCAGCGATAAATGCCGCTGTGCGACGCCGTGTGAGGTAGTACACCAGCGCGTAGGCACCCAAACCGACCATCACAAAGGCAAACATGTTGAGCAGATTGTATGCGACGGCCGTACCACAACAGATCTGAAGCGGCAACGACAACAGCCCATTGAGGATGTTGTAGGTGTGAAAGTAGAGTGGAATACCAAAGGGGTGATGCATCGCCGTCGTCTCGAAAGGATTCTGCCCTTGTTCCACTACCGCACGATGCGTCCACCACAGGTTCCAGTAGTTTTCGAGCGCGTCCTGCTGCCCACCAATCGCGTCGCTGAGATGTATAATCGTGGGGTAGGTAAAACACAGCGTAATGATGATGTAAGCCATCGTCACTACGCCGTGATGCCGCACAAGATGATATAGTCTGGTACTAAATGACCAGTTTGCTGATTTTGATTGCATAGGCTCTGCCACTTATAATCAATTAAAAAGTGGCAAGAATCGTACCAGTGAATGTTATAGAGAGGTCATACGGCGGCCTACCACAGCATAGAGCGGATCGCCTTTTGCATGGCTACAGTCAATTATTTCTATTTCATCAAAACAAGCCGCACCTCGATAGTAGGTTTCGACCAGTTGCATGTGACCTTCAGCATCAAGTGACTGCCAGATCGCGACGGCTTTGGTGGGAAACATACGGTTTGAGAAGACCGTGATAAAGGGGGCTTCGGGGCGCAACACCCGACCGACTTCTGTAAATACATCAATGGGATGAATGAGATATTGCACCGAGACAGTGAGGACACATGCATCGAATGCTTCATCAGGAAAAGGCAATTGCGGATTTTTGTTGAGGTTGTGCACAACAGCATCGGTCAATTGAGGGTTCTCGTGCATTTCAACGGCATTCAGTCCTAGCCCCACAACGGAACGATAAGCTACTTCTTCGGGAAGATGACTGCGCCAACTACTCATCAAATCGAGGATATCACCATCAGATGGAAGGTACCTGCGGTAGAGATCGGTTGTCGCTGCAATCGCCGCATCATCGATATGTACGACAAGGCGCGGCATTTCATAGAATATATCATCATCACTCTCGTCCATTCGTCGAAAATAGTTTTCAGGAAAGGTCATATCACTCTATCTTTCGTGTGTCGTTATGAGTATGTACGCATTTACAAACGCATGGTCCTGGACCTCTGGATGCAGATCACATTATTATGTCAATCTCCCCTCTACTCCGCCGCCTGAGCCTGTCGAAGACAGCGGAGTAGGGGTGCCGCATCCACAACCTCACCATCTAATCGATATGTGACTGTGTTTTATCTGGCGGCTCCAAGCCGCCGCTACGTTAGAGGTATTTCTACCCAAGTACGCTCCACTCCACCGCTCTGTCGTTTTCTGTGGGGTGGCGGCCAGACCACCCGCAATCCATACCCGTCGCCTGAGCCTGTCGAAGGCGGCATTGATTTAGGGCGACCACAGGGGGCCGCCCCAGCGACACAATATGAGACCAAATATGTGCTACAAACCCAGTCAATCTCCCTTATACAAACACAACGCTGCTGCGGCTGCCTCATCGATAGCGGCATCGTCGTAGTGACTGGCATGCTGTAGTGCAGTCCTAACTACTGCATCGTTGTAGCAGACTTGCTCCAAACAGCAAAAACCAACTCCATCAGGTCAACCAAACCCGTCATGGTTTGGTCAATCTGAGCGACGCCTGTCGTTCGGAGGTCCACGTATGACATACTATACTCCTCTGAACTCTAGTCCTTTTGACATAGACTCCCATTATATCAAACGACTTTTTACAATAGTGTTTTCTGGCAATAGCGTATGGGGCAGCTTGTGTTATGGTATGCCTCACTAATCTTGATGCATGAAACAAGCAATCGGCAGGGATATGTATGGAAGCATTTGGGTCATTTGAAACGCTCTTCTCACTCGGCAGCATGTTGGTCCTGCCCTTCTGGCTACTGATGATCTTTTTGCCGCACTGGGGCTGGACCAAACGAATCATCCAGTCGCCGTGGATCATCATCGGTCCATCACTGATCTATGTCGTGCTGGTGGTACCACAGGCCAGCAATATTATGGGCGAGTTCGGCTCTCTTGCTCAGGTGACCGCACTGCTCAGTACACCTTTTGGAACGGTCGTTGGCTGGGTACACTTTCTGGCCTTTGATCTCTTCGTTGGGCGCTGGGCCTACCTCGAAAGCCGCGAGTATGGGATCAACGCCTTTCTGATGGCTCCCATCCTCTTTTTCACTTTTATGCTTGGACCCGTCGGATTTGTCGCCTATCTCATCGTACGCACGATTTATCTTGTACGAACAAAACGCAACTAACGCACAACACCAGCGTCGAACACACTGAACGCTTCAACAACATATGAGGAAAATGATGCATACATCTGTTACACCAACTCAAAGTCATACACCATCGCCTGATCTGTCATCGCTGTGGCGCTTCTTCTGGAACACCAACAAAGCCATGACCCTGTTCTTTCTCTCGAACTTTGTCTTTCTCGCCATTGGTCTGATCGGGATGGCCAGCGATCCACGCCTCGTTCTAGGACAATCCACCTGGGCTAAACTCACCAAGTTCTCGCTGTCGTTGCTCATCTATGCACCAACGATGTTATGGATGTTTAGTTATGTCACACAGCGAAAGCGCTTGATGGGATTTGTTCTGAATGCGATTGCCGTTATTTTGTTTATGGAAATGGTCATGATTCTCTTCCAGGGAGCCCGTGCCGAAGCGATGCATTTCAACGTCTCGACACCGTTCAACACAACCCTCTGGAATTTTATGAGCTTCACCATCACACTTTTCTATGTCATCAGTTTTGTGGGCTTTGGCGTGCTGGCGCTGCAAAAGCTGACCGATGCGCCGTTTGCGTGGAGTCTGCGGCTCGGAATGGTGCTCATGCTGGTTGGCTTTGGTCTGGGGTATTTGATGACAACACCACAGCCAGAGCAGCAGGCGGTTATCGCTGCAGGGCAACCGCCAACCCGCATTGGTGGGCACACCGTCGGCGCACCGGATGGCGGGGCAGGGTTGGTGTTGATGGGCTGGAGCACGACCCACGGCGATCTGCGGATTGCTCACTTTGTGGGTATTCACGGCTTACAGGTGCTGGCGTTTGTGGGCTGGTATCTGCTGCAGCGCTCACAGCAGCCCGGCAATCGCTTGACCACTGGACACCGCATGACACTGGTGTGGGGCTCGTTTGTGGCGTATCTTGGTCTGGTTGCACTCGTGACCTGGCAGGCACTACGCGGGCAATCGCTGATCGCACCCGACGTGCTGACATTGACTGTGCTCGGAGGACTTGTCATCGTGACCGGAGCATTTGTAGCGGCAACACTGCTGCACGCACGTTCAACAGCACTACGCGAGATTGGCTCGACGGGGGTGTAGGCAGAGAAAGCGTTCCATAGTTATCACACCCCATCGCCACACATGAGCAATGGGGTGTTATCTATATCACCTCCGCCGCTTAGGGTCAGGTGTCGCAGGAACACCGCCGGTCTGGACCAACACATGGGTGTGCTCAAGGTAGCGTGCCGAGGGCAATACCACGGTCTGGCCCGTTGAGAGCACCACCCGCACCACCACGGTATGAATACCAGGACGTTTCTCTGTCGTGTCCCACTGCCACGAGAATGTCCCACGCGCATCAGTCACATCTGTAGTAGCCAGCCCACGCTGTGCCCCATCAATCCAGACCTCGATCTGCTCAATCGCGACCGTCGCATCCGTGCTGGCCACCCATCCTGTGATCGCTACCGGGCTAGTCACCTCGGCAATCCGCCCTTTGACCGTGGTGTGTGCTGGCGGATCGTCTATCGCTCCTTGAAGTGCTGTTTCGGCCAGTGGTACCACATCACGGAGCGGGTGGGCTGATGATGCAGTTGTCTTGGGAGCTACGGGACTCCAGAGCCATACCCGCAGAAGATGCCACAACCCATAAACAGCACCAATCGTCGAGCTTATGAGGAGAGTCATAACGATCATGCCCAGGATCTCAGACTGCAATGCCAACGTGAGCATGTACAGCAGGATGATCCCACCCAGAATTATTCTTCCTGCATCTCGGGTATGTCGGTGGAGCGTGTCCGCCTGCGTTGCGTGTATCAGCAAATAACGATGAACATAATAGGCAGCGGGGATGCCAAGCATAACGCCAAACCCAATGCCTGGCCAGTGCTCTCCGAACGACAACAACCAACCATAGAACAATACACCGATCACAAAGGTTTGAACGATGAAGATGATGCATACATGGCTGTACCACCACCAGGGCTTTTCCTCAGTCATACAGCATTCTTCCTTATCAAGCTCAAAAGACTTGCTTTGCTTATTCGATTAAACCAAGGAAAACAAATCCTATCATCGAGGTTTGGAATCCAGAAGAACTGGAAAACCAAGACCTAAAAACCACATGTTAAACAGAATGGCATCGGCGTCCAGACGAAAATACATATCCAGGACATGCACAACAACCATACTTACAGGAATGAGTAAATACATGCCACATGTTATGATCGGCTTCAAAGGATTAAAGTCATTTGAGGGCCCCACCACTGTGCGAAGATAGAACCACCAGAGGCGTCCCAAGATAAGCCCTATACAAATACCACCCAGATGATTGTATGATGGTGGCCACGTCAACCACCATATCAAACCAAAAGGAATTAGTAGCATACACCATCTTAGATAATAGCCCCTCCTTTCATCTCGACGTGCGGTCTCCAATGATTGTTTATCAGTCATAGAATCACCATGTTAGGGAACACATCAAATTACCTAACCCAACTCAACGTGTTCCCATTTTCACTACATTCGTAAGTTCTTTCTCATGCTATGAAACGTCAAAATGTCTAAACAGACCCGATTTTATACCTGTACGTCCCATAACCCAACCTACTGAACCACTTAAAAGAACACCTGCAGCTGCTGCACTAAAAACAGCAGCACCATGTGCTGTTAAAGAGGTGAAGAGAAGCGCTCCAGCCAGTGCCCCTGGTAAGCCTACTAGTGTGGCCAATAGTGCCCGTTTCGTCAAATCAGAACCAGAGAATGCACATGGATCGTTTAGTAGGTCAGAGAAGAATTGTACTCCGCCATCAATGAGTGCCCCGATACTAACAGTACTAATACCACCCTTTAAGCCCCAAATGACAGGTCGACCCTTCGTTTCACTCAGAATCGTACGTTTTAGTAGTCCTGCCTTATATACTCCATCGCGTTGCGAATGAAAAACATTCACATTTATAGGGCCACGCGTTTCACGTACTGTGTGCCATCCTCCTCGGAAAGTGGGAAGTAAAACACGTTTTCCTCCCACCAAAGGAACTCCTTTTGGAATTGAAAGTTTCTTCCCTCCCACGAAAGGAACTGCTTTTGGTATCTGAGGTTGCCAACTCCCCCATTTTCCCCACTTCTGAGTTTGCTGGACCCCAACTCGTTCGGCTGGTTTTGAGATAAATCCCCACATAACCTGTAGACCGAATGGGCCACCTATGTTGCTCATAAAATCAGCCAAACCTGGGTGTCCGTTACACTCACATTCATCCGGCTCTTCATTCCACCATTGATTGGCCCGACCAAAGCCGTCCTTCACCGAACGCCACGCATTCCCGGCGATCTCACGAATGCGGTCGACGGGGCCATCCCACGGGGCATACCCACTCGGGTCAACCCAGTTAATGGGATCATTGTACACATAGGCATAGGCGTTCCACGCCTGGCCGTTGAGCACATCCGGCACAATGGCATCAGGTGTCAGGAAGCGACCCAAAGCCGGGTGGTAGTACCGCGCTCGCAGGTAGGTCAGCCCACTTGATGGGTCCTGTGGTTCGCCGGTGTAGCCAAAGAGCGAACCGTCGCCATTCGTTGCTTCGATCTCGCCAAACGGACTGTAGCGCCACGACCCGGCCACACTGCCATCCTCCCCGGTGATATGGCGGACACTGCCCAGCGCATCGGTGTGCAGGTATTGCCACACGGCGCCGACCTGCTGCCCGATGCCAGGGAGATAGCGCGTCGACTGGTCGGGGCTCTGCTGGGCCAACACCTGCGGCAACGCCGTGTTGAGGTCCAGCGCAAAGGTCGTGCGGACCTCCGCCACCTCTTGCCACAGCCGATCCCCATCCCCTGTGTAGCCAAAGGTCGTGGTCGTAATGCCCTGCGTCACGCTGACGAGACGGTCGAGGTTCTCATCAATGCAATTTCACCACCACCATAACCTTACTGCGAAGTAGTAACACACAATTATCAAACCAATCCCCAAAGCAGTTACTACCATTTCTGCCAGATGCGCTCCAAGCCATGTCATTATCAAAAAAGACACCAGACTTCCACCAACAATGGTGAGCGGCAGAGCACGACTTGTCAAACTAGCAGGCTCCTGATTGGGGTTCTTTGGGCGTAGGTTGACCGGATCCCAGGTCAAATGCGTATGCAAGCAGGCAAGGAAACCAAGGAAGACCCCGATAGTCATACTAATCCACTCAGCACGTGATATGGGCCCTGAGAACGCATTCACCAGACCAACCGTAAAGAAGACGGCAATCCCTAAACTCAGCATCGAGCTTATCCAACGTCGCAGAAGCATGAGACACCTCACAAATGGTCATGCCAAACGTGATAGCAACTTTATAGAGAGTATCGTATTCGTTTGCTATCACGTTAGCATAATGTTTTAGTAGCTTACTTAGCGGACAACCCAATCAAGCGATTGCTTCTTCCATCCAGGAAGAGGCGAAACTAACCCCCAATTACTTGCCACAGCCGATGCAGCAATACCGCCAAGCATCGCGGTTAGCGTAGAGGCACCACCAATTGCAAAAGCACCATACGCTAGCCCACCTATCAGACCACTGACCAACCCAAACCCACCAGATATGAGTATACGGAGCGCTACTTCTTTTGGTGACAGACATGCCCCCCAATCCTGGCCTAATTGCAGAAATGCATCAGCAAGCATGCCTAATGTTAACCCCGCCCCCAAGCCACGCATCCCACGTTCAATATGAAGATCACGACTAAAACGCCAGCGCGTCTCCGTACGATTCCACCAAGATCCCTCTGACATAATAGCGCTTCCTCGTGGTGGTCTACGATGAAGCATTTCGTCCAAAGGTCCCGTTTCAGGCGGTTTCTCTGGTTTCCACGAACCAGGCAGTCCGAAGGTCTTTTTCCGTTGTTCCGTAACTAACGTACCAGTTGCCTTCACTGGTGTGGTAAATCTCCCAATGGCAGCAGTGCTAACAAGACCACCTACGGTCGCTTGATTATTTGACAACCATCCATCCGTACAACACTCCGGCTCCTCGTTCCACCATTGCTTGGCCCGCCCAAAGCCGTCCTTCGCCGAACGCCACGCCCCGCGTGCCTCACGTCGCACCTCGCGCTCGAACCAATCCAACGGATCGCGTGGTGGTTCCCCCTGATACCCACTCGGGTCAACCCAGTTGATGGGATCATTATACACATACACGTAGGAATTCCACGCCTGGCCGTTGAGCACATCCGGCACAAGGGCGTCGGGTGTCAGGAAGCGACCCAAAGCCGGGTGGTAGTAGCGTGCCCGCAGGTAGGTCAGCCCACTCGTCGGGTCCTGCGGTTCACCGGTGTAGCCAAACAGCGAACCATCGCCGCTCGTCGCTTCGATCTGACCAAACGGACTGTAGCGCCACGACCCCGCCACACTGCCATCCTCCCCCGTGAGGTGGCGCACACTGCCCAGCGCATCGGTGTGCAGGTATTGCCACGCTGCACCGACCTGCTGCCCGATGCCGGGGAGATAGCGCGTCGACTGGTCGGGGCTCTGCTGAGCCAGCACCTGCGGCAACGCGGTGTTGAGGTCCAGCGCAAAGGTTGTGCGGGCATCCGCCACTTCTTGCCACAGCCGATCCCCATCGCCTGTATAGCCAAAGGTCGTGGTGGTGATGCCCTGTGTCACACTGACGAGACGGTCGAGATCGTCGTAGACATACTGCTGCGTGCCATCGTCGATCAGGTTGCCGTTGGCGTCGTACTGCGCTGACACACCGTTGAGCGTCAGCAGCGACGTATTACATGCTTGGTATATATCACTGCTAGATAAAAACTTGCATTAATTACTATGCATGCTCGAGAGATATATATCAAGATGCTTTCGACGAATCTTCCACTGACCTTCACTCAACACCCGCTGTAGTAGGCTGTGATGAATAAGTTCTTTCACAGTATCAATATCAACAGCTAAATACACAGAGGCTTCATCTATACTAAGAAGCTCACCTACACCTGGGCGATATAACCATAACGATAACCAGATGCACCCACTAAACACAAGTAGCACACTTATACTGCAACCAGCCCAGAAATCATTGGCTGAGGCACCAAAACGCTGTTGTGTTATCTCTGATATGATGATGAACCCCCACACTATTCCGATACTCAAGATTGTCAGCAACAAACTAGCTATACATCCTCTCAATCCAGATGTACAACTAGCAGAGTTAGCATCAGACGTACTGCGATACCATTGTAGTAGTGTAGAATCCCATACCAAAAACCAAAAGCCACAGGCCAATATCCCATTACCAACACCAAACATTAACCCCCAGCGTTCTAACTCAGACAACGGCCACTGATTGTTCCCAGTCCAACGAAAAAGGAGCAATCCAACTGTTATAAAAAAAATCATGGAACTGAAAAATAATAGTGTTTTACGTTGGTCTTCCATATTATAAAGATACCTTTGTCACTTAATTATTGCCTTTATAATAATGCCTAGTCTTTATCTTCCTTACAAAGACTGCTACATATAACCAATATAAATTATATGTAGCAGCCCGATCTAAGACAATTACGGGATACGATTAAGTGCCTCTTCTTTCCGAGCATTGAGTATTAGACCACCCGCATAGCTAGCCCCAACACCAATAGTTGCAGCAACGAGAGATGGTGCACCAAGAGAGAGAGCAAAGGTAAATGTTACGGCACCTAGAAAGGCAGTAGGAAGACCATACAGTGTTGCAATTCTAGCTCGACGTGCAAACTCAGATGGTGAGAAATCACATGGATTGCGGAGCCAGTCAGAGCCAAATTGGACAAGCCCATCAATCAAGGCTCCAATAAATATCGTACCAAAGAAACCTTTGGCACCTCGAAGCACAGGACCAGCGAAATGCGATTGAGTTAAGCGGACACGTTTGAAGGGATGTGCATAATGAATACCATCTGTTGGGCTTTGAAATCCGTGTACTTTGACAGGGCCATATGTTGGCTCACCTTCTGGTATCCACTTAAACCAGTTTGATGGTTTTTTCGGTCGCCATCCTTTTCGCCATCCCATGTAGTGTAACCGTTCAATGGTGCTTTTGGCTTCCCATTTCGCTGGTGAGGAAAAGAAGCCCCACGCGCCCTGAAGTCCCAATGGACCACCCCATCGACTTAAAAAGTCAGCCACACCTGAACCACCATCTAGGCCACACTCACACGGATCAGGCTTCTCATTCCACCACTGTTTGGCCAGCCCAAAGCCGTCCTTCATCGAACGCCGTGCATTCCCGGCAGCCTCGCGAACACGGTTAACGGGACCATCCCACGGGGCGTACCCACTCGGGTCAACCCAGTTGATGGGGTCATTATACACATAGGCGTTCCAGGCCTGGCCGTTGAGCACATCCGGCACAAGGGCGTCCGGCGTCAGGAAACGGCCCAAAGCCGGGTGGTAGTAGCGTGCCCGCAGGTAGGTCAGCCCACTTGATGGGTCCTGCGGTTCGCCCGTGTAGCCAAACAGTGAGCCGTCGCCATTCGTCGCTTCGATCTGACCAAAGGGACTGTAGCGCCACGACCCCGCCACATTGCCATCCTCCCCCGTGAAGTGGCGCACACTGCCCAACGCATCGGTGTGCAGGTACTGCCACGCTGCGCCGACCTGCTGCCCGATGCCGGGGAGGTAGCGCGTCGACTGGTCGGGGCGCTGCTGGGCCAGCACCTGCGGCAGCGCCGTGTTGAGGTCCAGTGCAAAGGTCGTGCGCACATCCGCGACTTCTTGCCACAGCCGATCCCCATCGCCCGTATAGCCAAAGGTCGTGGTCGTAATGCCCTGTGTGACACTGACGAGACGGAGGTGTCATTCATCTCATCTTGGATAAGATTACTCTGACACCAACATTATCCCCGCTTACCTCAGCCTCCAGTTACTCTCAGCGTGGCCAATACCAGAGAAGACGAAAGGCAAAATTCAGAAAGAACATAATGCAGATCATTAATGCTCCAACGGCAACAATCGAGGTGAGTTCCTGCCCTAAGACCAGTCGAGAAACGGCTGACAGCCCTACTCCCAATAACACCGAAATGACCTGGGCATGGCGGAGCCACCAGACATTGGGGTCCGTCGTATCCGGCCTTGTTGGGCTCAATGTAACTGGATTCCATAGTTGATTGAAATATAAAGAAAGCCCCAACCCAATCAAGACTCCGCCACCTATCGACACTATTTCACCTGGAGTTGGCGCCCGTTGACTGTACTCATAGAGCGGAAAAGAGGCAAAAAAAAGTGCCACTCCCAGAAAACCTAAGAGGGTTTTGACTCGTTGTGAAAGCATATACATTCTCCTTCACACCTATCATCTCGTCAACATTGCTTGATATCAACCACACGAGATCACACCCACACCCTCACCTTTCCCGCTCACCTCAGCCTCCAGTTACTCTCAGCGTGGCCAGTACCACAATAAACGTAACGTAAAACTCAGGAAGAAAACCACACCTACACTACCTAATCCTACTGCTATAATAGAAGTAATGGCTTGCCCCAATATAATACGTGATATCGCGGATAAGGTTATCCCTAAAAGAACTGAAATTACTTGAGCATTTCTCAACCATCCTGTATTCGGATCAGTCGTATCTGGTTTTGTTGGTCGCAACTCAACAGGGTCCCAGAATTGATTAAAGTATAGAGATAATCCAATACCTAAAATCAGTCCTGCACTGATACTTACGATTTCGCCTGTAGTAGGTGCATTTTGGGAGTAGTCGTAGAAAGAAAAGAAAGCAAAGAAGAGAAAAATACTTACGGACAACAGTAGACTTTTAAGGCGCTGCCCAAACATAAAAATACTCTCCATAATCATATCAATAAGTAAGGTAGAAAACGAATTTAATTAAGTCCCGTTTTCTACCCCTAATATCAAATATATAGCTCTATTATCTGATTAACATTGCCTGACGCCGATTATTGAAAGTTGGCGAGTTTCCTGCTAGAAAACCTGCGGTAGCTCCGAACACTAAAGCAATTGCACTTCCTGCAACATTGCCTGCTGCGGGGACAGCTAAAGCTGCAACAGCAGAGAAAACAGCAGCTCCTGCAACTCCCGCCAACACGCCAAATAGCCCCGCAACCAGTATATTATGGGCTCGTTCCGCCCGTGTGAGACAACGATACCAATCATTGACCCACTGGAGTGCTCCATCAAGAATTCCACCACCAATCAAGGCTCCTGGCAAACCGCGAATACCTTGTACCACCTTGACCCCAGTCTGCTTCAGACGCCAGCGCGTCTCCTTCCACGGGCCAATAAATCGCCGACCCTCTTTGGTAACGACCTTGGTTTTGCCAGGGGGCATAATCTGTTCCATTTCTTCATAGGTACCACTATAGGGGGGATCACCCACTTGCTGCCACGGAGTCTTACTAAACCATCCTTTGGTTCGCTCTTCCATCGCAATGGAGGCACGAACATCTGTTGGGCTAGTATAATAGCCAAGCCCCAGTGCACCAAATCCTGCCAAACTGAGAGAACCCCAACTAGGCAGGAGATCACGATTCTCACACTCACATTCATCCGGTTCTTCATTCCACCACTGCTTGGCACGACCAAAGCCATCCTTCACCGACCGCCAGGCATTCCCGGCGGCCTCGCGAATACGGTTGACAGGGCCATCCCACGGGGCGTACCCACTCGGGTCAACCCAGTTAATGGGGTCATTATACACATAGGCATAGGCATTCCAGGCTTGGCCATTGAGCACATCCGGCACAATGGCATCAGGTGTCAGGAAGCGGCCCAGCGCCGGGTGATAGTATCGCGCTCGCAGGTAGGTCAACCCACTCGCCGGGTCCTGCGGTTCACCGGTGTAGCCAAAGAGTGAGCCATCGCCACTTGTAGATTCGATCTGACCAAACGGGCTGTAGCGCCACGAGCCGGACACGCTGCCATCCGCTCCCGTGATATGGCGGATACTGCCCAGCGCATCGGTGTGCAGATATTGCCACACGGCGCCAACCTGCTGCCCAATGCCAGGGAGGTAGCGCGTTGACTGGTCGGGGCTCTGCTGGGCCAGCACCTGCGGCAACGCGGTGTTGAGGTCCAGCGCGAAGGTCGTGCGGGCATCCGCGACTTCCTGCCACAGCCGATCCCCATCGCCGGTGTACCCAAAGGTCGTGGTGGTGATGCCCTGCGTCACACTGACGAGACGGTCGAGGTCGTCATAGACATACTGCTGTGTGCCATCGTCGATCAGGTTGCCATTGGCGTCGTACTGTACTGGCACACCGTTGAGCGTCAGCAGTTGATTGGCAACATCATAGGTAGCATTCGTCGTGCCGCTCGGTTCCTCTGCTGTCAGCCGATTGCCCGCCGCATCATAGGTGTAGCGGTATTCGCTGCCATCGCTGCCATCCACGCCCTGGAGCCGATACAACCCATCGTAGTCATAGGTCAACGTGCGCCCATCTTCGGTCGCGGTCAGTCGCCGTCCGGTGTCGTCATAGGTATACGTATACGACCCAATCAGACCTGTGTCCGTCGCATGGGTGATCGAATCGATCAATCCAGCAGCGCTGTAGTTGTACACCGTCCGCACGCCATTCGGGAGGAGCGCTCGTTCCATGCGCCCCACGGCATCGTAGGTGTAGCTCGTCTGCTGGCTATTCCAATCCGTCACCGTCGCCATCTGGTTAGCAGCGTTGTAGTCCAGACGTGCCACCTGCCCATCCGGGTAGATCAGCCGCGTCCGATTACCAACGGCATCATAGCGATACCCCACGGCATCACCCATTGATAGGGTAATCGTCAGCGGTCGACTAGCATCATCGTATTCGTAGGTAGTGGTTCCGGTGGTGTCAACCATCTCGGTACGGCGTCCCAATGCATCATAGTCGTACGTCACCGTCTGGTCCGGTGCAGTCAGTCCGGTCAGCAACCCACGCTCGTCATACGCATACTCAATTTCCGTGCCATCCGGTTTCGTCAGACGCTCCACCAGCCCACGTGCATCATAGGTATAGGAGGAGGTACGATCCAACGGATCGGTGCTGCTCTCCACCCGATTAGCCGCATCATAGGTGAACGTCGTCTCATACGACCGTGGGTCGGTCAGGCGGGTAAGATTGCCCACTGCATCATAGACAAACTGTGTGCTGACATTGACATCGTTCCCCGGTGCGACCCCTGGCTGGAGGTTCGCAATAACTTCTTTGATCTGGCCCAACGGCGTGTAGGCGTATTGCGTCACCTGATCGTTGCCGTCCTTGATGCTGTCGAGCAAACCACGAGCGTTGTAGGTATAGGTGGTGGTATGCCCATCGGCATCGGTGACCATCAGCGGTCGGTTGAGATCGTCGTAAGTGAGGGTGGTCGCTGCGTCGAGTGTGTCACTGATCGCCACGACATTCCCGACCGCATCATAGCGATACCGCAGCGCCTGCCCCTCTGCATTGACCAGGCTGGTCAGCCGCGAAAGCCGATCGTAAGTCATCGTCGTAGCATGGCCATTTGCGTCGGTGAGCACAGTGGTGTTGCCCAGCAGGTCATAGGCATAGCGCGTGGTGTTGTCGAGTGGATCGGTCACTGCCACCGGGCGCCCAGCCTGATCATACGTGGTGGTCGTGGTGTTGCCCAGTTGATCGGTGATAACCCGAGGACGCCCCACGCCATCATACTCTATCGTGACTACACCTTCGAGCGGGTCCTCGATAGCAGTGAGCAGCATGCTCTCGGTATACGTCATCACTGTGCTGGCCCCTGCAGGATCGACAACCCGCACCAGATTACCGGTGGCATCATAGGTCATCGAAGTTGTCTCACTCAGCGGATTGGTCATCTCCACCAGACGATCTGCATCATCGTAGGTGAAGGTCGTCGTGTGGTCCCGCGCATCAGTGACAGCCTCTGGCCGCCCCAGGGCATCATACGCAATACGTGTCGTCTGATCGAGTGCATCCGTTATAGCAACCAGATCGCCCGCTTCATTATACGACATGGTTGTGGTGCCTTGCTCAGGATGCGTAACCGCAGTGAGCATCTCCAGCCAACCAGACTGCTCGGCGTAGGTCATCTCGACCTCACGGCCCGTCGCATCGATCACACGTGTCACATTTGGGCCATCGTACTCAAATGTCGTCACTTGATCACGCGCATCCGTGACCGTCTCGACATTGCCCCAATCGTCATAGGTCATTGTTGTGGTATTGTTCTCAGCATCAACAATGGTCGTGGGTAGGCCAAGGTCGTTATAGGTAATACGTGTTACATTACCTTCAGCATCAATCATCTCGGTCGCCTTGCGTGTGCTGGTATAGCCACGATATAGCGTGCGCCCACCATTTGGATCGATCATCAGGCGCATCAGACCATCAGAACCGTAGAAATACTGATTTTGCGTACCCATCTGGTCCTCCGCTGTCGTAAGATACAGCGCGGAAACCGTCTCTGCCTCGGTGCTCCCAATCAGATCAACGATCTGGGCCGTATCGGTCAGCACATCGTAGGACATCGTGAGGTCCAGCCCGGTGTTGTTGATCTGGGCAATCACCTGACCATCGTCATTGTAGGTGTTCGAGAAAACCGTATTACCCGCTTCGTCAATCTTCTCAGAGATAAACCACGTCAGCCACTGTGCCGTGTCATCATCCTCTTCGCCCGTCGGGTAGGGATACACATACGTCGCCGTATCACCCAGCGGATTCGTCACCGTCTCCAATCGTCCATACGAGTCATAACCAAAGCGGACTTTGCGTCCGGTGTGGTCACCAACCAGAATGAGTCGGGTTGGATTATAAAAATCGTAGCCGAACCAGAGATACCGTCCACCAGGAGCATCAACCCGTGCCAGGCGAGAACCTGTTACGTCACCTCGGGTGTAGGTTTCGTGCGTCATCCAGATGCGATTGCCGTTCGAGTCTTGTTGGGCCTCTAGGCGACCCTCCGCGTCAAACAGGTCGGCCCGACGGTCACGATAGATCAGCGCCCAGCCGCCACCCTCGCGCCTGGTCAGCAAATGGCGATTACCATCTGGGCTGGCGTACACATCACCACCAACATCCTGAAAGACCAGGTAAGAACCACGGGGTCGCTGCACAATCACACGGCCATCTTCAGAATCGACAAGCTGCTGCTCATAGTTGTGGACCCAGCCAGGGCTCAGCGCACTCTCTTGAGTCGCAAGGGTGCTATAGGCACGCTCGAAGTACAGCCCCACATCGGTACATCCCGTCTCGATCCCCAGATCCCGCTCGGCCAGGTTAAATGTGCCAGTACGTGCATCAATGGGATCGGCAATAGATTTACCCTCGCCAGAGCCATCACACTCTCGTGCATCATCGAGCGGCCCGGCGGTGAAGTAGAACGAGCCAGCAGTATTACCTCCCGTATTGATAGTCATATGCGTGCCCTGAGTTTCCAATGGTGCTGGATGGGTCAACTTTGGTCCGAAGAAACCAATGTTTGCCCCATCACCCTCGATATCGGCACTCCATTCAGTACAACCACGTAGTCCGACATCAATGAATGTTGGATCTTGAAAACCTAGACCACCTTCCGATACACGCTCTGCTGTTAAGGGATTCTCCCATCCCTGATATACACAGGCATAGAAAGAACCAGCCCACCACTCATTTGGACCAATTTGTCCTGCACCACTTACGATATAAAAATTCCCTGGTGCGGCGGGTACCGCATAATCAGGATATCCCCGCCAGTCATTTGAGTCCATATAATCGTTCACCGCACGATAGGGCTGTCCCCAGCCATACTCGATTGGTGGCGGAGCAATACCCATCAATCCGGTATTGATGACAAATGATGGTGGCATCTCACGACCCGGTGCCGGTGTTGGCTCAGATGGTTCGGTCACACTGACTGCATTCGAAGTAGTCTGGCGCTCTGTATAACGAAAATCAGAGACAGTGACTGTATGTTCCCCATTTTCAGTGAATGCCAGTTCGGTAAAAGCCTTCTGACCTCCATCAGAACTCCTAAATGTAAAGTCAGGTACTCCGGCAATGGGTCCCTGTGGCAATCCTGACATTGGCACCGACGAGTTCAGATTAAGACTGCCCTCGAACTCTGGTACCAGTTCACCGTCCCCATTAAGCACACGTACGATCAGTGTTAATGCAGGATCATTAATGTATGCAGCGGAGGGAGAAAAAGTGACATCAAACACCACATCTTCAATAGTGATTGGCTCTGAAGTTATTGATCGTGTACCATCAGTAGCTGTCAACGTGTGCTCCCCTGGTACACTTACAAAAATTTCGTCCCAGCTATACTGTCCTGCATCGGAATCACGAAATTTGCGACTCCCCAGACCATAGAAAGAAGCAGTACCATCAAAGGTGACCCATCCACGGTACTCTGGCACTAAATTACCATCGGTATCACGTACTGTCACCGTTACATCAATAACTGCGGCACCGGCAAAGACTGTATTCGGTGTAACATTTAGAGTTAGAAAAACTTCCTTTACCGTAATTAGAGCAGAAGTAGCTTCACGATAGCCATCTGATGCGGTTAAGGTGTGTTGACCATGCTCACGGAACATCGCCTCTGTCCACGTATATTGCCCTGCATCGGCCTCGCGAAATGTACGACTTAGCAATCCATCCAACTTGCTGGTACTCCTAAAACTCACCCGCCCCCGATAGCCAGGCACTAAAGCACCACTCGTGTCACGTGCCGATACAGTGACTGTGGTCTCCTCATTGGCAAACACCGTGGTCGGACTCACATCAATGGTCAGCACTACTTCCTTCACCGTAACTAATGCAGAGGTTGCCTCAAGTGTTCCATCCGAGACCGTCAGTGCGTGCTGACCATGTTCTTGAAACCCTACCTCTGTCCAGGTTTTCTGGCCTGCATCGGACTCGCGGAAGAGATGACTACTTGGCAGACCATCAAAATCGCTGGTGCTACTGAATCGTACTCGCCCACTGTAGTCGGTTGCACGTGCACCACTAGAGTCAAGCGCGGTGACAGTAACCGTGATCCGTTCTTCTCCGGCAAAGACCGTTGTTGGCGTAACGGTAATTTGCAGGCTTGCAGCACCGTCTGGTTCAGCCTGTACAGAAACCACAGAAGCTGAATCAACGACAGATTCACTACGAGACGTGTCTGTCCAACGACCAAATACGGTCGTTGCATCCTGCCACCAAACACTTATGTCAAGCAATGGGCGGTTTGTCTGCGTGTCTGGGGTGGGCGGACCAAACAGCTCTTCTACGACAGGTTGTTCTTGTTGCGTTGTCACGTGTTCTTGCGTTGATGCGGCGGAAACCGTTGGAGGTGGTAAGAGACTCACAATAAGCGTGACCAGCACCACCAGGCTGATCAGCCGCGTCCAACGACTATGAGCTAACATAGTGTTCTTCTCCTGATTTACAGGATATATGATCGCCACCTGAGAAGACCACAACCCCACACACAGTTATCCCTTGTGGGCAAGCAAGTCAGACAAATCGTTACAGGGACTGGTTGTATAAACAAATAAAGGGTTTACATTGCTTCTCGTAAACAGATATTAACATGAAGAAATTGTTTATTCAAGTTAAACATTTTTTGCGTTTGTTTGTATATTTCTTAATATATACGTTGATCCAGAAAGCATAAACACGTCACATTACCGAAACAGTGTAAAAAGTAAAATAAGAGTAAAACACCACCCTGTAGATGGACGGCTTGCCCGTCCACCGACAAAACCTCAATGCGTTATAATTGAACATTCGGAATTCACATATACAAAGGACCCACCCCCATGCAGATCGGTGTTCTGGCCGACACACACGGCTACCTCGACCCACGCGCCATCGCGGCCCTGCGCGGCGTTGAACACATCCTCCACGCAGGCGATATCGGTAACATAGCGATCATCACCGCACTTGAAGAACTCGCATCGGTGACTGCGATTCATGGTAACGTCGATTATGGCACCCCGCTGGCTCGACAATTCCCCGCAGCGCAATCACTGATGTTCAACGACACACGCATCTATATGACACATATCGGTGACAAACCCGAACGCTTGATCAATGCCTTGCCAGAACCACACCCTGATGTCTATATCTTTGGTCATAGCCATATTGCGCTGCTGGAAACCCACAACAACGTCGTATTTCTCAACCCAGGTGCAGCCGGGCGACCACGCTTCGGTGGAGGGCTTTCGGTTGCATTGCTTACGATCACAAGTGGTAGCGCAACAGCACAAATTGTACCGTTGTAGAGCCATATTGAACTAATCTACACGGGTCAATTTGGTACATTTATAATCAAATTCCTACTAGCGTCGACCACATATTTGGGGTATACTACCAAAGCATCCAACAAGTCACGTTCTTTGTCCAGGGAGGAATCTTTGGAGGCCATCTTCGATGATTAAGCCTGATTTTATGCGCTCTCCAACCGAATATAGCGATCAAGACATTGATCGGCTCCAGATGGAACTGGAAGAAGCGCAGAAGACGATCCGTGAACTCACACGCAAACTGAGTAAAGAACAACAGAAGAATGCAGAAGCGGCGCGAGCCTACAATCTGACGGTAGCTAATCTGGTTGAGACCACCCGCGAGAACACGTTACTTTCACGCGAGTTAGACGAGCTTAAAGCACGTTCCAAACGAGAATCACAACCTTTTACCTTTGGAAGTTATACGCTGGATCTTACACCAACTGAAATTAGCGCCATCCGTAAAGCCATGGCTCGCATACATCACCCAGACGTTGGTGGTGATATCAACCGCATGAAAATGTGGAATGCGGCCCTTGATCCATTAGAAGAAACGTAGGTCTGTCACAAGTTCAGCGTGAGTCTATCACTGAATACACACCAACGACCTTCCACTCGTTTCAAACCATAACAAGCGTGAGCATACATCATCAATACAGCGTCATATATATGTAATGACCACTGACCAGTCAACAACGTTGAGTTTACTCTTCCCACCAGATGCTCCTGCAGCAACCACAACACGTAGCGGGATACCCAACGAAGACGATCTGGGCCTGCATATGATCGTGACGATGATCGACCCGGACGGGCAGCATCAGCGCTTTATTGCCGACACACTTAGCCATCTCATATATGATCCACACACGATTCGTTACCGCCAAGCGATCTTTGCGGACTTGCAGCGCCTCCCGCAACTGGTAGAACAACTGCTGGCGCTGCTCCCACACCTGCGCGATCTCACAGATTCCGGGGGCAGCCTCCTCTGGCATAGCGACACACCGCTGCTTCAAGTGGCCTCACGACTCGCCGAGTTAGATAACTATGTACGTTGTGTTGAAGAGCTATCGTCCGCACTCGATGACGCGGGTGATGCACTAAGTGCGGAAGGGCTATTGGCATTACGAACTTCGCTCAACACCCTGCGCGCAGAGCCAGATTATGTCCAACTGGCCCAGGAACTCCCCGAGCTACGCAGCCGCATGAACGAGGCCAGCAGCATCACCATTGGTGTGAATCTGGACCCACAACTCAACCCCGAGTCGGCGACCATCGTTTCGATCAACACAACGCGCTTTGCCGGTAAGGGCACACTGCTTGATCGGCTGCTGGGTGACCACGCCGCACAGGAAACGACACGCGGCGTGAGCAGTCTGTACAAAGCGAACGAGAACCAGCCCCACACCCCAGAACACGATCTCTTTCGTGACATGCGCCGCCTGCTCGAACGCATCGCAGCACCCGTGGCCAAAGTCCTGGATCGCTATCGGCGCATTCGCCTCGGCCCACTGGCGACTATCGAGCCGGAACTGGCCTTCTACCTTGGCGCGGTAAAGTTGGCAAACGAATTACAGGATGCAGGTTTGCCACTCTGTCAGCCAAAAATCGCACCAGCCGACGAACGCACCTGTGTTATCGAAGACACCTACAATATCGATCTTGTCTTACGCATGCGTCACCTGCACGATACAGAACTCACCAAAACCGTCGTCACAAACGACGTAACCTTCGACCAGCACGCCACCATTGCGCTTCTGACTGGACCAAACAGCGGTGGCAAGACGACCTACACCCGTGCGGTTGGACAGGCACACATCCTGTTCCAGGCCGGTTTACCCATCCCAGGCCGGCAGGCGCGTATCAGTCCCGTTGACGGCATCTACACACACTTTGCAACAGCAGAACGGCTCGACATTGGCCGAGGCCGCCTGGCTGAAGAACTGGAACGCATAGCAACCATCTTCGCCTCAGCCAGCCGCCATAGCCTCATCCTGATCAACGAACCCTTTACCAGCACCGACTACAACGCCGCACGTGTCCTCGGGCGCGACCTGGTGGCCGGATTACAAATGCTTGGCGCACGAACCCTCCTCGTTACCCACCTCCACGACCTCGTGCACGATGCACTGGCCCTCAACAATGGTACCACCCACGCAGGTATTACCAGTCTGGTAGCAGGCGCAACCATCACCGATGATGACAGCGAAGGGTTGCAACCAACATACCACGTGACTCATGGACAACCACAGAACGTCGGCTATGCCACTGAACTCGCGCACCGCTACGGCTTGAGTCGTGAGCAGATCGCCCGAACCCTGCGCGAACGTGGGCTCACCGACTAGCCATTTTTCCAGGTACACAGCTAGCCGCTCAGGTGATGCCGCTCACGCAGAAACGCGGTACAGTATGGCCAGAACTCAAAAACACCACATACCTGTGTGATACAAGGAGTACTTTATGGATGCTACAAACGATCTTAGTGTGCTAAGTGCCATGTCGACTCAGATGGCCGATGCCGTCGAGCGAGTGGGCCAGAGCCTTGTGATGGTCAATGGTCGACAGCGCCAATCGGCGAGCGGAGTGGTCTATGCACCAAACACCATTCTGACCGCCGATCATGTACTCGAACGTGAGGAAGATCTGACCATCGAAACACCGGACCAGCGCAAACTACCGGCCAGATTCGCAGGCCGTGACTCAGCCACTGACCTCGCCATACTCGATGTACCAGACCTTGGCCTCGACCCGGCCACCACGACTGACGTGGCACGAGTTGGACAATTCGTGCTGGCAGTGGGACGACCCACCAGCGATGGACCTATGGCGAGTCTTGGTATCGTAAGCGCGGTTGGCGGCCCTGTCCGAACACAGCGCGGCGCTATGCTTGAGCAATACATCCGCACAGACGCCACACCCTACCCCGGTTTCTCCGGCGGGCCATTGACCAGCACCGACGGAACTGTGCTCGGCATCGTCACCACGGGACTGGTGGGCGGCGTCGCACTGGCGGTTCCCAGCCCAATCGCCTGGCGTATCGCTGAAACATTGACCCAGCACGGCACGGTCAAACGGGGCTTCCTTGGCCTGAGTTGCCAACCCGTTCCCCTGCCCGATCAATATCGGCAGGGTCGTGAGCAAGAACGTGGCTTGCTGGTGGTGCGCGTCGAGGATGATAGTCCAGCCGAAAAAGGCGGCCTGTTGTTAGGCGACGTCATCATCACGCTGGATGGCAACAACCTCAGCGATACCGACGACTTGCAGGCATTGCTCACGGGCAATCGGGTGGGTCAGGCGGTTCCGGTTGAAGTTGTGCGCGGGGGTACGCCACAAACCCTTCAAGTCACTATTGGACAACGCAAGTAACACCAGAGACAGGTATTGTATGATAAATAAAACGGCATCTCATCCATCCATTGAAGCGCTCATTGCATCTGATCCTGCCTCGAACGCTGTTACGCACATCGTGGATCAGTTGCAACCCAGCGTCGTTCAGGTGCGAAATCGACGGCGGGGTGGTGGCACAGGCGTCATCTGGCGTACAGATGGCAGCATTGTGACCAATTATCATGTTGTGGGGAATGCCAGCGAAGTCCAGATCGGTCTGTTCGATGGGCGTACGCTTACCGCAACCGTGAGCGACCGCAACCCGACACTGGATCTGGCGCTGCTCAAAGCCGACACTACCGATCTCCCTGCTGCACCAGTCGACGACTCCTCGACACTGCAAGTGGGTGAACTAGTGCTGGCTATCGGTCACCCGTGGGGCCAGCCCTGGGTCGTCACCGCTGGAATTGTGAGTGGACTGGGCAACGTAACCATCACCAATACAAACCAGCAGGTGCAATACATTCGCTCAGACGTCCGGCTGGCACCAGGGAACTCTGGCGGCCCATTGCTCAACGCACGTGGCGCGGTGGTCGGCATCAACGCGATGATCTTTGGTGGCGACCTGTCCGTGGCTATTCCCAGCCACGCAGCGATCACCTGGATCGCCGGGCTGCCCAGCCGTCGCATTACACTGGGCATTCAGGTACAGACGGTGGAGTTGCCTGGCACACTTCGTCGGGGTTCACTTGCCCAACGCAAAGCGGGTGTGATGATCGTCGGAGTCAACCCCAACGGCCCGGCCAGCAAAGCCACCCTCTCCGTCGGTGATGTGCTGGTCGATGTGAGCGGCATGCCGGTCGAAAACACTGCTGCTCTGCTTGAGGCTCTGGCACGACGTGACGCTACCGAGATCATCAAGCTCAATGTGCTCCGTGGTGGTGCACTGACCACCGTTGATGTGCACGTTGACGCATCAGAACAGATAGTATGACCAAGGTTTTTATTGCTGCGACAACTCCAACAATGCGGGCAGGGCTACGTGCCCTGCTTATGCATACCGACATGCAGGTGGTCGATGAAGGCTCTGCTCTCACCAATGCTGCGCTACGGCTGGCCTATGTTGATGTCTTTGTGCTGGCCGATGCCCAATTGCTTGCCGACGCAGCACACGACTTGAGCGCGAGTGAGGCACTGGCGCTGGTGGTGCTCTCCGATGAGGCACAAACCGTGCGTCTGCTCCAATCATTGCCATTGCGCGGCTGGGGTATCGTATCTTCTGAGGCCAGTACTGAAGAGTTGGAAGCCGCGATCAAGGCGGTAGAACAAGGACTGATCGTTTTGCCACCAGCACTTGCAGAGCAGCAATTCACCCAACGCGCCGTTGTTGATGAACCGACCGAGCCACTGACAACTCGTGAGCAGGAGGTGCTGAACTTGATCAGCCAGGGCTTATCCAACAAACTGATCGCACAACAGTTGAGCATCAGCGAACACACGGTTAAATTCCATATATCATCGCTCTACACCAAACTGGGGGCCTCCAGCCGTACCGACGCGGTTAGTCGTGGCGCACGCCGTGGGTTGATCACATTGTAACTTCACGACATTCCACCAATACGCACTTTTATTTTCACGCAACATTCATACATCGAAAAAGCTTACAAACACGTAGTGACTGGTGAACCCAAAAATCAAGTAATATCAAAAGTAGGGACATCATGAGTTTTATGGTCAAACAACCGTGTGATGAGGGTGTCATGCGTGCGGGCGAGGCCACACAGCCGTGTGCACCCAATGTCGGACCCTGGGTGCTGGCTGCTACCATCCTTGGTTCGAGCATGGCCTTTATCGATGGCACGGTCGTTAATGTAGCGCTGCCTATTCTCCAGGTCGATCTTAACGCAACCGTTGTTGAAGCCCAATGGGTCGTGGAGTCCTATGCACTGTTTCTGGCAGCATTGATTCTGGTTGGTGGTTCGTTGGGTGACAATTTTGGGCGACGACGCATCTTTGCCGCCGGGATTACCGTCTTCACGATTGCATCCATCTGGTGTGGGCTTGCGCCGGATGCAGGTCAACTCATTGCGGCGCGGGCACTGCAGGGTATTGGTGGTGCCTTGCTCATACCAAGCAGCCTGGCGTTGATCAGCGCTTCATTTGACGAGGGACAACGGGGACGTGCCATCGGCACCTGGTCGGGCTTCACAGCGATAACAACTGCCCTTGGGCCAGTGCTGGGCGGTTGGCTGGTCGAAAACCTCTCGTGGCGCTGGGTATTCTTTATCAATATACCATTCGCCATTGTCGTGTTGGCCATTCTGTTCTTGCGTGTGCCTGAGAGTCGTGATGAGACGTCAGATGCTCATATCGACTGGCTTGGTGCGCTACTGTGTACGGTGGGGCTTGGCGGTATCACCTTTGGATTGATCGAATCGGCGACGTACAGTCTCACCGACCCACTGGTGTTCGGAGCAATCATTAGTGGTATCGTTGCCTTTATCGGCTTTATCATCGTCGAGATACGCAGCCCTGCACCAATGATGCCGCTCTCTATGTTCAGCTCACGTTCCTTTAGTGGGGCAAATCTGTTGACTCTGCTGCTTTATGCTGGGCTTGGTGGGGCGATGTTCTTTCTCCCGTTCAATCTCATCCAGGTACAGGGGTATTCTGCAACAGCGGCAGGTGCCGCGTTTCTCCCCTTCATTCTGATTATGTTCTTCCTGTCACGCTGGTCAGGTGGGCTGGTGGCAAACTACGGCTCAAAGCTCCCGCTGATGATTGGCCCGCTCATCGCAGCAAGCGGCTTTGGGCTGTTTACGCTACCGGGGATTGGTGGCAGCTACTGGACAACGTTCTTTCCGGCAGTTGCTGTACTCGGTATTGGAATGGCGATCAGTGTCGCTCCGCTCACCACAACTGTAATGGGAGCTGTCGAATCCAATCACGCCGGCCTCGCATCGGGGGTGAACAATGCCGTCTCACGTGTGGCAGGGCTGCTTTCGATTGCGATACTAGGTATTGTCATCCTGGGCACATTCAACACGAATTTCGATCAGCAGCTAGCAACCCTGCAACTGCCACCAGATGTCCAACAAGCGATTGACGATCAGCGAACGAGTCTGGCGGCTGCCGAGGCACCAGAGACTGTCGATGCAACATTGGCAGCGACGATTAATCAAACGATTGACGAGGCGTTTGTGGCAGGCTTTCGGCTGGTGATGTTTATTGCGGCAGGTCTGGCGGTTACCAGCGCACTTGCGGCGGCATTGCTCATCCCAGGGAAAGGTATCCGTTACCAGACAGAAGAATCCCCCACACGTGCAGGTGAGCAGGCAGGCAGTACTGTTTGATTTTCTCATACTACCAAGGAGTATATGATGGCGAAATGTACACACCAGAATCAGATCCACGAAGTGACGCCAAGTGCAAACGGCTGCGAGGACTGTCTCAGGACCGGGGACGAGTGGGTGCACCTCCGCATGTGTATGACCTGTGGCTATGTCGGATGCTGCGACTCGTCGAAGAACAAGCACGCCACAAAGCACTCGCAGCTGACCACACACCCGATTGTCAAATCCTTTGAGCCCGGACAGGATTGGATGTGGTGTTATGTAGATAAGACCTTTGTTTGATCGGTAGCCTGTTGTTTTCAATGTCCATGTAGTACAGACGTTTCTGTCTGTACCTTTTTTTATGGGTGCGATGCACTATTCTGCTCATTCTCACCATATTCCGCCTGGTTCAATTGCCAGCTTGGATAAACCATACCTCCTAAATACCTTATAGTTGTATTACACTCTCTACAATAAGGCCTATTCATCCTATTGCGACGTTTTGAAGGAACACACTTATGAACCTTACACAGTTTGAAATTATGGTCAGTCTCGCAGAGGAAAGGAAATTTACCGAGGCAGCTGAAGCAATTGGTATTACTCAGGCAGCTGCCAGCCATGCGTTATCGAAAATGGAGGACGAGTTAGGGGTAAAACTATTTGAGCGTCACCGTTCAGGTGCTGTTGTGACCGAAGTTGGTACAGTTGTATTAGATCACGCCCGTGAGATTCTAGCTCATGTCGAAGCAATTCGACAAGCCGCTGTCTCAGCACGAAATCTAGGCACGAGCAAACTACGCATTGGGGTAGTGCCAACAGCTCCATCGCGTCTTCTCACAGGGATTGTGGGCGATTTTGAGCGTCGCTATCCCGATACCAACATTGCCCTATTCGAGGGTGATGAAGGAAATCTTCGTGAGTGGCTAGAGACGCAGGTGATCGATGTGGCACTGTTTTCTTCGTTTTCGCCACCTACAGGTGACAACCATATGATTCTCGCCCAGACGACGCTCAAGATTATTCTGGCAGAAGGTCAGCATCTCGGTACACAAGCGTCGATATCAATTGACCAACTCCAGGACGAGCCATTGATCATCCTCAAAACAGGCAGCGAAACGTTTCAATCCAAGATTGCGACCGCTGGTCACATACCTTTGCAGGTGCGTTATGAAATCAGTAATATAAACACGATCCTGTCAATGGTTCGCGATGGGTTAGGAATATCGATCATGCCGGAGATGGTTATTGGAGAGCAGCGCGATGGTCTTCACATTATTGATTTAACACCATCATTTGCATTGTATATCGGGTTAATGGCTGCCTCTGGAGACACACCGCTCCAATTCGTACGCATGTTTATGACCAATGCACAGCAATGGGCCAAACAACATGGATTTTTGTCTCTAGACTAAACAAATCACTATAAACAACGTTTATACAAGCTATAAACAGATTGGTTTGAGTTGAAACAGCACTATTGATAGAATGAGAACGTAATACACAAACGGAGAAAAACTCTTTGAAAGAGGTATGTTATGAATACGATGAAGATATTTGGCGGACACCAGGAAGTACGTGTTGCAATTGTTCAAACACCACCAGTCTATCTTGATCGTTCAAAATCAGTAGACAAAGCCTGTGAAAAAATCATTGAAGCAGGACAAAATGGTGCAAAGTTAGTTGCTTTCTCTGAAGCCTGGTTACCCGGTTTCCCTGCCTGGGCTGAGAGTGCAGATAGTATGGTTGTTGAATGGGCATCCGTGCGAATTCAACTGTATGATAATGCACTGTTAATCCCAAGTGAGGACACAAAGCGCTTATGTGAAGCAGCAGCAACAGCAAATTGTAATGTGGTTATGGGATGTCAGGAGCTGGACTCACGCCCCCAATCACACACCCTTTACAATACGCTGCTTTACATTGACAATCAAGGACAGATTCTGGGAAGGCATCGTAAGCTTACACCAACTCATATAGAAAAAGCTATATGGGGTGCCGGTGACGGCACTGATCTTACGACTTACTCAACGAACATTGGACGTATCGGCGGCCTGATGTGTGGAGAGAACGTGTCAAGTCGGTTCCGTGTACGACTCATAGACTGTGGACATGATTTCCATGTGATGGCCTACCCGGCTGCTGTAACGCTGGAAGGGCCACGCCTCCACGAACCAGATGAGATTGGCACAGACTTCATGGGCTACTTCCTGGCACGATCACACGCATTAGAGGCGGGCTGCTTCGTCTTACTTGCCTGTGGTTATTACACTAAAGACATTTTCCCAGAAGATTTCCCGATGTCTGATCACATCTTTATGGATAACTTTCGTGGTGGGAGCTGTGTATTCGCCCCCGGTGGTCTACCACTCACCGAACCAACATTTGGTGACACGATTCTGTATGCCGATTGCAACGCTGACATGATCAAAATCAATAAGGCGATCATTGATAGTGTTGGTCATTATGAACGTCCAGATGTTGTTAGTCTTGATTGGCATCCACAATCATACCAGGAAGCGAGCATCTAAAATGATTGCAGTAGGTTCACCTTTGCCAGAGTTTACCCTCGAAAATGTTCATGGGGATCGTTTGCATTCAGGAGATTTTACGCAACAATGGCTTGTTTTACTCTTTGCAACGCAACAAAGTATTAAAACGATTGACGAGTGGTATAACACATTAGTAGAAACATTTCCGAAAGAACAAGTAGCGACACTTCCAATTGCTGTCCTAAATCAATTGCCGAGTTTCGTACCGGAAAGTGTCATCAAAGTACGACTGAAACATAAGACAAAAACACCTCTGCTTATGGACATGAAAGGCAATGTTGCCACTCGCTTTGGTATTGTCGAGGATGGTGCTTACATTGTTGTGGTTGAACCAGATCAGACAACTATGTTTACAGGTACAACATTAGACAGTGCAATGGCCTACCTCCCTTCGTGAAACTGCTTCATCTCTGGACATGTTGCGCGTGTTCCGTCGTGCAGGATAGATCTGGTTCGTGACGAACTGGCACTTATCTGGATACGGCTCAAGCGTCTGCTCTGCACGTTGAGCATAATTAATAACCAAATAAGTACATAAAATTGATGATGCACTTTTTCAACAAGCGTCTACTGATGTAGGCGCTTGTGTGTTGTTCAAGGTACGTTACAATGAACACGTATCCCCTCTACCCAAACAGGACTTAATCTATGAACGTACAAGATATGCTCTTTCTCTATGACTACAGCTACTGAGCCAGGGATCGCATCCTGAATGCGGCTGAGAAACTCTGTTTGCAACAACTGACTGCACCAGGCACCCAAAGTCACGGCAGCATACGTGGAACGCTTGTGCATACACTCAGTGCCGAGTGGGTTTGGCGCATGCGGTGTCATGAACGCAAAGCTCCTACTGCAATGTTCCCAGAAGATCAATTTCCAACTCTGGAAACACTTCGCTTGCGCTGGGCAGAAGAAGAACATCACATGCGTGCGTTTTTGACCAGGTTGACCGATCAAGATTTGCTGTCACCACTGAAATACAGGCGCACAGGGCAACAGGCAGAAGAGGATGTCCTGTAGCATATCCTGGCGCATGTGGTAAACCATGGAACGCAACACCGCTCTGAGGTAGCCGTACTCCTCAAAGATTATGGGACCTCACCAGGGGAGATTGACATTATTATGTTTATCAAAGAACGCAAAACATCAGGGAATCTTTGATACGTTGTGATCAAGCGAAAAGGCCCGTGGTTCACTAATGTGCGAAACCAGCATAACAAATGGCATTATCGTTACAGAAGATCAACCGCATAGTGATTTAATCTATACCCTCTCATAAGGCATAATGCCCACTCGGATGCTACACTACACATAAGCATTATGTTTATGATGAAGGATAATATTATGGTAGCAGAAACCATAATAGACCATACCACTACCTACCAACAAACCGCCGATACGGTTATTGCCAATCTCGCTAGTAACGCCCAGAATGGTTTGAGTTCCACAGAAGCGCAGACGCGGCTCCAAAATGACGGGCCAAATGAGCTTGCCAGTCAAAAACCAACCCCTGCATGGCACAAGTTCCTCGCCCAATTTCAGGATACGCTGGTTATTTTGCTGCTCATTGCGACCATTATCTCCGTTGGCATCTGGCTGTATGAACGTGATCAAGCACTTCCATATGAAGGGATCGCTATTTTTGCTATTGTACTTTTCAACGGCATTCTCGGTTATGTACAGGAAGCACGAGCGGAACAGGCAGTGGCAGCACTACGAGCCATGTCGGCGGCGAAAGCCACTGTTCTACGCAACGGCGAACGACAGAGCATTCCCGCCACAAACCTTGTACCCGGCGATATCCTCCTGATCGAAGAAGGCGATACCGTGCCTGCCGATGCACGACTCATCCACTCAACAGCACTTCAAACGAGCGAGGCATCACTGACCGGCGAGAGCTTACCTGTTTCCAAAAATATTCAACCTATTGAAAAAGAGGTAAGCCTGGGAGATCGCCACAACATGCTTTTTAGTGGCACCGCAATAACCTATGGTCGTGGGCGTGCAATTGTCACCGCAACGGGAATGCAAACAGAGATGGGCAAAATCGCGGGTTTGCTCGAACAAACCGAAGATGAAACAACCCCACTGCAGCGACAACTCGATCAGACCGGGCGGTTGCTTGGGGTTATTGTGCTGGTTATTGCAGTTGTGATCGTCATCACCATCATTCTTATCGAAGGCGTCCGTGAACTCTCAGCTATGGTTGACGTGCTCATCTTTGGGGTCGCACTGGCAGTCGCAGCAGTACCAGAAGGCTTACCCGCCGTTGTCACCGCCGTTCTGGCCATTGGCATACAGCGTATGGCAAAACGTAATGCCATCGTCCGTCAGCTCCCTGCTGTGGAAACACTTGGCGCATCAACTGTTATTGCAACGGACAAAACTGGTACCCTCACGAAAAATGAAATGACCGTCCGCACTATTGTGACCGCCAGCGGGCGCGTTGATATGAGCGGCAGTGGATACACACCCGATGGTGCCATCCGTCAAAATGGCCATCAACTCGATAACGCGGCGTTACAGGCTGAGGTTGAGCGAGTGTTACGTGCCGCTGACCGTGCCAACAATGCGGTGTTACAAGAGCATAATGGACGTTGGCATATTCAGGGAGATCCGACCGAGGGGGCACTGATCGTCGCGGCACGCAAAGTTGGCTTGCTGAGTGAGCAACTTGATCAACGATTTGCCCGTATAAGCGAAATTCCGTTTTCATCTGAACGAAAGTTGATGAGCACGATTCACGAGGATGCGAAAAAACCAAAACGACTGATCGTCTTTAGCAAGGGCGCACCGGATATTCTGCTGGCACGTTGTACCCACGAGTTAGTTGGAGCAGAGACCAAACTGCTCACCGACCAACGACGCGAAGTTATTTTACACACAAACGATCAGTTAGCCAGTGAGGCATTACGTACGCTAGGTATTGCCTTCCGTTCATTACCGCATGAAGCGTTTGTACAAACACTTGATGATCAGATTGAACACGGTCTCGTTTTCCTGGGCATCTGTGGCATGATCGATCCACCACGTCCAGAGGTACGAGATGCAGTGGTACAAGCACAGCGCGCCGGTATTCGCCCCATTATGATCACAGGCGACCATCCTCAAACTGCCATCGCCATTGCTCGAGAACTGGGTATCTCCTCAAACAATACAGCTATCATTGGCACCCAACTCCAGCAGTATACCGATACAGAACTTGATCAGATCGTGCGTGATGTATCGGTGTATGCACGTGTCAATCCTGAGCACAAGCTACACATCGTCGACTCGTTACAACGGAGTGGTGCTGTCGTAGCGATGACGGGCGATGGCGTCAACGATGCACCTGCACTTAAGGCGGCTGACATTGGTGTAGCAATGGGTATTACCGGCACAGATGTGAGTAAAGAGGCGGCTGATGTGGTTTTGGCGGATGACAATTTTGCCACCATTGTTGCAGCGGTAGAGGAAGGCCGTGCTATTTTCTCGAATATCCAGAAATTCCTCCGTTATCTCCTTTCATCAAATATTGGTGAAGTGCTTACGATGTTTCTGGGTATCGTACTGGCAGGTATACTCGGATTAACAGGCGAAGGCGCGGCTGTTGTACTCCCATTGCTAGCCACACAAATTTTGTGGATCAATCTGGTGACCGACGGCGCCCCCGCACTCGCACTGGGTGTTGATCCGGCCAATCCTCACACCATGCAACGCCACCCACGGCCACGTGGCAGCCCGGTGATTACCCGACAGATGTGGATTGGTATTGTATTTGTTGGCATCATTATGGCAACAGGAACCTTACTCATGCTTGATTTTGGACTGCCTGGCGGGCTGATTTCAGGCACCGGTGATTTGCCCTATGCACGAACACTTGCATTCACGACACTAGTGCTTTTCCAACTTTTCAATGTGTTTAATGCTCGTTCAGATGAACGCAGCGCATTTGATGGTCTGTTTCATAGTCCATGGCTGTGGGGAGGTGTGCTGCTTTCACTTCTGTTACATCTTATGGTTATCTACATTCCTTTCTTGCAAAATGCTTTTGGAACTATACCACTCAGTGGACAGGATTGGCTTAGGTGTGTTGCCGTGGCCAGTACTGTTATATGGGGGCGGGAGCTTCAAAAGCTATGGACACGTCAAGTTTCCTCTAAAATCAACATATCCCAACAACACAGCGTATAATTCTTTCACTTCCTCACACACTGGTGTCATTTTTGATAGAGACTACCATCAATACAAGCATGATGTTACAATAACATAGGAAGCGTTCATTATTTTGTTAACAGTACCAAATAGCATCATTAGAGCAAGCGATGGTTGAGTGTAATAACGACAAGTGGAGCAACGATGGACATAGCCGAAACCCGTGTGCTTATTGCTGAAGACGACTATCTTGTCGGTGAGATGATCAAAGGAGTTGCCGAATCAATTGGCTATACGATTGTCGGTGAGGCATCAAACGGTATTGAAGCTATTGAGCAGACACAATTGTTGCGGCCTGATGTGGTGTTAATGGACATCCGCATGCCCGAGATGGATGGGGTCACAGCAACTCAGCAGATTTATGAACGTTGTCCTACACCTGTTATTATTTTAACGGCCTATGAAACCCCTGATTTGCTTGAGCAGGCCAGTGCGGCTGGTGTCGCGGCCTATCTTGTCAAACCTCCTCAGGCACGTGAGATGGAACGCGCAGTTACCATTGCACGCGCTCGATTTGCCGATCTTTTGGAGGTCAAACGACTAAAGGCTGAGGCCGAAAAAGCCGTTCAAATCCGGGATGAGCTGTTTGCCCTGATCTCACATGACCTGATGACACCGCTAACGGCTATTAAGGGATATATGGAGTTAGTACAGATGCGTATCGAAGCGGCAAATGCACATCAACTTGCCGAACAACTCCACCCGGATATCGCTAAAATCGATGCAGCAGTGCGACGAATGACGGGGCAGATCACCGAATTTTTAGACATTTCCCGACTGCGTGCTGGACAGAGTTTTGATCTTCATCGCATATCCACAGATCTCATACCATTAGTATGTCAAATAGTAGCTGATGCTCAACAAACGACCAAGAAACATCGGGTCCATGTCGAAACATCAGTACCACAATTGTATGGTGATATCGATGCAATTCGTCTTGAGCGTGTGATTGCTAACCTCCTTTCAAATGCCATAAAGTACAGCCCGCACGGTGGCGATGTCACCATTACGATAGATCAGGACCATACACATCAACCTGCGTGGGCAATCATAGCCATATCGGACCAGGGAGTAGGCATTCCGCTAACCGACTTGCAGAACATATTTGCCCCATTTCACCGAGCCACGAATGTCATCGGTCAATCCGATGGTATTGGCCTGGGATTAGCAAGTGTACGACAGATTATCGAACGGCATGGCGGAACAATTGATGTCAATAGTCAGGTTGGCTCTGGCTCCACCTTCACAGTACGTATACCTTGCGCGAATATCGGTACGAACGACAACCCTACAATTACCAATACATAAGCGCAATCAGTCCTGTAAGGAAGACACTCTATGAGCGCGATCAATAACATTGTTGGAGATCTACGAGCAGAAATTGCTGCATTACGGGAGCGTGTGGTTGAGTTAGAAGCCACAACGACTGAACATCGTCATATGGAAGATACCTACCGTGAACTCGTGGAACACACCCCTCACGCAATGGCTGTTTTACAGGATCAATGCATCGTTTTTGCTAATCCAGCAACGGCAAGTATCAGCGGTTATAGTGTTGATAAATTGATGGCATTCCCAAACCAGGCGATGTATACGCTTATCCATCCAGACGATCACCAACGCTTCAAAACCATCATTGCTAATCAGAACAACAGCACCACAAACACATATAACAACAAACTACGCCTTATTCGCAATGACGGAACAGTGCGCTGGATCAATCTTGCAACAGCTAAGATTACACATCGCGGCAGACCAGCAATACAATTGATGTTTCTTGATATCACCGAGCATAAACTTGCCGAGGATGTCTTATACGAATCAGAGATCACCCTGTACGCAATATTCTACAATAGCCCACAGGTGTTTCTCTTCGTAAATCTTGACTACACGATTCGTGCATTAAACCAGATCGCAAAAGACCGATTCAAGCAGATTTACGGAAAAATCCCACGAGTCGGGGATTCACTGTTTGACATTTTGACCGACGACTTACACCCCATACTCAAAGAGCGGTTTCAACAGACACTACTTGGAAAACGCATCACCTCTGAACGAAAAATGACCACCACGTCAGGACGAGAGATTTGGTTTGAATTTCAATATAATGCCGTATCAAACAATGAAGGCCATCCCATTGGGGTTTTTTTAAGCATTGTTGATACGACTGAACGGAGACAGGGAGAAGAACGCCTCCGCTTGCTGGAGTCTGTTATTGTACACACCAATGATGCGGTTCTCATTACGGAAGCCTTTCCCATCGACAAACCAGGACCACGAATTATCTATGTCAATGATGCCTTCAAACACATGACCGGATATAGCGAAGCAGAAGTCATTGGCCAAAATCCACGTATGTTTCAGGGACCAGAAACAAATCGTACTACCCTTGATCACATTCGACAGGCACTGCAGGATTGGCAGTCTGTCCGAGTTGAACTAATCAATTATCACAAGAATGGCCAGTCATTCTGGATTGAGTTGGATATCTCACCAGTCATAAATGCCAGTGGTCAATATACCCATTGGGTTTCCATCCAGCGTGATATCACCGAACGCAAAGAAATGGAAGCCTCGTTACAGGCTAATCAGGACTTGTTTCAAGGCATTATCGACAATGCTCCTACCGTCATTTGTGCTGGAGATCTTGAAGGACGATTTATTCTGGCGAATAAAACGCTCACTGATGGTTTAGGGTTGTCTGACACACAACAGCTCATTGGCAAATCCTATAAGGATATTGTTATGCCTGAGCTGCACGAACAGATGGCGCGCGAGAATCAACACATCCTTACTACAGGACAACAACTCCAGCAGGAAGATACAGTCATCGTAGACGGCACTGAGCAAACGTGGCTGGCTACCAAGTTTCCTGTGTTTGACTCACAAGGCAACATTGCCCATATTGCTCTCATTTCCACGAACATTACCAGTCAGAAGCAAACTGAGGCGACGCTACGCGCGACCACATCACGTCTTATAACATTGATCGAAAACCTGCAAGCCGGGATTCTGGTGGAAGATGAAACACGTCATATTGCGCTGGTAAATGGTGCCTTTTGTGAGATGTTCAACATTCCAGTAGGACCACATGTCTTATTTGGCACTGATTGTCGTGAGGCAGCGGCAGCTTCGAAGGATCTCTTTGTTGACTCAGACTATTTTGTGAGCAGTGTTGAAGCATTGCTACAACACAAACAAGCGGTTACCGCTGAAGAATTGGAACTGGTTGATGGACGCGTCTACGAACGCGATTATATCCCTATCTATGTTAATGAAACCTATCGTGGGCATTTGTGGCAATATCGTGATATTACTGCACGCAAGCAGGCAGAACAGGAACTGCGCCAATACACAGAACGGTTGCAAGCACTATATGAACTCGATCAAGCAATTCTGTCAGCACGCTCTCCAACGACCATTGGAGAGGCAGCTCTTAGACACCTCTATCAATTGCTACCCTGTCCTAACGCATGTGTCGCAGAGTTCCACCTACACCGTCGTCAAGCACGTTTATTGGCACTACTCAGTGATGGTACATTAGTGCCGCCACCGATTGACCGCTTTGCACTTGAGGATTGTGCCAAAATCGTTGAAACCTTGCAACAAGGTCATGTGTATATCTTGGAAGAACATGAAGAGTTACCTGTCCCCGAAGAGATTCGGAACTTCTTAGGGGATGGAACCCATCTCATTGTCCCTTTACTTGTCCAGAATACACTCATTGGTGCACTCAATATAGGAACAGCAGACCACCAGGTAATGTATGATGAATACATTATGATTGCCAAAGAGATCGCTGCCTCACTGGCTATCGCTATCCGACATGCACAACTCTATGAGCAAACACAACACGATGCAGAAACTAAAGCAACGATGCTACGTGAAGTGAATCATCGTGTCAAGAACAACCTTTCCGCTATTATTGGATTACTCTATGCCGAACAACGGCGCGCTGAAATACCGCAGCAAAGTATTTATCAATCAATTATCAACGAACTGGTCGTTCGTGTGCAAAGTCTTGCGTCTGTTCACAATCTCCTTTCCCACTCTGCATGGCAACCTGTCCACCTTGATGTACTCGTGCGGAATATCGTGCAACTAGCTGTACAGGCCTTACCTCCAGACAAATCTGTAACTATCGATATAGATGAGTCGGACATTCTCATCACTGCAGATCAGGCGCACAACCTCGCATTGGTAATTAATGAATTAGCCACAAACGCGGTTAAGTATGGTGGTGCTGAACTCCCTCACACACTACAATTGTGTGTTCAGTTTACCCTTAATGGCGACGAAATATATCTGGAATTTCGTGATAATGGTCCAGGATATCCGACCGCCGTATTAGATGGCGACCAGCAACACCTGCATGTTGGATTTGATCTAATCCACAACATCATACATCGTAGTTTACATGGCCAACTTGCGCTACGAAATGATCATGGCGCAGTCGCTACGTTTCAATTCCGTTACGAACTAGCGACACAATAGACGAAATACAACTTTTCGTTGACATTTTTCGATATCAGAACGGTATATCTTGTCCCAAAGGCGTGATATACTAACATATCAGTATCTAGAAAGTTCTATGATCAATCTATCAGTTCCTCAGAGACCACAATCAACATACACAACAGCCTGAGGGAGATTCACATATGCGTAGTTTGAGAGACATTCTGCTTGGGTTAACGATTATCCAGGTGGCCATTCTACTAACTGTCACTGGTGCTACATTTGTTTTGATGCAGAATACTAATACGTTTATTCAAGAGACTCGTGACCGCAACCTGGTGGCAAGTCAAGCACAACGCGTCACTGTTGAAATGCTGCGGGCACGCCGCCTGGAGAAAGATTATTTTATTGCTATCAATAGTCCTGCTCCACGAATTAGTGCCGACGAGCAATTTCAACGGTGGGAAGTGGCCTATCAAGATCTTGGTGACGCCCTGCAAGGCATGGAACGATACATGCAGACACCAGAAGAAACAGCACAGTTTGTTTCCTGGCAAGATACCTATGGTCGCTACTTGCAAGCATTTGAACTGGTACAGCAGCGGCCCAGCGTTGCCAGTGGTACAGCACAGGTTGCCAATGAGAGCATGAATGCTTTTGATGATATGCTGAGTAGCCTTACCGAGGAAACCATCATCTTTGCTGATCAAAAAGCCAATGAAGCTGACCAAGCCTGGGGGGAGTTACTCGTACAAGAAAACCGTACTGTTCCCGCGATTATTGGTATCGGCAGCCTTGCAATCGTTCTTACAGGTATGATTGGCATAGGAATGGCTCGTTGGTTACCACGTCCGCTACTCGCGCTCACCAAACAAGCTGAACAGGTCGCCGAAGGAAATCTGGATGTACGTGTTGATGATGCAGGTAATCATGAAGTCGGACGCCTGGGTCGTGCGTTTAATCATATGACCGAACAACTTACCGCCCAACAAGCAGCTATTGTGACACGCACTACCGAACTTGAACAAGCAAATACGCAACAACGTACGCTGGTTGAGCAACTGCAAAAGAGTTTATACGAGCAAGAAACACTGGACCGCACAGTCCGCGAACTGTCTGTCCCTACTATTCCCATCCTACCAGGTGTTTTGGTCATTCCTCTGGTCGGTGCTTTCGATCAACAACGTGCACAAAATCTACAGACAATAGTTCTATCGGCTGCTGAACAACAACGTGTAACGCATGTTTTGCTTGATGTTACCGGTGTTCCGCTTGTAGATACACACGTTGCTCAGATGATCATCCACATCACTAATTCACTCCAACTACTCGGCGCAGAACCAAGCTTAATTGGTATACGGCCCGAGGTGGCTCAAACGCTGATCAATCTTGGTATTAAATTTGAACATTTGCCGATCTATGCGGATCTCCAAAGCGCTGTCGAACACTACCTTTCACAAGATATGCGTAATACTTCAAGGCATGGCCGTCCATAATACGAACAATACCATCATGACAAAGTCATATCGAGGTTCTGGTATGCAGCACAAACCTATTCCACGACGTGTTTTCCTGCGACTTGTAGCTTGTGGTGCTGGATCACTGGTCGTAGCTTGTAGCAACAATCGCGCTGGCCAAAATGATACTACCACCAACACAGCACAGGACACACCTGCAGCACAAACCACTACAGAAAACGCTTCTATAAGCAGCACCTATCAAGAAGCTCCGATGCTCACTGAACGAGTAAATGCAGGGCAACTCCCTCCGGTAGACGAACGCCTCCCACAAGAACCTGTACAAATCGATGTCGTTGACGAAATTGGCCAGTATGGTGGTGAATGGAGAACTGCATTCCTTGGAATGTCAGATGACATCTGGATTAACCGAACCATTAATTATGATGGATTAGTACGGTGGGACACGACATTCACAAAGATTATCCCCAACGTTGCTAAACAGTGGGAAGTCAATACTGATGGATCACAATACACCTTCTTGCTACGCGAAGACCTGAAATGGTCAGATGGAAAACCATTTACATCGGCTGACATTATCTTCTGGAATGAAGATGTACTGAACAACGCAGAACTTTCACCAGATGGACCACCAAATTGGTTACAGGTTGATGGAGTTCCAGTAGAGATCACTGCTCCCGATGAATACACCGTCATATTCAACTTTGCAGGGCCAAACGGACTTTTTCTCCAGCGACTGGCCGGGTCAGATGGTCTTGAGGTTGTGAGTATACAGGCTGAATACGCGAAGCAGTGGCATAACAAATATAATCCTGAAGTTGAACAACTGACAGAAGAGCAGGGCGAAGCATCGTGGACCGAACTCTTCACCAGCAACGTAAGCAGTGGACAAGGGAGTGTACGGGCTCATATGCAAAACCCGGCACTCCCAACGCTGGCTGGCTGGACATTTGTCAACAGTATCAACGACGAATCACCATTAATTGCAGAGCGAAATCCATATTACTGGAAAGTTGATTCTGAAAATAACCAACTACCCTATCTTGACAGAGTTATCTTCGAAGTCGTTGAAGATCGTGATGTTATTGTTCTGATGGCATTAAATGGCGAGATTGATATGCAGCATCGTGGTATTGGAGATCCTTTCAATAAACCACTTTTTGTCGAAAATCAAACTGACGGTGACTACCAACTTTTTGAGGTAATTGACGCCAACATGAATGATGTATGCATTGGCTTTAATCTCACTCACAAAGATCCTATGAAACGCGATATCTTTAACAACAAACTCTTCCGACAAGCCATGTCTGTTGCTATTGATCGACAAGCTATCATAGATACCACCGAACAGGGGCAGGGCGAACCCTGGCAAGCTGCTCCACGCCGGGAATCAGACTTTTTTGATGAGGAGATGGCCAAACAATTCACCACTTATGATCTCAATCAGGCGAATACATGGTTAGATGAGGCTGGTTATCGTCAAGGCTCAGACGGCATACGATCAGGCCCAGATGATCAACCTATCCGTATTCAACTTGCCACATCATCACATAATAAAGGACGGCTGGATATAGCCACTTTGCTGCTTGATTACTGGCGAGCTGTCGGTATTGACATTACATTGCTGGCTGAGGAACGAGACATATTTCAAGATGATCGCCGTAATCAAAATGATTTTGATGTGGCCATTTGGTCCGGTGATGGTGGCCTCACTCCTCTGATCGACCCAAGATGGTATCTTCCATCAAGTATCGAATCACTCTTTGGGGTCGGGTGGTACATCTGGTCAGTAGATCCCCAAAGTGATCTGGCTGTTGAGCCTCCTGATGAGGTGAAACAACAGATTACTTTATATCGGGAAATCGAGGCCACTGCTGATGTTGACGTACAGACAGCAAAAATGACCGAGATTCTCCAAATTGCCAAAACCGGCTTTTACGCGATAGGTGTTTCACTTCCCGCCATGTCGTTTGGGGTTGTTAAAAATAATTTCTACAATGTGCCAATGACTATGTATAATTCGAGTAGTTTCCTAAATCCTGGCCCTACCAACCCACCACAATATTTTAAGAAAACAGAAACTTAACCCTATCTTTGTCTCAGTTATCAGCTATTTCTCGATCAATGAGCAAAATAAAACAGCATAAAACGGGTGTTGGAAATAACACCCGTTTTCCTTGTGATATCTTTGTAGCTATTAAGATGATGCTTTGAAGGTAAATACAATACGCCCAAACTGGATTCGCGATCCATCCTGAACAGGAACTGGCACATTCGGGTCGATCTTTGCACCATCTACACGGGTGTAGTTTGTACTATCCAAATCGGTCACAGTCCACTGTCCATACGCGAAGCTCATACGTGCGTGCTGACGACTTACACCACCACTTTCACCGCCGTAGTTGGTCAGATCAACCTCAGGAAAAATACCACTTATTGGATCTTCACGACCAATTACAATCTCGTTTTTTCCAGCCGGAAATGATAGTTCTTGACCATCACTTTCAACAACCAAACGCGGCGTAGACATGGTTGGAATAGGTGTTGGTGACATCGGTGGTACACCAGGTATGGCTGGATCCGGATGGAGAGGCGCTTCCGGCATTGGAGTGCCAGATATATCTCCACCTGACGATTCAGAAATGTTTGGATCAGGTATAGCCGATGGTGTTGCTGGTGTATCCAAACTTGGTTCTGCTTCCATCACTGTTGAGGGAGAACCCGTCTCAGGTACAGTTGTGGGCGGAATAGCTGCTGAAGGAGTTCCACCACCTAATGCGACCAACTCCGTCTGCAGGCGCGTCAATGCTGTGCGTGCTTCATCCAGCCCTTGTGATACCGCCGCTGGGGCAGCTGCGCCAAACGTTACCTGCATCTGCTCAAACTGCGCCACAATCTGTTCCTGTCGCACAATTTCTTCTTCTAAGCGAGCTATTTCTGCCGGATCAACAGTCGGTACTGGCGGTTGAAGGGTGTTTAGTTCGTTTTGCAGGCGCGTCAGTGTTGTGCGTGCTTCATCCAGCCCTTGTGATACCGCCGCTGGGGCAGCTGCGCCAAACGTTACCTGCATCTGCTCAAACTGCGCCACAATCTGTTCCTGTCGCACAATTTCTTCTTCCATCCGTGTTCGTTCAGCTTCATAAGCCGCCGCGTCGCCTGCTGATGGCTGGACTGTTTGGCTGGGCTGTTTGGCTGGTGGCGTAGCATCTGCAATAGGTACCACAACCTCTTCACTGGAAGGTTCTGGAGTTATGGTCGAAACAGCTGGTGTTGCTTCAAAAACAGGTATCTCTGCAACCACCGGAGTTTCTGAGGGCACAACAACGGAGGACTTTTCGGCTGGCGTTGCCTGATCAACAGATGTTGCATTTGGTGCTTCTTCTGACATAGATGATTCACTGGCAGGCGTAGTTACCACAGGTGTTTCAACAGGTGTAGCTGGCTCCTGTGTCTCAGCCTTTGGTGGCGCGTCATTTGACGGTAACCCAAACAGGGACGCTTCAGACTCATTGTTATTTGAAGCCGTTGTTGGAGAAGTCGCATCTGGTGTAGTCGTAGGCAATACCGCACCACATTGCTCACAAAACTGATCCCCAGGTACATATTGGAAACCACAAATCTGACATGTTGGTTTTCCTTCCGCATCTGTTTCCTGCGATGGTGGCGGTGCATAGATAGTTGGAGCATCAGCACTTGCGAAACCCACAGAAAGTGCCGCTAATGATGCTCCACATTCATCGCAGAATGCCTCTCCTGGCAAAACCGTAGCCTGGCACGATGGACATTGCAACGCCGCAGCCGTAGGTTGTTCAGCAACGACTGCTGGTGTTGGAGCTGGCGCATCGCTCCCCTGCAATCGTGTGCCACATTGATCACAAAAACGATTGGCCGGATCATTTATTGCGCCACAGGTTGGACACTTCATAGAAAAAACTCCTTAACCAAACCAGCATAACAGAGCACGAGACCTTTACCATATTGCTGCTTTACTTTATACACGAAATACTTCCTTTGTACTATACCTCATCAAGCTTCTGAGTCAAGCGTCTGGTGGCATAACGTAGCTCTTTTTGTGACTCCGCACTCATGGACTCGCCTTGCTCAAGTTGTTCGGCCTGATCTTGCGCTGTCTGAGCAAGGTCTAATTCTCCCAAATCGAGCAACCGTGTTGCTGCAGCACGTAGCTTTTGTGTCGCACCGGTGATATTACCTGCCTCAGCCTCAGAAAGCGCACGGGTCTGGAGTTTGAACGCGGTCACTTTTTCTACGAGATTCATCACTCGTGGATCGTACTGGGCCATCTGCTCATCGCTGGTAAATTCAAGTAATACATCTTGTTTAATAACATGCTCAGACTCAGATCCCAACGGCGTGTAGTGCAATTCTGCCTGTGCAATACGAAATGTTCCAGATACACGAGGCGGTACCATCAAATCCACCACAACACTCCCCACACTCGTCGACTCCAGATCACCAATACGGACAGCTATTTCACTCTGACCGATCGGTTGATAGCCAAGATTCGCAATAACAGGAGTGGCACGATGCACCACACGGGGTGTGACATCACGGGCCAAACGCAGGAGCAAGCGCGCATCACGGGCAACGGTTCCCTGAGCAGTTTGTACGGCTCTTTGGAAGAAGGTGGTAATTTTGGTTGGATCGGCAATATAATCTGATATTCCATCAGTGATTTCAGCTAGATCATCCAGGAGCTTTTCGTTCCATTCTGATCCTAATCCAAATGCTGTGATACGGACATCCTCTTGTTTTAGTTCTTTGGCAATTGTACGGCAATGCTCTTCATCTCCCCAGGTCTGTCCATCGGTCAACAACAAGAGTGATGATACGCGATCCAAGGTATAGTGCTTGCGTAATTCTGTTTGGCCAGATCGCAAACCACCAGACATGGCCGTTCCACCAGCCTCCTCTATTCGATCAACCTGCGCCTTAATAGCCTCTTTATCGGTGGCAAGCGTAGCTGGCAGAATAGTTTCGACCTGATCATCAAACATAACAATTGATACAATATCTTGTGGGGTTAGTGTATCAATAACGTGTTTCGTAGCTTCTTTCATTGATACAAGCTTAGGGCCTTGCATTGAACCGGATCGATCCAGCACCAGGCAGAAGTTAAGTGGTACCGCTTTACTGGCACCACCAGCATGTATCTCGGTCAGCAAATACACGACCTGAGCACTACCACTGGCAGGAACTGGTGCACGCCCCCATGTACATGTAAGAGTCACATCATTCGACATATCAAGGTATCCACTTCATTTTAATCATACCATTGTCATATACAAGTACGTCTATTGATCGGATATTGTTGCATAACGATACAACACACTTAAGCATCGGTAGCACCCGCCAGGAACAGAATAACACAACAAAACAGAATGGTTATCGCACCAGTTACAAAACCAATCAGTGCATGTCGACGACCAAACTTTGAATGTGCCGTCTGCTGCGTGGCGAGTGCTATCACAGCCATCGTTGATGCAATAGGGCCAGTCACAAGTGCTGGCATGCCAATAATGATGCCAAACCCCTGAATTGGAGTATCATCACCGGTCTCGATCAATACACCTGCAAGCACAACCACGACGGCGATACCCATAACAATGCCACTGGCAATACCAAGCCAGCGACTCGCACTTGCCAGCACCGTTGTTTGCTGAACAGGCGCCGGAGGCTGATAGGTTACCGTATTTTCCGCCCCATACACTCCCGATGTCGCAGGTGGGTAAGATGGAGTAGCTGGTCGACTATAAATAGTCCCTGGTTCAATGTGCGGCGCAACTGCTTGTGTTGAGGCCATGGTTTGCTCTGTAGCACGAAACAATGCATCTCGAAATTCATGGATGGTCGTAAAGCGCTGTGCTGGATCATTATCTACCGCTTTGGATAGCACTTCCGACACCTCACGCGAAATACTCGCCTGTAACTCTGTTGCAAACGGGAGGCGAAAAGGCGTCTGTGTTGGATCATAGCCCGTCACAAGTTGATGTACCAGCACACCCAGTGAATAGACATCCGAACGTGCATCCGTTTGACCGCGCCCGTACTGTTCCGGCGCACTGTAGCCAGCAGTTCCAAAGGCCTGTGTGTCTTTTTCCTTGCCTGGTTTAAATAAGCGCGCAATGCCAAAATCAATCAGTTTCAATTGGCCTTGTGGTGTGAGCATAATATTCGCCGGTTTGAGATCACGAAAAATAATCGGTGGGTTACTGGTATGCAAATATGTGAGCACATCGCAGAGTTGGCGTACCCAAGACAACACCCTGGACAATGGTTGTGGCAATCCTTCTTGTTGCACATAACTGATTAACGTGTCACCTGGCACAAACTCCATCACCAGATACGCTTTCCCATCCTGTTCAAAATGATCGATCACCCGTGGCAAATTCGGATGTGCAAGCGCCGCTAACATCTCTGCTTCATTACGGAACGATTCACGAACTTGTTGACGTTCCAACGGGCTGGTGATTGCCTGACTACTCATTTCTTTGATGGCCCAGTTTACGGTGCTAAGACGGCGATCACTGGCACGGTAGACGGCCCCCATACCACCCTGGCCAAGCTTCTCTTCAATCACATAGCGTTCTTGTAACACCATTTGTGTTGGCAACATACCCGTTGCGATGAGATTGGAAAGGCCAGTATCGGCTAAATTGGTGCCACATTGAAAACAGAATTGTGCGTTGTCTATGTTGTCAGACTGGCATACCGGGCAACTTTTCATATCAATACTTTGTAGTTATTCACTAAAAAACAAATATCTTCGACTTTAGATATAGTTCGCTCTATTCACTGAATTTCTTAAAGTGCACAATAACAGATGTAATGTTATCCTCACCGCCAGCCGCATTCGCTGCATCGATCAGTTGTTCACATGCCATCTGTGGGTCCGTATGTTGGTCGATAATCTCAGCCATTTGGGGATCACGTACCATTTCCCACTGGCCATCACAACAGAAAAAGAGCGCATCATCAGATTGCAGTCGTTCACTAAAAATATCAATCTGCACTTCCGATTTATCACCAAGTGAACGTAACACAGCATTTTTCTGTGGATGCGTATAAATATCGTTCTCAGTAATTTGTCCCAACTCCACCAAACGCATCACTAACGAATGATCGTTGGTAATACGGCGAAGCTGTTTATCTCGATACAGATAGGTACGGCAATCGCCAACATTCCCAATAATGGCACGATCACCCACGACCAAAGCCATTGTGATGGTGGTTCCCATATCATTACCACGTGCATGTGCTTCACGTAAGACATACTCATTCGCCTGTTCAATTGCCTTATGAACGATGTCTTTGAGTCGAGCCTCATCAAAATCAGCATCAGTTTCGAGTGTTGGAGCAAGATATGTGCGTAACACCATTTCAGCAGCACCACGGATCGCCAGACCACTGGCAACCTCACCGGCAGCATGGCCTCCCATACCGTCAGCTACGATAAACAAGCCCCAGGAGCGACCGCGAGAATTTTGCACCATCCGCAGATCAAGTGCCAAAAGACTGTCTTCGTCTAGTTCACGCACCATGCCTGGATGTGATGCCACACCAATATGCATCCACAGTGGTATTGGAGAAGTTCGTTCAGCAATGAGCACATCGAGACGCTCGGCTAAGGCTGTCGGGGTGACAATCTCGCCCATCCGTAAGGTACGCAGCAGCTCAACAAGATCAGATTCAGCCACCGCCACAACTTCCTCTTCTGCTAGCCGTTGTGTGGTACGAGGTGTGGCTGTCAAAGCCTCAAGCAACACGGTGAGCGCCTGTAAATCGGCTAGTGTGTCCTCTTTCGCATCATCAATACGCCGTAAATGCGGTGTTGCTTGTAAGAGCGGTTGTTGTGCTGCTGTCAATTCAAGATCACTTACATCCACTGAACCAAGCACAAACCCCTCGTCATGCAGCAATTGCAATAAGCGCGCCATATGCAGACCGATCTTAAACGCATCTAATTCCTCAAGTGGTGGAACAACTGACGTGCGGCCGGTATCAGTAACTAACGTTAAAAGCCCTGCATCAGTGCGTACCTGATCCCAGATAGGCGGTAGAATATTACGTGCTTGAGCATCAGCGATTTCTGGAACCAACGATAAACCTGACAATGCATCCTGAGTAAGAAGTTGTCCCCGATAGTGACGCCCTTCCAATGACGCACCACATTCACTACAAAACATTTCTCCTTCACCCAGCGATGTGGCATCGCACGCCCAACAACGCTCCCAGGGGCGCCGATCCACTACTTCTACACGTTCTTCCTGCTGAGATACAAGTTCATATCGATTAGCGAAAAGCGTTGCCTCTGATGGAGACACGTCACGTTCTTCGTCCATCATACTACCTCTTGATTCACAATTGTCTTGCACTATATTATTTTGATTCGACAATGGCCCGGAAAGAGATACCACTTCGCTTGAAGAAGCAATAGCCGTTTCAACATTGAGTGTTTCTGCAAGCCATGCTTGATCGTCAGACGATGAATTTACCGTCTCTAATGATGCTGCACATTGATAACAGAAACGTGCACTATCACGATTTGATGCACCACACGATGGGCAGATTTGCATTGATTTACTCGCTACCCTCTACACGAACGATTACAACACTAATATTGTCTGAACCACCACGTTCATTTGCCAACGCGATTAGCTGATCACAAGCGGCGCTGGGATTGGATTCAGCTAATACAATGTGTGCTAATTCCTCATCACGAAGATACGTTGATAAGCCATCAGAACAGAGTAAAATAATATCATTCACACCCAATTGTTCTGAGCGTGTATCAACCTCAACGGATGGATCAGTCCCAATAGAGCGATACAATAAATTGCGCTGGGGGTGGGTGCGTGCCTGTTCAGGTGTAATTTGACCTATATCAACCAGGCGGGCGACCAAACTGTGATCAGATGTTAATTGGGCTGCCCGTGCACCATCTGTCGTGACACCAGTAGGGTTAAGGAGATAGGCGCGTGTGTCTCCGACGGACGCAATATGTACCCGATCATCAACAATTAATGCAATGGTTAATGTGGTACCCATCCCCTGTTGATCAGCATGCGTACGAGCCGACTCATAGACTTGCGAATTGGCCGCCAGTGATACTTTCCTGAGCAATGCTTCCCACGCCTGATCATCAAATGGTTGTGTCTGATCAACCATACCGCGCAAACGGCCCTGTGTCACCTCAGAAGCGATTCGACTAGCCTGCTCACCAGCGCGTGCACCACCCATGCCATCAGCAACCAAACAAAGATAGGCATGGCGATCATTCGAAAGGGGTAGCTCACCTGCAAACACCGTATCCTGATTGTTCCGACGTATCCGACCCTGGTCGGTCCGTGCAGCAATGTTGAAACGCAACGACATTGGGCGTATAACTTTCGATTTTGGTGATGCACCGCCATTGAGTAACGCACCACAGCTCTGACAAAACTTTGCACCATCCCGGTTGCCACGCCCACATACGGGGCATCCAATGGCGTAGGTACGCAACACTGGAAGACGAGTTGTGATCCGCACAGTTTCGCGACCATGCACCAACTGCTGTGAGAGGCTATGCAAGATTTGCGATAACTCTTCAAGCGATTGCGCCGCACGCTCACGGGCGACTGTATCTGTGCTCACCAATTTGACACGCCACCAGCGCATGCTTGATTCTACCACGTTTATGAGATCACGCAGACTCAGACTGCTGCCATCTGTGGTGATGTGAAGAGAGTCCGGCAGACCTGCTTCAATATACGTGCGCTCTTGTGTCGCTGGCGATCCCGCTGCTGTTGTTGTATCAATGGATGTGCCTAACAGCACACCGCACTTTGGGCAATAACGTGAACGTTCTTCAACAGTGGCCCCACAATGCAGACATCGACGGTTCAATAGAATGCCTCAATTATTCACCATAGATTACGAAAGCCCACTGCATGATACCAAACCTTCCATATTTTGCTATTGTCGTTGTTTACGTATACGAACCAAATCTGCTTTGGGTTCGCAACATAGCTTTTGATAGCTTCAATGTCAGGTATATATTGTTCCCAGATATTGATCAACAAGCTACGCTGGACACCTCAAAGCATTAGAGTGACACCTCACCTCTTGTTTTGACGCTGGCCAGACAGCGCAGGATGCAGTACTCTATGGGTATCAGGTGTTTATAATCAAATTGAGAGACAGCAGATTAAACATGGAGGTACTAAATGCTTCGTCCGATAAATGAATAAACTACATAGCTTTTCGCCACTGGAAAGGATGGCAATGCTGATTCCCGTAGTCGGTTGCCCGTTGAATGGCATGCACAATCTGTGGTGAGTCCTGAAACCAGCGTCCTTTCAAGGCTTATGTACGGCGGGGCTTCCACCAAGGGTCAATCAGGTGCAAGCAAGGTGCATAGGTCGGCTGAAACAGGAACCACCCACGCGGATGGGCCAGCGCCTATAACTGTACATCAAGAGTTTTGTGGGCGGACAGCTGATCCATAATCAGTACACTATTGCCCACTGGCCAAGGGGGTACAATCTGGTGACGAAAGGTTACCAAGGGGCCACTGGTGTGTCTATCGGCACCCCATGTCAACACCTGTCCGGTGGGTGGCATCAACGCGCCGAATGGCCATACTTTTCCTCGTCTGCCATCATCGGCTTTCACCGGAGGCGTTTTTCACTCCACCGCAGCGTAGGGAAGGTTTTGGCGGCAGTCGGTCCTATCTCATCTACACAGATGACGTGAGTATGTGGCGGTAGGACATGATAGTGGTATACCATCACCCCCTTTTCGCGACCAACTGCGGATCGGGACTTTCGGTGAAATAGGGCTTCTCCTGCTACCATGTCAGACCGTCTGGCTTCAACACCTCGGCCAACTGGCTGCGGGATATGGCGATCTGAAGTTGCGTATGGCTATAGTCCACCAGACGATCGAGCGTCCTATGCCCAAAGGCCAGCCCTAACTGCACCAGGTGCGTTTTGGCTGCCCGGACTGTATGTCCGCGCTGGGGCTATGGTCGGGGCGGGGCGCGTCATCCAGTCCGGAAACCCCGCTTCATTGCAGCGTTTGCGGCGCTAATGGACGCTGGCCACGCATAGCTTGAGCACTTGGGCCACCTCGCTGGCTTTTGCACCCTTCGCCAGTGCGAGAATGATCTGTGCACTGCGATCCGGCGAGCGGCTTCGGTGCGTGCGTGAACAATCCGCTCCTATGTGTCCCGTTCCGCTGGTGTCACTGGGCGCAGGGGATTCAGTTTTGGCATCTTTCACCTCCACCCCTATTGGACCTCTTGCTTTGGTTATTTGCAGGACAAAGCATTTAGTCACCACTAAAATAGCATCAACAAACGACCTATCAACTGCCAATATACGATTCGGATTGAAAGCGACTGTTGTTTGGACAATATTTGAAACGTGTTGCCTGGATAACTATACCAAAATGGAACTTTGCAAGACATGGCACGTGTTTATACATTGCACCTATCACATTACACCATTTGGCTACTGTTGTCGTTTACGTATACGAGTCAAATCCCCTTCGAGTTCCGCAACACGACTTTTGATATCTTCAATTTCGATTGCAATTTCGGGTGGTGCATCATTGCCTCGTAGCGCCCGTTGTTCCTCTAACACCAGTAACCGTCTACGATGAGCCGCAATAATCTTCATAATGCCCTGTTGCTCTTCATCTGCCAGTTCAACCGCAGCCGCATCACTCACCGATGGGGCAACCTCATCGACTTCAGAAAACTGGAGCCAGTTATACAAGAGCTGATTCCCAATAGCATACTTGTCATCTATGCGCCGCACATACCCCAACTGCGTGAGCGCCTGCAAGAGATGCACCAACTGAACGCGGGGGATATCTACCTCTAATTGTTGTAGTAGTGTGGCCTCATCTGCCGTTTCGACGCTGGCCAGACAACGCAGGATGCAACGCTCTATCGGTGCCAGGTGATTATAATCAAATTGGAAGATACCGATCAGTTTGGTATCGGGTATTAAATCGTCGGAAGTGGGCACACGCAGACCTTCATCAGTCCACAAACGCGCACAGAGCCATTGGATTAGATATGGATGGCCATCAGTTGCATTGAGAATAGCATCAATGATCGCACGATCCACTTCTAATGCGTAATCAGATTGGGTTTGGCAGATGAGCGCTACGGCTGCATCATGACCCAATCGCCCAAGATACGAAGGTGCCACACCGAATAAGAAAGGGGACGTTTCCCATTCACGGCAGAAATCGTCAAGGACTGCCAGTCGCTTTGTTGCCGCAAAGAAAATGCGTAGTGCCCCACTGCGCTGCATCGTGCGACGCAATTCTTTCAAACAACTATCCCCATCCTGTTCAACAATACCAATGAGTGCCTCTACCTCATCCAACAGCAGTAAGACCTCAATATGACGTTCGCGTCCATGTCGATCAAGCAGGCGCATGATTTCTGGAGGTGTCTTATCTTGCAAATCAGTTAATGGTAACTCCAAACGCGCCAATCGTTCAGGATAATTATCTAATTCATCGACCATATAGCGTGCAAAATCAGCCATCGATTCGGCACCCTCCAGGCTAAAGGTAAATGCAACACTTGTATCCGTATTACCTTTTTCGACTAATCGGCGCAGCAGAGAGCTTTTACCAATACGTCGGTTGCCCACAATCCAGGTTACGCGGTCGCGGCTATCTAACAATGCCTCAATCAACTCCATCCGACCATAAAAATATGATCCTTCCACAACGCCACCTACAGCATAGGGGTTACGGTATATTGTATCAATAGTCATAGTGGAGTTTCCTCTTTACGAGCTTACTTAGCAGATTGTATTGACAAACTCAGTCAATCGTATATCAGGCAAACAGTTCATGCTAAGTAGCGCTATTTAGATATGCTTTGGGCGTACAGCGCTCGGTCGTATCTTTATAAAGATGTACGGGAAAATAAAAGTGGAACCATAACAACTCATACTTTATTAGAATACGCTATGCTTCATGGAGTGCTATGGTTTATCGTTTGAGGATGTATACGCATACAATACCCATTTCTCTGTATCATTGTAGATGATAGTCATGGGAAGTGCGAAACTACTTATGCTCATAGTGTTCGCATATTTGCAATGTGTCGAACTTGTGTCGTCTAGCCTTGCTTCAAAAAACTGTATGCTGTGCTAGAATCTACACAGTTGTTGCCTATTATAGCATGGCATAGGAGTGTCTACTCGTGGCTGACCAGACTTGCTGGCAATGTGGCAAACCTCTAAGCCGTTTAGAGGTAAAATTCTGCCCCCATTGCGGTGCACCACAAAACAATCCCAAAGTTGACCAAGCAAACGCCATTCGTACAATACCAACCATGGATGTATCTGCATTACCTGGATCTTATGATGCATCTATGACGGCCACACAACGGTTGGATCAAAACCAGGCTGATCCAACTATGCAGCCAGTGCTCGTGATTGACAATGAGGGTGTGCGACAAACCATTGTTCTGGGGAACGAAGCACTGACTTTTGGGCGCGCACCAGACAACGATATTGTTATTGAGTCACGCTTTGTTTCTGCACACCACGCAAAAATCGAACCAGACACAACCAGTCATCGCATCACCGATGCAGGCTCCACCAATGGTATCCTTGCCGAGGGACGACGAATTCCGTCTAAAACGCCGCACACACTTGCAGATGGAGATATTCTTCGTATTGGCGACCCAACAACCGGAAACTTTGTTACACTCACCTATCACAATCCACAAGTACAGCGGAGTCGCCAGGCAGATCGGGTAGCCCACAGCTACAAACTCGATCCCCACGATTCTGAGATCACCATTGGGCGGGCGGGCAACGATATTGTGCTGGATAACCCACAAGTCTCACGACAACACGCTGTTATTCAACAGGGGAACGGACAGCATGTGTTACGTGATCTGGGCTCAACTAACGGAACTTTTGTGGATAGTCAACGTATTACTGAGCATACGCTGCGACCCGGCAATGTCATTCAGATCGGGGCCTTTAAGCTTGTTTATGATGGGGACAGTCTGGATGAGTATGATCAGCGTGGCGACTTACGTATTGACGGTCAGCGGCTATCGCTCATTGTCAAACGCAATGGACAAACACGTCACATTCTCAAAGATGTTTCGCTTTCTATTGCGCCACGCGAGTTTGTCGCAATTGTCGGCGGGAGTGGTACCGGGAAAAGTACCCTCCTTAAAGCACTGTCGGGTTATGCACAGGCAACCCAAGGCAAGGTCTACGTCAATGGCGACGACTACTATCGCAATTTTGATGCGTATCGATCGGTACTTGGTTATGTGCCGCAAGATGATATTATCCATCGCACCCTACCTGTTGAACGTGCCCTCGATTATGCCGGTCGATTGCGTTTGCCAACAGATACCGCCAACACGGAGATTGACCAACGTGTAGATCGCGTCCTGGAAGATGTGGATATGACACCACATCGTACCAAAATGGTCGAAAACCTCTCAGGTGGTCAACGAAAACGTGTCAGTATTGGTGCCGAACTATTGGCAGATCCATCCCTTTTCTTTCTTGATGAGCCAACTTCTGGACTTGATCCAGGTCTGGAAAAGAAAATGATGTTTACGCTACGTCGTCTTGCTGACAGCGGTCGTACCGTCGTGCTGGTAACACACGCGACTGCCAATATCACCCAGTGTGACCATGTCATCTTTATGGCCGACGGGCGTATCGTGTATTTTGGCCCACCGAATGAGGCTCTGGCTTTCTTTAACGTGACAAGTGGGGACTTTGCTGATATTTACACCAAACTCGATGGCATTGCGACGACAACAGACCCAGATCATTGGGCAGTAGTCCAAAGGGATTTGCAGAGTGAACACGCTCGTTGGAAAGCAACACATGGCGATTCGCATGCACCATCGACTCTAGCTGAATTGTGGGAAATGCGCTTTCGTGAGTCACCTCAATTCACACGCTATGTTGCAGGACGTCTTTCAGATGCCTCGACCAGTCAGGTTTTGAACACCAATAATACCGAGAGCCAACACAACACCAAAGTATCCCCCATCCATCAATTTGGGATTCTGGCACGGCGGTATATCGACCTCATATTGCAAGACCGACGCAATCTCTCCATTCTCCTGCTTCAAGCGCCTATTATTGGTATACTGCTGATGTTTGTCGCTGAGCCAGATGCTATCATCGGAGAGAATGCGTTTGCCAGTGAGTCGAAAAAAATTCTATTCATGCTTGCAACAGTTGCCGTCTGGTTTGGGATTATCAATGCTGCACGTGAAATCGTCAAAGAGGGCGCCATTTACCGACGTGAGCGGCTTGCCAATCTACGCATTGGTCCATATGTATTTTCCAAGATGATTGTGCTCACACTGCTGGTAATTCTTCAAAGTGCCATTATACTGGGGCTCATTGCGCTTCGAGTACAACTACCAGCCCAAGGGGTCTTTTTACCCATTGGCATCGAACTGTTTATCACAACATGGCTTACTTCTCTGGCGGGATTAGCCATGGGGCTGGCCATTTCTGCATTCGCGTCGACACCCGACCGTGCTATCTCGATTGTGCCACTCATGCTGATACCGCAAATTTTGTTTGCCGGGGTCATCTTCAATCTTGGAGATGGCATTACTGGTCAGCGCATTCTTTCGTGGTTCACTATTAGCCGTTGGGCCATGGATGCCTACGGAACCTCGGTTAATCTCAATGATCTGCCGCTACAACCAGGCATGTTGCGATTACCAAACCCACCGGAGGAATACACATTTACGATTCAACATCTCCTCTCACGCTGGATGATCCTGCTGCTGTATATGTTTGGATGTTTAGGATTGACGGCCTGGTTGCTCAAACAACGCGATCAGTGAAATTGCTTGGATGTAATGTACAAAAATGACAACCAGGCCATCGTGGTTACCGCCGTCTTTGTGGTTGCAGTACCGGAACATGCTGCATCAACATCGTTGCCTCCAGTGTTGGTGGAAACTCCTGTGACTCTATAAACATATGAACTTGTCCATCACCATAGCAATTACGTAATGCGTGAAAGTTGGTATCATCAGGCAACTGATATCCCAAATATGTCTCAATCGATTGACGTAACTCATCGTGACCGAGCATAACACGACGAACACAGGGATCTAGAACATCTTCTTCAGGTCGTTTCATATCTTTAACTCCTATATTCCAAGTTGCCTATATAACACTATCCAGAGCAACAGATCAATACTGATCATTTCGTTCATACGTCCTGACGTCGTGAATAAGTAGCTTCATATCATTGAGAAGATACTCCTGTGCCAATTGTCGTGCCAGGCGTTGCAACACGATTTTGTGCATAAATGAGACTGGCTGACCGAGTGCTTCACAAATACGACGTGCGAGTAGCGGATCAATACTGGCAGCACGCAATGCACTGGATGCTTTATAGCGCTCTTCAATTTGTTGAAGCTGTACTTTGTCCATGACATGTTGATTCCATTGCATTATCAATACACGGCAGCTCAGCTGCTGTTAGATGAGGCTGATCTCAATGGGGCCGATCTTGCAGTGGCTAATCTCGAAGCAGCTCATCTGGAGTGGGGTCATTTCGATGGAGCGCGACTCGAATGGGCTAATCTCGCAATGACTAAGCTTGAAAAAGCTAATCTCCATGAGGCGATTCTCCAACAGGCAATTTTCTATAGGTCAAATCTCGCTGGAGCTATTCTTGAAGTTACAAATCTCGATGGAACAGATCTTAGATAGGCCAATCTAACTCATTGCAGAGGTCTAACACTTAACCAACTACTCCAAGCTCAATCCCTCCCTGGTGCAATCCTCCCTAACTACATCGACCCTGCCGAACTCGTTAACAAATTGTTACCACCACAAGATGAGACCGCACCAGACCCCTCAGTCTCAGTTCAATAACGGTACCCCGTTACAACACAAAGAAACCAGGTCGGCATAACGCTGACCTGGTTTGTAATTCTCCCCTATTTGCGGTACGGCTAGTATGTTTGTTGGGTGTGTCGCTGTGTTCGTACGAAGTCTATTAGGCAAGGTCCACCCGCTGAAAGCCTGGGGCAGGAGGGGTCGCAGTGTGCAGTGCGGTCTGAATCCAGTTGTAGATGGTTTGCGTTATCAGGACCCCACGACGTAGTTCCTGGGCTTGGCGAGATACGTGAATAGCATGTTGGTACACAATATCATCTACAGCATTGTATATCCAGATTGGTGAACCACTATTGCCACTCCAGGTATCATTGGTGTAGATCATTGTGTTAGTGTCAAGATGGACTCCCGCTACCTGATCGACATCTTCCCACATCTCACCCAGGTCTGGTCCAGGATAGCCGGTGAGCGTCACATGTTCGTCGATAATGTCTTCTCCGGTAATCGTTGGCACGAAGAAGAACGGTGGCGGTGCAGCGACTGGCCCAGTAAGACGACAGAGCCCCACGTCCCAAGTATCCTCTCCATGGTAGAACCTATTCGAGAAGAATCCGACCCTGACAGGGAGTCCGTGTGGTGGTGGAGATGCTGGACGTTGCTGATTATATGCGGGATAAAATAATACCTGTTGGGCATGCCCGATTGGGGCGGGGTCCGTGACCGGATCGACCAGATTGTGTGAGCACGTCAGGATATGCTGGGCATCGATCAATGCACCACTCCCATAGGACCAGCCACCCGTACTCCACTGCAGCGCCAGATAACCGATAGCATCGCGTGGGGGTATCATTGCCTGTACACGTTGTGCAGCCATACTAATGTTCCTTATAATTGTCAAAGAGATAACAAAACTACATACCAGGATAGCTAATAGCACATAGGATGGCAATGATCAGAACTGCCATCCTGTATGGGACGTGATGACGATCATGAAAGCATCTGGCAGCACCAACAGGCTTCCCGCGCATCTGCCACCGTATCCGAGGTGATGACAATCTGCTCGCTCGTTCTCAACTAGTCAAGAGGTCATCTGCATGCCATAGGAAATTTAGAACAGCGTCTTTGAGTAATTGACAAAACTGTCATTGCTGGCGCTCAAACCACGAGCTATTACTCATTCCAACACAAAAACCAGGTCAGCGTCGTGCCGATCTGGTTTTCGATTCTCTTGGATACGCTGGGGCGATTCACACGATAGAGATTACAAAAACTCCCTCATTTGTAATCCACCAGCATAGTTTCCGTACGCTGGGGCGAGTCGCACGATAGAGAAGCGCGAATTTTCAAGGTACCCAAGGGTAGTTCCTTCCAGTCGGAATTGGTCCATTTCGTCGCGTACAAGTCATTCTGTGCGATCGTGTATGTGCCATAAGTATATCATGATTGGTCAATTCTCAAAAAACACTTTCTGTTCCAAAACCTATGTTAAGTTGCGAGCGGATCGATTTTCCTATCTATCATTCAAACACTGGTTAAAATTCCGACACTTCAACATAGCCATGGCCCGTTTGGGGTCTTTTAACCACCAAGTTGCGAATGACCCCGCCAGAAACGCTGTTTTGGAGTAGTTCAGATGTTGGACGACCTATCCACCCATCCACAAAAGCCATCGACCTAACGGTCGTCCAACGCCACTACTTCTATAAATGATAGCACGCCCACAATGAGGGCATGGACAAAACAGGTCCAGTCCTACGCCCACCTACAACACGCCCCACCCATGTTAGGCGTCAGTATCAACCGTTGGAACGTATGTTGATGCTGCTGTGTCGGTGCGGGAAACCCAAACACCTACACGCAACACCAAGCCATACACCGCCAGCATGATGAGGGAAAGCACGAGGGGACCGTGTCCGTACCAATCTAAAACTGCTTGCTGCAGCCACCTTGTCAGGAAGAGGCAGCGCGGCACCGTGCCCATAGCACAGAAGCCAAAGGGTACATAGTCGCTGATCTCAGATCCCAGAGGAATCAACACGATGGCAAATGCAAGGACGATCCTGTGGGGGAAGGATGGTATCTTGGTACGCACAATCAACATCCCCGCATAGGCAACGAGGGGCAGCAGGGATATACGGAGGATACCGGACCCAACCCAATGTGACACGAGGCCGAACAGCCACACCGGAGGAGGTGCACAGTGGGGCGCGAAATACCAGGTACAAACCGGATTCAGTTGGGACATAATCAAGAGGGTGGCGAGCGGGACAAAAAAGAGCACGAGTATAATTACGACGTTCAAGCGCTTGGTTTGCATAAATGACCTCCTTCTCTCTCGTATCTGAGATATGGGATTGTGTTTCATTTCCCTGCTAAAACATCGTATTGTCGTTAGCAAATTCATCAGGAATTACTTGCAAAACATCCCAATGCTCGACGATCTTTCCATCCTCATCCAGTCGAAAAATGTCGATCCCGGCCCAATCCTGGTTGCCTGGCCAGTGCTGGAAGCAGTGAAGAATAACGTAGTTGCCCCCTGCAAGCACCCGCTTAAATTCAACATATTTTCCTCGATATTCTTCCGCCATCCGAATGCTTCTTTCCCGTCTGCAACAACCGGATTGTGCTGGATATACGTATCTTCCACATACAACTTGATGGCCTCGGCTGGATTGCACTCATTAAACATAAGGTCATAAAACGCTACCACGTTTTGTTTGTTTTGCTCGATTTGATCTTTCATAATTTAACTCCATGTTTTTGGAAAGAGAGTGATATCCCCCCTTTCGATTTCAATTAATTTGAGCGTTACAGGTTTAGCATGTTCCGTTCTCGTTGTCATTCCTCCTGTGGAGGATATTTGCTTGACACGCAACCCAATCATGCTTCCGGAAGCTCAATGCCGCGCAGGAGCATGGCTCTTGCCTTCCACATGCGTTAACCTACTGAAGCAGTATACGCTTAACACACACTTAATCGAAAACACTCTGTGAAATAATTAGACCTTAAAGATCTCGGTTATACTATGCGACCGCAGGACTCACGTCTTTGCATGAAAAGATCATAAGCATCATTCTGCCACCTTGTTGTGGTCGTAGTATTGGAGGAATGTCCATGCGTTTGCGGTTCTCTTCACTTTGCGGTTTGCTCGCCATCATTATCGGTGTCGTTTTTACGGTCCATATCCAATCACAATCCATCACTGCACAACAAGACATCAACGTATCTACGGTTCGCTTTGCACAATTCAATGCTTCACTCAATCGCACTGAAGCGGGGCAACTCATCACTGATCTGAGCACACCCGACAATGCCCAGGCACAGGCCATAGCCGAGATTATCCAGCGAGTCGACCCTGATGTTCTGCTCATTAATGAATTCGATTATGATGAAAATCTGGCAGCAGCCACATTGTTTCAAGACAATTATCTCGGAGTCAGTCAAAACGGAGCTGCGACCATTGAGTTTCCCCACGTCTATGCCGCACCGTCAAACACAGGGATTCCATCAGACTTCGATTTCGACAACAACGGTGAAGTTGGTGGGCCAGGTGATGCATTCGGTTTTGGCTTTTTCCCGGGACAATTCGGCATGGTCGTCTTTTCAAAATATCCGATTGTCGATGAACAAGTGCGTACATTTCAGAACTTCCTCTGGCAAGATATGCCCGATGCATTACTACCCGATGACCCAGAGACACCAGAACCTGCAGACTGGTATACTCCCGAAGAGCTAGAGGTCTTTCGGCTTTCTTCCAAGAGCCACTGGGATATACCAATTGACATAGACGGCACGATCATCCACACACTGGTAAGCCACCCGACACCACCAGTGTTTGATGGCGATGAAGACCGCAACGGGACACGCAATCACGATGAGATTCGTTTCTGGGCCGACTATGTAACGCCTGATCAGAGTGACTACATCTACGATGATGCTGGCAGTCAGGGAGGTTTACCGACTGAAAGTCGTTTCGTGATTATGGGTGATCAAAACGCCGATCCTAACGATGGTGATAGCACAAATAACGCTATTCTGCAGTTGCTCGATAATCCTAACATCAACACTAGCAGTACACCATCCAGTGCAGGGGCTGCTGAGCAAGCTGGGCTGCAAGGTGGCAGTAACGCAGATCATGCAAGTGACCCGGCCTTTGATACAGCAGATTTCGCAGACGGTGACGGTTCTCCTGGCAATCTCCGCGCTGATTATGTATTACCATCAGAAAACACAGAGATTGTAGACGCTGCTGTTTTCTGGCCTGAAAGTGACGATCCCTTGTTCCGGTTAGTTGGTGTTTTCGATCCTGAACTAGGAGGATTTCCCACCTCTGATCATCGCCTCGTCTGGGTCGATATAGCAATCGCAAATCAGATCTTCCTACCACTAATAGCTGTAGGTTCTGAATAGCCAAGACTTGCCTCTGGGGGCGGAAATCATTCCGCCCCACTACTACAAAAAAACCTCGTCATTACATATCAAACGCACTATATTCCTTTTGCTACATCTACGACAAATCACACGTTACCAGTATTTTTGCTGTGGGCATACAAGTGCATTATTGTAGCTATTATGTAAGCACGTTGTTAGTAATCGTTAACATATACGTGATACTATACGAACAACATATTGAGCATTGCATATAGATCAAACGGCGATGATAACAGGAAACATATATGATTAAGATCAAGTCTTCAGAAATCACCCTAGAACACATCTATCGTTCCAGACGAAAATTTATAGCCAGTGCTGGTACAATAACTGCCACATCACTGCTCCTCGGGGCATGTGGAGGATCAAGTGCAGCATCAGTAGAACCAAACGAACCATTGACAGTGAGTAGTGAGACTGATGAACTGGGAGACGACTTAACTTCTTACGAAGCCATTACTACGTATAACAACTTCTATGAGTTTTCAACAGATAAAGAAGAGGTTGCACCATTATCACGTGAGTTTCGTACAGACCCTTGGACCGTTGAAGTCGGTGGACTGGTTCGGAATCCCCAAACATTTGACATGGATGATTTGCGACAAAATTTTACAGAAGAGGAACGGATCTACCGCTTGCGTTGTGTCGAAGCATGGTCAATGGTTATTCCATGGCAGGGAATTTCACTGGCATCGCTCCTTAAAGCGGTTGAACCTACATCTGAGGCCAAGTATGTGCGATTTGAGACACTGTATGATCCTGAGCAAATGCCAGGGCAGAGAAATGACTGGTACCAATGGCCCTACATCGAAGGTCTGCGCCTTGACGAAGCCATGCATGATCTTACCATTCTGGCCACAGGAATCTACGGACAACCATTACTCCCACAAAATGGTGCACCTGTTCGGTTGGTTGTTCCCTGGAAATACGGTTTTAAGAGCATCAAATCAATTGTAAAGATTGATCTGGTCGAAGAAATGCCTACATCGTTATGGATGGCCGCCGCCGCAAACGAATATGGATTTTACGCTAACGTCAATCCCGATGTACCTCACCCGCGCTGGTCTCAGGCAGATGAACGACGGATAGGTGAGCTATCACGTCGCCCCACCCTCCCTTTTAATGGATATGCTGAAGAAGTTGCAGCACTCTACGCGGATATGGATCTTACGAGGTTTTTCTAATGGCGCGTAAAACAAACACCTGGCTCCGTATTATTGTTCACATCGCATCGATTTTACCACTTGCGGTACTTATATGGGATTTTACAAGTGGAAGGTTGAGTGTCAACCCGATTGAGGACATAACAAGTCGCACAGGCACATATGCACTTGTCTGGTTAATTCTCTCTCTTGTATGTACACCTATTAACACGTTATCTGGCTTCAAACCAGTTATGAAACTACGGAGACCGTTAGGTTTGTATGCATTTATGTATGTCTGCCTGCATTTATTGACATTTACTGGCCTTGACTATGGCTTTAACCTTAACGCAATCATCCAAACGATTATCGAAAAACGCTATATTCTTGCGGGATTCTCTGCGTTTCTACTTTTGCTCCCATTAGCTATTACTTCAACCAAATGGTGGCAACGACGTCTGGGGCGCTTCTGGAGGCAACTCCATCGTCTCGTATATGTTGCAGCACTCCTTGGTGTGCTTCATTATGTATGGTTGGTTAAATCAGATATACGAGAACCTCTCTTATACGGTACAGCCGTTGTCGCATTGCTTATACTCCGTACGCCTTACATTAAAAACGTTATCAAGAAAATACGCACTCCACCACGACAAGAAAATACGCACGACCCACAGATTTCACCCAACTAACAATACGTTCAGAGCATCAACGACAAGCATCGCCCAGATGGGCGGCGCTTGTTAACATCTCTGCAATATAGGTCTTATTCGGAGTCTTCTTGCAGATCATCAACTTTCTGACCATATGTTTGCACTGCAATATGATCTAATAATGTCAGAAGAACAGATTTCACACTTTCTCGATCGTTCGCCACACAGGGAACAATTGGTGTTTCTATAGGTATTTGGAGACGCCGCCTGATATAACTTAGCGGTAATGCTGTCGGATCGTCCTGCTTATTGGCAGCAACAATAAAGGGAGCATCAGTAATTTCTACAAATCGCTCCATCAATCGATATGTTTCATTGAGATGTGCAGGTCGGCAACTATCTACCAGAACAACATAACCAAGACAACCGATACTCAAGTGTTCCCACATAAAGTCAAATCTTTCCTGGCCAGGTGTACCAAAGATGTACAGCACATAATCATCATTGATAGCAAGTTTACCAAAATCAAGTGCAACGGTCGTTTGATGCTTTAGCTGACGTTCTTTCTCATCAGTAACCTCGTACTCGGTTGAAAGGATATCGATTTCACTAATTGAGCGAATGAAGCTTGTTTTACCAGCAGCATACGCACCAGTAATAACAATTTTGACCGACTCCATGCAAGATTTCTCCTACAAACCGCGAACACGGCGCATAATCGCATTAAGCAACCCTCGACTTGACGTTGTTGTACTAACACCACCTGAACCAGCATGGACTGGGTTTAAAGATGCTGCTTCATAACCTGATTGCTGATCAATTGGTTTGGGTTTAGGGGGTTTTGGAGATATTACATTCGTAACTTCCACTAATCCAATTGCAACTAACTCTGTCACGGTTCGAATAACAGTACTTTGCTCTAATCCTGTGTTATCACATATGTCACGAATATTTTGACTCACAGCTATCTGGCTCAAAATACGCCACTGTGTGAGATCCAGATTGACCCCCCCCTTGGCTTGGTTCGGCAATGATGCCAGTTCTAACTGAGAGTCCATCATTATTCGTTGATGAGAAGGTCTTTGTAACGGGCTTTTACGCCTACGAATACCTTCTAACACCAACCATTCACTGTCATGAAAAATACGTGTTGGACGATCAATCACTTCGCCTAGATCATGGCGAAAGGTAAATGTCGCACTTTCCCACTGTAACAACTGTATCACAGCCTCTTCAGCAGTAGCAACCACCTGCTGTTCTGGACCACGCACCAGCACAGAGTCAATTAAGCGACCCTCAGATACATATAGAATACCATGCTCAGAACCATCTGCCAGCAAGAGCACGCCAGATTTAGGCCCCATTCGAAAAATATGAATGAGGTCAATCAGAGACATATCTTGTAAGTTTCCTTCAAGTGCCATATGCGCTCCTTATGGCTCCTAACATGCACTATTGAGAATGAAGGTTGCACGGAATAATATCCGGCAACCTATTTAATCAAATATCAAAGGCAAGACAACACGTCAATTAAACCGAACCGGATAACAAGCGCCGTGCTAAACGCTCGCCTCCCACCAAATTAGAAAGGTGATTAAGTTGATTGTCTTCGTATGCCTGATTGAAGATAGCTACATCCAATGCAAGAATCTTACGAAACGCGGCGTTAGTTTTTTCTGGATCAGTACTGGTTTGAGCTACTGATTCACCAAACTGCATAATAACATCTAACATTGACAATGGATAACGTACTGGCAATCCAATACGCACATGAATTTCGCCAATGATTAAGCGTTTCTGAACATATTGCTCATCGTAGGTGCCACTGAATAATTCTGTGAACCACTCTCCTACCATCGAATGTAAGCGTTCCATCGGTTTGCCCTGCAAATACTCAGCAGTATTTTCATGCTTGAACAAGCGCTCATAGAAAGACTCTGTCATTTGAGGTGCCGTACTTTTTGCCTGAGCACTTAACGCTTTGAGCAGGGCAGCTTCATCTGAACTTAGATCCATCAACGAAACTAACTCAGATAATATGGAAGAGCCTTTCACCTGCCAGCTTGATCGATCTTCAGACATGTCGCTTTACTCCTTAAAGTCTAGATAGCATTTGGATAAGGTAGTAACCTAAATGGTAACGCTATTCCTTATGCATGTTGGTGATGATTAGAGTGCTTGACCAATATCATTGGCTGCTTCACGAGCTTCGATACGAACCAAACCTAAATTGGCTCCTTGCCGTAAATTCACAGCAAGAAGGCTTTGATCACCAGCGGGCAAAACCATAAATAGTCCCTGATCCGCTTTGATGATCGCTTCCTCAGTCATACCAATTTTCAGTTCACCTGACACACGACGTGTCACACCAACCATTGTCGCTGCAACAGCACCAACACGGTCTGCATTAACATCGCTTGACATGCGTGATGCCAAAACAATACCGTCCATACTGACCGCTACTGCGCCTGTGACATCCGAACCTGCACTTGATGACAGTCGCTCCAAGATTGACTGTATCTGTTCCTGACGTGACGCCATTTCTGTAATCCTTTCAATAATGGGTAATGACTCTATACACGCCCTAAAAAGCTAACATCCGTAAAATATTTATCAATCAGAGAAAACTGTTTCTCCAGCAAAAGGAAAAGCCTCAAAATCGACCTTAATTTATAAGTTTTATTATAGATTATGTTGTCTATCTCAAGACTTACAAACACAACACAAAAATTTCGCAGACACAAAACTTTGCATAAATAGCAGTTAAAGAGATAATATAACGTAGAACATTAGCAATCTAAAACACTACAGCGAGTGTACATCTGAATGTACTACATTATCAATGACAAAACCTCAGCAAATAAAAAACAATTTGATCGCCTGTAAACTTAGAGAGGTATATATTAGTTCGATCTTATACGAACTCAATTTTTCAGATGACATGTAATGATTATACATTTTAACAGTTTGTATCAATAGTGTCTATGTGTTATTATGCATAGATATTACTAGAAACAAGTTTTTTTGCATCCCAAGGGAAACTTACTCTATCTCTCATTGTGTGACACAGCGAGGAAATATGAGTACATATCTCTCTAAAGCAGATCATTCTGATATGTAAATACCCCTCCTCTCCACATGGATAAAAATTGCAGATTTGGAACGGAGACTTACTGTGATATACCAAAATCGAACTTTTCTTTGTATCATTACGTGCATCGTTTGTGGTACACTCGTGACTTCCTGTGGAAATCCAGCGGCTAACCAAGATATTAATGCAATACAAAACTCTAGCGCTGAGTCAAACGACAATGAGACAGCTAACTCAGAAGGGCCTTTAGTCGTTTGGGGTCAATATGATCTCACAGATCAAAAGAGTGAACAAAGCAGGCTGATGAGTGAGCGGATTAACACATTTGAAGAAGAGACAGCTATAGAAGTCATATATGAGCAAATTGCCTGGGATCAGTTAGCAACACGATTAGCAGTGGCAGTTCAATCAGGGGGCGATGTACCAGATGTAGTTGAGAGTGGGAGTCAGCACATTCCCGCGCTCCTGAGTGCAGGGGCACTATCACAGCTTGATCAACTCGTAGAGAATGAACTCTGGATTGAGGAAATGAATGAGAATGATACTGCCACCTGTATCTACAATGGATCGCGCTATTGTGTTTCTACCATGGTTCGCAGTGGTATAACATACTATCAGACAGCTGATTTTCCTGATGGTTTCCCGGAAACCAATACTGATTTTTTAAGTGCAGCAGAGCGATTACATGAAGAGCAAAAATTTATGACGAGCTTTTATGCTGCTCGAGAGTATGCTTCCGTTGAATTGACCTGGGGCCAATGGATCTATTCCAATGGTGGACGATTGTTCGATGACGAAGGTAAACCAGCCTGGGCCACTCCACAAACAGTTGAAGTACTTGAATTTGGGCGCGAACTTGCGACCAGGGGATATATTCCCGAAGCTAATTTCACTGGTGATCTTGTGACTGCCGAGGTGCCCTGGATTGAAAACCAAACAGGTTCTTTTCGCGGTGGAACCTGGTCTGTCTTGTTTATTGATGGATTAGCTGAGCAGTTTGAAAATGGAGACGTAGATATTGCTGGTGGTATAAGTTTTAATAACAATGAACCTACTATTTTTTTAAACAGCGAAAACTGGGTTGTTCCTGAAGGGGCACAAAATCCACAAGCCGCAATCATGTGGATGCAAAACTTTATGGAGCCAGAATTTCTTGCGTCATGGTGTCAAGCATCATCCGGTCTTCCGACGCTTACACCAGCGCTCGAAACTACCAGTTTTGATAGTGCATTTTACGCAGAAGTTGCTGATTTAATTAACAATCAAGGGAAGATGATAGAGCAAAGCCCATATTATCAAGAAAGCCTGGATGGCTTAGCAACGGCAATCCAAGAAATTATGCTCGATCCATCAATTGATATTATGGAGCATATTCAACAAGCGCAGGATGAGATCCTCAACCGATATTGGTAATATCAATAGTCCCTATCAGACATGCAGTATGCCCTAAGATAGCAAATAGTTGCGCTTAGGATAATCTATATGGCGTGTTTACCGAGAGATACTCAATGCGAATTAACAAGTTATACCCATATATGCTCATTGCACCAGCAATTGCTGTTATGTGCTTGGTTAGCCTCTATCCGACACTATACAGCTTTTTTTTGAGTCTTAATCGTATGAGACAAGGCCAACTGGAATTTGTCGGGTTACAAAACTTCGGCATCATTTTAACAAGTAGTGATTTCTGGGAAAGTTTGCGTCATACAATGGTGTTCGGCAGTCTTTTCGTTCCTATCACACTGATGTTTGCTTTTCTACTGGCAATGGCCTTTAATCGTAAATTACCATGTAATGCCCTTTTTATGACAATTGTTTTTGTCCCATGGATGCTATCGGAGATTGTATCAGGAATTATGTTTCGCTGGTTGTTCTTACCAGGTTACGGTTTTGTGCCAAATACACTGGCACCACTGGTTGGCGATCTTAACTTCCTTGGTTATCCAGCAGGCGCTATGGGCGTGGTGACTGGTGCCAGTATCTGGCGAACAGTAGCCTTTGCGATGCTCCTTATTTTGGCTGGGCTACAAACCATTCCTACCGATCTGTATCAGGCGGCTGCTATTGACGGCGCCAACCGCCGACAAATCTTTTGGTTTATTACCTGGCAATTGGTACGACCTACTACGTTGGTGGTAGTTCTACTCCTCAGCATCCAAGCTGTCAACGCCACTGGTATGTTCCTGGCAATTACCGAAGGCGGTCCTGGCCGTGCAACTGAAGTATTAAGCTTATATATGTACCGCGAAGCTATCGAGTTTTTTAATCTGGGGTATGGTGCTGCACTCTCAGTCATGATGTTTTTGCTCAACATATTACTGGCTATTGTCTATTTTCGGACCTTACGCTCTGAGTCAGTCTGGTCATAACGATTTCAGGAGAGCCACAGGTGAGCATAACACAACCGATTGATAACACAACTACTCAGAGTAATGGGTCTTTTTTTCCACGAAACAAAGGGGAAATGCTGGCAATCAATGGAGGGTTATCACTACTTTCCATAATCATTCTTTTCCCACTTTTGTATGCAATCCTGACATCCTTACGACCAGATCGAATGGGATTAGTGTTAGCCTTTTCTTTTGCACCTGATGATTTCTTTACTGGACACTACATACGTTTACTCTCGACAGATCGCTTCTTACGATACATGCTTAACAGTGGTATTAACAGCCTTGGCGGCGCTATGGTTACAACTGTTGTTGCTGCATTAGCTGGTTATGCATTTGCACGCTATACTTTTCGCGGACGGGATGTGCTGCTCGCATTCATTCTGGGTATGCTGATGTTGCCTGGTTTGACTAATTTGATACCGCTGTACAAACTCGCTAGTGATCTTCATATCCGTGACACATACTTGATTATGATTCTCGTCTATGGAGCATATGGTATTCCCCTGGGGATTTGGATCATGCGGAGTTTCTTTATCAGTGTCCCTGGGGAGTTAGAAGAGGCTGCCAGCATTGATGGTGCAAATCCATGGCAAACATTGGTATATGTTATTGTTCCAGTATCAATGCCAGGGTTAACTGCCGTATTTTTGATTAATTTTGTATACAACTGGAACGACTTTCTTACAGCGCTCATTCTATTATCCAGCACAGCTATGAAAACGGCACCCGTCGGATTGTTTGATTTTCAAAATCAATTATCGGGAAATGAAAACGAGTTGCTTGCCGCAGCATGTGTAATCATTATGATACCGGGCATTGTACTTTTCTTAGTAGCGCGTAAGGCATTTTTTAGAGGAATGGCTGAGGGAGCAATAAAGGGATAATCACGAATAGTCTATAGCTACAAATACTACTCACAATCATCTTTTCTACTAGGATAAACCCTATGTACTATGCAATACATCTACACATAAAGAAATAGAGTGTAATTTTATTTTGTGGTACAATTTGTGCAATCTTATTCTACGTACTCAAATATTTTTTCTTTTTCCTTTATAAAAATTACATATCCCGAAATATTTTTTCAATAGTTTATCACAAAATATTTATCTCAAAGAGAGAAAATTACTTGGTTTTAGTGAAACGAAATAGCGAGATAAAACGTCATTATTTGTAGAACTACTTACAAATACTGTTAAATTTTGGATTAGATATAATTTCCTAATCAAAAGAAGATAATTTCACCCTTAACAAGTAAAAGATTTGCACAATATATTGTACGTGATTTTCGAGAAAAGCATAGTAAGACTAATACTTTACCATCAATCACTCAAAACTGGTTCGCGGTCTTTTTGTATTCGTAGTTATTTATCTAAGTAATTCAAGGGTTATAGTGCCCATCTTTCATAGGTGATCTGTTATTGCCAAACGACGATACTCAAGACTTACACACGCATTATGTCACTTAGAGGCAATCTCAATTACACACCGCTGATAGACCTGATATGGGTTTTTCGCATCAACAGTATCACTGGAAAACTGGTGCTTCTTTCCTCACCCAAACATGCCATCATATGGTTTTACAATGGCCATCTCTTCAACATCACAGCTTCTTCCAATGAAGACCCCAATAGATATGAGCTTGATGAACAACTCTTTTTCGATTTACTCACCTGGCAAGATGCCGAGTTCTATTTTCTCCAATATAATGCATATCAATACCGTATCCCTCACATTGCACGTTCAAGCGATTGGTTGATACTTGAAGCCTTTCGTAATCTGAGTAATGTTGCGACCACACTGGTGCCAAACCAGATCACGGAGGACACCCTTCTTCGTTTGGTACCCAAAACCGAACAGCAGGGTGAGATGGTTCATCTGAATATCGAAGAATGGCATGTCATAGCACAAATTGCAGGTCGATCAAGTATCGGTCAGATAGCTACTGCGTTGGAATACTCTCTTGATACAGCTTACGCAATTGTAAAACGCCTGATGATTATTGGCCTGGTAGAAGAGGACTCATCCCACGGAAATCTGACAACTCATCAGAATGGCTCGGCCCATAACTCTAATAATGTATTACAAGAGCGGCGTGTCAACGACTCTCATTATGATACAGCGGTTAGCCTACCAACTATAAAACATCTAAAGATCGTGATTACAGGAACCTATGGTGTAGGAAAGAGTCAATTTGTACGTACAGCCAGCGAGCAAGAGTTTATCGATAATGATGTACCGGTATCTCGTAAATCAGAACGGGGAGTCAAAAACCATACTACCACAGCATTTGATTTCGGAGCTGTCACACTTGCGGAACAGTATCAATTACAATTGTATGGCACACCGGGTCAGCAGCGCTTCGCCTTTCTCCGTGAAGAACTGCTTTCCAACAGTATGGGCTACATTATCCTTGTAGATAGCTGTTGTCCTGATCAAATCGCAGAAACAGTTTATATGATTCGTAGTTTTACCGCAATAACAGACATTCCCTTTATTATCGCTGCCAATAAGCAGGATCAACCTGGTGCACTATCACCAGAGTATATTCGACATCGTTTGGGAATTCCCAACACCATACCTGTCCTTGGATGTGTGGCAACCGACTCAGCTATCACCCAAGACGTGTTATCAACATTACTTCATCACATCAATTATACGAAACAGCATTCAAGTACGTTGGAAGCTTAATTAGTCAAATCAACTTCTTATGTTACAGCTAGACTAGTTGATATAGGAGTAACACATGACCCAACAAGTGACCAGATCCGAACAACTGACGACTGCGCTTGATCGCCTGATTGCCAGCAACCCGACGGACATAACAGGGGCTGCCGTCATTACAACTGATGGTATCTTATTAAGCTCACGTCTGGGCGCTGATATCACGATTAACAACCCTGATCGTGTTGCAGCTATTGCAGCAACAATGATGGGTGTTACCACACGTGTGGTCAATGAATTGAAAATCGGTCAAGCCGAAGAAGCCATCGTACGTGCTGTTGGCGGATATCTCCTCATCACACCAGTGATGTCACAGGTATGCCTCGCGATATTACTACGACGCGACGCCAATCTCGGTCTGGCACGTTTAGATGCCAATGATATAGGGAAACTGATTAAGGTAGCCCTCGACGGCGCTTAGAGTTACTCACGCCCCTGGCTCACCCATGCTTTTCAAAGTGCAACTGATGGAAACATGGGTGAGCCTTCCCTTGAGTCAAACGACTAGATTAAACTTCAAACGTAGGTAAACAATCACCCTCAGACTTTGAATGATAATCTTTGTGTAAAAGTGGAGTTACCTGTTCAAGAAACATATCAGCAATCTGGGGCCAGTTGAATCGTTGTACATGCTGATAGCTGTTCTCGCCAAAAATATACCGTTGATTCGGACTCCGTAATAATATAACCAACACTTGAGCAAGGGCTTCTATATTACCAGGGGGAACCAGATACCCCACCACGCGATCTGGCACCACCTCTGGGATAGCCGCTGCAGTCGTTGCTACAATTGGTAATCTATTTGCCATAGCCTCAATAAATACAACCCCAAAATTCTCCTGTACACTGGGCAAACAAAAGATGTCAGCATGTCGATATGCCTGCGCTAGAGCGTCATCTGAAATAGCGCCAGCAAAGTGAACAGCCTTATGTAACTGAAGAGCTGCCGTAAGACGACGAAGTGCTGCGTGCTCAGGGCCATCGCCAACTAACACCACCCGCACCTGAGGAATGCTGTGCTGAATAATTGGTACAGCGCGAATGAGATCGGCTATATGTTTACGAGGATATTGACGTGCAACACATAAAATAGTAAATCCGTCAGTCGTGCGGGGCTCCCGTTCGGAAGCGCGTTGCCAATACGCAAGATCGGTACCAATTGGTAACACACCCAAGCGCTCATGGGTAACACCATAGTGTTTAGCGATAGCATCTCGCCCATACATGCTATCTGTCAAAACCAGATCAGCACGACGAGCATTGTGTCCTTCTAAATGGGCAAGCATTTGAAACAACAGACGCGTCAAGCCATGTTCGTGCTGTAGTTCTTCTGCAATAACACCCTTTACAAAAACGACGTAAGGTGTTGTTCGTTCTTGCAAAGACCAGAGAAAGCCATCAATATCAAACCCTACAATGAGATCATAATGGACACGACGCAGCAACATCGGTAATTGCGCGTTGAACAGTAAGCGACGTAACGTGAGATTGCGTGGCCAGCGTTTGAGTGGCGCAATACGCGTCACCTGATGGCCACGCAATTCAAGGGCCTGCTCAAGGCCGTTAATTGAGACAGCAGTACCACTACCTTCTGCATTCGACTGAATCCACGAATCGAGAAAAGCAATGTTCATTGACTGGGGTTGCATTCTAGACACACATAGTACCTGATCAACGTGGTATACGCTAACCGGGCCACTTCTGTGTGGTATAGTGAGAATAGGACTTTGATCAACAGCAAGAATGAATTATACGCTGATTGTACGAATCTTGCTTACATTATGTCAACCAAAACACGATAGAGCGGTGATGCCAGAATCAACACCTGATCTGGTAGCAGACGCAGGACATTAGTACTGACTGCAAAACTTTGATCAGGTATTCGCATTCCTTGAGCAGCAGTACCCAGATATCCAGATGTGATCAAATCTCACTCGCCATGTCGATATTCTGATCAATCTGCACGATCATATTGACAAACATCCGATGCGGAGTATACTATTATGACTATAAAAATAAAATAGTCATACATTTACAAGGGAGACCATGCCAAAAGGATTCTCTGATCACGAAAGAGAACGCATACACGCACAACTATTAGTGAAAGGCCAGATGCTCTTCGGCACCTTTGGCCTCAAAAAGACCAGCGTTGAAAATATCACCAATGCTGTGGGCATCTCCAAAGGTGCTTTTTATATTTTCTACCAATCCAAAGAAGAGCTTTTTCTCAATATTTTGGAACAGTTTGAAGCAGATTTTCAGCAAAGCATTCTTCGGGAGGTGACACAGCAAAACGTGCATCCCAAACAACGCTTCAGGCAGATGTTGCAAAAAGCACTGGAGCTACGTAAAACTAATCTCTTTTTTAGCCATTTTGGACAGGAAGAGTATGAAGCTCTTGTACGTAAACTCCCGGAAGAAAAAATACAACAGATGCTACAGAACGACGAAATCTTTGCTGACAAACTCATTGCAGCGTGGAAAAACGAAGGAATCATGATTAACAGTGAGCCAAAGTTGTTTGCAAACATTCTGCGTGCGTTATTCGTTATCAATTTTCATGAAACCGATTTTGATCAGGATGTCTTTCCTGAAATGCTCGAATGGTTTCTCGATCTGACCCTTGACCGCCTGATGTCTTAATACATATGACCAATACCGTGCTGCATTGAAAGGCTTACGACATGATCGAAGTCCATAACGTCTCTTTCGCCTATCCAGGTACATATAAACCCGCCATCACTAAGCTTGATTTTGCAATGCAACAGGGCGAGATTTTTGGATTCCTGGGACCAAGCGGTGCCGGAAAATCGACCACTCAAAAGATATTGATTGGCCTGCTACGGGGCTACCAGGGCACTATCTCAGTACTTGGAAGGGATCTTGCACAGTGGGGCAGCGAATACTATGAAACCATTGGCGTATCGTTTGAACTACCCAATCACTTTCTCAAGCTAACTGCCCTCGAAAACCTGACCTACTTTGGTGCATTGTACCGTCGTCCCACACATGACCCGCAGGCAGTTCTCAATCTGGTGGGGTTAAGTAAAGATGGAAATGTCCCTGTTTCACAATATTCGAAAGGTATGAAGAATCGGCTCACCCTTGCCCGCGCACTGCTCCACAATCCAGACATACTCTTCCTGGATGAACCAACATCAGGGCTTGATCCGGTTAATGCACGCCGCGTCAAAGATCTCATCAAAAAACAACAGCAAGCCGGTAAAACCATTTTTCTCACGACACACAACATGTCCATCGCTGATGAGCTGTGTGATCGTGTCGCATTCATCACCGATGGTGTGATCACCCTGATTGATACACCAAGAACACTCAAACTCACGCACGGCCAGGCCAGCGTACAGGTCGAGTATCGTCAGAATGGCCATACAGCCTGTGAGCATTTCGATCTCTCAGGATTAGGCGATAACGGAGATTTTATACGTTTGCTGCAAACTGGCAGTGTTCAGACCATTCACACGCAGGAAGCCACCCTTGAGGATATTTTTATTCACGTGACAGGACGGAGTCTGGCATGACACGCTTATTCGCTACCACTCGCTGTGACATGCAGTTACAGCTTCGCAATGGCTTCTACTATGCGACCACCTTCATTGTCATCGTATGGGCTATGCTCTTTATGCAGGTCTCACTGAGCAATCTGGGTTGGTTATTACCTGTGCTCATCCTGGGGAACCTGCTGATCAATACATTCTACTTTATTGGCGGCCTGGTGCTGCTTGAGAAAGGTGAGGGGACCCTCTCGGCACAGATCGTCACACCATTACGGACAGAAGAGTATCTGTCTGCCAAGATTATTTCACTCACATTCCTGGCACTGCTGGAAAATGTCATCATCGCAAGTCTTTTCTATGGTCTTGCATATCAGTTTTTGCCATTGATACTGGGCATCATACTCGCATCGATCATCTATATCCTGGCAGGATTCATCATCGTGGTGGGCTACAACGCCATCAACGAATATTTGCTGCCTTCGGTGCTTTACACATCAATACTTGCTGCACCACTATTAACCTACATTGTGCAGTGGGAACACTGGTTGATGTATCTGCATCCGCTTCAGGGCCCACTAGTGCTTATGCAGGCCGCTATACAACCAATCATACTCTGGCAGTGGCTGTATGGCATTAGCTACTCGGTGTGCTGGATTATCCTATTGTATTCCCTGAGCCAACACGCATTTCGGCGCTTTGTCATTATGGCAGAAGGAGCGAACTAACATGTATGCACTCAAAGTCATTCAGGCACTCGGTCCCATCGATGTCAAGAATGTACGACGTGACTCTTTCCTGCGTTGGATGATCATCATTCCAATCGGTCTTGCTATGGCGATACGCTGGGTCTTTCCAGGCTTGATCGCACAATTGGAATCACTTGTACCGTTTGAAATAACGCCATACTATCAACCCATCGTGGGATACGGTCTGCTCCTCCTCACACCGATCCTGATCGGCATGGTCATCGGCTTTTTGTTGCTTGACCAAAACGACGACCATACCCTGACTGCTCTACAAGTTACACCGCTATCGCTGCGTGGCTACATGATGTATCGACTAGCCATTCCCTCATTCGTCAGCCTACTCGTTACCACCATCGCCATACCGATCGCCGGTGTGAATACATTTGGTCTGATCGAACTCATTCTGGCAGCAGTATCAGCCGCACCACTTGCACCACTCTTTGCACTGTTTCTTGCAACGTTTGCCCAGAACAAAGTACAGGGATTCGCGCTGATGAAGGGGGCAGGTATCTTCTTCATCATTCCCATTATTGCCTATTTTGTGCAGACCAGCTGGCAACTGGCCCTGGGCATTGCACCAACCTACTGGCCAGCCATGTTCTACTGGAACCTTGCCACCGGACAAACACAGGCATGGATATATCTCGCGGTGGGGCTAGTCTACCAGACACTGTTACTCGTTGTTCTGCTCCACAGATTTGAACACGCAACACATCGTTCATAGCCCTGTACAATCTCGCCGAACCTCCCACTATGGTATAATGCGGCGCGGTTATCAACAACATGGGAGGTCTTCTTGCTGGCCCTGTTTGCCATTCTGGTCCTACTGCCGTTGCTCTACATCCCCGGATATCTACTCACCTACGCACTGCTCGGGGTAATACAAACAGGTGACACACTGGAACACCATTTTGAGCGCGTTGTCCTCGGCACATTGCTCAATGGATGGATCGCGTTCACACTGGCACAAATAGGATTCTTTTCGTTCTGGCTGCATCTCTCAATCCTGATACTATGCTGTCTTGGCTGCTTTATAGTCTATCGGCGCCGCGCACCGTTGCAGGAAAAGCATAGCCAGTCAGCCTCACCGTCGTTTCTCTCTCGTCTGCGTCACAGTGATGCACTACCCTTTATCATCATTAGTTGTATCTTTATCGTCTTGATCAGTCGACCATTCGAGGTCGTACTCGGCGTACGCGACGCGGGTATGTATGCCAACACCGGCTTTGCTATTGCCCAGACCGGTGGCATCGTTCAGGACGATCCCATCCTCAAAGAAATCTCAAAGGATCAGCAATCTCCCGATGACACGCTACGCCTCGCTGCCGAACAAACCGAGAGCAATCTCATCGGCAATCAGCACCCGGAACGCTGGAATGCCACCGGATTGCGCTTTGCAGGCTTCTACATCGTTGAAGGCGATCTCGCACAAGGGTACGTGACACCGCAAAATTTCCATCTCTTCCCCGTCTGGATTGGTCTTATGACCAGCTTACTGGGAAATGAGGGTGGCTTATTAGCCACCGGTTTGATGGGGCTTTTGGGCGTATGGAGCGTGGGGATGCTAGGGCGACGCCTCGCAAATATGTGGGTTGGCAGCGTCGCTATGCTACTTCTCGCCCTGAATGGCGTACAGGTCTGGTTTAGTCGCTACCCAATGACCGAAACCACCGCCCAATTTCTGATCTTCGCAGGGCTGTACGGGTTTGCCGTAATGGTGGAAAAAAGCCATCAGTTAGAAGCGAACGACGAGACAACGAACCCTCACTCACTGCTGAGATATCACCGGGAACTGGGAGCATTGATCGCCGGTCTCGCTTTCGGTCAACTGGCACTCACTCGCATCGACTTTGCGTTAGTTGTGGGGCCAGTGCTCGCTTACATTGGATACATCTGGCTCACTCACCGTTGGCAACGCCAGCACACACTACTTGCCCTGGCGCTTGGTGCGATGCTGGTGCATGCGGCCATCCATGTCATGACCATTGCACGGGCCTATTTCTTCGATACCTTGTTTGCACGCCTGCAGGACTATGCACTGGTTGCTATTGCCAGCCTACCCTTCTTAACACCAACACTCCAGGTGAACTATCTCACGCAGGGAGACACCCCACTGGGCATTCGGCTTGGTCCAGGCTTGGGCTTCCTCGACACCTCCCGTATCATCCTGGAAGTAGGTGTTGTGCTGTTTGGTATCGGCCTCTTGCTGCTGATACACCGTTGGGGCCAACCCGTAATGACACAGGTTGAGCGCATACTGCAGCGACACTCCAGGTGGCTTCTGCAACTAGCGGCACTGGGAGTGTTGATACTCGCGCTGTATGGGTACTTTATTCGACCACAGATTCTCTCATCCATCTCAATCTCGGAAGTGGTGCAATGCATCTCCACCGGACAATTCAACACCGGAGCCTGTCTAACGCTCCAAGGGTATATTGGTGCCCCTATCGCCATCCCTGACACAGATCGTGCTGTGTTCACCATCCCCCTTGCGAATCTGGTCCGTGTTGGCTGGTACCTCTCACCCATCGGTATCATATTGGGCATTCTCGGGTTTACACTCTGGTGGAAACGTGGCTTTAATCAGGCATCGTGGCTACTACTCATCACTGGGTTAGTTGCCAGTGTGGTATTTGTGCGCCAGTCATATGGCACCAGCGACCAGACCTACATCTATATCCTGCGCCGCTTTGTTCCTCATGTGTACCCGGTCTTCTGCCTGAGCATCGCCTACGGGCTGTATGCCCTGAAGGACTGGCGCTGGCAATCCGGTGGTAGTCCAAACCCGTCATTTGTTGGATATGTCCCACGTATTCTCGCTGGCGGGCTGGTAGTTACGCTGGTGGTATTTCTGCTGGTCACCAACCAGCGCTTGTATCGGCACACCGAATACGCTGGTGCACTCGATCAACTCAGCATAGCAGCACAGCCATTCACATCAGATGATGTGCTTTTGATGCGCGGTGGTTCAGCACAAAATGTACGCGACATTCCCGACATTATTGCGACACCGCTCAAATACACCTTTGGCTTAAACACCTTTACCATCAAGAGCCCAGAGCCTGGCAACTATACCGACGAGATCAGCAACTATATTCGACACTGGCAAGAACAGGGGCGCAACGTGTATGCACTCCTCAGCGCCAGTGGTGGTCTTACATTCCCAGGATTTACGCTCGAACCAACCGGCGATGATGTGACATTGCAACTACGTGAATTTCAACAGTTGACCAACCAGAAGCCTTCCAATGTGCAGGATTTTTCGTTGCATTTCAAGGTTTATCGCATCATACCTGCCTCATCTGAACAAGAAGTACTCGATATCACTGTTGATGATTATGCAACACAGATTCGTGGCTTTTACCGGCCTGAAAACATCGAGGGTGCTACGCTTGCATGGACCCACGGCGATGCGCTGCTGCGAATGCCCTGGCCACAAGACCGAGACACGCTCTCTTTCTCCATTGAGCTGGCGGGTGGCCAACGCGCCCCGGAGAACCTACCCAACCAAACATGTTTGTCGTTCCGGCCTGAAACCAACTTCTGGATCTCAGATCCAGCCGCACCACCCTTCACACCCCTGACATGTTTTGATATATCTGAACAACCAGATACCTATGAGATAAACATCAATCTGCAGGAGCACACCAGATCATCGCCGGAGACGCTTTTGTTACGAATTGACAGCGAGGAGTGGATTCCCGCAGAAGAAATACCGGGCGAAAATGATGGGCGACAGTTAGGCGTTTTGTTCGGTGGAATCACCATAATGCCATAATCTGAGACGAATGAGGTTTGTTATCGTGAAAAGATATTTTGTTGTCGGTGCACTTATCCTGGCAGGCTATAGCGTTTTTTTCTACACACAGACACAGAGTGTGCGCGAATCAATCTCGCTTGCAACCATCGCCGATGCGTTTGGTTATGTTGAAGAAAACCACATAGCGATTGATAATACCTGTTTGTCAGCACCTCAAAGCCACAGTGATTGCCAGATTGTACTAACATATTTTACTAATCTGACTATCGATGAAATAGACCGCGTCGCATCAAATGAGGCATTTCAGGGCCGCGAGACAGAATCTATCACTCAAGATTTTTTTGACAAACTTGATCCGCAAAGAGAGGTTTTAGAGGTCAGTTTTGTCGATAACTCGGTAAACACCTATATGTTCTCACCAAAAACGATCCAAAATATTACCTATCAACTATCTTTTATCCCCTCGAATGAAAACACCCAATTGACGCAAACGAACACTGGCAACACCAAAAATATCATACATATCGTTGCAACTTCACAAAGATAACAAGACCTGACAGGATATAAGTCACCTGCCAGGTCCGAAAATCAGGAAGTCACTGGATTTAGCGTATCACTAGCGGTAAATAGAGCGATGATGTAGTTGGCGCTGTCAGATCCAGCCCAACAATCACTGGATCGTGATCTGATGAACGATAGGCTTTTGTCTCGTACAACAGGTCCTGCGCGTCTTTCTTGAAGCTCGTGTCGTAATCAAAAATATCTGGTTCATCAGCATTGATATGCCACTCGGTGGCTCCGGTCACTTTGGGGGTTAGATCCTCCGACGACAAAGCGTGATCAAGGTAACCAAACTGGCCATCAAAAACATAGGAATAGGCTGCTGCGCCACCAAACTGAGCGATGAGATTGGTGTATCCCGCTGCTGTAAGGGTGCGGATGGGGTCTTCCATCGCGTAGGCATTCAAATCACCAATGATCAGCACATTATTGGGCTCACCTTCGATCGATTTATCAGTCAGCCAATCGACCATAGCCTGTGTTGCGATGGTACGAGTCTGATTACAATTCCCCTGCCCATCACCTGTGTCTGGATCGCCAATATCGTCACAATCGCTCCCTTTGGACTTGAGATGACCAACCGCAACCGTAACCTGCTCGTCAGTAGCTTCTTCGACAAATGTCTGGGCAAGGACCGGACGATTCTTCGTATCGATAAATCGATCATCAACTGATGAGTCAAGAATAGCAAAATCACCCGTTGGAGAAACCGTATCGGTCTTGTAGATCAAGGCCACCTTGATCGCGTCGGTACCAATTGTGCCGGTATCGATGAACGAATAAGTTTCTTTACCAATTGCGGTGTTTAATCCAGTAACCAAATCTTGCGTGGCGGTAATGGTATTGTTTTCGATTTCAACCAGACCAACAATATCAGCGTTGATAGAGACAAGGGCACTGATAACTTTAGTGCGCTGCCGCTCGAACTCATCAGGCTGATCTGCATCGGCGCCACGGCACTCTAGATCGCCATTTGGACCACAGATTTCGTTTCCATCATCCAGTGTGGTAAAGTAGTTCAGCACATTGAAACTGGCCACTTTGAGCGTTCCACCAACATCATCTGGCGCAGCAGTCCGTTCATTGACGGCTGTATAATCTGCCTCGGCTGTCGGCTGAATACGATAACGACCAAAGGTATCGCCCAGCACACCAACAACATTAGCGACCCGATCACCACCGCGAAAACGATTCTCAAGCGTGAATGGCTCACCATTGGGATGGCGTGACGGATCAGGATTACTACTGCTCCGACCATCATCCAGGGTAATGCGCCGCAATGTATTGGCTTCCTGCAATGCAATCGCATCATCACCAGGCATCACTACATTCGTTGGCTGGAATGGTCGATCACCAGACGAAAGTACAATTTCACCGAAGCGATCAAAATTGAAGTACTCAACAATCATCAGATCCTGCGGGAAACGCAGCAGCATCCCTTCATATGCCTCATACACATCCAGCGCAGCAACGGGCAACTCGAGATCAAGTGGTGTGATAGGCGTATCAGCCTCACCACAATCAAGGATTTCAACAGCTCCTGCAAGCTGGGTTTGAGAACTTGCCCCATCAGAGGTCTCAAACTCGCCGACGGTTCCTTCCACTCGGACACGCTGTCCAACAGTGATCGGCTGTGTGCCATAATCATCACCAAGGAAAACAAATATACCCTCAGAAGTAACAGTCAACGTATCAGTATCATCAAGCTCTTCTTGTATATAAAAACCCTCTAAACCGGGGAAATCACCAGTAACAACCGCTTCAACCGTCTGCACGCCGCCAAAATCTGTATCAAATGTTGCACCAGAACCCTGGATCTGATGAATAAACGTCGCCTCAGCATCGCAGGTGCCAATCGCATCAGGTGTAGACGTATTCCCAATTTCCGTTACTACCAAAGCGTCTGTTCGTGCTGCAACGTGATTCGACCATGGCCCAATTCCAACCACGACTGTAGACAACATGACTAACATCGACAATACAATCAAGGTAAGTTTGTTATGCAAAAATGTGCATAGTACAGTCACAATCGCATCCTTTCATAAGGTGGTTTCATGTCGTTGTATACCACAGCAAATCGTACAAGACCTACTTGCTATGGATACGTGTTATCGGCATAACATGGTAAACAGCGGTGCGTACTGTACCCGAAGATTAGCATTCCCGCAACCTACGGAATAAGTAGAATTGGGGTGCCAGCGAGATTCGCGCGTGCCTACACGCGCAGGATTATTGCCTGATGACTCGGTCTTCATCAGCGGTGTAGCAGGTCCTGATTGCACACTGATCGAGTCAGCTTTACTCCTTTGTGAGGGATGCGGCATGATGCTACCATACAAACGTTTATGCACAATGAAAGGAGGCGCGGCATTTCTCCGCGTGCCAAAAGGCAGCGGGTTCATGCCATATGTGCTATGATCGGGAAAACCTGCTCATTTACTCCTCTTACAGTGCCTTAACCACAGAGTGGCTGATAGCAGCCATGTTAGGACGGGACTAGAAGGCACTGGCTGTCAGGCGAACAATAATTTCATTGACATCGACATCATCTGGCTGGGATACGGCATGCAAAACGGCTCTGGCGATCATATCCGGGGTTAGGGCAGTTTTACGGAATTCTTTCAAAGCATCTTTTGCTGAATCGTCTGTAATATCAGAACCGAGCTCTGTCTCCACCACACCAGGAGAGATGGTGGTCACACGGATGTTTTTCGATTCCTGCCGCAGCCCTTCGGAGATCGCCCAAACAGCATATTTGGTCGCACAGTAGACTGCACCGGTAGGTACTACCACATGTGCGCCGATGGATGCGGTGTTGATAAACTGACCACCGCCTTGCGCTTCCATAATCGGCAGACCAGCCGCAATGCCATTTAATACGCCCCGGATATTCACATTAATCATGGTGTCCCATTCCTCGACTTTCAGGGCATTCATCGGAGATAGAGGCATCACGCCTGCATTGTTAAAAATGACATCGACGCGACCAAATGTGTCTTTGGCAAACTCAACAAATGCTTTCACATCTGCGCGATCAGTGACATCAACCGCTTTGAATTCTGCTGTACCACCGGATGCGTGAATCTCCTCGACTAGCTTTTCTAGCTTGTCTGTCCGCCGTGCCCCCAAAACAACTTTTGCACCATTTTGGGCGAGTAGCTTTGCAGTGGCTTCACCAATACCGCTACTTGCTCCGGTGATAGCAATGACTTTGTTCTCTACGTTTAACATGGTAACTCTCCTTTTTGTTTCGGTTAGTTTGCCTGAGAGAAATATACCGCCAGAGACTTCGATGCTCTGAGCACTGACCTATTGGCAGTCTTTGGAAAGGGTTTGGTGTAGCAGTATCTCAGTTGCTGTGCAATAGCTTTACCGCTCATCAATCGCAGAGACAACATGTTTTCTGCCTCGTTGCTGCGATACGTCACGATGACATCCTCCCTTTTGTACAAGCACCAAAGCAGTATTTCTAACCAACCTTCGGCTTAATCTTGTTATCAAAACAATTTTTGTTGTGTCTTGTGCCATTGCCGCATCCTTTCATTCCTTTCTTGACATGAGTTCATCATAGGGTTGAAAAGTCTGGATCTAAATACACAAACCTCGCATATTATTGCCTAATCCTCTCAGGCAAGCTGTTGGCAAGAAAAAAATATACTCTATAATGAGCGCATGAGAACGGTTACATCAATCAGGAAACCAGCATGGTGATTGAAACACTGAAGCACGGTCCAGCTATTAGTGCATGTCAAGAACTGGCGGCAGTAGTGACACGGCATACCAATGAGAAGGGGAACGGTGTCCACCAAACTGCTATCAGTCAGTTAGAATTTATGCGGGAATCTGCTGTTTCCACAGCAATCTACAGCGTCTCTGAACCGCTTCTTGCCATCGTTATTCAGGGCAAAAAAGAAGCATTGCTGGGAGAGGAAACATATCAGTATGGCGTAGCTCAGTATCTCGTCGTCTCGGTGGATTTGCCACTCAGTGGATTTGTGGTGGAGGCGACGCCAGACACACCGTATTTAGGGTTGAAGCTGAACTTAGATTCAGTCCAACTCTGTGACGTTATTGCTCACATCCGACCCAGCACGGGGAAGCAAGACACTTCGGTTAGAGGCTTGTTCGTGAGCGACGCCGATGCAGCGTTGATTGATTGCACCATCAGACTGACCCATCTGCTGGATACGCCGCAGGATATCCCATTTCTGGCTCCAATGATTATACGCGAAATCTACTACCGTCTTTTACTCGGCGAACAAAGCGAAGCGGTGCGCCAAATCGCGACATCCGGCAGCAATATGCAGCGCGTTGCTGCGGTCATCAGACTGATTCAGGCACATTTTACACAGTCGCTACGGGTGGAGGACTTGGCTGAGCACGCCAATATGTCTCCTTCATCCTTCCATCGCCATTTTAAGGAAGTTACCTCAATGAGTCCGCTGCAATATCAGAAACAATTGAGGCTCCTGGAAGCACGTCGACTGATGCTTGCCGAAAGTGCCAATGCGACCAATGCAGCCTATCAGGTCGGTTATGAAAGTCCTTCACAATTCAGCCGGGAATATTCCCGCATGTTTGGGGTACCACCCATCAAAGATATTGCACGTTTACGGATAACTTGAACATTGGCTGTCCCGTTCGTGTTGAGATTAAACCTCGACTGCATGAGGTACCAGCAAGTTACATAACGATTGTATGGCTCGTAGGGCTGGGTAGGTTAACCGCTGGATACAGGCTCTCCGGTGAGTGAAAAGAAGAAGAGAATAAAGATAATTCTGATAGTCTGACCTAACAGTCTCGTTCACAAATATCTCCAAATCAGTTCAACCTATAAACGCTATTCAGGAATAATCCGCCTTCTCACCGTCGTTCAGACTCTTCCATCAAGGCAAGTTGGCGTGCAACTTCCTCAATCGCAGCACGTTGTTTACGATAAAAGTCAGACTCACTCATAGATAAACGCTGTGCGGTGTCGCGAACCAGTTTTCCCTGTAGAAAGCGCATCTCAAGGATATTGTAGAGGAGCCATTCTTGTGCTGATGGATCAAGCTGACTGTCGGGTCGTAAGTTTTCAATGGCTTGGCGCAGGACAGATTGTAGTGCGCGTGTCGGGCTCCCACCATTGTCCCCCAGCGAACGTCGCACTGTGCGTAACTCCAGAAGTGGGCTATCAGAAAGCTTTGGTCCACCCCAGTACTGGCCTAAAGCCTCTTTCACCAGTTGAGGGAACTCAGGCAAGAGTGCAACCTCCGCCTCCATTGACTCAAGCGAAGCCGGAGTGGCCTGTTCCAAGCGAGAATTCAACTCCTGCAATGATCGCATCTCCGGCCCCATCCCCCGTAACGTGTCGAAAAGACTCTGTTGCATTTGCACAGTGGTAAGCGCCAGTTCCATTTGGTGGGCAAGCACACCAATAAGCCGTCGTGTACCAGAGGTGAGACCACCTTCAGGATTGGAAACACCCAACGCCCCAATGATGTCACCCTCAGGACCACGCAATGGCAATAGACTAAATCCATCATAACGAGAGAAAGCCTGCTCTGGAGGAACGTCTTTGGTACGGTACGTGGTATTCCCTTCCAATTTCGTCACAATGTCCAGTAGGGCATGCTCACCAACAAATTGTTTTACAACCCGACGAGAACCGACCAGCGCCTTAATCGTATAGCCATGACCTAAATCGGGAGCAGCCACAAATCCGGTATCAACACGAAGCGCACCACAGACCACAAGTAAGGTATTTTCCAACAGGCTGCGTAAATCGGTGTAGGTGAAGGTATTACGCGGTAAACCACGTAAATAATCGATCTCAGCGCGATCCTGACGATACACCAAGGCATCGAGATATGGTTTTACCTTGCTTACGAAAATGGGGAACACCACTGACATAATCATCACACCAAATGTGGTTAAAACCTCTGCTGGTAACCCTGAATAGCGTGCAAGAATAGACACAATGCGGAGGAAAAGCACAATCGAAATACCAACAAAGGGCCCGTATAAGCCCCAGCGGATAAAATCCTGTTTAATCAGACGATCAGGCAGCAACAAACCCTGAAAAGCAATACTATATACCATCACGATAAGCATGACTGCTACGCCAGCATTGCCAATCGCAGAGAAAAGGAGCACTAACACCTGAGAAAGATAGTTGAGTGTTCCTGCAATAATAAGAAACGGAAAAACGGCTAGCCCTGGAGCAAGAAATGTGGCACCAAGATAGGTTAGTCTACGCCGTAAAGTCGATGTTAAAGCGCTGCGCCGAATGTTGACAACCGCAAACAGGCCACCCAGACTTGATAGCACAAAATAGATTGCAAAGACCCAAAATAGTGGACCAGCACCAAATTTAGGCAGTATTCCTTCGGCAATTCCATCACGGACAAGCCAGTTCGTGCTTAATGCCACACCAAGAAAAGCCAAACTCAAAATATAGCCGAGTATAACCAACCAACGTCTTGCTCTACTGGGTAACCCATTATGAGTCAGCAATGTATCTGTGAGATGAATGTAGCCAGCGGGAATACATACAATCCCAACCCACTGAGCACGTAATAAAAACTGCACAATCGACTCACGTTCAGGGGAACTGATTAGAAAAACTTCTCCACCAAAAACAACCATAACACCGGTTAACAACACACACAGTGCACGGGCAATGGGGGTATGCCAATTCTGGAGTGCAATATACGCCAGAAGAGAAAATGTAACAATAACAACAATAACAACAAGAAGCCCATTAAGTTCTAAGAGAAGACGAATGGCCAGTGACGCATCTTCCATAAGCTTTTCATCTAAATTTGGTTCAATACATACATGATACAGATTTATTAGCGTTATATTATACCATCGGTACAAGGATAACCTTCACTTGGGTCGCAAATAAAGAGAGGCACATCTACCACATGTATCCACATCTAAGCCTAACGATAACATTACCAGAACCACTTTCATACCTGCTTTTAGCAAAAAAACAGGAAGGCTGGAGTATTCATACATTTCCAGTTTGACAAGAATTACTATCATGCATATAATACAGCTTATCGCCGCGTAATTCACAAATACATAAGTAAGAGCGTAGCGAACAAAACAAGATTTCATAATGTTTTTGACAAAACAAAAAAGTTGTGTTATCTTGTCAAGGTTGTTCTAAACGGCGTCTCACAGAGTAACATCTGTAGACCAAACAATTCAGCTTCTCCCGGCACCGTCCGTTCCTATAGTTTGTTACCCCTTCCGGGTAACCTCGGTCGGTTCACCATCCTAGTTCTCGGTGACCTGCCCTCTCTTGACGCTGTCGTGAAAGGCTGTGCGTACCTTCACAACTGAATCGTGATGACACACAATTTGTGCGAACCTATTTTTTTCTTTCGTCCCATTCAGTGGGGTGCTTCAGCTACTACGGTAGTTGACTAACACCACCGCTATTATGAAGAGTTTGATCCTGGCTCAGGACGAACGCTGGCGGCGTGCTTAACACATGCAAGT
>WYDT01000024.1 GCA_013122435.1 Chloroflexi bacterium AL-N1
GGCGGTCGCACGCACCAACGGCGGACGGGGTGGCACGATAGGCCCATCGGGTGTGCCATCTGATAGCGCCGGGGCCGTTGGGTGCGACTGCGCTCGGTTGGGTGGCCGCCGATGGGTGGTGTCCAGGGGGAGCCTCCGTCAGCGGTGCAGCGCTTGGTTGAGCCATACAGCGGACGCTCTGGAGCACGGAGCGGTGCGGTTCAAACACCCGGAGCCGGGGCTCCGTAGGTGCTGCAGCATCTGCACGCGGTCAGCCACCTGGGTGGCGTGGGGTGCTCCCGGTGTGGCGGCGGTGGCCCATGGGCCAGCCCGAGCGCGGCTGATAACCGTCCTACGAGGATAGCGTCGGCGCCACGCGGCCCCATGCTCACTGCGACCAGCTGGCCACCGATCCAGCACGCGCTGGGCTGCGAGATCCACGATCATGGTGCCGTACGTGTGTCCGGTGCCCCAGGCCCACCATCGGTGGCGTGCCTGGGGCAGGGCGGGGTGCTGCCCGTAGAATCCGCACCAGGGTGCTGGCGCGCGTGCCATTTCCGAGACGGGTGCTGAGACGGCTCCCCGCAGTAGCACCCGCCATGCGCCCAACCTGGTGCCATAACGTGGTCAAGCGGCTGGTTCGCCGCGCCGCTGGTGCCACCAGCGCAGGCAAACGTTCTGCGAAGCGTGGTGGTGAGCACGGGCGCTGGTGACCACACAAGCGACGGACGTGGAGCTGCCCGCGCCCGGCGGCCCAGCCCAGGCCGGATCCGGTGGGCGGCGCGGAGAGCGGCTATGCACACGCTGCGATACCATTCCACAGGTAGGGCACGCTGCGTGGGGGCGGTTCATCTGCAGTGCGCGCATACTGGTGTGGTCAGCAACGGTGAACGGGGCAACCGTACGTCTGCCCTATGAGGGCAGAGACATTGTGTGAGCATACCACCTCAGCAGGAAAGAGTACAGAAAAGGGATACCGTACCATCCCATATCCCGAACCGATGTGGCGGTCTCGTCATCCAACGTGATAAAGAGCCCATTTGTACCGCCTAATCCGCAGGAAGTACCAACACTAATAGCCTTGAGTGATGAGGAATTACAGAGTATCACCACGCCTACCCTGTTTCTCATTGGTGAGCATGATGTTTTGTACTCTGTTACATCTGCAATAGCGCGATTTCATACAGTGGCTCCACAAATAGAAACGCATCTTGTCCGCGATGCAGGTCATGACATCTTACTTGTACAAACAGAGACCGTGAATCAAAAGATCAGAGACTTTCTCGAAGATTAAAGTGAAACACCTCTCTATGTTACGCAAAAAATAGCTTTATATGAATTCAAAACCGTCAGATATTTGACGGTTTCTTTTTTACCCCTACTCATAAATGTCATCATTCTTATTACATAGCTACAGCAAATAATCAGCCGAAAAACTCCTAAGTCACAACTGAAAAACCAGATGGTTGCCTGATCTGCCTTTGCTACGCTGAGAATATCAGGAAACACGATGGTAACGGGCATCATTAAAGGGTCAGATGCCCCACACTTTCAGGAGGAGTTATCGTTGGAGATCGCTACCGCTATTGGACAGTTTTTCGGGAATGTGCAAACTGATATGTCCTACTTTTTTAATCTTTTCTGGAAGCGAATTTCTGCAATGGAATGTGCTTCAACAATGAGGTGTTTGGTGATGTCCACATTCTTCTGAGTTGGGTTCAGAATGCAGACGAAATGCTGTTTTGAGTAGTGCGGATGCGGGAGGAAAACATCAAGAACAGCATAGTCAATGGCTTCGGAATCGGAGTTAGCTAGCAATGCTTCATATGTTTTTTTACTTACACCAATATTGATGCGAAAAACACCTTCCCGGTTGAGGTTGGATACATCATCAAATTCATTATCTGAGCATCCAATAGTTACGAACGGTAGACGATGGTCATCTCCAACAAAGAAAAACGTGTATCCGAAAGTCTCCTCTTGCTGAACATTGTCCAGTTTCGTTACAAATGCTTCTACTTCTGGTTGATTCATTGATTTCAATGCTCCTTATTGCGATAAGTGAAATAAATATCACTATATTGTGCGACATCCATTTCTATCATAGAGGATTGGTGAGCTTATGGAGGGTTTGGAGTTTCTAGTGTGTTAGTGAATGAGCAGTTTAGCAATGACAGTGACTTGTTGAATAATTGCCAGAGCACGCTCTTCTTGCTGTTGAAGTGTGCTTAACCAGTGATCAGCAAGTGTTTCAATATTCTCTTCTGTGCCAGGCGTATCTAAGGTTTCTCGGAGACTTTCCCGTTCACCTGTGTCAAATTTGCGTAATACTCGCAGAATTGCCATCAAACTATAACCGGACTGACGCAGCATCCGAATAACACGCAATCGTCCCATCTCCCGTGCGCTATACATCCGATAACCTGTTTCCGAATCACGCGGAACATCCAGTAACCCGTTCCGATCCCAATTCCGCAACTGATCTGTTGTTACGCTAAGGTGTTGAGCAGTTTGTCCGATGGTTAAACGACGTTTTGTGGTATCAATCATTTGACCTTGTGTCCAACGCTCTAAAAACTCAACTGCCGCCTCCGCATGAGTAAGCTCTATGCGAACATTGATGAGATGTTCATACGCCATTTCCATCGCCATACCCAGATCGTCATCTGCGGCGCATCTGACAAGTTCCTGAACCAATGCCTTATCATCTGAATAGGGCCATTGCAAGGCTAAATGGGCTAACTTCATTTGTTCCAGATGCAGTCGTGTATACTGACGATACCCTGTCGAGCTGCGTGGTACAGCGGACAGATAGCCTCGCGCCTCGTACAGGCGGACAGTGTTTACGTGCACACCAAGGGTCTTCGCGATATCAGATGTTTTAAGGTTTTTCGACATTACATTTCACCCCATATAGGCACCTGAATTATAGGCGACAAAAGGTAAAGTCTCCATCCAGTACACCAAGGGCATACACTAGAAAGTGAATCCGTTCCACAGGAGCACAAGGACGGAGGATCAGAGGAAAACTAAACGAGTTCAAGACAAAGTTTGCTAAAGTAGAAAGGATAGACAGCCGAATGATTCTGCCAAAAAAAGAGACCCAATATTCGTGACTGTTCGTCGTGGTGGTACGCTACTGGACGCGCATCACCACCTTCTTGCGCTATGGGCAGCCGATTGTGCACAGCATGTACTACATTTCTTCGAGCAAGTGCAGCCCGATGATGACCGTCCGCGCCGGGCGATTGAGCAGGTGCGCGCTTGGGTGCGAGGTGAAGTTTCGATGACGCAATCCCGTACTGCTGCCGGACACGCCATGGGCGCTGCCAGAGAATTGAGTGGTGCCGCGAGAAATGCGGCTTATGCTGCCGGGCAAGCTGCGGCGGTGGCTCATGTGGCAGCTCATGAGCTGGGTGCAGTGGCCTACGCGATCAGAGCCGTACGCGCGGCGGTCCCTGAAGATGAGCGTGACGAGGCTGGTCGTCTGGAGTGCCAGTGGCAGCGTACACAACTTCCCAGCGAGATTCGAGAACTTGTGCTCGCTGACCAGAGACTACGCAATGAGCTTTGCTGGTTCGTATTCGATTGCTGACGGGGGATACGTAAATGGATAATCTGGTGGTGATTGTAAATGGACAATAAGCTTGCTTCCGCGCTGCACCGAAGCGCAAAGCCCGGCGAAATCATAACTTTCGGTACTTATCCGCAGATGGCAGACGCCTCAGACACGACACCGATAAAGTGGCGGGTGCTGCAAAATTCTGGTAAGGATCTGTTCATGTTGAGCGAGTACATTTTGGACTGCAAGCAGTATCACGGTGAGTTTACGGACATCACCTGGTGTGACTGCGATTTGCGGAAGTGGCTGAACAATGAGTTTTATAATGTCGCGTTCAATGCTGACGAAAAGGGCTTCGTCAAAACGACACGATGCACAGACAACGGAGAGGATAGTCCAGATACAGAGGACAAAGTCTTTCTACTCAGCGTTACGGAGGTGCATGAACGATCCCATACACTCGACACGGATTTTCGTCGTACGCGGGGTACGGAATTCGCCAAAATAAAAAAAGCCGGTGACGGCCATCTGTATGTGATGGATAAACATGTCGACACGGATTATATAAACGAGGGCGGCAAAAAGTATGGTTGCTCATGGTGGTGGCTAAGAAGTCAAGGTAGGTTAAAAGACACGGGTCATGATCCATCACGCGCCGTGTTTATCGGCACGCGCGCCAGCATCCGCCACTACGCTCGAGTTAATCGCACTGGCTACGGCGTACGCCCTGCCCTAAAACTTGACCTTCAACATTAAAAAAACACAGGATAAACTGGCTTTTCACACCGATAGCTGCTAGAAATCAATCCATACCCCTGCTCATCACGACAGGGGTTTTTCTTTTTCCTGAATTATTGCTTTTCAAATCCGAAAAACTCCTAAACCAAAACTGAAAAATCAGACAGTTGCCCGATCTCTCTTTGATACGCTGAAAGTGTTAGGAAACACAGTGGTAACAGGCATCCTCAATGTGCCGGATGCTCTGCACTCTGATGAAACATGGCGCACGGGTACGCTCATGCCCCACCACCCATTCCGCAAGCTATTGTGTCCTAATAGTGCAACTCAGTATCGTGATTGCGGTGGACGATCTGGATACCCTGCGTGAACGAGTACAGGTGGTCATTCACGAAACAAAGACATGGTTCAGCTTACGCCATGAAGCTGGTGAACTGCTGGCGCGAAGTCTGGGTTTTTTCACGGCGAAAAGTACTAAGCAAATCGCCTTGCCCGATACAAGCTGGCCTGTCGTACCAGGTGAATTAGCACTCGTGCGCTCACCTTTTGGGTATTGCAAATTGCCTGGTACAGATAGAGTTTTGCGGAAAGATCAGGGCGTTAATATCAATTGATGATACTCAACGGAATTACGATCAATCTCGGTACTCATGGGAAGATATTCAACTCGTTGCCAGCGTTCAAGCAGATCGTTGTAGTTCGTACTAAATACATGGCCAGATTGCCCAACCGAATGTATAAATAACGAGGCATTGAGATTGCCGAGATCAACAACATGACGATATGACGGGATGTGATGTTGATGATAGGGGTCCTCGCTGTCGGGCGGCGCAACATTGACGGTAAAGCCATCACCCCCGTTTGGAATACTACGACTAAACATTGGTCGTAACATCGACACATCATCAAATGGACTGTGTGGGAATTTGGCATGATGTACGTTATCCCACCGCCAATTCTCAATGCTTTCAGTTCCCTGCGCCTGTGCCATATTGTCCAGCCCGACCTCAAGGGACTGCTCAATCATGGCTTCACAATCTTCTGTTTGAGCTGTTTGTATATCATCGCACCAGGTTTGATTATTTCCTTCAAATATATCAATCAAGGCCATAGCGATAAAACTTCGATCATCGCGATAGTCCATCCAGAGTTCCTCACCTAGCTCATCTGCAAAGATGTGTTCTGTGAGTTGTTGATACCATGCGTGATAAAGAGCGGCCTCTGCGCTGTCCCCATCCATAGACCCATCCCAATCACGAAGCAGGGCTATGGCCATCTGTTTTTGGGGATCGGCGCTTTGTATTTGCAGCATGTATGGCAGCATCTCTACTGCCTGAAGCGATTGCACATCGGCATGTATCGCCTGCATATCATCAATTGAGAGCTGTGGTGTACGCTCAATGAGTTCGGTAATACGTGCAGCACGGTGAGGCGAGGCCCAATTGGTACTGATGAGATAGGGGTAGTCATCACCAATTACTTTGTTGTTTGCCGAGACAATAAACCCTTTGGAGGGATTAAACGTCTGCGGGAGTTCATCAAAAGGCACATAGCCTTCCCACGCATATTCGTCTGTCCAACCTGGGACTGGTGCTTTCCCTTCACCATTTGAGCGAATAGGGAGTGCGCCGGGTGCATAGTAGCCAATATTGCCTTCAACGTCCGCATAGACAAAGTTCTGCATGGGCGCGTGATAATCGGCCAGTGCGCTAGTGAATTCTTCCCAATTCTGGGCTTTATTGATTTTAGTAAAAGCGAGTAGCGTGTTATCGATTGGGTCCAGCGCCGTCCAGCGAAATGCCAGCGGCTCGTCAATATCTTCCACAACATCAGAGATGAGTGGGCCATGGCGGGTAATACGTACGTCGATCTCTATGTCTGGTTGGCCATCGATCTTGATCGTCTCGGGAATGATTTGCATGGGCTCCCATATGCCGTTGTATTCGGCTTCGTTCTGATCATTCACGCGCTCGATATAGAGGTCTTGTACATCTGGACCTGTGTTGGTGACACCCCATGCAATATGGTTATTACGTCCAATAATAACACCAGGGACGCCGGGGAAGGTTGCACCAATAGCATCAAGCTCACCTCCCTGAATATGAGCAAGATACCAGATTGAGGGAATCTGTGAACCGAGGTGTGGGTCATCGGCCAGGAGTGGTTGGCCCGTGGTGGTCCGCGCCCCACCAACGACCCAGTTATTGCTCCCAATCGAGCGTCCACCGAGCCCAAGTGTGGTTTGAAGGGTTTTGTCGATCCGCATGAGGGATGTTGCAACTGACTCAGGAATGGGTGTAATATTGCTGGCCTGAATGAGGCGAGGTGTGTCCCCAGTAATTTCGCTAACCGGGAGAATAAGTGGCCCATCTGCTGTATACGATGGCATAAGTTGTTCGGCACGTTCGGCATCAAGGTGATTGCTTAACCGCGAGCGGAGTAGCTCTTGTCGCCAATTGCCCCCCAGATCCCAGGACATCATTTTTCCCCAGACGAGTATATCCTCTGGTTGCCACAGATCTGGTTCAAAGCCCAAAATGACAAACTCAATCGGTAACACATTATTGTCGGGCGACTCAATAAAGGCATTAACTCCTTTAACATACGCTTCAGCCGTGACACGCTCTTCTGGTGGTGTTGCTGCCCACGTACTGTGGGCAGCACGTGCCACACCAAGCGTACGCAAGAACATGTCGGTTTCAAGGGCCGCCTCCCCTAACACCTCTGACAATCGGCCATAACCGATGCGACGTTGAAACTCCATTTGCCAGAGTCGATCCTGAGCATGGGCGTAACCAAGCCCAAAAAGTGCATCGGTTTCATTCTGCGCTTGAATATGCACCATGCCATCCAGATCGCGCAGAATCTCAACTGGCGCACTGATTCCATCAACCTGTATGCTGCCCGATACCTCTGGTAGTGCCTGCCGTAGCCAAAAGTAGCCACTGCTGCCGATTACTACGACGAATATCGTCAGACATACGAACCCCCACCGTAGCCATTTGAGCAACCCCCGCATACTGTCTGCCTTTCTGTCTTCATTGACATAATGTTTATAAGCTGTTTTTAAGATATCTCATTTTTATGATGGTGATATGTCGCTTGTGTCTGCTAGAATGCGGCGCAGTGATATATACAGTGGACTCTCGCGCAGTTGTGCATCGCTCACTTTATTCTGATAGACCAGCTCCGCCAATTTCTGGCCTGCTGCAGCCATATGTTCACGCCCCTGCACATTGTCGCGAAAAGCCGTGTGTTTTAAGAGGAGTGCTACTTCATTTTGTGGTTTGAGTCGCTCAGCAAAGATACTATGGGGCGCTCGTATGGGCAAATTGAGTGCGTCACAACAGATCACGATGTCACGGTTGCGCTCTGCTCGATAGGTTTCATCGGGCAGGGGCTGGTTACGATAGAGTTCGCGGTAATAGCTGGGCGGATAGTTCCCAATACGTGTAAGCATGTCATTCACACGGGCGCGATGCCGTTCGCTCGGAATGTGGAGATAATCCCACACCATAAAGTCCGCTCCGGCTTCCTGAACGGACTGAACTGTGCTCTGGAGTACATATTGTGTGTCATTCACATAGGGGATGATAGGAATGAACGCTACCCCGACAGGAATATTGGCACGTTTTAACTCGGTAATGGCGTCGAGTCGCAGGGCTGGTGCGGGTGCTTTATCCTCGATTTTGGTAGACAAATAAGGATCGGTGGTTAACACAGTGAACACAACCACTGCAAGACTTTGTTCATGAATACGTTCTAACAAGACCAGATCTTCTAACACTGCAGGACTTTTGGTCAGAATGAGACAGGGCTGCCCGCGATCTGCCAATACTTGGAGGGTGCGACGTGTGAGCCGATAGGTTTCCTCGGCTGGTTGATAGGGATCGGTCAAAGCGGTAATGCCGATGAGGTCGCCACGATCGATGGTTTCGAGTTCCTCGGCAAGGCGTTCAGGCAAATCCACCGCGACACGTACTGTTTCGTTGAATGGGCGTACGCGATAGGCCCAACCATCACAGTAGTGACAGCCAAATTCGCATCCATCATAAATTGACATAGTATACGAAGAGAGGAAATATTCATTAACAGTGGGCCGTCGTACCCCTAAAACGGGTGTGGTGAGTTGGTCTTCAAGATAATAAGCCATTGATTACCCATGTTTCCAGAATAACACATGTCTATGTTGCCATTACTGTGCGAGTGCGGTAAGTAACTCTGCGTGTACGAGGCCATTGCTCGCCACGACGCAATTGCTCCAGGGATTCCACATATTGCCACGATAGTCTGAGAGTGTACCACCAGCTTCGCGAACAAGCAACGTCCCTGCTGCTGAGTCCCATGGTTGCAACCCGCGTTCCCAGTGTGCTTCCAGTCGCCCCATTGCTACGTATGCCAGATCCAGTGCGCCAGAACCGGCCCGTCGTACGCCCTGAACACATCGGCGCACTTGGTCGAATTCGTGCCAGTTGTTGTCTGGGTTGGTTGCATAGTCATACGGAAAACCTGTGGAAACCAGCGCATTGGCCAGTGTGGGAGCTGTTGAAACGTAAATGCGTTGCTCATTACAGCGTGCGCCGTGGCCTTGTTCAGCGATAAAGAGTTCGTTATGCCACGGATCGAATACCACGCCCAAAATTGGCACGCGATCTGCTAAGAGCGCTAGTGAAACACAAAAGTAGGGAAATCCGTGGGCATAGTTGGTGGTTCCATCAACAGGATCAATCAGCCACATGTACTCTGAGGTGCCGTCAACCTGATGACCTTCTTCGGCGATGATGGCGTGGTCTGGAAATTGCTGCTCTATAGCCTGTACAATAAGCTGTTCGCTCGCATGATCAATATTGGTAACCAGGTCGAAAGGTCTTTTAAGATGCACCTGCCGCTGGTTTTTGAGCCCATCCATAAGCAGTGCACCAGCTTTGTGTGCAATGTCAATAGCAAAATGCTGTATGCTTGTCATAAAGAAAAATCCATTGTAATAAAAGGGAACATTCTGTGGAATGCAAACGTCTTGAAAGTATTCATTAGGCTACAAACGCAACCAATGTGTAGCACAAACAGTGTCTACACATAAACAAATAACGAATACAATACATTTATTATATGTACTATCATTGTACCAGGGAGTTATGCATGCGTAAAATTGTAACGATGATAATGTTGACAGCCGGGTTGCTGTCTGCCTGCGGCCAGGCAATCACCGAGCCAGCACCTGCCACTGAAGCTGAATCAGAAATTGTTGGTGCCGTATCCACACCAACCGTTGAAGCGACTGTCACACCACAGACTCTCCCAACACAGGAGCAACCCACCCCAACCGTTGAGCCAGAGACAGATCCCACGGCTGATAGCGAACCACGCCTTGCCGATCCTCCGGAGGCGGACGATAGTATCGTGGGGCGCCAACCCGATGGAACTGGTCCAGATGCTGCTCTCGTCAATGCTGCTCAAGCGAGCCTGGCGGTCTTTATTGGGATGAGTGCTGATGCGCTGCAACTTGAAGAAGTGACGGCACAGGGATGGCCAGATGGTTCTATCGGATGTCCAGCAGAAGGGGCAATGTATCCTCAAGTGGTGACACCAGGCTATCTGATGATTTTTAGCGATGGAGATGCACGCTACGAAATTCATACCGGCGAAACAGACGAGCTTATTGTGCTCTGTGAAAATGAGCAACCCACTCAATTGCCACCAGTACGAGTGGCTCAACCAGCACCATCTGGTCGTGCGACTGAAGTGCCGGCACCCGAGGCTGGTGGTCCTGCGCGTGTCCCAACCCAAACGACAGGTGATGGGGCTGTCCCATTAGATGAAATGAGTCAACCAATGGTCGATTTAGCAACCGCAACACTGGCACAGGATTTAGGTATTTCGGAGGACGAGATTTCCCTTATTCGAATTGAATCGGTTGAGTGGAATGATGGTAGTCTGGGTTGTCCTAAACCTGGTGAAAGCTACCTGCAAGTCATCATCCCTGGTTATCTGATCGAACTTGAGGCACAAGGAACGTTGTACGAATACCACACCGATATGGAACGACAAATCGTACGCTGTGACCAATAGATCTTTGGGTACAACACGCTGATATGAGAGAGCGCATCCACATGAGTATGGTGCGTTCCCTCATTTTGTATGTGTTAAACTATGCTGGGGCCATACAAGTAATCTCGTTATAAATCAGCAACCTATTGTAGACCGAGATGCTATGCATGTTAATACTCTTGCTATCGATATTGGTGGAACCAAGTGCACGATGGCTATCTTTGAAAACAACACAATGCTATGCCGTGAAACGCATCTCACCGACCGTACAGGGGGACGCGATTGGATGCTGCAACACATCGTTGCGACTACCCAGACATGGCAGCACAATATAACTATTCACCGGTGTGGTGTGGGTTTTGGTGGCCCGGTCAACTTTGCAACACAACGGATTGCGCTCTCAGTCCATGTCGGTGGTTGGCAGGACTTTGCACTGGCGACATACCTTGAACAACAACTTGGTATCCCCACTGTGATGGACAATGATGCCAATGCAGGTGCGTTAGGTGAAGCACTGTATGGCGCAGGTGTTGGCTGTGATCCACTCTTTTACATCACCTTGTCGACTGGTGTCGGTGGTGGCTTCATCATGAACCAACAGATCTATCGTGGTGCAGACTCGGGTGCTGGTGAGGTGGGACATATCACCATTCAGCCTGATGGTCCAAGCGATCAGCATGGTATGCCTGGCTCTGTCGAGCGTTTGTGCAGTGGTTTCTGGCTTGAGCGCGATTATGGTCAATCGGCACAAGAACTGCTGCAAAACGAACAGTTTATGCAAAAGTATGTGGTTGATTTGGCCTGTGGAATGAAAGCTGTTATCTTATTGCTCAATCCGGCATGTATTATTATTGGTGGGGGTATTAGTAAAGCTGGTGCGGCACTCTTCGACCCGTTGCGGCATGCGCTACGGGAATGTGTTCCCCCGTGGTCTCCTGCACATATCGATGTGCGTCCGGCTGCACTTGGTGATGATAGTGTGCTCTACGGGGCGCTGGCATTGGCACAGACATAACTAACATGTTGAGCACATAATTGACAAATACACTACTTTTTTGCATCATCCTGCCCCTCCTCCTCCCCAAACAAGCGGAGCCACTCTTTAACTTCTGCAGTTGTAGGATATTGCTCAGGTTTTTCACCTTCTTTAGGTACTTTTGCCGCATTTGATAGACGTAGCTGGGCCACAAAATCCTGTGCACGCATAACCCGCACACCATGTGCCTCTGCAACTTGTATCAATTGGCGGTCAGAACTCACCAGGAGCCAGTCTTTGGGGCGTTTTAAGGATTGTATCCGGCGCGTTATTTGTGTGTCTGCATCTTGTGGCGACCGCGCAAAATGACATGTTACTCCATAACCATTAAGTTGTTGAGGATGACCATACACACCATGATCAAATACAACTACCACTTTACGCCCACGCTTCTGTGTTGCATAGCGACGTAGCAACATCACTAACTTGGCTTCGTCATCAGGATCGGACAGATGAATATCTGGTAGTTGTCCAATAACATTATGGCCGTCCACTAATACATTCATAATATACGTTTGCTATCTGCGCCTTTTCTAAGGAGTATCAATACCATAAAAGCAGTATAACACGACTAGAATCACGTATGACACAACAAAATTTGCTGCAACTCATAGCTTCCTAAGGTCGTCCTATCCGCAGTGAAATTGCTGTTAACAGATGACATAGATGGAGGCAAGTACATGCATAATGAGGACACGTATCAACAGATGGCTGGCTCAGAAACGGGGGTATCTTCACAACCTCCATATGTGCCGAATGAGGAATACTATCGGCAGCAACAAAAGAATCAACCAAATACGAAGGCGCGCCTTGGAATCGCATTGTTACTGGTTGGTCTAATGTGGCTAGCCTTTGAGTTGCTTGGGCGCAACCTCGTTATGTCTGGTTCTGGGAGTGAAGGAATTCTGCTTGAAGAAACCTTTAATGGCACATCTATTGTGATGGAAGTTGGCAGCTCAGATGTTGACATTCAGTCGTGGGATGAAAATAGCATTCGTATTGAAGCTCGCTATAGTGGTGGTTCACCAGAGGACTATACGATAGATATCGAGCAACAACGCAATGGTATTCGTGTAAGTGAAGTTATTGCACCCTGTTTTGGGATTGGTTTTTGCTCACGCGATCTTGATTATAATATTTTGCTTCCACGTAATGGTAATGTTGATCTTCAAACGAGTAGTGGCGATGTTGTGATTGCTGACATCAATGGGGAGATTCAATTGAGTACAGCGAGTGGTAATATTGACGCAACCAACCTGACGCAGGGCTTGGCTGCCTCCACCCAGAGTGGTGATGTATCGCTCGATGTTATCGCAGGAATGCTTGACATATCAACAGCAAGTGGGAATGTCGAATTAGATTCAGGGCAGATTACGGATGCCCGTGTCAAGACCGTAAGTGGTGAGATTGAGTTAGAAGGTGTCTCCAATGATCTCGTGTTGGAAAGCATATCAGGGAACATCACTGTGCAGGATGCTCAAAATGGCCGTCTCAACATTCAAAATACGAGTGGTAATATTGAATTTACGGGAAGTCTTGCTGATGCAGAACAGCATACGATTAACTCTGTTTCAGGCAATGTAGAGTTACGGCTGCCTGAGGATACCGGATTTTCTTTACAAGCAGACACACTAACTGGCGATATTGATAATGAGTTTGGGGCACAGAATATCCGTCGTGATGGACCGGCATTACGTATTAATACAGTCAGCGGCAATATTGATCTAGCCAGTTGGTAGTGTATACATGTGCTTATAGGTACTGTTTCTATGTGAACATATGTGGAGGTATAACCTCCATGTCAAACAATCACCCGCTACTTGGGCAGCGGGTGATTGTTTTTGTGCTATGTGTCTCTATCATTTGGTCTAGCTATTCGATATAGACAACTGCCTCGTCTTCTTCACGCCACGGTTGTGCATTGCCTGTCCAATCAATTGCACGCACACGGAACGCATGTGAACCAGCCTCTGGTGGCACAAATAGCATTTCTAATGCAGTTGTGCCGATTAACCAATCAGACCACTCTCCATCTGGTAGTTTGCGTGTTTGTACATCATATGAAGCGACACCACTTATATCATCGCCTCCGTTCCAGCGCACCAGGATGCTGCCATCGTCTTGTTTCTGCGCCTCAACGATTCGTGCATCTGGTGGTGTTGTATCTGTACGTAATACCCACTTGATCGCATCAAATCGCACAGCAGCACCCTGATCGCCTGTGACATCGCTTAATTCAACCATGGCCTGGTCATGTCCGGCATGATAAACTCCCAGCGAAGCCCATGATCCTGTCACAGCACGTTGATTGAGCGTCACTTCTGTTGTGGCACCATCATGCGTTATATTATAGCGTGCAGCCGTCGTGGCCATTTCGCCACAGGCGGGAACATACGCGAACACTTCATATAAGCCTGCTTCCGTTAATCGTGGTTTCCACTGGGCGCGATTTTCACTGAGTGCTGGATCATCAGTACCATATGTCCAGGTATGCCGTCCATTCATGCCACACGGTTGCTCGTACCATATGACTGCTGCTTCTGCACTGTAACCTTCGCCAATATCGTCAGTGATTTTTGCCCCTGGCTCTATCGCAATCTGCTCCTCAGTGGGATTTTGTTCTGCCACTGGTGCACCTGTATCTTCGCCAAGCCACAAGAATGTGACTTCTACCCAACCGGAGCCACGCATCCCTAAATCGTCCCAGAAAGCCCCATCGGCAATATCCAGACCATTTGGCGAGCGAACACGGCGGCCAAATTCATCACGTCCGCCGTTGTAGCCTTCCTCATAGGCTGCCTGTGCCATTGGTTTGCCCTGCGGAAGATCGCTGTAACGTCGCTCTGGTGACCAGTAATCATCATTGGTATTCCAAGGGCCGACATCCCACACTGGTAAGACGACGCTCCGATCTCCATAGGTGACGCGAACTTGAAACTCATTGCCACCGCGACTCGCTAATGCCTTCCATGAAGGTAAAGCAACAAAACGGTCACGTGGCTGAATAATATGACCATTAGCTGTACGATGCCCCACTAACCCTTGCCGAGTGGCGAAGACGGTAAATGTTGGAGCAGTAGAATCCATCTGTTGTTGTTCTGCGCGGGCGTGTGTACGTGTTACTGTTGTAATATCAAACAGCATGATAATGGCCACGATAAAAACGCGACTCCACGTAGACATATTGGTATTACCTTTCGTGATATTTAGTTTGTAAGCCTGCCATTATGGGGGAGTTTCCATGGCAAGCACTACATGTATTGGCGATGGGAACGCCAGAACGAAGTGTGACTCTGAACAGTTATGCCAGAAATTGGGGAGAGAGTGAGTTCTGTGTTGTAGTATGTGCATAATACGATTGCGCGGCTGCCACATCCATTGTACCCAACCACTCATCCATATGCCACGGTTGTACCGCGTTGAAGTTTGCATAACAGCGCGGCATGATAGCAAATAATTCATATCTGTCAAGTGCTGCATCAGAATGAGGATTTATACAGGTGTAATATGCCATGTTTTCTCTGTATGTAGTAAAAACGATATGTCACGGTACAAAATGATGCTGTTTTGTTTGACATAATAAAAGGCATGTAAACTTACATGCCTTTAGAAATGTTTGCGATCCTCTATGTTTGATAGTGTGTCAGGCTATCTTGCCACAAGAGGCGTAAATACTTTTTGTGGTGCTACCGTAGTTATGGCTGTAATGATGTTACTGTACTCCCCACATGCCGTGTTGTTGCACGCACGAACACGATAGTAGTAAGTTCCCTGATCAGTTACGAGAGCAAAACTTGGTGATGCTGTTTGAAATGTTGCCTGAATGGTGCTGAAGTCATCTACCATGCTTTGTTGTATCTCATAGTAGGTGGCCCCAGCAACTTCACCCCAGGTCAGTGTAGTGGATGCTGTTTCCTCACTTACTTTTACGGACAAATCAGGAGGTGCGATTGTCTGCACGACTTGTGGATTGGCAACCACTGCAAATGGTTGTTGACCTCCCTGTGCAACGGTAGTACCTCGTATTACAATGGTGTATTCGCCACTCTCTGGTTCAGCGATTTCGATACTTTCTATGTTATTGCAGCGGTCAGCATTGTTGCTGTCGCGGCAATTGGACGGTAGATCGGCGGTATGATTGCCACGTATGACTTGTTTGTTGGGTGTAATGATTTCTAGATCAAGATCGTTCACCAGTGCTTTATCAGTAGGTGTTGCTGCAGGATAATCAGTCCATGCAAGGGTAACCCGAAACGGTTGCTCCTCGTTAACAGGGACTGTGTAGGTTGCTACTTGTCCGGTTTCCACGCCTGTCGTATTGTCAACCAACCAGGTAGAACTGACGCTATCGATACCAAGTGAGCGACTAATATCAGCACGCCCCCATCCCTGTACATTGTTTGGCCAGGCATCTGGTATCTCTTGTTGGTCACCAGTGCCGTACTGTCCTGGGCTAAGATTGATTGCCCCATTAAGCAAGATCGCTTTGACAAGTGCTGCACTTGGTGTTTCAAAGCCTTGTTCCTGGGTTAACCACTGACGGGTTAATGCTGCCAGGCCACTAATCATCGGTGCCGACATGGAAGTCCCACCATTAAAAACATAATGTTCATTGTGGGCACCCCATCCTGAACCTGCAGATGGATGATTAGAACGAGCAGACAGAATATTGGTTCCTGGGGCAACAAGCTCTGGCTTAATACGACCGTCATCGGTTGGGCCACGACTTGAGAGTGCTGCTATGCCATTTCGATTATCGGAGAGTCGATCATCCTTAATTGGTTGTGCCGAGAAAAAGAAGTGAGTTTCCCAGGTGCCACAGTAACCACCAGATGAGCAATCGGTACGCTCACTCTCTGACATGCCCACACTCAATACGTTTTTGGCCGTCGCGGGTGAATTCATTGAGTCACGGTCAATCATGCCATCTTGATCTGCATCCTGGCCATCGTTGCCTGCTGATACCACTAAAAGATGATCTTTATGGTTCCACAGAAATTCGTCAGTGATCTCGGCACGCAGATCATACCCACCATACTTAGGAGATACAACCGAACCGCCCGTTGGCCCACCCCAGCTAGCGTTTTGGACACGTGCTCCGGCATTATAGGCTTTCATCAGGAACCCATCATCAAGTAGCAGACAATCTAGTGCGTTTCCGCCACTTGATACCGTTTGTACGACCAGGCGGGCTTCAGGAGCCATACCAGCGTGTTGCCCATCTGAGAGTGTCCCATTGCCAAGAATCGTTCCTGCGACATGGGTGCCATGACCATTATGATCGCTCCAATTTGTACGTGAGCAGTTATCATACATCTGAGTTGGAGAAAAACCCGTCTCAACACGCCCCATAAAATCAGCGCTGAGATCATCCTCAACATCTAAACCAGTATCTGTGACCGCAACAATTTGCCCTTTCCCTGTGAGCCAGTCAAGTTGCGCCCTGGCCGCCGTGACTCCGGTGATCTCACGTCCTTTTTCGTTGTGTAGGCTGGGCGCTAAGCCCTGTTCAACCCACAGTACAGCATCGTCTGTCAAGAGATTTTGTAATGCTGACACGGGCATCTGTGTCGACAGCGTTACCCCATGCAGGCCCTGATGCTGGCTGACAATTGCGCCACCCATGTTGTCGATACTCATTGTAAGGTTACTCACACTGACGTCACTCGCAGCAAGTATATTCAGATCGTGCATTTGGTTACTGTGGGTAGCCACAGCAAGTGAGTCAAGCTCTGCTGAAAGTTTATAGATTGGTTCATATGGTCCAATCCAACGTATCCATGAGGCATCCAGCGTAGCTTGGGCAGAGTCGCTGATACGCACCAGAAAGGTGTGGTCGGGAATATACATAAGCGGGTGCATCCCAGCATCCCGGAGTCTATCCATCGTGTTTTTATCTGGTGTAATGTTTAATTGGACGAGAAATAGATTTGGTTTCGCATCTGTTTGTATGGCGTTACTAATAACAGGTGGATTTTGGAGTGGATCAAAGCTAGTGCGCCGCAGATGAATTGTCACCGAGTTGTCTGGCTGCTCTGCTGTTGCAACAGGCATAACGGATAGTACACTGACAAAAGCGATGAGAATAATGCTGGGTAGGATGTGTCTATGCACAACGCGCTCCTTATAGTGTTGTGATGGTTTTATGAGCATCTGTGATATTGTTCATAATGCAAAACATCATATCTGAGTTAGTGTGACAACGTCAAGGTTATTAGATAACAATTTACTTAGATATCTTCTTGATCTATGTAGTAGCCCACGGTACTTTCCATCATGATGAATAGGACCTGTGCACCATTTCCGTTTTATGGTGTCGCTCATACACTATCTAAAAGGGTAATAGCGCATACAGGTGATTATGGTGCAGACTCATCAATCGCTAGTTGAGACATTTCTATCGTTTTTATTCCCCGATGTGTGTACCGGATGTCGACGAGTCGGGACACTATTATGTAAGCAATGTCAACTCGAATGCAGGCCATATCCTGGTGATAATCTTCCGGATATAGAACATGTCCAGTACACCTGCATAGCATTCGTATTTGACGGCGTGTTGCGAAGGAGCATACATCAGTTCAAATATCAGCGCCAGCGTCGGCTTGCACAACCGCTTGCAGAACTTCTTGTCGAGCACACCCAAAAAGCATTTCCCTCCCACACCCCACTCATTCCAGTACCACTTCATCAATCACGCTATCAAAAACGCGGTTTTAACCAGGCTGAAGAAATAGCCCGGTTTCTGGCTCAAAAGCTCCATGTCCCCATGATCAACGATGGCCTGATTCGTTCATTGGCAACTGAGCATCAGGTCGGTATGAATGCACATGAGCGACAGCTGAACGTACAGGGTACCTTTGTGTGGGATATGAAAAAAAAGCCACCTAGCCAAATCATTCTGGTAGATGATGTCCTTACGACCGGAGCAACGATGGGTGCCTGTGCGAAAGTGCTACGTGAGGCTGGTGTCAACGAGGTTTATGGTTTAGCATTGGCGCGTAGTTGTAGAGAACGATAGCCCATGTTGCTGAATATATAAAAGAGAGGCCACATGGGCCTCTCAAAACACCTTCTCAAGCAAAAAGTGATATTACCAGCTCGTCTCTCTAGGCATGACCCCACCAAAGATCGAGGCGGGCAACTTAAATCCGTGCGCTTCCAGCCGTGTGCTAAAGCGGGGGCGTGTTCCTGACGGGCGTAGTTCGGCAATCATTTTTCCTTCGGATGTTTTCCCTTTGATATCTAGTAAGAAGATATCCTGGAGCACCACTTTGTCACCTTCCATGCCCTGCACTTCGGTGATATAAGACACTTTTCGTTGTCCATCATCAAGACGTGTCTGTTGCACAATCAGATCAATCGCTGAGGCGATCTGCTCGCGAATAACACGCAGCGGCATATCCATACCAGCCATCAGCGCCATTGTCTCCATACGGGCAATCGCATCCCGTGGTGTGTTAGCGTGCAACGTCGTGAGTGAACCGTCGTGTCCGGTATTCATCGCTTGCAACATATCCATAGTCTCACCACCACGACACTCACCAATGACAACTCGTTCTGGGCGCATACGCAATGAGTTAATCACTAAATCGCGAATGGCCACGCGTCCACTACCATCGACTTCGGCTGGTTTGGCCTCCAACCGTACCACATGATCCTGCGCTAACTTAAGCTCAGCACTATCTTCAATGGTGACAATGCGCTCGTCTTCGGGAATAAAATTGGAGAGGACGTTGAGCAGTGTAGTTTTTCCCGATCCAGTACCACCCGATACCACCACATTCAAACGACTGACCACACAGGCTCGTAGAAATTCAGCCATCTCTTCAGTAATAGAACCAAAGCGGATGAGATCTTCAATCTGTAACTTATCTTTAGAGAACTTACGAATGGTGACGGTTGAACCATCAATGGCACACGGTGGGATAATAGCGTTTACACGTGAACCATCAGGAAGTCTTGCATCGACCATGGGCCATTTACGATCGATACGTCGTCCCAGCGGACGAATGATGCGATCAATGACTTTCAGGACATGCTCTTCGTTGGCGAAGCGTGTCGGCGTTGCCATCAACTTACCTTTTTTCTCGATGTAGACGGTATTAGGTCCATTGACCATGACTTCGCTGACATTCACATCCTGGAGTAGTGGCTCAATGGGACCAAATCCAAACAATTCGTCCATCACCATTCCATACAGTTGTTTACCTTGTTCATCAGTTAAGTTCATGCCACTCTGGCGATAATAATTCGTGAACCGTTCTTGAATCATGCGCTCTGATTCTGGTGTTCGTTGCAACTCAGTTTGATTGTTCAATGAGGATTGAATGCGATCAACAATCCAGAGTGATAGTTCAAGCATGCGCTGTTGGAGTGGATCATCAGGGGCAGATTCTTGAGCTGATATCAGATGTGCTCGTGGTTCAGGCGCTCGTTCACGTCGAGGCGGCTCATCAATTGGTGGCGGGGCGGTCATCTTACCTGAGAGTGCGTTTTGGGGTTCTGACTTAGGCTCTTCCGCCGGAGTATTTGATTGAGGTGATGCGGGTGGGCCACCAATACGTTTTAGGAGTGACATAAAACAACTCTTTCTATCAGCCAGGCTGTGATGTTAGTAGAGATGGGCTGAAGCCAGAAATATCATTTAAAGGATGAATTTTCGTGCATATTGTGTGATTGATAAGGAGCTAAGCCAGTTTCACAAAGTACGCTTCACAAGCACGATCAATCAACTCGCGGGTCATGGCAGGTTGGGTACCGCGATACTTGGCCTCATCAAGAATTTGATCACATAAGTCACGTGGATGGCAGGAGCGGAGATCCCGTTGCTTTTTGAAATAATGTTCGTGAATCAGATATCTAAGCCCTTCATCACTATATGGGATTTTTTTAGCTTTCGACACAATCCGAAAAATGTCACGATACTCATCGGGTGATGGGTTTGGCACCTCGATCTTATGGCGGATTCGGCGGAGAAAGGCATCGTCTACCAGATCGCTTGGGGACAGGTTCGTCGAAAAGACGATCAGCACATCGAAGGGAACCTGAATCTTTTTTCCGGTTTGGAGCGCTAGAAAGTCGACTTTTTTCTCAAGTGGCACAATCCAGCGGTTGAGCAGATCCTGTGGTCGACACTTTTGTCGCCCAAAGTCATCGATCAGAAAAAGACCACCATTCGCTTTTAATTGGTAGGGGGCTTCATATACCTTTGAGATAGGGTCGAAGATAAGCTCTAGCTGTTCCATAATCAACTCACCACCGACGACGACTTGTGGGCGTTTACAAACAACCCAGCGACGGTCAGTGGTTCTTGGCCCACTCCGTTCTGGTTCCCCAAATGTCGGTTCTGGTTCTGGGTCCGGTTCACTGGGCATCTCGACCACCTTGTGGTTCAAAGGATCAAACATTTTGATGATTTGGCCATCAATCTCCACGGCATAGGGAATAAGCACAAGTCCGCCCAGCATGTTCGCAATACCTTCAGCAATCGTTGTCTTCCCATTTCCTGGTGGCCCATAAAGAAAGAGTGAGCGTGCAGAGTTGGCCGCAGGACCAATTTTATCGAGCATTGTGTCGTTGATGACGAGATGACCAAAGGCTTGACGTACAGTGTCGGTATTGGCGACCATGTCTGTGACCGATTGGCGTAACACTATATCAATGTAATCATCAAGTGGAACAGGGGCTGGCCCAGCATATTGTGAACGATCTAATACTTCAATAACTTTACTACGCCCTTTTGTTGCAATAATATACTGAAAGGAACGTTCACTGAAACCACCCTGTGTGCCAATAATATCGACATACTCCTCAAGCTTGAGAAACTCCAGCACTTTATCAATAACCCCAAGAAAGGGTAGCTTAGTGACTTCGGCTAATTGTTGTGCGGTGATATTGCCATAAAAGTAAATGATCTTAAGTACCAGGTCTGTTAAAAATCCCATGCCTAATTTAGTTTCAGCAATAGATGTCGGCTCCAATGGTATGTCAGGAGTCGACTTTGGACTTGTGGCAGGTGTTGTGGAATTGAAGGGACGTAGTTGGAAACTCATAGCTGTGGTTGCTCCTCGTTATGCTGTTTCCAGGGCATTGGGCGCGTTGGATAAAGTTCATCCAGTGGACTCATCCAAATGATTTGGTGATATGCAACAAGCAGAAAGTCGCTATGGTATTGTAATTCTTCACTGGTAGGGCAATAAATATCTGCATTGGTAATAGGGATGAAAGGAGGGGCTTCTGTTTTCAGGGCGTCGGTAATTCGCTGTTCAGGGCGAATATGTAGCTCTCCTATAATGATCTGGTCTGTGGTGCGTATGAGTGTATTGATTACTTCCTTTGAAATATGAGGAGTAAAATACTTTCCTTTTTCATCAACATGTACGCTCATAATGTGGCTCCTTGTAGACATGTGTAGATTATTGTCCCTACCTTACTTTATGCTATGAGTGATTGTTTTTGAATTTATGAAACTTTTGAAACTGATTAAACACTTTTGTGTCCGGGAAAATAAATTAAGATTGTGATATGCATTGTAAAAATGATTTTTTGCTACTAATTTGTATTTATTCGGATTATGTGTGTTTTAATAAGGTTTTTAAGCGAAAAATATGTTGTAAAATATATAAAAACTGGGTAACAGATGTTGCCCAGCGTTCAGTATATATCTTCTTTTTATACGAAACAATAGTACACGGGAACTAAGTAAAGATAGGAACTAATCGAAAATGTCGAAATTGACACATTTATGTGTCAAACACGCAACACTTTTGTTCCTACTCTTCATTCATGTCATCATCATCATTGATGTCTTGCTCAATGGCATCAAGCCCCAGGTCTTCCTCATCACTATTAAAGTTTTCTTCTTCCATATCCTCAGGCTCCTCAATGCTTTCCTCTTCCAAGAGATCTTCATCGTACTCATCTAAATCCAATGAAGTCGCGGGAATGTAGTCTCTCGGAAGCCCTTCACTAAATCTACCAGGGAAGGAAACACGTCCACGTTGACTTGGATCTTGATATGTCTCTCGAATAAGGATTCTGACATGCTGGCTATTCGTTGAAGCGACCGCAGATGCGTAGAGATTTCCCCCCGCCATTAACTCACTTAAACGATGAGCGAGGCGTGGTTCAAGTCGTCCGATGACGTTGCCATCTGTATCATAGACGATGATATTCCGGCCACTCAGTTGTAGGTCAACTTTTTCTCCGGTGACGATAGCATCAACAGAGGGAGTTTTCGCCACATCGATCAATGTAGTAACAGTTGTTCTACCGATTTCAGTAATAAATAGTCGTAAATCGACCATCTGTCGTGTTGTACGATCCGGCATAGTGGCAGTAGATGCACGGGCTAACAATGTTTCTAAACGAACAACATTTTTACGGGCGATGCCATTTGAGGGGTTAAGGCGCAGGGTGTTTTGGTAGGCATCGTGGGCATCATTAAGTTTACCTACTTCGAAGTAGGCTTTGCCAAGCCGATTATATGCATCGGCGTCCTCTTCGATCTCAATGATCTGAGAGTTTACCTTGATAGCGTCTTGCCAGCGGCTATGTGATGCCATATTAACCGCTTGCTCTTGGAGTCGGCGGCGAATGCGTAATTTTTCATCTTGTTTAGTCAATCGATACTCCTTAGTTTTCAGTCGGCAGGTGGTGAGTACTTCTATAGATATTAAAAGGGCTACTGTGTTTTGACTACGTCCGATCTATATTACATGGGTGGGCATCCCTCTATTCCAGGATTGTTGACACATGTAAGCAGTGCCATCAGGGCAATGCCATTATTTATCCCATGAGCGATAATGCTAGGGAGGATGCTCTTGGTATAGTGGACTCCCCAGGCTAAGATTAATCCCATCAAGAAAATAGGCACTAGGAGGGCCAGAATTCCTTCTGTTGCTGATGCTGCATGTACTATGGTAAAAATAAGTGTGCTCACACCATATGCAACAAAAATACCCCAAGATGTATGTTGCGTAACGTGTTGCAAGGTTTTAAAAACATATCCGCGAAAGAGAACCTCTTCACCAATGGGGGCAAGAATAGCTGCGCCAGTGAAAAACAAAAACTGTCCCAGGTAATCGCCTTGAAAGAGTGGAAATTGGGCAGCCTGATTTTGTTCAACACCAAATTGACTGAACGTGTAGCCTATGCTTATATTACCAAATAACACCAAAATGCCCATGCCTATGCCGATCAAGATCAGCCGGAGCAATCCTTCGCTGTGAAATCCCAGTGTCGTAAGTGACTCGCGACGTATCAGGCGAACACGCATTAATGGAACACCTACAAAGATGATATTTTGTACTAGCAGTATGGCAAAAATACCTTCTACACCTATCAACCTGAGCAGTTGGGCTGGATCTTGTAAGCTTTCGACAACTGAGGTACCTTCTTGTGCAACTCGAACAAAAATGAAAATGAGAGGAATAATAATACTCAATGCAATCCATGCAGACAGTGCAATAAAAAGATCCAGAATCATAATGCCTGTACGTGGCCAAGGACGTCGTAGTGGTGGTGGGTTGCTCTGCGGTGAATACTCCGGATATTCTGCACTATTGTCGACCATTAGTGAGTTGTTCCCTCTCCGATAACATGTCCCTGAAGTGACCATGGGCTGGTAGACGTTACATGAACGAGTGCCAATCGCCCGGTCCAATCATCGCGATCATCGAAAAAGACCAGTTTGTTCCACGGAGATCTGCCGCGCCAGCGACCTCTGCTCTCTCCTTCAACCAGTACCTCTACTGTTTTATCGAGCCACTGAGCACTGCTTTCCGTTACAATGTGTTCCTGAATGCGTTCTAATTCGATACGGCGTGCGTGTTTTGTTTCTTCTGAGATGGCCAGCTCAGCATCTTGCTCCATATCAGCCGCACGTGTACCAGGTCGTGCTGAGAATGCCGCTATATGCACTTTGTCGAAACGAATTTCCTGCATCAGCTCACGTGTTCCCTCAAAACATGCCTGTGTTTCTCCAGGATGGCCTACGATGATATCTGTTGTCAATGATATGTCGGGCATCGTTCCCCGAATCCGCTCAATCAGATCACGGTAACGCTGGACGGTATAGCCCCGCCGCATCCGCTTTAGCATCGCATCGTGGCCGGATTGTACAGGCAAGTTGATTTCAGGTTGACAACGCGGAAGTTCATTCATGGTTGCGATCAGTTTATCAGTCATCCAGGCGGGGTGCGAAGTCAGAAAGCGGAGACGCACTAATCCAGGCATATCGTGAACACCACGTAGCAGATCGGCTAAATCTGGGCGCCCTGGCAGATCATGCCCCCAGGAGTCAACAATCTGTCCTAACAGCGTAATCTCTTTGGCACCACGCGCAACAATACGCCGTACTTCTTCCACGACCTCTGCAAGTGGACGACTCTGCTCACGCCCACGGCGTAATGGAATAACACAAAAAGCACAACTCATGTTACAGCCGTATTGAATGGGGACATGCACTGATACCGGAGGATGCTCCCAATTTGCCATGGGCAGGGCGGGCTCTTCCAATTGGTAAACAGGGTTGGGTGCCAGCGAAAGCACTTCATCAACTGCTGATGGTGATACGAAATGGTCCACTACAGGAAGTTTTTCTTTGAAAATAGATTGGTTATTTGGCCCAACCATACATCCCCATAGCACGATTTTCGTGTCGGGATTATTTCTCTTGACACGTTGTAGTTCACCAAGTTTACCAATAATACGTGCTTCTGCCGACTCTCGTACACTACATGAGTTGAGGACAATAAAACTCGCATCATCAGCCTTATCCGCAGGGGCATAACCAACGCCTTGCAGCGCTGATTCAAGACGGTCTGAGTCTGATACATTCATCTGGCAGCCGACCGTCCACACATAATACCGCCGATCTCGTGGTGTTGTATCACGAGATGGTCGCGGGAGTAATGTTTCGGCCTGTTGCTTTGGAATAAGTGTCAATTCTTCCATGGCACCTTCCTACAACGTGTTAAATATATAGCAGCCGCGCATTATAGCTTATCTAAAAACCAACCGCAAACTTGATACAGACATGTTAATGTGTCGAATTAGCAATATTTTTGTAATCAATACAGGTAACTGGAGCATTTCCTGTTGCCAAAAAGCTGCAACGGTCATGTTTTTGTGGTGTACAAACACAGCCGCTTAGCTAAAGATAGGTCATGCTCATAGCATATCTGCTGCTGGGAGCTGTTACCAAATAATAATTGGTAAATTGTTTCTTACACTCTGCTCGGTCGCAGTTTGTAATATCTGAAGACACCGAAAAGCTGGATGTTCTCTTGGTACATTGGATGTTCGTAGCAGATGTTCCAGTATGGTCAACTCTTGTTGAAGTACTATCGATGAGCCAAAACTGACCAGCTCCACATCTTCATCTTCAACGTCCTGATCTTGACTTACATCAATCCATATGGGATCTGCGAAATCAACTGGTAAATAATATCCACCATCTATTTGATGGTCAATGAGATGCAAGAATTGAGTAGGCTGCTGTCGCTCTAATACAGATGCCAAAAGATGATCTATTTTTTCATACATACCAGGTGAGACAGCTAAAATATCATCTATGCTATGGTTGTGTTCCAAGTACACTGCTAATAAACGTAATTGATAAAAGTCAAGAAATCGCGTTATGCCACCTTCCCATATCTGGACACCTGGTTGTGCGAAGAGATCTATCTCTACATTGTGTTCCTGAAGTAATTTTTGCAATAGCAATAACCACTCATACTCCTCTTCATAGAGAAAGCGATCTTCTTCAGGTCGTGTGGTTAAGATGGAACCGACCAGGAGATCAAGTTCTGTGACAGGTGCTAAATCTGTTACTACCATAATGTTCAAATTCCTAAAGGGCTACTCCTAAAGATGATAGATTACGTCTAAAGGCCCTCTGTAATCAAAACTTATCCTGATGAGTTTGATGCCGCCGGGTAATGATATTGTGTGAGACCATGTATACATGGTCTCATCAAGTGCGACCACGTCGTGAGATAGAGTCAATTAAGACCGCCGCAAGCAATACTAATCCTGTGACAACAAACTTAATTCCTGCACTGAGACCTAGTAATCCCATTCCATTGGCAACACTGGCAATGATTAGAGCACCAAAGAGTGCACTGCTAACATGGCCGCGCCCTCCAAAGAGACTGGTACCACCAATTACGGCGGCGGCAATGGAATTCAACAGAAGATCGCCACCTCCGGCAGCTCTATCAACCGAACTTAAACGCGATGCTAAGATGATGCCACCACATCCTGCCATGAAACTCGCTATCATAAATCCCAGCACACGAACACGTTCAACTTTAATACCGGCTCGTCGAGCAGCCTCTTTGTTCCCGCCAACAGCGTAGACATAGCGACCAAAGGGGGTTTTTGTCGCGAGAAAGGTGAAGCCTATCAGCAAAATGAGCAGCATGATACCTACCACCGGAAATCCACGATCTTGATTGGCTACATAGACAGCAATACCACTCAACAAGGCTAAGCCAACCGTTTGGATTGCAAGAATGGGTACAGGTTTGGTTTCTAATCCACGTCGTCCACGATCATAGACACTGATCAGTTCTGCTGCCGCAAAACCAATCACAAGAATGGCAGCAGCCAGCCAGCCCCATAACGGTGGTAAATAGGTTTTTGTGATACCGTTTACGACCGCATCCTGAATAAGAATTGAGCCAGATGCATCGCTAACATCAAAGAGAATGAGGACGGCACCATTCCATGCCAACAGACCTGCTAAAGTTACCACAAAGGAAGGCACCTGAAAACTCGTGATAATGACACCATGCAATACACCAATACCAGCCGCAGCGACCAGTGCAACACCGATTGCTGCAAACCAGGGCCAGTTGTTGGGTTGCGTGAGGAGTAAGGTCATAAGCACCCCGGCAACCGCACTCACATACCCTACTGAGAGGTCAATTTCGCCAAGTAAAAGCACAAAAACGATGCCAATTGCAATGGTCGTAATCCCAGCCATTTGGACAATCAGGTTGACAAAATTGCGTGCAGTCAGGAAATTTTCATTCTGGGTCTGAAAGATAATGGCAATAGCAATCAATCCCAGAATAATCGGGAGCGATCCGAGATCACCTGACCGGATACGGGTGAGCTGGTCAGAAAGATATTTTGTTACTGTCTGCGTGGATTTCTTGTTGTACAGATCTGTTTCAGGTGTTGTGGATTGAGTCTGTGATGTGTTACTCATTCTTTTTCCATCCCTGGAACGAATTCGAGAGTACCTGCCGTAATAGCGTGGACAACTTCTTGCTGGTTCGTATCGGCGGTGACAAATTCAGCGACTTTTTGACCTAATCGAAGCACGGTAATGCGATCAGCTACTTCAAAAATGTCGTGCAGGTTGTGCGAGATAATGACAACCGCGAGGCCTTTCTCTGCCAGACGTTTGACCAGATCAAGGACCTGTCGTGTTTGTGCAACACCAAGTGCTGCAGTAGGCTCATCAAGGATGACTAGTCGAGAGTTCCACATCACAGCTTTAGCAACCGCAATAGCCTGGCGTTGTCCACCTGAGAGGCTTGCAACAGGTTGTCGCACAGAGCGTAATGTGGTAACCGAAAGTGAAGCAAGCGTTTCAATGCAGGCGCGTTCCATACCTGCTTCATCAAGCCGCCAGAACGACTGTGTGCGCTCACGACCAAGAAACATATTGGCGACAACATCGAGATTATCAGCTAATGCAAGATCCTGGTAAACCACTTCAATACCCAGCGCAGCACTGTCACTCGGATTGTGAATAGTAACCTTTCGACCATCAAAGTAAACTTGTCCTTCATCGAAGGCATAGATTCCGGCAATACCTTTAATAAGGGTTGATTTGCCTGCCCCGTTGTCGCCCACAAGAGCCATGATCTGGCCTGGGTATGCTGAAAAATCTACTTGTGAGAGTGCTTGCACAGCACCGAAACGTTTTGATACGCCATGTAGTTCAAGAAGTGGTAGCTCAGTCACATCATTGTTCCTTTGCTGTAGGTGATGTTTGAAACAGCCAGACTATGTGTATAGCCTGGCTGTTGTGTTCGTTTAGCGATCTTCAGGGCAGTACTGTTCGAATTCATCAACACAAATCTCATCCCAGGTACGGAACTCATCAGCAATGACGGTATCCGCAATATTGTCCCTGGTAACCGCGACGGGTTCGAGCAGGATGGAGGGAATGTCGTTTGTACCGTTATTGATTGTGCCTGTTACGAGTGAGGAGGTGTCTTCACCACGGAGTAACGCAATAGCTAATTCAGCAGCGGCTTCAGCTTCGGCTTTAATGGCTTTATACACCGTCATACTTTGTTGTCCGGCTAAAATACGTTGAATACCTGGTACGGTTGCATCCTGGCCGGTCACAGGGATTGGATCGAGCCCCTGATTGTTGAGGGCTGCAAAAACGGCTCCAGCCAGCCCATCGTTAGCAGCGATGGCAGCATCAATTTCGCCGTTTTCGGCGGTAAGCATCTGCTCAAAGATTACCAGTGCTTGTTGATTGTCCCAGTCAGGAACTGATTGATCATCAACCTTTGTCCACTCTCCTGACTCAAACAAGGGATCGATAATCGAGTCATAACCACTTTTGAAAAGCGTGGCATTATTATCAGTCGGAGAGCCATTGAGCACGCCTACACGTGGATTTTCAATACCAGCTTCTTCAACGGCTGCGACCAGTCCTTCGCCCTGGATGCGACCTACAATTTCATTGTCAAAACTGACATAGAAATCGGCCCCTTCACCTTCGACAGTCAGTCGATCATAATCAATGATTTGTACGCCTGCTTCGCGAGCAAGGGCAATGATGGCTGCACCACTCCCACTGTCGAGGTTGACCAACATAAGCACTGTGGCACCGTTGGTAATCGCTTGTTCTGCCTGAGTTTGCTGTGCGCGTGCATCACCTTCCGCATTCACAATCGTATGTTCTACTCCGGCAGCCTCGAATGCTTCCGATAAGAAACGTCTGTCATCAGCTTCCCAGCGATCTGATGAGGCGCTATCGGGTAGCAAAACAGCAATACTGCCCTCTCCTGTCGCATCTGATGTGGTATCTTCAGTGTCTGAGTCTGGGGTGGTGGTATCACCACTGGTGGTGTCTTCGGTATCAACAGCATCGTCGTTGGTGTTTTCTCCGGTCTGTGTTGGTGTGCTACCACAGGCAGCAATAAAGAACAGACAGAGAATCACGAGAAGCATGGGAAATCTTTGCATACTTCCTCCTATTCCATCGGGTTGATTATGGGGTTGTCCTAATTTACGTTGATGGTGGACAAACTGGTAGCGGTGAGTATATAGCAATTTACGGGTAACGTCAATGGATATGTCAATATTTTCAACGAGAAGTCCCTAAAATAGTCATTAACGTCGGTGTTTTTTTCTGCTAAACTAGTTATTTATTTTCGCAAATCATTAAAGAGTACATATATTATTAGGCCATACATCATTGGGAAATGGCTTGAGGTAAAGAAATTGATTTACCCCATACAGCCGTAAGAGCTTCTGCCATAGTTTAGGAAATGCGGGAAGCGCCATCGTTGCGTCAACAATTTCTGGGCTCCTAACAATATAGGTTTTATTATGCCAATCAATAGTGTATTGTTTGGCAGCCAGCACATTCTGAAGCCAATCCGAATGAGTACCGTATGCGATGGGTGTGACAAAGCCGTCTGCCATTGGTGCCAGGATAATGGATGTTATATAGGCTTTCCCAGAACGACGACCCACATGATGAATGACGGCATATATACGCCGCCCGACAGGTGTAAGTGCAAGACGATTGGTTACTCGTTTGTTAAAATGAGGTAACCAGTCTACGTTCCCTGAGTGAAAAGCGATATTAGTAATAATTCGTAGGGTGGCCAACACTCCGAGGACTATGAGTATCCGACACCAAGTGCGCTACTCATAAGCATAACCAATAGACCGATGTGTAAACGGAAAGGAGTTGCACACCACGGGAAAGATTGATACACCCTCTCTTCTGCTATGAAATAAAAAGGAGGTAACAAGCGCTACCTCCTATCTCTCGTTCTGTATCAATCAGTGTTTATCCCAGCATGGCTTTCAGTACCGCATCAGTATCTGCCAGGCTAGACAGCACCGCATCGGGGTTGTGTGATCGGAGTTGTTCTACCGAGAAAGGGCCACTTGCTACGGCTACCGTACGCACCCCACTTGCCTGACCACAGGCAATATCGTTAGGGGTATCCCCGACGATTATGGCATTGTGCTGCACGAATTGTCGACCGTAGTGTTGCTCTGCTCGTGCAAGTGCCATGGGAACAAGCTGTGCACGTTGGGGATGATCGCTACCGTATGCGCCAACCCGTAAATCGAAATACTGCGTCAAAGCCATTAATTCCAATTTGAGATGAGCAATTGCTCGAATGTTACCCGTAAGAACGGATTGAATGACTGGCTGCGTGGATAGTTGTTCAAGTGCTGCTGAGACACCTTCGAGAATCTGCCCACGGGATAAGAAATCAGGAGTGCGTTTGTGGAATTCTTCGACGTATATAGTCGTAAAATGATCCAGTTGCCCGAGGAGTTCAGTGTCTGATTGGTGGGGAAATGTATCGAGAATAATTTGTTGATCGGTCTTTCCAGCATATGAGATACGTTCTTGATGGAAAGGTGCCCCATAAGTTTGTTCCATCGCGCTACGCATAATCTCGCCAGATGCCCCACCGCCATAGAGGAGTGTGCCGTCAATATCCCAGAGAATAAGTTTGTTCACGTCTGTTGATCCAGTTGCTATAGATGGTTTGGTAGGCATACCAACAAACAAGCTCACGGCAGATGATTGTAATCTACGTGAGCTTTGTGTTTGGTTTGGTTACCATTATATCAGCATAAAAGATTAATTAGATGGTGGTACATCTTCCTGCGGTGGCGCATCTTCTTGCGATGGTGCCTTAGGGTCAGACATATCAATGTCGAGTAATGGGGCAACGGGTCCCACCAGACTATCGACGATGCTACCGAGGCGCTGGAATTGAGGAGCCAGATCCGTATCCTCAAGAGCGATATCAACAGGTACTTCGAGTTCTACAGGAATAGTTGTTTCAAGTGGTACATCAAGCTTGAGTTCGATCAGGAGTGGTGTGCCAGCCGGGAGATTGAGATTGACATCTGGGTACAGTTGCCCAAATGGTCCCATATCAATAAAGGCGGGTGCTGAGATGGGAACATCGACGGTGGTTGTCACCATAGTGGTTTTATCAATGGGGACATTCAATTCAACAGGCAGTGGCTCATTAATAGGTATTGTCGTGACGATGTGTGCGTATTGGAGATCTTGCACTACATCACGCAGTTCGATGATATTTTCTCGGGCAAGCCCCTGTATTACCACCTCATTAAGTTCAGAGCGCCAGGTAATGGCAAAGGCAGCCACTAGTATCAATGCCGCTAGCAATGCCAGATTCGTCAGGAAAGACGTGATAATCATGGCCTTCCACAGGCTGGGCAACTTGACCGAGAGCGGTGTGGTTTCGTCTGATGTGCCACGAGTGCGGCGGAAGACAGAGAATAAACGATGTGTACTTTCACGGGCCATACTTGAGACTCCTTCGTGAATGACGAATAGTCGTTGACGCAGTATAGCCTACGATCTTATGTAATGCAAGACACTTTTTATTACGAAATCGCGTCAGGAGACAATAAAAGGCGGGTGAGGTGTCATGCTATACGCTCCCAAAATAACGCAGTGCGAGTCGTAGCCGTTCTTCTAAATTGCTGGGGGCGTCTGCTGGGAGTGATTGAATTGCAGCACTGGCTTCGGTAGCGCTAAACCCCAGACTGATGAGCATCTCTGCAAGTTCATTGTTGGTGGCCATCAATGCTGGGGATGCTGTTGACGGGGTTGGTAATCCAGTGATATCTATTTTGCTCTTCAATTCCAATACAAGCCGCTCGGCAGTTTTTTTTCCAATACCAGGAATACGTGACAGGCGCGCGGTATCGCTTCCAGCAATGGCACTCTGTATTTCGTGTAGGGGGGCGGCTGAAAGAATGCTCAATGCAACTTTGGGGCCAATCCCGGCCACCGATAACACCATTTCAAACAACTTGCGTTGCTCAGGGAAACTGAAACCATAGAGTGATAGCGTATCTTCACGAATGTGTGTATAGGTGTGCAGCCGAACCTCGCCACCGATAGCGCCGATATTACTCAAGACAGGTTGGGGCGCAAAAACATGCAGGCCGAGTCCGCCGATCTCGACCACGACATGATCATTACCAATTGAGAGAAGGGTTCCGCGTACTGAAGCGATCATACTTGTGATTATAGCATATGCTGCAGGGTACACGTGTCAGATGTATGCAGGGAGGTGTAGTTTTGCCGCGATGCGTTATGTTGCGTTGAATGGCGCCCCCTGTTATAATCGATTGTATAACACAGACGACTTCATACGAAAGCAATAGGCTACCCATAGCTACTTTTACTGTTCCCTCGAATGATAGACAGCGAAAGGAATACTACAATGGAGTATACATTTTCTGATGAGCTTAATATGCTTCGTCAGGCGATCCGTGAATTTGCCGCAAAAGAAGTGGCCCCGATAGCACGTGAAATTGATGAAGAAGAACGTGTTCCGATTGAAACGCTGAAAAAGGCTGGTGAGTTAGGACTGCTTGGTGTGCCTTTCCCTGAGGAATACGGCGGTATTGATGCGGGTATTGTCGGGTATTGTATCTTGATGGAAGAGATTCAGCGTAAGTGTGCCTCGACGGCGACTATTATTGGAGCCCACACCCAGCTTTGCGCCATGTCAATCTATTTGAGTGGCAACGAAGATCAAAAGAAGCGCTATTTGAAGTCGTTAAATACCGGAGAGAAATTTGGTGCATGGGCATTGACTGAGCCAGGTGCAGGGAGCGATGCCGCCCATATCACCACGACTGCTGAGTTGCGTGGCGACGAGTGGGTGTTAAATGGCAATAAAATGTGGATCACGAACGGCTCTTTTGCTGATATCATTGTGGTTTTTGCGGTGAACAATCGTGAGCTAGGGGCGCGGGGTGGTATTAGTGCTTTCATCGTCGAAAAAGATTTCCCAGGATTCCATGTTGGGAAAGTAGAAGATAAGATGGGGTTACGTGCATCCCATACCGCTGCGTTACACTTTGAAGATTGTCGAGTCCCGCGCGAAAATCTCATCGGTGAGGTTGGTAAGGGGTTTTCGGTAGCTATGCAGACCCTGGATATTGGCCGTTGTGGTCTTGGCGCGTCAAGTCTGGGATCGGCTAAAGAAGCGTATGAACTTGCATTGAGCTACTCGATTGAACGACAACAGTTTGGACGCCCTATTGCTGATTTCCAGGCCATACAATTCAAACTTGCTGATATGATTGTCAAGATCTACACAATGGAACAGATACTCTACGATTGTGCGAATAAGGTTGATCGTGGTGAGCCTGCGACGTTGGAGTCAAGCATTGTGAAACTATATGCTACGGATGCAGCCTCTGATGTGATTGATGAAGCCATCCAAATTTATGGTGGTATGGGCTTCTCACGCGAGGTACCTCTGGAGCGAATGTATCGTGATGCACGGGTTACCCGTATTTTTGAGGGGACTAACGAAATTCAACGCCACGTGATTGCCAGCGAGATTCTGAAGCGGGCAGGCCATAAGATTAAGCTGTATTAGTCTAGGCGTTCAATATATCGTAGCCTGGTCTTCGGTAATTGTATATCGATAAAACGCTCAAGATAAACCTCCTGAGCGTTTTTGTTATTGCAGCCAGATGTATAACAGTCTTTACAGGGAAACCGTGAATTTGATAGACGTTTGAGTGAGGAATACTACGATGTATGATTATCCTACTGCTATTGAGTTGCTTGCTGCAGCCCGCACACACATGGAACAAAGTGTTATTCCAGCGTTAAAGGAACCGCGTCTGCGCTATCAAACGCTTGTCGCTGCGAATGTACTGGCGATTATAGAGCGTGAACTTGCTACCAGCGATGCCTATCTGGTTACGGCCAGCCAACGGCTAGCGGCCCTACTTGACCAGGAACCCTCTTCTGTGACCGGGCCGAGTCTTCAAGCGGAAGTTGCCGAGCAAACACAACATTTGTGTGATCAGATTCGCGCAGGCGCTTATGATGAGGGAGCTAACCGCGCGGCGCTTTTTACGCATTTACGCCAAACAGCAGAGGATGAACTGCATGTGGCCAACCCTGTTTATTTGGGACGATTCCAAAAGACTTCATAGGGCAGACATGTGCTGCCAGATAATGCTCAGTAGGAGTTATGCTGCTCCTGTAGATTGGCCAGTTTACGCTGTGTCTCAAGGAGTTGTGCTCGTAAGTGTATGATAACTTCAACACCTGCGAGATTTACCCCAAGATCATCAACAAGACGTTTGATAAACCGAATCTGATCGATGTCATCGTCCGTGAATCTTCGAATATTACCTGTGCTGCGTTGTGGTGTGATCAAGCCACGTCTTTCGTACATACGCAGGCTCTGCTCATGCATCCCACACAACTCTGCTGCCACTTTGATGGTATAAAAATGCTCTGACATGAGTTTTTGTGACCGTATCTACCTTGTTTTAGCTCTGGTGTGCAAGACTTTTGCGGCTACGTAACGACTCAAAAAACTCACGTTCCTCTTCTGAAAGTGCCGTTGGTAGTGATACCTCAAGCGTGACATACAGATCGCCACGGGTATTCGGGTCATTCAGGTGTGGCATTCCCTGACCGCTGATGCGGAATGTGCGTCCATTCTGCGTTCCCGCAGGAATATTCAGGTTCACTGTTTTATCGCCCATAATAGGAACACGAACTTCACCACCGAGCAACATATCATATAACTCGACCGATGCCTTGGTGTAAAGATCATCATCACGGCGCTCAAAACGATCATGGGGGATTACTTTGATCACCAGATAGAGATTGCCGCGTTTCCCGCCACCGACTCCCGGTCCACCTTCGCCGGTAATCCGCACACGTGAGCCGGTGTTCGCACCAGCAGGAATTTTGACCGTGAGGGTGCGGTGTTGTCCATTGGGGGAATGAAATTGAACCATCCGTTGTGTACCACTAAAAGACTCCTCAAGTGATATTTCGGCGGATTGCTCGACATCCTGACCATCAATACCAAGACCGCTATTGGGAGCGCGTCTTCTGGAACTGGTGCGTTGGGTACTGCCACCAAAGAGGGTCTCAAAGAAATCAGAGAAGTCTCCACCCCCAAATGGGCTATCACCATACGTGCCCCAGTCTACATTACCCCCCTTTTGGTAACGTTGCCAATCACTACCAAACCGATCATACTTTTCACGTTTTGATTTATCTGAGAGCACGTCGTAAGCTTCGTTAATAGCTTTGAACTTGGCCTCGGCTTCTTGATTGCCCGGATTTATATCAGGGTGATACTGACGCGCGAGTTTTCGGTAGGCTTTCTTAATCTCGCTCTCGTTTGCCGTACGACTCACGCCAAGAATATGATAATAATCCCGATAGTCCATATGTTATAGTGCTCCTTCGGTCTGATTGTGTATCTATGACATAAAAAGATCAGCCACAAGTTGGCTGATAACAGCTTTCACTACGTTTTATATAACAACATGTTATGCACTGTATTATACAAACTTGAGTGTGATGTTGTCAAGGTTGGTGAGTGGACGAACCATAACGAGCCGTGGTACGATATAATCCAGCATTTTCTTGAAGACCATATATACGATTGATTAGGAGATGCAAATGGGATATCAAGAGCATCAACAAAAGGTTCAGTCAGAGGGACCTCGCATTATTCGTTGTGGCATCGTGACCATCAGCGACACTCGTACATTTGAGAACGATACCAGTGGATCGGCCATTCGTGCGGCTCTTACCGGTTCAGGACATGAAATCATACGTTATGAGATAGTACCAGATGAACCAGAGCAAATTGCGACGCTTGTACAAGAATTGACCGATACATGCCAGGTCATACTTACAAATGGTGGCACAGGTATTACACGTCGTGACAGCACATTTGAAGTGATCGATGCCTTGTTAGAGAAACGTCTGCCAGGTTTTGGTGAATTGTTTCGGATGCTCTCATACGATGATATTGGACCGGCTGCTATGTTGTCGCGGGCCACGGCTGGTGTCTATCGTGACACGTTGATCTTTTGTATGCCAGGGTCGACAGGTGCCGTACGATTGGCGCTGGATAAGTTGATTATCAATGAATTGCCGCATCTGGTCTGGGAGATTTTGCGACAGTAAATGTTGAGGTACATTATGCGTGCAGTATTACTACTTCCTATTCGGTTTTATCAAAAGTTTATATCGCCACTCACGCCACCAAGTTGTATTTACCATCCGACATGCTCAAACTATGCCGTCGAGGCTATTAGTAAATACGGTGCCTTGAAGGGTGGATGGATGGCAGTACGGCGTATTCTTCGCTGCCATCCATGGTCTCGTGGTGGCTATGATCCAGTTCCCTGATCTTCTATGTGATGGGATCAACACCGAAAAGATCGACAATCAGTGTCTGTAATCCACGTTCGAGCACGCCATACGAGTAATAGCGTTTGGCAAACAGATAGTTGGTTTCTGCCATTTGTTCCGCCAATGTAGGATGCTCTAACAGATAACACACTTGTTGAACGGTATCCTGAGTGATGTATCCATCGAATTCGATAATCTGGAAGCCTTTCGGCTTAATATCGATGGAAAAGATGGAGTAACTATTGACCACAATGGGCTTACGGTAATAAATAGCCTCAAGAAAGGCATTGCCAAAGCCCTCGATGGTTGATGGGTAGGTGACGAGGTCCGCTTTCTGGTAGGTATCGCCAAGGGTGTAGATTTTGCGCCCATCGTCGGTTCGTCCACGTTCGGGATGGATGATGTCGGCCACAAAAGCTGTGGACACGCCCATCATATCGGCGAAATCGCGCACACGCTGCTCATAAGCATCACGCTCATCGCCACTTGCATGCGAAATTACTAAACGAGCATCTATTTCTAAACTATGCAGCAACTCTATAGCATGTTCAATGCCTTTACGCTGCACAACTCGTGTAGGCTGCAGAATAAATTTCTCATTTGGTCCAATCCCGAGATCTTTACGGAGATCATTCGTGTAGTCATCTGGCGGTGGTGGTGGGTTATCAAAGTCCATCACATTGGGAATGAGTATCGATGAAAGACCCGTGCGTAATCCGAGTTGGTGGCGCCCTGATGAATTGATGACCACATGGCGGATGGATGGCAGGTTCGGTGGAAAACTCATGTTGAGATAATCCCACACGCAATTCGTTAAGAAGCGCTTGCGTTCCCAGAAAAAATCGTGATGGTGTGCGATGGTGGGAAAACAGGTTTCTACAATGAATTGGGTCAGAGCCATACCCAGTGGAATATTCATCGGGATAGTGAGGGCATTTTCAACCAGGAGGAGATCAATTTCAAAATCTTTGACAAACGCATACAGTTCGTCTTTAAGATATTCTTTCAATTGCGAGACTCGTCGTGATACTTCAGGGGGTCGCATACGGCTTGCAAAGGCTACTTGTTGCACAGCATTGATCTCGGGATGTCCAAAGAATGCTTCTGGCACCACACGACTCTGTTCTGGTGGTGTGTCGGCCTCGCCAGCGAAATAAAAGCATGTATGCCCCATGAGCTCAAGCGTGGTAGCCCATTTCTCTGCTTCGAGTGAGACACCATCTGTTCCCGCAAAACGGGTTGAAACAAATCCAATATGAAGATTGCTTGGTACACGTGAGAGGTTGGTCATAGGAGCTTCCTTGATGTCCATGTGCTATGTTGTCGAAAGAGGAACAAAGTATACAATAGTATAACGTGTCTTTCTGTATTCAAGTTTACAAAAAAGGAGCAAGGTGTTCATGACCAAAGCACATAATGAGTCTGTTCGTGTGATGTTTGTCTGTTTGGGTAATATCTGTCGTTCGCCTATGGCTGAAGCGGTGTTTCGTCATACTGTGAAGGAGTCTGGCCTGGCAGATTGCATTGAGGTCGACTCGTCTGGTACCGGGGCGTATCATGTGGGTGAGCCGCCTCACTCGGAGACGCGTCAGATATTGCGTGAACATGGTATTGAGTACACCCACGCAGCGCAGGTCGTTACGGCAGAGCATTTTGAACATTTTGACTATCTGGTTGCGATGGATCGGGACAATCTCGCCCATCTCCAGCGCATGTCGCACAATGGCGATGCAACGTTGAGTTTGCTGCTCGATTATGCTCCCGACGAACGAAAGCGAGATGTGCCTGATCCATATTACATAGGCAATTTTGTGGAGGTGTATGATCTGGTATTGCGTGGATCGCGAGGGTTGTTAGAACATATTCTTGCTGAACGACAGCTTGATGGAGCTACCAAAACCCGTTGATCTGTTGTTGCACAATATCGTGACATATCACTGCGGGCGAGCTACGATATCGATGTGATCGACTCCTTCGGTGAAGTATCTCGCCTCTAGCTGTTGGTAATCTTGCTCGATAGGTTTGATAGAGTCCTCTTCTATGACAAACAATGTATAGCCGAGCGTTGTGAATGCTTTAAGATATTGCTCTGGTGCGACTCCTGAGGTAACCTTGAGGAGGTCTGGGGCGAATTCCGAAATAATGACAGGTCGATGTTTATGAACAAGCTCTTGCATGCCCTGGATTGCCCGTGGTTCAGCCCCTTCGATATCGATTTTTATCACATCGATGGTATGGAGTTCGCTCAACACATCGTCCAATCTCACTGATGTAACATAGAGACGAGGCAAGGTTTTGGACAGGGTTGGGTTATTGTTTGTGAAACTATCTGTATCGCTGGCTTGTTGTGCTGAAACGATACGACCGTTGCTGCCCTCTGTCTCCAGAATATAGGTTTGTGCGACATCAGCGACAGCATTCTGGTACACAGTAATATGCTTAAAATGGTTTTGTGCAGCACTAAAGCGTAACAGTGAGCAGTTATCCGGGTTGGGCTCAAATGCGTACACATGGCCATTTGGCCCAACGATTGAGGCGGCCAGTAAACTAAAATACCCGATGTTGGCACCAACGTCGACAAACACCTGACTAGATTCAAGTATGCACTGTATCTCACGACTTACCGCAGGTTCGTATTGGTGTGAGTTTTCGATAGAGGTGCTGATGATATAATCTTTTTTGCTTGTGCATAACAGGAAGTTATCAAATTCTACCGTGTGAAGGGTTTCTCCTGAAATCATCATAGGCACGTACTTGATGTTGTTGTGAGCATCAGTAAATTCGTTGCTGCTAATAAATCCATCAACAAGATTGCCCACGGATAGTTTTTCTCTGATTATTTTCGTGCGCCAGAACGCCAGTCCAGCCTCATCAGGAGGTCTTCGGAGGATGAGCCGATAGCAATATTCAAGATCTGCATCGGTTGCCGGATCGGATGCATCAAACGAGATAGGTGATGGTGTATGTGTAAAGAATTGTTTGAACCATTGCATATATTTTCCCGCTGCTCTGAGAGACTTCAACGCGAGCATAACCCAACATTATGTCAGATATTTTTTTGATACCTGCTGTGGCTATTGTTCTCGACAAAAATATATCGCGTATCATACCATCAAAATGAAGCCTTGTAGTTTTATGAGAGGTTGCCATGAGTCAATCAGCTACAATCATTACCACCGCGCTTCAGGCCAGTAACGATGGGTCACCGCTGCGTGAGACAACAGCTATAGGTGGTGGAGATATCAGCCAGGCAGTGCGTTTGCGTACAGATCAGTCCATATACTTACTCAAATGGAGCGAACGTGGGTTGCCCGGCTTTTTTGATGCTGAGGTGCATGGTCTCAAGTTACTGGCCTCAACAGGTGCAATACGTGTTCCTGAGGTTATCGCATGGCAGAGTGATGTGGAGGAGCAACCAGATTTTTTGTTACTCGAATGGCTGGCTGCGCCACCTTCTGCCAATCGTGGTGTGGCTGCCGAGGCGCTCGGACATGCCCTGGCAACACTGCACAAAGCCACAGCGCCATCCTATGGCCTTGATCGTGACAATTACATTGGTGCAACGCCACAACCAAACGGGTGGATGGAGAGCTGGCTTGAGTTCTTTCGAGAACGTCGCTTGCGGTTTCAGGCAGCATTAGCACAACGCCAGGGGCGCCTCTCAGGTGCGCGTGCTCGTCGTATGGAGCGACTGCTTGATCGCTTGGATACCTGGATCGATGAGCAGGCGGTGCAACCTGCGCTTTTACATGGTGATCTCTGGGGTGGCAATTTTATCATCGGTCCCGGTCGCGTGCCAGCGCTGATCGATCCGGCGGTCTTCTATGGTGATCGAGAGGCCGATCTGGCCTTTACTACCCTTTTTGGTGGGTTTCCTGAGTCGTTTTATCGTGCGTACGAAGAGGCATGGCCCCTGGCAGCAGGTTGGCAGGAACGACGTGATCTATACAACCTATACCACTTATTGAACCATCTCAATCTGTTTGGTGAAGGGTATGGAGGCTCTGTTGATGCCATACTCCAACGCTACGTTTGATTGGGTGATCTGGTTTTGAAATCTGGCATATAATGTCCATCTTTTGGCTGATGTGTGACTTTATGTTTGACCCGTATGCTGAACAAGTCCATACATAGATAATATTGTTGCATGGATAACCCCTTATCTGGTAATCTGGGCTTTTTTGTGGTGCCGTTAAACTGCGTGTGCCAACATTGGAAGGGAACAACATGCGCCTGTATATTGAGATCGCACGACGCTCATTCCGGCGTGCCATTGCGTATCGTGCGGCGGCGCTTGCCGGAATGCTCACCAATGCCTTTTTTGGTGCTGTGCGGTGTTTTGTTTATATCGCACTCTTCAATGCGGGAAGCAGCCGTGTGGCGGGATTCACCGTACAAGATGCCATCAGTTACACATGGATTACTCAGTCGCTGATCTCGATAGGGGCCGGGTGGTTGACCGTCGATTTGAGTCGCTCGATCTACAGTGGCGATGTGATAAACGACTTGATGCGCCCCTGGAGTTTCTATGGTTACTGGCTGAGTCGTAAACTGGGGGAGCAACTGTTTAATTTGGGTATACGTGGAACGCTAACTTATCTGATAGGTGTGATTACCTTTGGTGCTTTTGTCCCAGGATTGGATGGATTGGCCCCGTTCACGCTATCGGTTGGTATGGCCATGCTTCTCTCTATCACGTTTGGTTTTCTGGTTAATCTCACGGCCTTCTGGCTGATTGATAACACAGGTGTCATTATTATCAGCAACATTCTGCTGGGGTTTTTCTCTGGTTTTATGATCCCACTGGCTTTTTTTCCTCCGTGGTTAGCAACGATAGCGTATATGTTGCCGTTTCAGACCATTTCTGGATTACCAGCACAGATTTTTTTAGGCCAGATTACGGGCTGGAATCTGGTTGGTGTCTTACTGCTTCAATTATTCTGGGTTGTAGTACTTGTTTTCTGTGCCTTAGCCATCTTACAACTAGCCATGCGAAAGGTTATCATACAGGGCGGTTAGATAGCTTGTGCATTTGCCATCAGGAAGCTTACTGATATAGGTTGGGACTCTTGAGTTGTACCAGGCCAATGCACCAACGCCAGCAGCAGCGGCTCCAAGCAATATTTTAAGGAAAGGACTGCCTGTGTTGTCTCTCTACGTACGGCTCATTGGTGCACGCATTCGATCACAGATGCAGTACAAAGTGTCGTTCTGGCTTGAATTGATCGGGTTTGCTCTAACAACCGCCCTTGAATTTGCCGTAATAGCGATCTTGTTTTCGCAGTTTCCATCGGTCGGTGGGTGGAGCATTGCCGAAGTTGCGGTGTTGTATGGCTTCTCTTCGACGGCGCTTGGCCTGGCGGAGATGTTTGGTCGTGGTTTTGATGCGCCATTTGAGCGGATGATTCAACAAGGTGCGTTTGATGTGGTGTTGATACGTCCTCAGGGGACTTTTTTCCAGATTTTGTCTTCTGAATTCCAACTCCGTCGTTTAGGCCGATCTTTTCAGGGTATAGTAGTCCTGGGTTTTGCTATCTCACAGCTATCTATTCAATGGACAGTCGCAAAAGGGCTGCTCTTGCCATTGACACTTATAGCAGGGACACTCATCTATCTGGGATTGGTCGTGATAGGTGCGACAATCTGCTTTTGGACGGTCAAAACACCAGAAGTGATGAATATCTTCACTTTTGGCGGTGATTTGCTGATGAGTTATCCCATCAGTATTTATAGTGAATGGATACGGGGCTTCTTTTTGTTGATTGTTCCATTGGTATTTATCAATTATCCAACAGCACTGTTGCTACTCGATAAACATGATCCGCATGGGTTGCCTGGAGCACTGGCGTGGGTTGCGCCATTCGCGGCTATGTTGTTTCTGGGTATTGCGCGGGCTTTTTGGTCTGTCGGTGTATCCAAATATACATCGAGTTTGTAAGGAGTTTTTATCCTTCTCTATCTGTTGACAATAAATTAACGATATGCTACGATAGGAAAACTTTTTACACTATATTCAGGATTTCAACACAATACACACCTCATACTCTGCGAACGCTTGAAACGAAAGAAGTGGGTGTATGTCACGGAACAAAGTATCTCAAGGGGTCACTATTCAGGATGTCGCACGTGAGGCAGGTGTCTCGTATGCGACTGTATCACGGGTGGTTAACAACAAAAGTTATATCAAATCGGAGACTCGAGAGCGTGTGATGCAGGCTATTACCCGTCTGGGATATGTGGTCAATCCGCAGGCCCGCAGTTTGGCCGGGGGGCAATCACAGGTGATTGGTCTGGTGGTCCAAGAGTTGGGCAGTGAATACATTGGTGGTGTGGTACGTGGTGTCGATATGGAACTTGATGCGCTGGGATACAATCTCATGCTGTATGTTACTCATCGACGCAAAACACGTGAGTCCACCTATGTGACTGCGCTCACCCGTGGACTATCTGAAGGACTGCTCTTAGTCATACCCCGTAATGCCGAAGCCTATCTGGAAACATTACGTCAGCATCGTTTTCCCTATGTTCTGGTTGATTATCAGGGTAACAACGATGAAAATGCCTCAGTTGGTGTGACAAATCGGCAAGGGGCATACGCCGCCACATGCTATTTGATGGAACTTGGCCACCACCGTATTGGTTTTATCACAGGCATCATGGAAATGGGGAGTGCTGTTGATCGCTTATCAGGCTACCGTGCCGCACTGACGGAGCATGGATTAGTTGCTATACCTGAACTAGTGGTTGAGGGAAACTTCGATCACTCAAGTGGCTATCTTGGTGCATGTACCCTGCTCGATCTTGATGAACCACCAACGGCAATTTTTGCCTCAAATGATGAGTCTGCTACGGGAGTGATGGATGCCATACGTGATAGGGGGTTGCGTATTCCAGATGATGTATCTGTGATGGGTTTTGATGATGTTCCCCGTGCTGCAAGTGCCCATCCTGGACTTACTACGGTGCGACAACCACTGGAGGAGATGGGGCGGGTGGCGACCAAAATGTTGCTGGAATCGATCAAAGACCCTGATCGTGCAGTAGAGCGGGTTATCCTTCCGACAGAACTGATTCTGCGAAACTCATGTCAGCGACGTGAACCCTAGCCGTTATTGGTCCCTTCACTTAATTCTTAGTGAATCATCACCACAAAACAGCACACATCGTGGTACAATCAGGCCATAGAAAATGGAACTTATGAGTACATAAAAACGTCATTGTACTTATTGTCCTTGCGTATGGTCGTTTGTCGTCGCAGCCCGGCGATCTGTGAAGGAGCACAGCCCAATGCGACTCTCATTTATCTTTCCTGCGGCTCTGGCATTACTTTTAGTGCTTATTCCGCTATGGGCGCTTGCGCTTTCTGTTCCTCGTCGTTTACCACCTAATCGTTTCTGGACCAGTTTGATTATTCGTTCTGTATTAATCATTTGCCTCATCCTGGCTGTTGCTGGGGTCCAGATGGTTCAGCGCGTGGATCATCTTACCACCGTTTTTGTGATCGACTCTTCCGACTCTATCTCGCCATCAGCACGTGCTCAGGCCGAAGCGTTTGTTCAGGATGCCCTGCAAGCTATGCGTCCTGAAGATCAAGCAGCCATTGTTGTTTTTGGTGAGAATGCGCTGGTTGAGCGTGTGCCAAGTGAGTCACAATCGTTTAATCGAATGCATTCAGTGCCAAGAGTGGCCCGCACCGATATCGAGAGTGCCTTGCAACTCGGCATGGCCATTTTACCGGCTGATACGCAAAAGCGTCTGGTGCTCTTGTCGGATGGTGGTGAAAATATTGGCCAGGCATTGGAAGTAGCGCAATTATCCAGTTCACGTGATATTCCAATCAGCTATGTTGATCTGAGTACTCCTGCCACCAGCGAGTCGATGATTACAAGTCTTGATGCTCCTGCGAGTGTTCGTCAAGGCCAAAATGTGGATCTGGTTGTGACCATCGAAAGTTCACAAGACCAACAAGGCCAGTTGCGTGTTTTTGGCGATGAGACGATGGTCTTTGAACAGAATGTCCAACTCCAAACTGGACCGAATCGTTTTAGTTTACAGGTTGAAGCCTCAGAGCACGGGTTTCAGCGGTATCGTGCTGAGATCATTCCGGAAATTGATGATCGTGCACAAAACAACCAGGCCGATGTGCTTGTTCGCGTTGATGGCCCACCACATATATTGCTTATCGAAGGTCAACGTGGTGAAGCAGAACAGTTCAAAATTGCACTGGAATCGGCAGAAATAACTGCAGATATTGTAACCCCTGATACAATGCCAACCGATCTCACAAGCCTGAGTAATTATGAAGCAGTTGTGTTGCTCAATGTGCCTGCACGTGATCTGCCTGTGCAGGCAATGGCTGATCTCCCGGTCTACGTGCGCGAATTAGGTCGGGGTCTGATTATGATTGGGGGCGATCAATCGTATGGTGTGGGGGGCTATGGCCGTACGCCCATCGAGGAAACGTTACCAGTGTATATGGATGTGCGTGATCGCGAAGAACGACCCGATCTGGCAATGCTGTTTATTATCGACAAGTCGGGTAGTATGGACTCGTGTCATTGTTCTGGCCCGAATCGTCAGACAGCCCAATTCCAGCGTGGCGGTGTGCCAAAAGTCGATATTGCAAAGGATGCTGTCATTCAAGCATCGGCAGTGCTCAGTGAGCATGATAATGTGGGAGTGGTGACCTTCGATGACAACGCGCATTGGGCTTTGCCGATACAGCGTGGCCCCACTGCCGATGTAGTACAGAGCGCACTGGCCCCTGTGGCCCCTGAGGGAGCGACTAATATACTCGCCGGGTTACAATCAGCTGAAGAGTCTCTGCTGAATACTGATGCTCGCATTAAGCATGCCATTCTTCTGACCGATGGTTGGTCAGGTGATGGTGATAATCTGGCCATCGCGGAACGCATGCGAAACGAGGGCATTACCTTATCTGTGATTGCGGCTGGCGGTGGTTCAGCCGAATATCTCGAAAGTCTTGCAAATGCTGGTGGTGGGCGCTTCTACCCAACTGAGGATATGGAAGAGGTGCCGCAGATTTTTGTTCAAGAAACCATTACGGCGGTCGGAAATTATCTGGTCGAAGAAGCATTTACTCCTGCCTATGTCGGTACAAGTACCATCATGGAGGGCCTGAATGATGGGTTGCCGCAACTCTATGGCTACAATGGTACCACATTGAAAGATACCGCTGGTGTGGTGCTATCGGGTGTTGATGAAGCACCAGTGCTCGCGAAATGGCAGTACGGGCTTGGGCGTAGCATTGCATGGACGAGCGATGTCAAAGGGCGGTGGGCTCAGGATTGGGTCAACTGGCCTGCATTCCCCCAGTTTACGGCGCAAATGGTTGGTTGGGTGCTCCCCACTGACTCTGAAACCGGTGTAAGTGCCGAGTTTCAAACAGTGGGCTCACAGACTATTATGGATGTGAATGTACAAGACCCAGGTGGTGAAACACGTGATGGTTTGACTATGCAGGCGACTATCATTGGCGCAGATGGCACGACGCAACAAGTGCCGCTTACGCAGGTGTCTCCCGGACAATACCGGGCCAGTATCGCAAGCCCGACGCAGGGCTCGTATCTGGTCCAACTTGTTGGTGAAGAAGATGGGCGGGCAGTGGTGCAGGATACGGCTGGTTTGGTAGTCCCCTATTCACCAGAATACCGCCAGGGTCAGAGCGATCCAGATTTGCTTGAGGCTATTGCCCGCACCAGTGGTGGTACAGCTCTCAGCAACCCGGTGGAAGCTTTTGATCATAATCTCAGTGGTGTTTCACGAGCTCAGGATATTGCGTTTCCCCTGCTCTTGTTCGCATTGATCTTGTTGCCGTTCGATATTGGGGTGCGACGTCTCGTGTTACGTCGTAGTGATTTCACCGATACACTGAACATGTTCTCCGGGCGGAAACGATCACCTGCTGAAAAAAACACCAATCAGAATCACTTTAACCATCTGCGCCAAGCGAAACAGCGGGCACTGCACCGCACACAGAGTGCCAATACGCCTAAGCCACCAGTAGTATCAACGCAAGAGGATACATCTAAACCAGCTAAACGTACCGCAAAGGCGCCTGCTTCAACACCACCACAATCTGCAGCACAGCCATCAAAAGATGAGCTTATGGATCGTCTGTTGGCTGCGCGACAACGAGCACGTCGTAAGGCACGTGGTGAAGAGGAAGAGTAATCGAGACCCTGTAAGTTACCAATGTTGTTAGAGGGGTAACCACCGATCGATAATCTGACGTAGTTGGATGAGGGTAACGGGTTTATGGAAAAACTCATTGACACCGACTTGCCGTGCCTGTTCCCTGATCGTTGCGTCTGCTGAAATCATGACAATTGGTACGTTTATCGATTGGGTCCGAATTGCTTTAACAAGATCAGTCCCCGTCATCCCCGCCATACGGTGATCACTAATAATCAGATCATACATATACTGTTGTACCGCATCAAGTGCCTCAGTGCCACTACAGGCTGCGGTGATCTGCACATCAGGGATAAGACGTTCGAAGGCTCGTACAAAAAAGGTTCGTACATCATCTTCATCCTCAACAATAAGAATATGTGCGGGAGTGGATGACATATCATTATTCATATGGCCCATCCTTATCTATTACTATATCATTTACTTGTTAGGGAAATAGGTGTTACTGGCGTTTGTAATTATGAATACTATGATTTCGTACAACAATAATTGATGCAACATCAGTACATCGATGTTGTAATCTATGTTGTAATAAACGCTTTTTTGTGGCCTTTTGAAACTACAAGTTAGGATGATACCATGTATGATCATCCACATTGGTATATGCATATCAGGGCATGATTCTATGTTCTATGAAAACGAAATATACCGATCTGGACTGTGCATGTACTTATTATATCAGGTTTTATGACTGACAGGCATGTGTGGAATCGTATATTTGTGCTATTATGTGTACGAATAAGATGATACAAAACAGGGTCTCATATACTGATTGAATAGTTGTTGAGACTGTAATGTGGAGAAAGATATGCCATCCTCTACACAAAATCGACTTGGTGTAGTGACCAGTGGATCCTTTATGGAAGGTCTCAGCGCTCGCCTGGCAGGTAATGAGAGTGTTGAAGACATGCGGGTCGGTAAGTTTGTGGTGATTGATGGCCATAAACATGCTTTTTTTTCGATGGTTACAAATGTGGTGTTAGAAGCGACGAATCAGAAGGTGTTGGCCGATCCGCCAAGTGGCGATGCCTTCATTCACGATGTGTTGGCTGGTACATCAACATATGGAGCCATCGAGTTGAAACCCATGCTCATGTTACCGCATGACCTTAATGAGCAGTTGTTACCTGTCAAGACCGTACCACGACATTTTGCACAGGTATTTGATGCTACCGAAGCTGATTTTACTCGGGTCTTTGGTAGCACAGAGGGTACACACTTTGAGATTGGTCGTCCGTTGGATATGGATGTACCGGTCTGTCTTGATCTGGCCAAATTTGTTGAGCGCTCCAACGGTATTTTTGGCAAAAGTGGCACCGGTAAGAGCTTCCTGACACGGCTTGTGTTAGGAGGCATTATCAGCACTGGTGTAGCATCAAACCTGATTTTCGACATGCACAACGAATATGGTCACGATGCACATTCGGAACATCAGTCCTTTGTGAAGGGTTTGCGACAACTCTTTGGCTCACAGGTACTGGTCTACTCACTTGATGCTGCATCGTCTCGGAATCGTGGTGTGGCCGTTGACGAAGAGGTTGTGATTGGATTGGATCAGATCGAAGTGGGTGATATTGAACTCCTCCGTGATGAGTTGAATCTGACAGCAACCGCAGCGGAGTCAGCTTACTTACTGGTAGATCAGTTTAAGAATGGATGGCTACGTGCACTATTAGATATGGATGCCACGACAGTCAAAGATTTTGCGGAAAGCTCTGGTGCTCACGCAGGATCGATCAGCGCACTGAAACGCAAACTGGAGCAGGTGGCGCGTAAAGGTTTTGTGAAAGACCATGCCTCAACGTCAGCCATTGATCGTATGATTGATGCCCTGGCTAGTGGTCGCCACGTCGTGCTTGAGTTTGGTCGTTATGGGGATGCCTTATCGTATATGTTGGTTGCTAACATTATTACACGGCGTATTCACCGTCGCTGGGTTGAGCAGACAGAACGCTTTTTGCGCTCCAAAGATGCGGCTGATCGCCCCCGTCAATTGATGATTACCATTGAAGAAGCGCATAAGTTTCTAAATCCAGCAATGGCAAAACAAACTATCTTTGGTACCATTGCGCGTGAACTACGGAAGTACAGTGTAACGTTGCTGGTAGTTGATCAGCGACCGTCGTCGATTGACTCAGAGGTGATGAGTCAACTAGGAAGTCGTGTTACTGCATTGCTCAACGATGAGAAGGACATTGATGCAGTGTTTACCGGTGTGAGTGGCGGCTCGAGTCTGAAGACGGTGCTGTCAAGTCTTGACTCGCGGCAACAGGCGATGGTTTTAGGTCACGCAGTGCCAATGCCGGTGGTTATCCGTACACGCTCTTACGATACCTCATTCTATGCTGCGATGGGGCATAAAGAACGTACAAACGAAAGCCGTATTCAAGCCTTGGCAGAGATGGAAGAATTGTTTCCTGAATAGTGGTATTGTTTCATTCCTCTTCAATCGGTGGGAGTGATAGACGTTGCGATAAGAATGCTACTCGGGTACGTGCTGCCACAAATAACTCTGAGTTTTCTCGTTCATTCGCCAGATCAGCTGCTTGATTGAATGCAGTAATCGCTTCAAACACCTCACCGCGCGCTTCGTTAATATGTCCCTGTAAATAATGCCCCTGCGGCTCTGTCTCTGCTACATCTATAAGGATTTGTGCATCACGTTCTGCCTCTGTATATAGCTGAAGTTCCGTGAGCATGAGGCCGCGTTCAAGGTGAAAAAAGCTGTCGTCGTCAAAGAGTTGTCGGGCTTCTTCCCAGGACTCATTGGCGGCTGCTTGATCCTCTTGTAACTGTAGTAGTCCCCCAATCCACAATGCAGCACTGGGATCGTTGGGTGCTTGAGCTTGTTCTGCCCGTGCGATGGTGAGTGCTTCCTCGGTATTACCTGCCCGTACGGCACGGCTGATAGAATCAATATTGGCACGTGGCGGTGGGGGAAACAAACGGGGTAAGACCACAAAAAAGAGTATGATAACAACAGAGAGAGTTGAACTCAGCACAATCAGCCGATTACGCCGACGTTGTTGATTCTGCTGGTGAACTTTGCTGATTGCCTGCCACAGCGTGCTGGTTGTGAGTTGGTCTGCCTGCCCATTCTTTCGCACGAGTCGGACAACCTTATGGGACTGACGCATAAGTCTCTCTCGCAGTGCCTCGGCACGACTTTCTTCACCACGCGTGTCAAATTCCGGCCCGGTTAACTGTGTCAGTAGTTGTTCGATCCGTTCAACCTGACGAATCGTTTCTAACGCGCCAGTAGGGGTTTCGTGCATAACTATAATCTGTTTTTCGGCCTCCATCAGCGCGACACGAATCTGGGTCACCAATGATTGTTCTGTTAGTTCACGGGATTGCGTAATGATGGTCTTCATGATACTTGTGCAGCCGCCATTTTATCAACCAGCCAGGTGAGTTTTCCGTTCGTCGGCTGAATACCCTGTGCTGGTCGTTGTGAGACATCTAACGTTCCCTGAAGCACCTGTTTGAGCATGTCGGCCTTGTCTGCTCCTGCGACCAGAAACCTGATGTTGTGTGCTGTGTTGAGTGCTTTGAAGGTGAGTGATATACGTGTGGGTGGTGGTTTAGGCGCATCGTGCACTGCCACAGCCAATGCTTCGCTGGGTTCCGTAACATCTGATTGTCCCGGAAACAGTGATGCAGTGTGTCCATCTGGCCCCATCCCAAGATAGACCAGATCGAATGTCGGTACTGCACCATCAAAAAACGCAGTGATGGTTGCTGCATACGCTTGTGCCGCTGCCTCTGGTGTGCCGCCGATAGTCGGGATGGGATAGATATTCGCTGCGGTTATGGGAACGTGGGCTAACAACACTTCCTGGACCATGTAAAAACAGTTATCAGGATCGTCAGGTGGTACATAACGCTCATCACCCCAGAAGACATGGATGTTTGACCAATCGACTTGGTCACGGTAGGGTGACTGGGCGAGTAATTGGTACATTTTGCGAGGAGTAGAGCCCCCTGAGAGCGCCACACTAAATTTTCCATGGTTTTGTATGGCTTTTTGGGCCAGCGCTACAAACTGTTGTGCACCATGTTCAGCAAGTGCAACTGAGTCTTCAAAGACGATCAACTCTCCGCGTTGATTACTATTCATAGGGCATCTACAATCTTTTGATATATTTCTCAGGCAGTTATAGGTGAATGCACGCTTGAGAATACGGTCAGGTTTATGAGCACACCTGGTGTTTGTCCATTTGCATGCGTATGGTACCACACTCTCTAGAAATTTGGTATATGCACTCGTACGCCCTATGGCCATCACAGGGAGCAGACCCGGATTTATGGGATTTCGGCTATAATGCAATCAGGCAATCTTCGTTTTTGAATTTGAATAGGTAGATAGATATCCATGAGATTACTGATAATTCGTCACGGTGAAAGCGAATGGAATCGTCAAGGATTGTATCAGGGACAATACGATGCGCCTCTGTCGGAGCTGGGGTTGCGGCAAGCTGATGCACTTGGTCAACGGCTAGCCAACGAACCGATTTTTGCGATGTATACGAGTCCACTCCAACGTGCGGCAAAAACGGCTGAGGCAGTCGCAAGGTATCATCCTGATGCACCTTTTCACACTGAAACAGCGTTACTTGAAATAAATCATGGCCAGTGGGAAGGTCTGACATCAGCACAGGTTGAAGAACGTTTTGGGGCAGGGCTTCAAGAGTGGCGAGTCCATCCAACTCGTGCACAGATGCCTGATGGTGAAAGTTTTAGCAACATTCTCAAGCGTGTTCTCGATTTTAGAGATCAGTTATACGAACAATACCCAGAACAGAATATTCTGGTCTCAACACACGATGTCGTGGTTAAAATTCTGGTTGCTGATGCACTGGGGATGAATATGGATCGTATTAACCGTATCTGGGTAACCAATGCGAGTATTAGCGTCATCGAGTATGGCAACGATCTACCCTATCTGGTGAGCCTTAGTGAGGCATGTCACTTGGGTCGTCTAGAAACTGTACGTAATAATCAAAAAGCATTATAGGATAAGGCAATGGCGTCAGATGTCTACTGCCCAAATTGTAGTACACAAATGGAACGTCGATTCACCGAAGGGCGCGACCGTGATGTGTGTCCAGCGTGTGGGTATATCTTATACCGCAATCCCGTTCCTGCTGTAGGAGTAGTCGTAGCACTCGAAGGCAAGGTTGTGCTGATTCGTCGTAGATTTGCACCGTGTATAGGGCATTGGGCATTACCAGCAGGTTATATGGAACTGGGTGAGAGTGCCGAGGATGCAGCAGTTCGTGAGTGTCACGAGGAAACCAGTTTATTGATTCAAGTGGATCACCTACTGGGCGTGTACTCGTTTGGTTTGGGTGATGAGAGCGGTCTGGTTATTATTTATGCTGCGACGGCGGTTGGTGGGCAGCTTATGGCTGGTGATGACGCAACTGAGGCTGATGCTTTTGATCTTGATTCTTTGCCATCTCCTATGGCTTTCCACACACATATTCAAGCGATTGATAAATGGAAGTACGAACGGCGCTTTTCACAAGGTACGATTGATGTACCAGATGTGCAGCATCCTGATATTGTTGTTCGTTATGCACGTGACGAAGATATCAACAATGTACGGGTATTATTACGTAATGAGATACCTCAGGACGATGAACAGAGTCTGATTTCTGATACATTGCTCCATGACTGGTTGTATGACCCTGATCGTCAGGTGCTTGTCGCAGAGTTTGAAGAAGCTCTGGTTGGCCTGGCAGTCCTGAGTTTCTATCAAACTCTGCGTGGTTGGTATGCCCTGCTTGAAGAGCTTGTGGTTGAACCGAACTTTCGGCGGCGGGGTATTGGTACGATATTGATCAACACAGCGCTCTATCTGGCGGAGTCTCGTAGGTGTAAAGCCCTGCATTTTGCTATGGCGCATCAGACAGGAGTTGAGCCGTCATTTCTTGTGGCCCAAGGGTTTGTAGCGGAGGGAGTGTGGACACGATCTCTCTCTTAAATTCCTCGATGAAGAAGCCTCCTCATGAGTGGAATGTCTGCCATATCTGTTGAATCTGGCTTTCTATGACCTCGTGTAATGATGATAGCATCGTATCGTGCACAATTTCATGTTCATTTCTGAGATAACTGGCTTGAAATCTGTGCAAAAGTGTTGCAAAATATTGGCAAGCGCTTGACCTTGCGTGAAACTTGTGATATATTTAACATAGTCGAAGTATAGCAATATGTCCTCACATCTAGAAAGGTTGCGTGCAATGGCCCTGACAGCAGTAAGGCGCGGCTTCTCTACCAAAGAAGGGCCAGTTTTTGCGTCCGCACCTGTAGATCTCAACCATATCTTTCGGCAAACCAATCTACATGACGATCTTGCATATGTGGAACATCGCTTAATGCAGCGTGTTGAATCTCGCTCACCAGTGCTTTCTTCTGCAGGGGCCTATATAACTGCGGCAGGAGGTAAGCGGTTGCGCGCAGCTCTGGTGCTGTTAGCGGCTCGTTTAGGGAATTACAATCTGCACCACGCGAGTCACCCGGCTGCTGCGATTGAGCTACTGCATAGTGCTTCACTCATTCACGATGATCTGGTGGATCATACCCAGCGACGGCGTGGACGTGTTACTGTTCATGCACGTTGGAATAACACGGTTGCACTTGTGCTGGGTGATTATCTCTTTGCGGCAGCAACTGATGAGCTAGCTAATGAGCCTGACCCACGCTTGATTGAGTGGTACGCTGCTGCGGCTCAGACGGTCGTAGAGGGTGAACTGAGCCCGGTGACGCAACTTGAACCATTAGATATTGCACTTGCACAGTATCGGTACAAGATTGGGTGCAAAACGGCGGCCCTGTTCAAAGTTGCCTGTCAGGCTGGGATGGCCGTGGCAGGAGGTACGCCTGAAGAGATTGAAAGGTTGGCCGAATTCGGCTACCATCTTGGTATGGCTTTCCAAATTGTTGATGATGTCCTTGATTTCACAGGTGATGAAGACACTCTTGGGAAACCTGCTGGCAATGATTTGCGTGAAGGTACGTTAACCTTACCGCTCATTTATGCTGTCATGCAGGATGACCATGCACTTCTTCGACAGGTCGCACACACGGCTTCGCTAGATCCTTCACAGGTTCCAGAGTTGGTTTCAGCAGTTATTGATGCTGGTGGGGCTGAACGTGCCCTTGAAGAAGCACGTATAACTATCGAGCATGCACTGGCGTGTCTGGACCGTTTTCCTTCATCTACTACAAAGCAGGCGCTCAGCGATATAGGTGCATTTGTTTTGGCACGTCAAGCATAGTATTGTATGGTTTATTCCTCGTAACCCGTATGTACTATGCTTTCGTTTTGCCTTCCCCAGAAGCGATTTGTCTGTTTGATAATCAATATCCTTTGATGTAGTAATCTATTCTTTGTCACATTGATTCGCAGGTGTCTAAGCATCCATTCGGCGTGTTTTTGTCGTATGTATTGGTACTAACTAAGAGCATTTTGGTTTGAGAAAACGCCCTTATCGAACATTTCGAGCAAGCCTGCTACGGAGACATTATTATGGCTTTAATGCGTCGAAAAACATACAAAAACGTGCGCGATAAGATAGCATATATCGAAGATGTCGATTCTGAGGATAGTGCCGATAGCGCGCTTACAGAGGTGCCAGTCGGTCGGCGTGAATCGGTTGAAGATTCTGTACAGATGTACTTGCGCGAAATCGGCGAGGTTTCATTGTTGACCGCTGCTGATGAGGTTGCGCTAGCACAAGATATTGCAAGTGGTGTTGCTGCCCAAAAACGTCTGGAAGAGCAAATGCATCATATAGCGAGCGAACGGTTTGCGCTCCAGCGAGATCTTGTGCGTAGAGATGAAGCCCGGCGTAAGCTCATTCAAGCCAATTTACGTCTTGTGGTAAGCATCGCGAAAAAATATATTGGGAGTCCATTATCGTTCATGGATCTGGTCCAGGAAGGTAATATTGGTCTTATGCGCGCTGTCGAAAAATTTGACTATCGCCGAGGACATCGTTTTTCGACATATGCCACATGGTGGATTCGTCAGGCCATTACACGTGCGATTGCCGAACAGAGCCGCTTGATCCGCCTACCGGTTCATCTCAGCGAGTCGATTGGACAACTGCGACGTGCAACCCGTCAACTAGAACAATCGCTTGGGCGTGAGCCATCTGTTGAGGAGCTTGCCGAGAAACTAGAAGTGACTGTGCGTAAGGTGCGGCGTCTCATGGAAGCATCAACACAGCCGATCTCTCTGGAGCAACCACTGGGCAATGATGGAGAAGGCTACATCGGTGAGTTGCTGGCAGATGATGAGACTGATGCACCTGTTGAAATTGCAGCACAGCGCTTGCTGCAACAGGAACTCCAACATGCCCTGATGGGTCTCTCAGAACGGGAACGTAAGATTCTCCAGTTACGTTATGGCTTAGTAGATGGCCGCCGCCATACACTCGAAGAAGTTGGCTCAACCTTTGGCATTACCCGTGAGCGTACACGCCAAATTGAGGCTGAGGCCCTGCGCCACTTGCGTTCCCCCCATCTTGGTGGTCGCCTTCAAGGATACCTTGATTAGCTGACTTTATAGAACGCCGTGGTATCTTCGCTGCTCAGGCGACCGTAGCAGGCTATGGTCGCTTTACTCTATTCTAACATAACACGTTGACAGGTTGACAATATACCCCGTATAATGCGGCGTCGTTCTGGATCTGGTAATACCATGCCCTTATGGGAGGCGCAAGCACATGCAGCTTGGTCAATCAGCTACGGATGTATCGTTACCTGCTAAACTACCTTGGTGGCTAACAGCAGTTATCGTCGTTGCTCTTCTGGGAGCAGGACTCTTCGTTGCTGGCGATGTCGTGCTGTGGTCAGTATCAGTCGTACCTCAATCGTTGTTATTGTGGCTAATCATACCAGCAATGTTGTTACTTCCCGGTCTGGCGTTGTTACGGTTAGGGTGGTTTGACTCCCTCGCATTTTCAGAACGATGGCCTCTGGCAGTAGGTATAAGTTGTGTCGTGCCTCCGCTGCTGCTGCTGTTTAGCGAAATTTTGGGCATACGCTGGAATAGCTGGCTCTGTTGGGGGTATTTGGCTATCGCGCTCTTGATGGTGCTGTGGCCGTTTCACCAGCCTACTACGTGGCGCTCCCGTGTTGCTGCGTTGCAGCCTACCACCACTGATATGGTGCTCCTCCTCATGTGTGGTGTTGCACTGATGGTGCAAAGTTACAACGTACGTGATCTCGTTGTGGGCTCTTTTGGTGACTCGTACCACCACACGATGATTGCACAACTGTTGGTTGATAATGGTGGATTATTTTCGTCCTGGCAACCATATGCACCGCTAACCACATTTACGTATCACTACGGATATCACAGCAATGTTGCCTGGCTGCATTGGCTCACTAATGTGCCAGTCACGCAAAGTATCATTATCATTGGACAGGTACAAACTGCCCTGACCATCCCGCTGATATATCTTTTGACACGTCGTTTGGTTGGGAATGAACGTGCTGCACTATGGGCCGCTTTGCTGGCGGGCTTTATCAGTCTGATGCCATCCTATTACGTGAATTGGGGGCGCTATACCCAACTGGCTGGCCATACGGTCCTGATCGCTACGGCAGTCACATGGATGGCGCTTCTGCATACCGCACTTGAGCGGCCGCTACGGCGTACAGTGCTTATAGGACTGTCGGTGTTAGCAGGAATTATGACGAGTGGTATGGCATTAACCCATTACCGTGTAACCGTTTTTGTAGTCTGTTTTGTTGGCACATATGGCTTGTATCTCCTGTTAGCAAAAGTACGATCATGGTCGGCATTGTGGCCGATGATCGGTGTAAGTGTCGTTGTTAATGTCATAACGATAGTAACGCTTCTTCCCTGGCTCATTCGGTGGCGAGAGGGATCGATGTTACGGGTTGGTGCTGCGCTGGCGTCAACCAACGTTGGTACTGGTGAATTTAATAATCTCCCATCGCTAGACAACCTGTTGTCATTGTTCGCCAGCCCTTTCCTCTTTGTGTGTGCCTTTCTGGGTGTTGGTGTGCTGATCTGGCAACGCTGCGGTCGGGGACTTGTGCTGGTTGGTTGGGCCGCTTTGGTTTGGGTGGTGGCGAACCCCTATCTGATCGGGCTGAACGGTGCTGGCATCATCTCAAATTTTGCTGTTATCCTTGCCATCTATTTAGTGCTAGCTCCGCTTGGCGGTGTCGCGATAGCTGCCATATCAAGCAGTATGTTAAGCACAGTACATGCTGCTCACTTGAACAGATCGGTGCAAATGATCGCGGGAACGGTGCTTTTGCTATGGGGGGTGAGTGAACAACAGCAGGTTGTCGACCCGCAGTTTCAGTTGTTTACTCAGGCTGATGCGGCAGCTATGAAATGGATTGTCGAGGAAACGCCCCCTGATGCAACATTTTTTGTCAACAGTTTTGGCGCTTACGGGAATTCCATTCAGGCTGGCTCAGATGGTGGTTGGTGGTTGTGGTTTATGACGGATCGCAAAAGCAATCTCCCTCCCATCCTTCATGGCATGGAAGCTGCCGAACAGCCAGGATACCAGTCTATGGTGCATGAACATAACGAAGCTATCAATCAGCATTCTATTGACTCACCAGAAGCTGTGTCAGCACTCCACACAGGTGGTTACACGTACCTCTATGATGGTCCAGCAGACACCTCTCCAAATGGCGAAACCATTAATCCAGAGATGCTTGCTCAATCTGATCTGTATGATTCTGTGTATGACCAAGATGGTGTGACAATCTGGAGGATAAGGTAGTGCGTATCTGTGTCGTTGGTCCAACCTATCCTTACCGTGGTGGTATCTCCCATTACACCACATTGCTTGTACAGCATCTACGCAAAGCAGGCCACTGGACTCGATTATATTCCTTTACACGACAATACCCGCGCTGGTTGTTTCCTGGGAAGTCGGATCGTGATCCGAGCGCATCACCATTGAGAACCGAGTGTGAATATGTGCTTGATCCGGTTAATCCATTCACTTGGTGGAAACTCTGTCGCAAGATCCGCAATGACGCGCCGGATCTGCTCATCCTCCAGTGGTGGGTGCCCTACTGGACGCCATCATTAACGATTATCTCGCGTTGGATCAAAAGGAACACCGACATTCCGATTCTCTACATTTGCCATAATGTGATGCCTCATGACGGTGGTGGTGTTCTGGATCGTCGGTTAGCATTGACTGTTTTGCGCCAGGGGGATGCCTTTATTGTGCATAGTGACCAAGACCGTGTGCGCTTGCTTGCCTTGCTCCCGAATGAGCTGGTTGTGAGGGCCCAAATTCCTACATATGCTGGTGTAGCAACACAAAGTGTTGGCGTATCAGCCGAGACCATCCGCCGTCAGTTCAAACTACCAGCCCAGAGACCGATCATTATGTTCTTTGGTTTTGTGCGCCCATACAAGGGTTTAGAATACCTCATTCAGGCGCTTCCTCACATTCTTGCTAAACTAAATGTACATCTGTTAGTAGTTGGCGAATTTTGGTCATCACCTGAGTTTTATGCACGCTATGCACGTGAGTTTGAGGTTGAGCATGCCATTACTTTTGTGAACCAATACGTTCCTAATGAAGAGTTGCAACCCTACTTTGATCTGGTTGATGTGGTGGTACTACCGTATATCTCAGCGACACAGAGTGCGGTTGTGCAACTGGCGTTTGGCTTTGGCAAACCTGTTATCACCACGCGAGTGGGTGGCTTGCACGAGGTTGTACAGGATGGTGTGAATGGGTTATTGGTTCCCCCACAGGACGAACATGCGCTTGCTGATGCGGTGATACGCTTTTATGAGAATGACACAGCCGCAATGCTTCAGGCACATGTGCAGCAGAACCACCGTGATATGTTTGCGTGGGAAACCTTGGTCCAGGCTATTGAGCAAACACAACACAAACTCCAGTCTCGGGTGCACACCAAATGAGTCGATCTTCGATGAAAGAGGCCACCAGATGGTAGCCTCCCCCGAGTAATCTTTCAGAAACGTGATCTTATCTTGTTAATCGTTCGATAATGGTGCCGTTTGCCATGCCACCACCCTCGCAAATAGCTATAAGACCATAACGACCTTCGCGACGCTCTAACTCATGCAGCAAGGTTGCAATCAGACGTGTGCCGGTGGCACCGACGGGATGTCCCAGTGCAATCGCGCCACCATTGACATTCACATGATTCCAGGACACACCAAGATCGTGTTGCCAGGCCAGTACAACTGATGCAAAGGCTTCGTTGATCTCGAAAAGATCAATGTCGTCAATGACGAGCCCGGCGCGTTCAAGCACCTTGTGAGTTGCTGGGATCGGTCCGATTAGCATCGTTACCGGATCAACGCCTACGACAGCGAAGGAGACCAAACGGGCGCGTGGTCGTAATCCCAGCCTGTCGGCCATCTCACGTGAGGCAATGAATGTCGCGCTGGCACCATCCGAGATTTGGCTGGCATTGCCTGCGGTAATCAGCTCCAGCCCTGGAAATGCTGGTGGAAGCGAGGCCATCTGCTCTAGGGACGTATCAGATCGAATCCCTTCATCGCTGGTAACCATCTGACTGTCAGTTGGTACTGGCACAATCTCATCGGTGAAATTGGCAGCAGCAGCGCGTCGGTGGCTTTCGAGGCTGAAGCGATCCAGATCTTCACGGGTAAAACCCCACTGCTGTGCGATCATCTCGGCACCACGTGCTTGATCAAACCAGCCCTTCGGGAGAGCATACCGTCGGGACAGATTTTGTGTCAGTGGCACACCTGGCACACCAGTGAAGGTGCTGCCGAGTGGTACGCGGGTCATCGATTCGACGCCACCTGCGATCACCAGATCGTATGCATCGGCCATCACACCCTGTGCCGCAAAGTGCAGTGCCTGTAAACTTGAGCCACACTGTCGATCAAGTGTGGTTCCCGGGACAGACTCAGGTAACCCTGCCGACAGCCAGGCGTTGCGTGCGATGTTGGCGGACTGTTCGCCGGTCTGGCTTACACATCCTATCAGGACATCATCAATCTGATCTGGCTCGATAGCAACCCGTGTAACGAGGGCAGAAAGCAAATGCCCCAGCAAATCGACAGGATGGGTGTCGTGGAGGGCTTTACCCCGTTTGCCAAAAGGAGTACGAATAGATTCCAGTATAACGGCATCGCGCATCATTGCCCCTCTTACTCATATGATCTTTTTACTTATTTTATGCTTGTATTGTCACCCAGTATTTGTTGCAATTGGTACATAATCTGCATACAGGGGACATATAAGCTTTTAGAAAATGTCTCTGTATGTATAGATAGAAGAAATTTGCATTTCTCATTATAGCATTGGATATAAAGGATGTTATATGTTTTTCAATACATGGTCTGATATTGGCCGAGTAATAGTAGTTGGAATACTGGCATATATTTGTCTCATTCTTTTACTGCGATTTGCTGGCAAACGAACACTGACAAAACTTAATGCTTTTGATCTTGTTATTACCGTTGCTTTAGGTTCTACATTGGCTACAATCCTTTTATCAAAAGATGTTGCACTTATTGAAGGGATTGTAGCCTTTATTGTACTCATTGCTCTTCAGTTTGTAGTAACTTGGACATCAGTGCGATTCAGACCTATCCAACATTTAGTAAAGTCGGAACCTACTCTGCTCTTCTACAGAGGGCATATGTTAGTCAGTCAACTCCAAGATCAGCGTGTTACTCCTGAAGAAGTGCGTGCTGTAATACGTGCGGAAGGGAAAAGTAGTATAGACAAGGTAGAAGCTGTTATTCTGGAGACAGATGGTAGTTTTAGTGTCTTGCCTTTAGCAGAAGAAACTGCAACAACTGCTAACAAAGATGTAGCCCATTATCCACCTGATATTGCTCTGAACTAAACTTCTGTCTCGCTGATTGTCAATATAGACCTATAGCATCTTCATAGAAAACTATGGCTACCTTTATAGTATACTCGGTAAAAGTACCCAACAACGACACCATAATATGAAAGAAAGTGAAAGTGATTGAAATCGATGGTTCATATGGCGAGGGGGGCGGTCAAGTGTTACGCACTGCTCTCGCACTCGCAATCCTAACGCAACAGCCGACGCGCATCTACCGTATGCGAGCGGGGCGACGTAACCCAGGGTTGGCGCCACAACATCTCACGGTGGTGCGTGCACTGGCGTCTCTTTGCGATGCCGCTGTGCAGGGTGATGCAATTGGCTCGACAGAACTGGTTTTTCAGCCACGGTTACTAGTCCAATCGGGTGATTATCATTTTGATGTGGCACAAGCTAATCGTGGTGGGAGTGCCGGTGCGGTTACGTTGATTTTCCAGGCATTGTTGTACCCGTTGCTGTCGGCGCCCTCGGTGAGCCATCTGACGTTGCAAGGGGGCACCCATGTTGCATGGAGTCCGTCATTTGATTATTTGACGCATATCTACTTCCTTATGATATCGCGTATGGGGGTTCAAACAGTCTCCCAGTTAGAGCGTAGCGGCTTTTACCCTGCCGGAGGTGGTCAGTTGACGAGCACTATTGCAGGTCAAAACCTATCAGCGAAGGATGGTGAATCATTTGTGCTAAAGCCGCTGGTTCTGACTACACGTGGCGATCTCGAACAAGTCAGGGCGGTCGTCGCGCTCTCGCGTCTGCCATCCCATGTGGCACAACGGATGGTCGAGTGTGTGCGTGTTGAATTAAGCGGTACGGCGCCAACGATTGCAGTGGAAGTGCACAATGTAGATGGTCCGGGACCAGGTGTGAGTCTTTGTCTGGTAGCCGAATATGAGCACGTGCTGGCGGGATTTTCGGCGCTCGGTGAGAAGGGCAAATCGGCAGAGCGGGTTGCGGGGGAAGCATGTCGCGCATTGTTGATACACCATGCCACCGGATTGGCCGTTGAACAACATCTGGCGGATCAGTTATTACTGCCAATGGTTTTAGCCCAAGGTCGTTCTCGTTTTCAGACCAGTTGTGTGACGCAGCATTTATTGACCAACGCCCATATTATTCGTCATTTTCTTCCCGTGCACATTGAGCTACACGGTGATGAAGGGCAGGTTGGCGAGGTGGTGGTGGAGCGTCGCCTGGGGTGAGCAGGTGTTTTATGGTTGTTCTTGGTGTGTAATGTGGAAACGGCATACCTGAGCACCGGCTGCGACACACGCGGTTTCTGTGACAGCATATGTCTGGCCGGTTGCCCAGCGTAGTGCCTCGCTGTAAAAGCCGACAGGGAAATAACAGACGCCGTGGTCTGACGTTATGCCAACGCAGTAAGGTGAGTTGGTAATCTCGACGAAGTAGCCTTCTGGCGTGTCGTACGTGCGATGTGGTGAGTGTAACAACTCCTCACCGATTTTTGCTGCTCGTGAGAGTACCAGTTTAATCTTGGTGTCGGTAGGAAGCACTGTGAATGCAGTTCCTGCCAACGCAGCAAGCGCCTTGTTATGTGCACGGAAGTGATGCAGCATATCCCGCCCAGCGCGCAGCAAGATTGGCTTCATGCCTTTGTCGCCGAAGATCTGAAAACTCATGGTAAAGATGGTACTCAGCTCATCAATGGTAGCAGAGGGCGACTCGTCGTCTGGTGGCAGTTCACCACCGTCGTAGTATCGTTGCAAGCCTGTCTGTGTAAAGAGTAGATGTAGGCTTTTGGGTCCAAGATTATCGATAACACTTTCACATATCAGGCGAATAACGAGCGAGGGGACTTGTTGCTCACGTGCCATAATGCCTCCAGCACTGTAGTAGCGCGATTGACAATACTAGGTATTGTAGCACAGTGCCGGAGGTGCGCCCATCGTGGTTTAGGTGGCAGCCCAGTTCCCTAACTGTCCCGATAGCTCGGCCACACTATGCTGACTGATCGGATAATGTAATCGTTCGACGGCATTATGAAGCTTGTCTAACTGATCCGATGTAGGTGGATTGGCGGTAAGGTTAAGCGCAGCACGCAACACACCGATATAGGCTTGAATGAGATCGGCAGACCCAGCCGAGCTGTCTGCTGCGGTAAGATCGTTGTCAATCTGTACACGTGCAGCACTCCAATCGACAACGTTTGGCATATCGCGCATCAATTTCAACAGGTTTTGAATACGCCCAGTGGCCTGAAGACGTTCCTGCGGCATGGTTGGTGCCGGGGTTTCTATGGGTGTGGCCTCCTTGGTGGTGGTTGTAGGCTCCTCATCATCAGCGAGTAGTTCTTGCATACGGGGCAGTGCAGCCTCCAACAGTGCTTCAATCTCTTTTGCGTAGGTTAACCACGCACCCATCTGCATACGAAAGGGATCGGGGATATTGCGTTGGCGGTTTGCGAGGGCTCCCAGAGTATGTACCCGCGCAGATACATGGGGGTGGTGGGCATTCACCGCAATAGTTATACCATTGTCCAGCGTAATCAGTAAATGCGATTGGTCGACCAGTTCACGAGTGACCGAACAAGCAAGATGATCGCTAATGTCGATGCCAAGATGCATCATCGCATCACGGGCCTCAACTTCTGCCGGATCACCGTCGTGGCCTAAAACCCCTGCTGATGAGACTGACCAAGGGAGGTTCTGCTGCTCTATCAGGCGATGTAACAATGCAGCGGCGATCGGGGCTCGTCCAGTATCAGCGCCACCGACAAAGAGAATATGTGTCATGGATTTTCCCGTTCTCTATGCTACAGTACTTCACACAGGCTATTCTAATACTAACTCTCGATGGGACCTTTGACTAGTTCACAATTAGCGGCATCAGACCTATAGTATGAGCAACTCCTTTCTTCTCCTCTCACCCTCCTTCGCCAGAGGGCCCTGGTTGCAAAACCAGGGCCTTTTGGTTTCATGGACAAAAAATAGTATAGCGCTTTTTGATCTGCTTGTACATATTGTGGAATCTTGTTGGTTGTCTGAGCAGTGTGATTTTCTGGATATCACTCGTTCAAGGTACGTGTGTATGTTCTCTCTGCGTGCACTACCAAAAATTATGCCGCTTGCCAATAATGCGGTATACTAGCGCTACGCCGCAAACAGTAATGAAGTATTGTCGCCGAGATATAACGACGTGATTGCATGAGGAGCACTTATATGACCACTCAGAACACGAATGGAACGTCTGCGAATTCCAACGGTGCAGAAGACACCTCCGCTGTGCAAGACCAGCTTGTGACCACCCGGCACTCGATCACTATCAATGGTCAACTGATCAACTACACCGTCACGGCCGGCACCATGGTGATCAGCGAGGAGAGCGAGAAAACGGGTGAGCAGGCGGGTGAGTTCGAGGGGGCCAAGCCCAAAGCCACTATCTTCTTTGTCGCTTACACACGCGATGACATCGACAGTATCCGCACCCGACCGCTGACTTTCTCCTTCAATGGTGGTCCTGGTTCTTCGTCGATCTGGCTCCATATGGGCGTATTTGGTCCACGTCGTGTGCTCCTCGATGAAATTGGCAATCCGCCGCCGCCGCCATACCAACTGGTAGATAATGAATACTCGCTCCTCGACCAAACCGATCTCGTGTTTATCGACCCGGTGAGCACAGGTTTCAGCCGTGTGGTGAGTGGCGAGAAGGCTAAACCGTTTTATAGCTTTAAGAAAGACATTGAGTCTGTCGGTGATTTTATTCGCCTGTACATTTCACGCTACCAGCGCTGGTCTTCCCCCAAATTCCTGGCTGGCGAAAGCTATGGAACGACGCGCGCGGCGGGACTCGCGGGGTATTTGCAGCAACGTCACGGTCTGTATCTCAATGGTCTCATGCTTGTGTCGTCTGTGCTCAATTTCCAGACACTGCGTTTCGGTTCGGGAAACGATCTGCCTTACATTCTGTATTTGCCCACCTACACTGCCACAGCCTGGTATCACCAGCAACTCGATGACGAACTCCAGCGCGACCTCTACACCACGCTGGCAGCAGTCGAGAAATTTGCCATGGGTGATTATACCCTCGCACTGATGAAAGGCTCCGCGCTTTCCGATACTGAGCGCACCCATATCGCACAGCAACTTGCCCATTTTACTGGTCTTTCGGTTGACTACATCGAGCGGACGAATCTACGGATTGAGATCCATCGTTTTGTAAAAGAATTACTGCGTGACCAGCGACGAACGGTTGGGCGTTTAGACAGCCGCTTTACCGGTATTGACCGCGATTCGGCAGGTGAAATGTTTGAGCACGATCCAAGTATGTCGGCGATCACGGGGCCATATGCGGCCACGTTTAACGACTATGTGCGACGTGAACTCCAGTTTGAGAGCGATCTGCCCTATGAAGTTTTGAACTTTAATGTTAATCGTTCGTGGAGCTATTCTGAACATGAAAACCAGTTTGTCGATGTTGCGGAGACGCTGCGAAAGACCATGAGTGAGCATCCGTACCTGTGTGTCCATGTGGCCAGCGGCTACCTTGATCTGGCGACGCCCTACTTTGCGACCGAATACACGTTGAATCACCTGGGCCTCGACCCCGATCTGCAATCAAATATCTCGCTCAGTTATTACGAAGCGGGCCATATGATGTATATCCACCTCGCATCACTGGCGAAGATGAAAGAGAGTCTGGTGGCCTTTATTGCGGGAGATCGGCGGGAGTAGGAAGGGCAGTGGTAGGCGGATGGCTTGCCCATCCACCGTCCTATCGTTTACCATACTCCTCTACTCTCCGTTCTCCGTGTGTCGTGCCGCAAGGGTCACCCATACGAGATGGGTTGTGTCTCAGTCGCTCAGTCGCTTAGTGGTTCAGTCGCTCTGCTACTCGATGTGTTATCGTTGATTCACGCCGCCTTCGACCAGTGCGAGGTACGCCAACGGCAGCCCAAAAGTCAGGAAGCCCACCAGGTTAATGTCGCTCTGGAGCATCTGCTGTGCGATGTTGTGGCTGGCCATAAACCAGTGGACACTACTGATGGCCAGCATGGCGTAGCCGATATACAGGAGCAAGCGGCTGGTGCGGGGAAATCCAGGGCTGTCTTTGTTAACCACCTGACCACCCACTGTTAACACATTCCAGATAATGCCAAAGAGCAGAAAGAAAATACCGGCAAAACCAAAGAACGGTGAAAGCGGCTGATCCAGGAAGTCGGTCTGGTTGAGCAGCGCCATCAACACGGCTAACCCCAGCAGGCGTGTGACGGTAGTGAGAGTCAATTGGCGTTGCCAGAGCCAGATCAGTGCAGTAATGCTAAACACCACCAGCAGCACAGTATCGATGTCGGCATGCGCGAATTGGAAGTCGTGCAATGGTCGTGTGGTGGCGGTAGCCCACGCAGTCACGCGATGCCATGTCAGGATGAGGCCATATGCCGCGATGGATGCGTAGCCGCGCCGTAGCGCCACACCAGTAATGATCAATGCGATCACAGCGATAATCAGTGGTCGGTGCTGTGTTTCGAGATCCAGCAACACCTGTGCTGAAGCCAACGACTGATTAAATCGCTCCAGAGAGCTGAAGGTCAGTGTATTTACCAGCGTAAACAACAAACTTGTGATGGCAAAGAATGCGAGTAGAAACGTCGATATCAGCGGTACCAGGCTCAGGACTGCAATGAGTTGTAGTGGTACCTTTCCCCCGCGAGGTTGCCGCCGCCGCCATAGCGCAATCGGTAGGAGTCCCACACAAAAAATGATGGCACCTGCCCATGCCTGCCATTGAGTGATTGATACTCCATCTGCAATGACCACACTGAGCAGCCCAAAAAGTCGGCTGCCCAGCACCACAAAAAGCACCACAATTGCGACGATGAGTGTTGCACGCTGTCGCAGCGACCGACTCACCCATGCGCTGGCAGTCAGACCAAAGTCGACCCATCCCAGACCGGCGAAGAAGAGAAACGGCGCTGTCAGCAATGCACCTGTTGTAAAAACAACGCTGAGCATATTGCTTGCACGCAGTTCGCCATCGCTCAAAATTTGGCCTTGCACAGCTCCGCCCAGATACAACAGCATCAATGAGCCGTGCAATAGCATGATGAGACTCCACTCAAGCACCGGAGCGAGTTTGAGGCGTGGCAGGATGATAAATGCCAGGAAGATTGCGAGCAAAAGACTCAGAACACCCACTATGGTCAGCAGACTACCCAATGATCCGGCAACCGTTACCATCAAAGGCATGGCGGTAAAGATCATATAGCAGATTAGGACCACCCAGCGTAACCAGCGACGTACATGTAATGCGCCGGCCAGCAGATAGCCCCACCCAAGCACCACCGCAATGAAGGTCACTGGCACAACTATGTTGGGTACCAACAACCCGCGAGTCGTCGATGAGTCAATGACCAGTGGCTCTAGTATTCCTTGAAAGCGCAGGGTGTCCTTAAAGAAAATACCACCAATAAAACCAAAAATAAAGACCAATCCAATAACGGTGAGTAGTCGCATCGGGTGGCTGAGTGGGCGCAGATCGATAAAATGCTCACGCAGATGGCCCCGTAGAAAGTCGGTGATGATGCGATACCACAACAGCATTGTGGGAAGGCCTTGTCGGTCTGGCATATTCGTAGGCAAAGTCATGGCTGTTCCCTTAGTTCGAGTGCGAATGGCGTATGGTAGAAGCCACTGTACACATAGCCATCGTCGATGATGGGTGTGATGCCGTTGAGATCGAGGCGACTGGTTTCGCCAGGGATGGCAAAGTTGCCAATCAGCCGACCATCATCAAGTGAGCGTGCAATAAGGTGGTTGTCGGCGGTCTGGGTCAGCAACATGCCATCGTGAAGAGTCGGTTTTCCACGTGGTGTATTGAACGGTGGTTGTCGCCACACTTCTGTGCTTTTCGTCGTATCATAGGCGAGGGTGGTACCATCTTGCAATACGAGCACCAGACGATTGGTATCAGCGAGCATTCCTCCAAACAGTTTTGGGAATGTGGGTAATGTTACTGGTGAGGAGAGTACGTTCTGCCCTGTCTGCTTATCCCATCCCGATAGTCTAAAAACCCCTCTATCAAGACCTACGGTGTAAATCGTATCATCAATAACGGCAAACTGCTGTACAAGAACCGACTCGCTCGATTCCCACGCGATTTTGCCACTTAGTGGATCGAGTGCATAGAGCAGCCCTGCGGCGACATACAAATACTTCTCATCCAGTGAGGACGCGCCAATCACAGTATAGGAAGCAGAGAGCGCCTGTTGCCAGAGCACACTGCCGTCGGAAGTATCAAAGGCGTAGGCTGTGGTTTGTGTTCCATCAAGTACCGCTAAGAGTAGTCGCCCATCGACGATTATCGGTGTACTCCAGGTGTTGCCGCTGGTTTCAGTGCGCCATGCTTCCTCTCTGTTTGTCAGATCAAAGGCGAGTAACAGGCCGCTGTTATCAATAGCATACAGCGTATCATTCACAATGGTTGGTGGAGTAAAGATGGTATCGGTGTGGTCCAGTTGCCCAATCAATTCATGGTTGCCATCCTGCATTGCCACACTGTAGAGGCTCCCATTCAATGTAAGATAGATGAGTTGATCTCCGTAGCGTAGAGGACCGGCGATGAGCGTGTCAGTGCTAGACAGCAGTTCATCTGCCAAAGATATGCCAAGCCAATGTGGTGCTGGTTGCCATGGTAGTTCGCGTGGTGTGCCTAGAACGTGGAGGATTCCATCCTGACGACCAACAAACAGTGCTTGCCCATCGCTCGTTATCCCCGTGGTAAGGCCGGGAAATCCCAGTGTGATTGGTGGTGCGGCTGCCCCACTCTGAGCATCGAGCACCAAAATGTCGGTTTCCCGCGCAACCATAAGCTCATCACCGATCATCCAGAGATCGCCATAGAGATTTGATGGGCTGTGATAACTCCACCGCTCGTTGCCGTTGGAGGCGTCAATCGCATGCACGTTGTAGTCTTCGGTGACGAGATAGATAGTATCGGTGGTAACCACAAAATCATTGACGATGGATGAAAGCGTATCGTGTTCCCAGAGTGAATCGCCTTCCAATGCGGTGGTGTTCGCATCAAGGGCATAAAGGACGCCATCGTAGGAGCCGACATAAACGACGCTATTGTGTACGACAGGCGTAGCAGTAATCGCTTCGTCGGTAGCAAAAGCCCAGTGCGCTGCGCCTGTGGCACTATCGAACGCGTAGAGTGCGCCATCGTTAGCGCCAACGTACACACGTCCATCGGCAACCACTGGCGAGCTGGCAATCGAATCGCCGACGGTGTATTGCCAGCGTTCGGTACCATTCTGAGCATCGAGCGCATACAGCGTGCTATCCTCGGCACCAACAAAGATGGTGTCGTCGGCAATGGTGGGCGCCGCAGAAAAAACATCCTGCGCGGCAAAGACCCAGCGAAATGTGCCACTGGTCAGATCGAGCGCATAGAGTTTGCGATCATTTGACGTGACATAGACCACCCCCGCAGCGACAACTGGCGAGTCATAGATCGCCCCACCGGTTTGGAAACTCCACTGGAGCGTCTGGGTGCTGCGATCTATGGCCAGGAGCAGCCCGTTTTCCAGACCATAGAGAATGCTTCTTTCTGTAGCCAGTGGCGGTGTGGTTGTGTCGTTGTTGGTACCACGGTTCTGATAAAACCATAGTGGTTCAAAGGTATCAGACGTGGTTTGAGGAAGGCTCCCTGTGCGTTCTCCACCACGTGGCTGCACAAATTCGGTTGTTGTGAGTGGTTCTGGCGGATTGGTGTGATCTACCAGACCGGGTGTACTGGCACCGATCAAGGCATGCTCTTGTCTATTGGTTTCGCCTAGTGGTTGACTTTCCTGTCGAGCAATACCTATGTCTGCACAATACCAGCTTCGCGTAAATCCGGTGTTTTGTGCAATCTGCAGGTCAAGGTGTACCCGCACGCAGTCATCGATGGCACCAAGTGGTGTGTCCACAACCTCACGTGCTTCGAGTGTCAGTGTTGCAGTGTATGGTGACGATCCGTCAAATGTCCCTGTGACTGTGCGTGACGTGTCTGTTTGCATTCGGCTATCAAGCAGGGGCAGTGGTGGGATAAACGCTTGATTGTCTATCGACAGTATGGTGAGTTCATCAGGGCTCACAAAGTACAGGCTGTTGGTTGGTGTAATAGTCCCGGTGGCGTCGTAGCGTTTCTCACTGATGCGGGCAAGAACGATATCTGCCGGGTCAGCGTCAGCGGATTCGTCGTTTTGTGCGTTTGTGTTGTCGCTGAGCAGATCAAGCACTCGTGAAAGGGTTTGCGCGTCGATCTGGCTGCCTGCGTTGTAGCCGCGTAGAATCTCAACATTGGTAGAAAGAAAGGTTGTGGTTTCATCAGCGTCAGTAATACGAAAACTGGTAGTTACGCCACTTACCAAAGGAAAGTAGCGCTGAATTCCTGATGTCTGTTGTAATCCGACTGGCTGCCAGATGACGATGATGCCAGCACAAATAAACCCTGATATGAGTAGAACCAGCAGTACCCCACCCCATGAGGTAAGACGTGCACCACGGTCTGTTGTGGGGGATTCAGGAGACATGCTTGGTGGAGTCGACTCATTTAGCAGACTGGGATCTAATAGTTGTGTTTGCGTGCTCTCCGTCCGCGTAGACGCATTTTTGGGCATAATGGATGGCTTCTGTTGGAGTCAAAAAGTTTGCTTCTTGTTACCGTTTTGTTACACATATCCGTTTCACACCAAAGATATTGAGAGTATGATGCATGCATGCCACATGTCAATCGCTTTATGCATTGCTAAGGCATTATGTCCCGGTAACAAGTTACTCTACATTCTTGTCCCACATACTACCACATTCTGTTATTTTACCTCAGTTTCCCCGCTCTTCTCCACACACTTGTTGCCGGGGTTTTTTCTATGTATACGACCGTATTTCATCTCCTTGATATGTCTGCCTCTTCGATCACCATTGGGTACTTCTGCTAACCTCCTTCATTCTTTTGGCAAAGATAATATTCCTCGCGCATCTGCAGAACTCTGACAGTTCTGTCATATTGCACGTATGCTCAAAACTGCCCGTGAAATTTTGACATTTGGGAACATCTATAAATATAAGGCATGCCGACACTAAACTATTGCACATCAAAATGATTTGACATCTAAACAATGATTCTTCTCGATACGATATGTTGTATACACGTCGTATATGAGAGGGCAGTTCACTCTTACACAAGCCCTCATATGGCTCTGGAAGGTATGGTTGCGGCGCGTTTTCTGGAGCATCTGTCATCGGATGTGGTGGTGGTGTGTATGTGAGTTTGAATATGCTCAAATCTCATAATATTTGTGAAGGGGAAAATGATGACACAATGGCAACAACAGACCATCGATCAACCGGAAGAAACTATGCATTTTGAGTCGGTTCGGATATTGGAAATTGATATTACCAATCCAATTCCCGCTATAGATGTAGTGCATCCTGTGACTGATCGTATCTATAGGTGGGCACACGTATTAGTGCGGATAGGCAGGCAGCCCCTTGGGATGCTACAGGTTCCTCTCTATGCTCATGGTCTTTCATCTGAGGCATGTACGCGCTTTATCTGGCATGAACTTGGTCCAAGTATTAATGAGTTTCTGCAAGAACAGGGGCAACCGCCTATTACAAACTTGAGTATTGCCGGTTTACCGCAGAATATGTTCAGTAATACATACGACCAGAGAGATGATGTTGCCCCTTTGGTGAGTATCGTCATACCGACATGTCGAGTACCGCATCGAATATTCGCGTGTGTCCAAAAGCTGTTAGAGCAAACTTATTCACGATATGAAATTATTATTGTTGATAATGGCCCTGAGATAATGGGTATTGCCGAAGCCGTTACTAATCGATTTGCCTATCTTCCGCACATTCGTTGTGTGCGTGAAACGCGTCGTGGCAGTTCGTGGGCACGCAATCGAGGGATAGAAGAAGCTCATGGCGAGATCATCGCGTTTACTGATGATGACGTGTTGGTCGATCGGTATTGGGTTGCGGCTCTGGTTACAGCTTTTGGTATAGACGAATCAGTTGGATGTGTGACCGGCTTGATTCTTCCTGCGGAATTGGAAACCTCGTCACAGCAGTGGTTTGAACAGTATGGTGGATTCAGTAAAGGATTTCGCCGTAAAATCTATAATCTTACCGATCACCGTCCTGATGACCGACTCTATCCCTATAGCGCAGGCAGGTTTGGTGCTGGTGCCAACATGGCATTCCGTCGATCGGTGTTGTTTGAAATGGGTGGTTTTGATCCGGTACTTGGTGCTGGTGCCCCAACATATGGTGGTGAAGATCTCGCAGCCTTCTTCGAGGTGATTGTCCGTGGATATCAGTTAGCCTATGAACCAGGTGCTATGGTATATCATTGTCATCGCCGTGACTACCGTGATTTGGAGCGACAGCTTTTTGGTTATGGTGTGGGATTTGTAGCATTTTTGCTAAAGTGTATTATGGATGATCCGCATCGTTTGCGAGATTTGATTTGGAAGGTCCCCCGTGGATTATGGTATGCGCTCAGTCCGATGTCGTCCAAGAATGCTGGAAAACAGCGTGGTTATCCTAAAGAGCTGACACAAATTGAACTCTACGGTATGTTGTGTGGGCCACTTGCCTATATGCGTAGTCGCTGGCAGGTATGCTCTATCCGGCATCAAAGAAACGCTGTGCAAAATATTGTTGATCCAGCGTATGTGCCGTGAGTGAAAAAGACATCTTTCGATACACAGATAGAATTTTCTAACTACTAAATATATTGAGAGTTATATCATGCCTGACCATCATCCACAGGTAAGTGTCGCCTTACCAGTTTATAATGGCGAACCCTTCTTGAGAGAGGCAATTGATTCTGTCCTGGCACAGACTTTTGAAGATTTTGAGCTTATTATTACCGATAATGCGTCGACAGATGCAACACCAGAGATATGTCTTGCCTACGCTGAAGCTGATCCACGCGTTCGCTACTATCGTAATTTACATAATATTGGCGCAGCAGGTAACTATAATCTTACTGTCGAGTTAGCGCACGGCCAATATCTGCGTTGGCTTGCTCATGATGATATGTTTGCCTCCACGTTGCTTGAGCGTTCTGTGGCAGTTCTTGATACGCATCCTGAAGTGGTGTTAGTGTACCCACGTACGATGATTATTGATCAGTATGGCAAGGTGTTACGTTATGATGATGAAGATTTGAATCTGCGTATACCGAATATACACCAGCGATATCAGCAATTTCATCGTTTTGCACGTGGCGAGATCAATGCTATCTTTGGCTTGCTGCGCCTCTCTGCATTACGTGAGACACCACTGATTGGTGCATTCTCATCTTCGGATATGATTTTGTTAGGAGAGATGGCGCTGCGTGGACAATTCTATGAGGTGCCTGAATATCTTTTCTTGCGACGTGATCACGTTCATACATCGGTGAATGCAAATTGGGCATACAGTCAGCGGGCGGTCTGGTTTGATCCAGCCAACGCCGGGCGGTTACAAATGACTCGTTGGCGATGGCTACAGGAGTTTTGGCAATCGATAGAGCGTGTTCCAATGGAGCGTAGTGAGCGCTTACACTGCTACTTTCAACTGGCGCGATGGGGAATACATCCACGTAATGCGGCGGGTTTAGCAATGGATGTGCTGCAGGCAGCCATGTGGCCCTTCGCCAAAGATCTTGATATGCGTTATCGATTGTTTGGGTTTCACTAAAGAAGAGGCTGGGGATTACCGATCAATGGGATATATATGTGTGCTACTCCATTCTTTGCTGTCCTGATCCTATTGTGCTTGCCTATGATGTAAAGGGATTTTTGCAGTGGTGGGCCACCGCTTCTGCAACCCATGGCCATCTGTTCGGGGCCCAACAACAACAATGGCGGGTGATTAGTGGGTTAAACGTGTGAACGTTTTTTTTGGACCAGTTTGTGGCTGGGCCATAACCATTGCTTCGCTACTTAGGGTGGTTAGGTGACGGCTATCTCGCGCGGGTGCTGGCCGGGCGTGACTACTGTGCTCCACAGGAGTACCTCCGAGGCTCTAGACCTAACCAACTGAATACTTCAAATCGTTCTTCTGGGCGATCATCTTCCTGTGTATGCTGGTATGCTCTATTGAAGAACGAGGTAAATATAATCTTTCTAAGGAGTTTGTGTGGAGGAAGACGAAAGTTCGTCTAATTGGAGTTGAGCAGCTACTCAACTAAAATGCTTGCTGTAATCCTTTCTGTTTGTTTTCTCTGCGGTATAATTAATTTCAAAATGCCAATCGTATAAAGTTTATGCATTTGATGCAGGAGAGCAAGTATGCGTCATGTTATCACGCAATTGTGGGTTGGTTTCAAACATCAAATAGACATAACTGAGGAAGATTATAATGCTCTACAAGAAGCGCGTAGCAGTGCCTTACCTCTTTCTAGTTTCGAAGACAAGTTCATGTTGCTACTCGAAAATTATGAGGAACTAGAACAAGAAATCATGCGCCTGTCTCTATATCAGATGATCTACTTAGATCATGACACGCCCACATTTATTAACAATCTTCGACTGCTTAACAGAAGATTCGCAAATCGACAACTTGTAGACTCTATAAAGATTACACAGCACACGATATAAGTGTCATCTACGGGAAAGATTCTCAGCAGTTTGCAGACTACGGAAAACTCCATTCTTCGCATTATGATCAGAAGCTCGGCTATCGAACAATGGAAGCTGCCCGCAATTTTTTACAGCACCGCTCTCTCATTATCAGCAGCACATTCCATCAAGCTAAACGCATAGAGGAAGAAGATTGCATTGTCCATACGGGAAAGGTAAATCTCAGCCTTCAAAAGCTACGTGCAGAAGGCGGTTTCAAAAGCACAATCCTATCAGAACTGGAGGCTATTGCAGACAAGAAGAGCAATATTGATATACGTCCTCTGGTTAGAGAATATATATCAGCACTCGGAGAGATACACCTAGAGTTGCGAAAGATGTTTGAGAGTGATGCATCTAAGTATGATAGATTAATTCTGAACGCAATCCAACAACTCAACGAAATCTTAGGAGAGGATTACGATAGTGTTTATGTCGCAACTTACAATGAAAACGACAGAGTGATCAATAGCTTTGTAATCTTGAAAGATTTTGTCGAATGTCGCCAGCGTATAATTAAAAAAACTCAACATGTGACACATTATGTCACTAGTTATGTCAGTAGCAAGTAAAAATAAAAACCAGCAGACAGTTCACTTATGCTGCAATTAGAACGATTTCGGAGCGAGATCGTTGATGCTTTAGCTCCTATATTATGAAGCATGCTCGTGGTAACTGAAGACTAAGTTGTTGGTCAGCTATAACTCCGGCAGACACTAGCCAAATCAGCTGTTAGGCTGATAGCCTATTCAATTCATAAGGAGATGCTATGAATGATCAGAATTTGCAACTAAAAGGCGGTGTGATAATAATAGGTTCTCTCCTTTGGCAAGATAATCTCAATAACAATGATGAAATAAGAAAAGAATGGAGAGGTAAACATTTAGAATTGGAAAATAAAATATTAGCAAAATTGCCAATTCGATATGGACGTTTCTCAAAAAGCGGTATTTACACAATGGTTTTTTCGACAAACTGTGAAAGATATAATAGATTAGGGACTGGTTTTATTGTTCCATTCAAAAAGAACTACATAAATAACACAGCTGAACTAATATCTGAAACACAAGCAATGTCGAAAGCAGAAGGTATAGGTAAGAAATTTGTTGGCGGTAAAGACTCAGTCTGGGCTTCAATGTGTATACTAATGAACAAAAATAAATTACAACAAGATGTGTATAGGGCTATTTTGACCAAATGGTCAGAAAGATTTGAAGTCGACGGAGGGGGAAAAGATATTTCTGAATATGGTTTTGGAAAAGAGAAACGGAGTATATCTAAGAAAGGAGAACTTCAAATCCATTGGCCAAAATCATTTTTTCCCCATAAGCAATCAGAGATTGACGAAATTGATTTCTTAATAGCGACATCAACTAAGCCTCAACATTCAGATGATGATGTAGACAGATATCCTTTAGAGAGCGAAATCGCAGAATCTGTGAGGAGCGACTCAACGAGACAATATTTTTTGAACAATTTTCAAAATACAATTACAACGTTTCAGGATAGTAATGTAATAAACCTTCTTAATAACCACTGAGGTCATCTGTAATTATTCTTGAATTTGGTTAAACGATTGAAATGCACTCCATCGTGGAATTGGGTTTCGTAAAATCCCTAACTAATTTGACGACTACACTTATATATTACAGATTCCATCATTGATACATCTGAAATTTGGCATTCGGTGCAGCTTATCTTCACTTTATCTGCCTTGCGTATACTTACAGAAGGATGCACCTCGACCATGTTATAATTGTGTTTACTATCAGCAATATAAGTATTGGAAGGAATAGCGCGAATGGCTGATACAACGATCAGTATCCCGGTAGATGCGGCAACCGCACAGATATATCTGACTGCATCACCTGACGACCAACACAAAATACAAATGCTGCTGCGTCTTCGCCAGCGTGAACTCGTTGAGATGCCACGCCAATCACGTCGCGAAGTCATGGACGAGATCGGTGCAAAAGCTGAAGCACGAGGTCTAACGCCAGACATGTTAGAGGATCTGCTGCGTGCCGCGTAACATGGCGGTAAGTGGATCTGCTGTCTGTATTATTAGTGGTGATCGTGATTTGTTAGATCTTGCCCTATATCAGAGCATTGCTATTCTGTCTCCAACCGATTTTCTAAACGTGTATTAGACAGTCTATTCCCCGCACGATGTGTTGCTGCAGACCGTCTTCAGTACAAATCTACCTGCTATCTTTACGATGCGAACAACATTGGTTAACCTTCTCTTGCTACTTAGGCTTTGAGTTAGGGACATGATAAGCTAGTGATCAAAAAGGAGTTTCAGCTCTAGTATTGCTTCGTTTTCTTATTTGTGGATGAAGAGGTGATTAGGTTATTAGGTTGGCAAAAAACAGCGACTATCATAGTAGATATGATATACTAAACATCGATATTCGATGGCAATGAGTGAGGATTTCCTTATGGATCAGAAAACCCTGTGGCAGCAGTATCAATCACTTCCAGATGAGGTGCAACAGCAAGTTGCTGACTTCTTATTATTTCTGCATTCCAAATATGGTTCGATCTCAAAAGAAGGAACGATAGTTCTTGATTTGGCTGAAGATCCATTTGTAGGTATGTGGCAGAACCGTTCAGATATGAACGATAGTCGTGTGGGTCCGTAACCTCCGAAAAGGAGAGTGGTGTGACCACCAAGACTAATATTATTGTCGATACAGATATCCTCATTGACGTAGGACGTGGTATTCAAGAAGCAATTGCATATGTGCAAGAGAAAGAACAGCTACACAGTATTGCATCAGTACGATAACTTGTCTTGAATTACTTGTCGGAGCACAGAATAAGCGTGAACAGCAAAATGTTGAGCGCTTTTTACAGCGATTTCGGCATGTTAAAGTTAACGAGGCAATCAGTGATGTGGCAATTGATCTTATTCTTCAGTATCGGTTAAGCCATGGTCTTCTACTTGCAGATGCGATGATTGCGGCGACCGCCATAGTGCTACAGGCTCCTCTTGCATCAAAGAACCAACGCGATTACCGCTTTATCACCCAACTTACGCTACTTCCTTGCCCATAATAATTGTTCGGCGGCTTAGCAGAAAGCTTCTTGCAGACATAATAATAGAATGTTAAAATTGAACCAAGCTTTTATGGTATGAGTCAAAAAAGGATTAAAGAATGGACGCGATGGACAAGGTTTTTCATGCGGAATTGCGTAAACATTTTTCTTTTAGTAAAGTAGGGGCTCAGTTAATAGCAAAGAAGATACAGGATAAGGGTTATCCTGTAAGTGAGGCGCAATTTGCCGAATTAGAGGCAGTGTTGGAAAAGATGCAATTGGAAGAAGACAAAGTATCGATGGAATTAGACACTATATTCCCTGAAATAAAAGAGGATATATCTATTGAATTCGAAGAGTCTGAGTTGGAAAGTGTTTATAATGACGTGGAGAGCAAAACCTACTCTCTTTCGACAAGAATTACCCGCCGTATCGCCCGTTCTCTCTTGAAGTCCTTAGAGAAAGACGCTCCCCGCATGTTGAAAGAACACGCTGATATACAGCAGAGTTTCGAACGTAACTTGCAGCATAAATGGGGCGCGGCTCTTGACTATCTAAAAATGCTTACAGTTATATGTTATGAATCAGGAGAAGAATTTAATAAAGAATTTCAGGAGAAAGAAACTTTTAAAAATGACTATGTTTTCCATGTTCTAGTTAGGCTACACGCACGTGCTTGCCAAATAGCCAATGAGGTACTTGCTCTCTTACAAGCAGGATATGCTGACGGTGCTCACGCCCGTTGGCGAACTTTGCATGAAATATCCGTAGTTGCATCATTTGTGAAAGATCAAGGCAACGATGTAGCAGAACGTTATTTGCTCCATCAACAAATAGAATCATATAAAGCAGCTTTACAGCAAAAAAAATATGCGACAAGACTAAACCAAACTGCTATATCCGAGACTGAAATTGATAGCTTGAGAAATTTGCAGGACAATTTAGTTGTGAAGTACGGGAAAGAGTACAAGAACTCGTATGGATGGGCCGCTCATGCACTGGGTAAGAGTAATCCGAATTTTTCAGACATCGAAGAAGCAGTGAGTCTAGATCATTTACGGCCATATTATAAGCTTGCGAGTCATAATATACACGCTAATCCCAAAGGAATTCTATTTCGGCTAGGTAATAAAAAGGAGAATATTCTCCTTGCAGGTGCGAGCAATCTCGGTTTAGCAGATCCAGGTCATGGCACTGCAATATCATTGACACAAGTTACAATTTGTCTTCTATTTACCGAAGTTAATATCGACAGAATGGTTGTAGGGCAAACGCTATTGAGGTTGACAGATAAAATAGGTCAGAAGTTTATAAAGGTGCATCGAAATACTGAGAATAAAATAAGAAGAAACAGGAGAGGAAGAATATATTTTCATTCCAAAAAGATCTAGCAATATGCGCCGCCGAACAGCGCCTTGCAGCACGACGCCGCTGGCGCGGCCCTCAACCTGGGCGTTTTTTAGAAATCTCTTTTCGTGCCGCTTCTCGTCTCGCTCCACAGCCCACCAGCGGCGCGGCTGAAGGCGAGCGTTAGACCGCTTAATGTTACTTACTAAAGACAATTATTGTTTGCAAATGTAAGTGGGGCAAGATACACATGGATCCTTCGGTAGCAACTCTAGTATCTGGTATTGGAGCGGCAATTGTAGCAGGAATCGTTGGCATCCTTTCTTCAATGGTTGCTTATCGTGCTGCCAACAAGCAAAATGAGAACAATCGTCGGCATCAAGTATTGATGAGCATCATCACAAGACAACAACAGGCGATAGAAGATGTCTGGAAATTGTTGTTTGTTTTCGAAAGACAAGGCTGCATTGATGAAGATGAATTAGATTTATACATCCGCAGTCTTATTTGGCTGCCTGAAGATTTACGCGAAGATTGCCTGTTAGCATTGAAACAAAAAAAGGCGCACAAAGAGTTTGATATTACTGGCTTGCGAAATCAGCTCGTTCGAGCAGCCTACTCGATTGAATTCAGAGATAGAGTTTCTTTGAATTTAAAAGTAAAGGAGTAGTTCTATGCAGCAGGACAACAAATCTAAAAAAATTGACAAGGGCCTTGAAATTATTAGCGAAATTGCGGCTAGTTGCAATCAAGTTTCCACTGAGCAAAAACAGAGTGGTCATACTATACCAACTGAACAAGCTGTAGCCCTGATAAAAAGGATAGGTGAATCGGAAAAGCAAATACGAGACCTGCGAAAGATGCTTGACAAGATGTGGCAACAAGTAGACTCCAGCACGGAAGCAGAATTGCGTCGTCGAGAAGTAAAACAAGACCAATTGATTGCTCGACTAGAAGGATTGTTGGATCTATCGATTGAAGCTGATCTTGTCTTGCAGGCATTCGAGAAAGTCTTTAAATATGATTGGGAAGATGACCAAACCCTGCAATTCACCAAAAAGCTGCGTAACTCAGCAAATAAGATCATCAGATTGAGCCTCGGCTATGAAAGCGTTGCAACACTGGAATTAGCAACAACGCTTGGATCTGTTTACCAAAATCTCGGCGAAAACGACAAGGCTAGGTATATTCTAGATGAACGGTCTTTGCCGTTAATAAAACGTCTTGAGCAACAGGGGCATATTAGCACCTTGCAAGCTACAGAAGCGTATTATCGTTTGTATGATTACATTTGTGGGCTGGACATTAAGTATTTAGCTTCACTGCAATCATGGGCAGAAAACCATCCATTAGAAAACGAGCGCACTTACTGGATGGCAACAGCACATACATGTTCAGCCTGTACATATTTAAAGATAAATCAGTTGTCACTGGCGCATTCGCATTTTCAAATTGCTTCTGAAAACCTCGAAGAACTATACAAGCAAAACAAGAAGAACGACAGCAATTTATCAAGTGCACAACGAATAGATAGCAGACTGAATACAAGAATAGCATACTTTTTATTAATGCAAGGAATTTATCACTACAAAAAAGGTGAACTATATTACGAAGAAGCCGAGTTGAGACTCAATAGATTCTTTGAATATGCACAGAATACTGGTTTATCATCATATGCTTCTGGATACGTATCGTACTTGCTGTCGAAAATTTATAAGGCCAAAGGTAATAATGGACTTGCAATTATTCACCAACAGAAAGCTAAATTGGCTTTAGCAAACATATAAAACGTCATTTTTGTATGTTTGACTATAAAGAAGTTATGGATGATTTGGATCGAATTGATAGCTGAAGGCAGGAAAAATCCTTATGAAGAATGACAACTTGCAATCAATAGTCAATAAGATTTACTTCAATGAAGCAGAGCAATACGAATCTCAACACGGGCATGGCATAAGTGACATAGAAAGCTTGACTTGGCAATCTGATATTCTTTCACTCGCGCAATTTAATGGAGTTCAAGAAATTCTCGATGTTGGTGCAGGAACAGGATTACTTACTCGGTTATTAGCTCATTTTGGTTATTCTGTGACTGGACTTGATCCATCAGATGATATGCTTAAGCAAGCCATAAAAAATACCTCGATAGAAAAATATGGCGAGTCTATAAAATTCGTCTTGGGCGACACACACCAATCCGACATCTTTCAAGCATCATCTTTTGATTGTGTCGTGAGCAGGCAGGTTGTTTGTCACTTTTACGATCCAATGGTTGTTTTTGGAAACTGGTATACGTGGTTAAAAGATAATGGAGTAGTTGTCATTACTGATGGTCTTTGGTTTCGAGAAGGCTGGAGTAATGATGAACTGGTTGATAGTCTTCCATTGTCTTGTTTGCAAACTCGCGCTACAGTAAGCTACCTGTTAGAAAAATCCGGCTTTCGTATCATTAAGAATACCTTGCTTAACAAAGTAAATGAGCACCTTATAGCAACAGGAAAGTCAAAATCGTTGAGATATGTTGTGGTTGCTTTGAAAGATAAGGTGGGCTAACCCCGTTCAGCAGCTTATGCCCCATCACCCTGTGGTTTGGGCCGCAGGTTCCACCATCCCGTGATCAGCAGGCTGGTCAGCAGAAGGGAGAACAAACTGTACCACTCTGGGAAAACCTGCAACATTTGCGGATTATCAGGGACAAACCACGTTCGGGCGTGCAGCACAACACTAAGGGAAAAATAGATCAGCGTAAAGTAGAACAAGACTCGCTCTACGGTATTACGGATCAGCACCTTGTTGCGAGCCATAAAGAGCGCAATGGATGGAAAGAGTATCACGAATGCAAAGACCGAGTCGAACGTTGTGGTGAGCAGTCTCTCGTGTGTCAGCTCGATCCCGAAAATGAGACGTGACAGATGTAGATAGATACCGATGACTAATGTGAGCATAACGCTGATACGCGCTAGAGAAAACCAGTTCATACGACTTCCTCCAATCTATAAATATTGCCGAGACAAAGGCAGAAACAGCGCTGCTCCATTGGCGATGATGAATACAAAATGGTAGGTGGTCGCGACGATGCCGACCGGTACTATTCCCGCATTGATGAAGACCTGCCAGAACATGTGAGTTACGTTCCAACTTGGCACTGTGAAGAATATCTGGTTGTCAAACGACCCAAACATCAACAAGCCAGGTCATTTGGTGGTTTCTGGGCTAAAGGCCAATAACCGACTGTAATGGTGCTATGCTGCCTATGTTATTTGGGGGAATTTGCAAGGTAATTTGATTTGTGTTGTATAAGGATACCATGATTGATCTCCTGCCACAACACGACACCACGTCTGTCCGTACGCTACGGTCCTACTGCGTTGGTAATCCCACACCAGATAAACTCGATGCGATTTGCCGAGGCTATCGCGATGACCCACAACAACATCTCTTTGGCATTGAGGAACATGAGCAGGTGATTGGTTGTACTGGTATTCGATGCGAGGCACCATCATGCGCTGTCGTGCAATGTATTGCGGTTCTGCCAGAACAACGCCAGCAACATGTTGGCATCTCCCTCATTCAATCAGTTTGCAACAGATTTGCATTGCAGCAACTGATCGCAGAGACAGATCAGGACGCAGTTGATTTCTATCGTCGATATGGGTTTACAGTAACGAGTCTTGGCGAAGTGTACCCAGGTACCGAGCGCTTTCTTTGTGTGCTACAGTGTTAGAACCTATGTTGAATACATGGTTGTGATGGTGTATACCACGGTTGCCTGAGCGTGTCGCGGGCAACGTGCTCGTCCAGCAAACCCCAGCTACGGCGTCGACAGACTCAGCCTGCGCTTTTTGTTGCCTGAGTGTGTCGAAGGCAGCACATTGGGATGATGCCCAACTCGTGCTTCAGGCTGATCACTCTTCTCGTATCCGCTGATATACTCAGTCTACAAGGCCGGCGCACTAATAAAAATAGTATCCTCATACTGGACATGGAAGGAGTTTACCAATGAGCAATAATGTTCTGGTGAAATTATTTGAGCACAATAACTGGGCCAATCTCCAGATTCTTGAGGCTTGCGCTGCTCTGAGCGACGAGCAACTCGACGCCGAGCCACAGTCCGCTACGTTTGGGAGCATCCGTCACACCTTGACGCATCTAGTGACCGCACAACAGGGATACTTATCATTGCTGACTCTGCCGATCGAAACCAGGCACAGAGTCTCTCCATCGTTCGCTGAGTTGTCCCAGGTTGCGCGTAGTAGTGGTGCAGGTTTGTTGGAACTGGCACGAAATGAGGCGATCACTGACTTCAAAACGCGAGTGCAAACAACAGATGGGTATTTGATCGAACCCTGGGTGGTGCTGGTGCAGGCTATCAACCATGCGACCGAACACCGCGAGCAGATCAACAGCATGCTCAGTGCTCTGGGTGTGACTCCCTCAGAGCTTGATGGATGGACCTATGGTGAGTTTACCAACGCGGTTGTTCCGATATCAACATGAGTATGTCTTTGGAGGTATATGCTATTGCTGCTGATAAACTCACGCTGGTGTGCCCAATGGATTGTCATCTATAGGTTTACCTGGTACATAACATATCAAAAAACGTCTTGCGTTTCAGGCTTTTGTTGGTACAATACGGTCAGAATATAAGTTCTAGTCATACACAATCAAGAGAGAATCCATGGCAAAGGCTAACATGAATTTCAATATGGAACGTTTGCCAAAAGAATTACAATCTGCCTTCCGTAAGTTATATCCTGATCAAACCTCTGAACAGCGGACTGAGTATCTTTCGGTAAATGAAATACACCATGGTGATGCCTTCGACCTTTTGCCTCACATTGAACCGAACAGTATTGCTTTAAGTGTCTGGTCTCCCCCCTATTATGTGGGCAAAGAATATGAAGCCTATCTGACTTTTGAAAGTTGGCAAAGTCTCCTCAAAAACATCATTGAACTGCACTACCCAATTGTCAAACCTGGTGGGTTTCTTGTTGTAAATATTGCTGACATTCTGGTCTTCAAAGACCTGTCTATGCCAAGGGTACAAGCAGATGTTGTTCATAGAAAACGCTCATCAATCACACGAGATGATGTTCTTAAAGCACAGGCAGAACATCCAGAATATAATCGTTATCAACTTGCTAAATTGCTGAATTGTAGTGAGCAGACAATTGATCGTCGATTGAATGGAAATAATATTCGGGGTGGAAAAAGTGAGCCACAGACAAGGGTTAAGATCGTAGGTGGTATGGTTGAGCAGTGGGGGATTGATGCAGGATTTTATCCCTATGATCGCCGAGTGTGGGTAAAGGATGCTGCATGGGAAAATTCACGTTGGGCAAATTTATCCTATCGTGCAGTCGATGAGTTTGAATATTTGTATTTCTTTTGGAAGCCAGGAATTACAAAGTATGACAGAAACAGGCTGACACGTGATGAATGGAAAAATTGGGGTTCCCGTGCTGTGTGGACGTTTCCTTCTGTCCGTGTAAATGATGATCACGAAGCAAAATTTCCTGTGGAATTACCGTTAAGGACGATCCGTTTATTAACCGACCCTGACGAGATTATTTTAGATTGTTTTATGGGATCAGGAACAACCGCAATTGCAGCGATTAGAGAAAAACGTCAATTCATTGGGATTGAAATAGAAGAACATTATGTGACTTTATCTCGCCAAAAAGTAACTCTGGAAGCGAATCGATAATATGCTTATCAATCCCCGAGACCTTTACAACGATCTAGACAGACTTGAGGAAATCGAAAAAGCCTCTTTACGACTGGTAGTTCAGGCTTTATACGAATACAGGGATGACGCCCACGAAATTTTTAGACAGGAAAGTGATAATGCCTCTGATATTGGGGAGGATATCACCAGAGAAGCACTTGATAGAATGGGTATGTCAAGGGTTGATCAAAGGCTTTTTGGTAAAGTTGATTATAAACGTGCGAGATATATTTTTCATCCAGAATATGCATTAAAGCAGGCGTTGTTTGTTGACTCAAAAGCAGAAAAAGATAGTTACGGGGTTGCAAGGATTCAAATTACACAAACATCCATGCATGTTCGTCAGGTTCGGGCAGGGGAACATATCGATATTGCAGGACATTTACCTGTTATTTTGCAATTACGTGATGAAGAATTCCTTACAACAACAGCTTTTGTGAAGTATCACTATCTCGAAAATGAAGTAAATTGTACAAGGCAACATGAACTCGAAGCTATTACAGTAGTTGCTTTACCTAGTGGTATGTTGCAAGACAAATACAACCCGACATGCATCGATACTATTTGGATTGCCGGGCCAAATGCACCATCATTAGGTGAAGAATTTAGAACTCGCTTAAGTTTTCGACGTTTGCAGGCAAAAGCACGATGGCGTGTTCAGAAAATCCCAATGTCCCCGCATCCATTTTCCTGGATATCATAAAGATTTTGTTTAAGATAAAAGCATCTGAGCATGTCATGTTCCAGATAGAGAATGAAACTGTCAGTTATTGTGCTTGTCTTCTTTAATAAAGTGTCCTGGAAGGATTATACAGCAACATTGGACGTGGGATTACGATACTTCCCATATGAAAGCTCATTGTGCGATTGATAACCTGATGTTTTTGAGTGGACATTAAGCCAAAACACTGTGTCAGCATATCAATCATTACTGGATACTTTCCCGCAGTACTCAAATGGCAAGCGCTTGCTTTTATGTGTGTTGAGTGGCCGTATATCTTTGAAGACGACGAAAGACTTCTAACTGAAACCTATCCATCTGCACTTGAACCGATTCACTTTGTGGTCACCGAAGGCGAGACGTTGATAAGCTATGCGGCAGTCATACACACGACGCTGGAACACGCTGACCATAGCTATCAGGTCTGTGGTTTTGGCAATATGTTTACCTTTCCGCCCTATCGAGGTGAGGGTCACGGACGCAAAGTGCTTCAGATGGCCACAGACGCTATCTCGCAGAGCGATGTTGACCTTGCGATTCTCTACTGCGAGCCAAAGCGTACAGCATTTTACGAACACGCAGGCTGGGCCATCACCCAATCCCCGACGCGTTTTGGCAATGCGACAAAGTATGAGGACCACGATGAGGAACGGATGATGCTCTTCCTTTCAGATAAGGGAAAACAAGGACGCGCCGATTTTGATGAACACCCGGTCTATGTTGACTGGACGTGGTAGTGCGCTCATGTCCACTTCGTTGTTGAAGATGCCGAAAAGCTCTGATGTTTCCTGGTATAGTAAGTGTATACAGATACCTTGTCTGTAGAAGTGTGAGGCTGGTATATCGCTCAACCTCAAGAAATCAGGAGACATCACTCATGAAGAACACATATCAAGAGCCTGCCCATGTGCGGGTCGGGGCAATTGTGATCCGTTGCTATGAGTTTGAGCGGATGGTGCAATTCTGGCAGGCAGCATTACACTACGTCGTTGGGTGGGTCGATCAAGGCTTTGTTATTCTGCATGATCCCTCTGGTAAAGGTCCCAACCTCTCACTGGATTAAGCCCCGGTCAAACGTACTGGTAAACGTAGTTGGATTCACCTCGATCTGTATACGCCAAATCAATTAGGTGAAGTGGAACGGTTAGTCAGTCTGGGAGCAACGCGCTATCCATGGAGATACGAACCGCATGCTGACTATGTTGTTCTGGAAGACCCAGATGGGAACCTTTTCTGTGTTGTTCAGGAGTAAGGTCAGCAAGGTCGGACTAATTTTGACACGCATACGATCTATGTTGACTGGACGTGGTAGTTGTGCTACCACAGTAAGTGGTCCGATATGACTCAGCTAACTGACTACATTCGGTGCGAGATATTATAATCTTCTTGGATGAGTGAGATGGGGTAAGTGCGACAGATTATTTTCCCTATAAGGTAGAGGTAATTGATAAGGTCGTCGTTTGCGACTTTGATCTGGCTAGCATTTGTGAACGCAGGCAATCGTAAAACTATCTTGAGTAGTGATAAGAAATGAAGCTCAAAATAGCTCATCATAAAAAGAAAGGTATTCAATTGTATGAAAGTTTTTGTTATCGGAGGGACTGGCTACATTGGTATGAGTTCAGTTGAGGCACTTAAGGCACGGGGACATAGTGTTGTGGCCTTGATCCGCACTGAGGCGCAGCAAGTGCCACTGCAAAAACTGGGTGTCGATACGCTGGTGGGTGATATTGCCCAGTCTGATAGTTTGGTCCCGGCCATTCAGTCGAGTAATGGCGTTGTTTATGCTGCAGCAGGACAAAGCGAGGCGTATTCTAAAATAGAGCAGCAGGCAATTGAGCACATTCTCACTACCCTTGAAGGCAGCAACAAGCCTTTTGTGAAGATTACCGGCAGTCTTGTATTTGGTGATACCGGACTAGATGGAAAGACAGAGACAGATGACTTTGCCGCCCCTCCTCCACTCGCTGGGGCAGCGGAATTAGCTCAAATGCTTAAGATTGCAGCGAATAAAGGCATCAGAACCGCTCAGATTTTTGCGTCTTACATTTATGGACGTGGTGGTGGCGATATTCCTCAGATGATGCTGGGGATAGCCAAACAGCGTGGTGAAAGTGTTTACATTGCTGATGGCGAAGCCATGTGGTCGAGTGTCCATGTCGACGATGTGGGTCAGTTGGTGGCACTGGCTGTTGAGCAGGCATCTGCTGGTTCTGTGTTGTTCCCTGTTGCATCTGTAGTATCTCTAAAAGAGATTGCTCAAGCCATTGCCGATGCCACCGGAGTTGACCGGATTACTAGCTTAAGCATGGAAGAAGCGCAACAGGTACTGGGATTTTTTTGCGTTTCCGCTCACGCTCAACCAGGTATTCAGCGATAGCGCAGCCCGTGATTTGGGCTGGCAGCCTCAAGAGTTGTCATTATTAGATTCGCTCAAAACTGAATACTAACTGCACTATTGTAACCATTGAGCATATGATGGATAGCAGAGGTACGCTGCTTTTGACATGCATCCAGTCTATGCTGACTGGACATGGTGGTTGCCTCCTAAACCAACTATTCATTGTATATAATGACACAAATCGCTCTTGAGTAGTTGGCTCTTTAAAAAAGGAAGCGTATGCCACGTGTTCAAGCCATCGTTGTTCGAGATAATCGTGTACTGATGGTTAAGTATCAGCAGGATGGCCAGGAGTGGTGGTGTCTGCCAGGTGGTGGGCAGGAACCTGATGAAACTTCTGCACAGGGCGCATTGCGCGAACTCCTGGAAGAATGCAATGTCAACGGTGTTGTGGGAAGTCTGCCGTACCACGTATGCTATGGCCCAGAAGACGAGACCTACTCTTTCCTGGTCGATATCGGTGAGCAAACACCTGCGCTTGGACATGATCCTGATGTTGTGGTTGACCACTAGGTTCTTGCTGATGTCAGGTGGCTCCAACTTTACGAAATACCAGAGCGGGATCGGATATTTCTCTGGGCAGCGGGCTTGCTTGGCGTAAATACATTTTTAGTAGAGGTCGATAGTTGGGGCGATGCCACAAGCTACCCAACACTGGAAGCCTTAAGACAGAGCTAAGTTGAGGAACATTATGCGTAGTGAACAAGAAATGCTTGAACTCATCGTACATACCGCAAAAGACAATGACCACATACGGGCTGCAATGATAAACGGTTCACGTGTCAATCCTAATGCACAGCGCGATATCTTCCAAGATTTTGATATTATCTATTTTGTTACGGACATTGATTCGTTCACGAACGACCACACCTGGATAGAGCGATTCGGCGAAATCATGATTTTGCAAATGCCCGAGGCAATGGGAGATCCACCTGCGACAAATGACGGCCACTTTGCGTATCTCATGCAATTTATGGATGGCAATCGCATTGATCTCACGCTGTTTTCTCTCGCCAAACTCTCTGAGTTTTAAAGAGAGAGTCTCAGTTCGATGCTACTGGACAAGGACGGTATTTTCGAGCCATTGCTTGCTCCCAGTGAAAGTGACTATCTTCCACAACCACCAACCACTAGGAATTTCGCTGATTGCTGCAACGAATTTTGGTGGGTGTCCACATATGTTGCCAAAGGGTTATGGAGAGAAGAAATAACGTATGCCAAATACATGTTAGATCAGATTGTTCGCGAGCAGTTGATGAAAATGCTCACATGGCATGTGGCGATAACAACGCAGTTCACACATGGACCGGGCAAATTCGGAAAACATCTCAAACAACACCTTGAGCCAACGCACTGGGCATTACTTGAGCAGACCTATGCCGATGCCAGTTATGATAAGACTTGGGATGCGCTACATACGATGTGTGATCTGTTTCGGACCATAGCCATTGGTGTTGCAGCATATTTTCGTTTTGATTACCCTTACAGCGATGATGAGAAGGTTCGTGCACACCTGAAGCACGTGCAATTACTGCCCAGGGACGCGATAGAGATGTATTGATGAGGCAAGCATCTCATCAGCAAAGTCGTGGCAACAACATCTGCTTGCGGCGTGGTGTTTTTATGTGGGACATGCCCTTTGCTCATGCCTCTGCTAATGTGTTCCAGCGATGCTGCTATCATTGTTTCGTTGTTTAATCCTATGGAGTAACATTTCTCAGTTGTAGGTTTTGGTAATAAGTTGCATGAGCATTCAGGTTTTCAACGATATTAACGAAAGTCATATGGCGACGGGCTACACCGGGCGCACCGATCTGCCTGCGTTTCATATTTTCAGCCTCGAGGATACCTATCCATCGACCCGAAAGGTGATGCCGCCTTATCGGTTTAACTTCTATCAAGTGGTGCTGTTCGAGCAGTCGGATGACGCAGAACTGCATATCAATACCGAAGTAATACGTGATTTGAGCGATACTCTCTCTTTCGCATCACCAACACACGTTCTGGCATGGATTCGTGGTGCTGCCCAGCGTGGCTTCATTGTCTATTTCAAGGATTCCTTTCTGGATCATTATCCCGTTCCGGTTCTGGAGGTCTTTCCTTTTTTCCGAATGACCGAAATAAATATGCTACAGCTCACAGGTGCGGAGAAACAAACTCAACGAGACCACTTTGTGCGTCTCTTCAGCATGTTTCATAGCACACATCCCTACCGTGTTCAGATGCTCCATGCACTTCTGCTGGAATTGCTGTTCGATTGCAAGCGCCTCTATGATGCACAACAGTATGCGCTGACCCAGAGTACTCCACACGATGCATTGAATATGCGCTTTCAGCACCTGGTCAATCAGCACTACCTGGTACAAAAAACGGTACAGGAATATGCACATTTGCTGGCTATCTCGCCTGATTACCTCGGGCAGTCGGTAAAATTGGCCACCGGTAAAACAGCACACCAGGTTATTGCAGAACGCGTTCTTCTCGAAGCGAAGAAACTGCTAGTCTACACCGATTTGAGTATCGGAGAGATTGCTGACTATCTGGGATATGCGGAACCAACGCATTTTGGTCGCTTCTTCCGTCGGCAGGTTGGCAGCTCTCCGCTTGTGTGGCGTCGGCAACAATACATACTAGGGTATATCCCAAACCTCGGAAATTGATCATTTCGCCTCGGAAGCGGGTTGCTGCAATTGGCTTAGGGTGTTGTATACTAAAGTTAGTGAGTGAAACTCATTTCAGGTCTTCTGTATTTGAGAAATGCTTCGTACTTAAAAACGAGTAACGGATTCGCTGGTGACAAAGCTACTGTAAGGGGGATTTTGTGGCACAACGTACATTGATAACAGGTTCTACCGGAAACATTGGTTCAATCGTAGTCAAGCATCTTCAAGCAACCGGACATCCCTTTGTGGCTGGTGTAAAAGGTTCCGCCCGTGGTGATGAAGCCATTCCGACCGTGCAGGTCGATTTTGGTGATCCTGATCTGATGCTGCGGGCCATGGATGGGATTGATACGCTCTTTCTCTTGTTGCCCATGACCGACGATGTAGAGCGTCATGCGGAGATTGCTCTGGAGGTAGCGAAACAATCTGGGGTCAGGCATATTGTACGCTCAAGTGCTGCGGGTGCCGACTCTGCCTCATCCTTTCCGTTACTCCAGATGCATGGCCAGATCGACGATGCGGTACGGGCTACTGGTATCGATTATACGCTGACACTGCCGTCGAGCTTTATGCAGAACTTTATCAATTTCTATGGACAAGCTATTGCTTCAGGATCAATCTATAGTGGGGCAGGAGAGGGCAAAACGGGCTGGGTCGATGTGCGTGATCTGGGCGCAGTAAATGCCACTATCCTCCAGCACCCAGAACGATGGCGGAACCAAAGCCTGACAGTAACAGGTCCACGCGATTTTACCAAGGAAACAGCGGCTCAGATCATCGGTGATGCACTCGGTAAGGAGATTCAGGTCATACCCATCACTGATGACGACGCCGCGCAGGTGTTCCGTCAGATGGGGATGTCCGATTTTATGGTGGGTATGCTCTCCAGCACTGATCGGATGACACGCGCAGGTGTACTCGAAGGTACTACAACTGTCGTTCGTGATGTGACAGGCAATGCACCAATTACATTTGAGGCATTCGTTCAGGATTACAAGGATGCCTGGAATCCTGCCAACTACCAGAATCAGTCCTGGGGCTAGCACATATAGGGTACTCAATGATAGAGAGGAGAAATCTTTTGATCAACGGTATGATTATCACTGTCTGTTCGTTGGTGTTGCAGATATTGGAATGTATTGTTACAAACCAGATAACCCGATCATTCATCACTGGCCATCTAAGACATCCACGGGAAACCGCACCCAGAAAGAACTCCCAACACCCTCTGTACTATCTACACCAGCCAGTCCGCCCATCGCCTGGACCAGTTGCTGCACAATATACAAACCCAAACCCCGTCCTTTCCCCTCATTGGTAAGGCGTGAGTCGAATTTCCAGATAGTCTGTTGTTGTAGCTCAGGAATGCCAGGACCCTGGTCTTCCACACGAAACTCGATCCAGTCACCATCCTGTTCGACAACGAGCCGAATGCTTCCTTCATTAGCATACCGTATCGCATTGCTCATGAGATTGAACAAAACCTGTTGCAACCGCTCAGGGTCATTCGTCATTGGGCGAAGTTTGCCCACACAGCGTAGGGTAAGGGTGTGCTGGTGGTCCTGTGCCTGTGGTTGACATAAAGCCAGTATTTCTTTGGCAACTTCTTCCGGCTCAAAGATCCGATTACGTAGCGACAGACCATCCTGACCGGGATCTATTGCGTCCGACAGATCTTGTGTGACACGACTCATGAAACCACTTGCCTGTTGGATACGCTCAATGACCCAGCGCTGTTCTTCGGGCATAGGACCAAATACACCAGAAGCAAGCATATCAGCGTAACTACGGATGCTGGTCAGTGGTGTAAGCAGATCGTGTGTGGCGATCCGCAGTACTGTCATGGCTTCATGATCTTCTACAGATGGATGTGAGATATCAATGGAGGGCATAGGTGCGTCTCCTTGTAAAATGATGGTGTCATCCTCTTCAACATAAACGATGTAATCAATTGCTCGTGACGGCCCCTGATAGGTTGCGTTTTGGTTTGGTGATTGAATGAGACGCAAAACAACCGTGTCGTTAGTGGTCGGTATATTATTTGCCTGTGTCACGAAGTAGTCCTTTTCAAATAATAACTTTAACTGTATCTGTAGGAAAAGAGACTCCGTCAGAGTTGAAAATACATATATAAATGAGTGTTAGATGAGTGAATAAAAAAGAGGACTGTTGCTAGTCCTCTTTTGGTATCTATTAATCGTCTTCGCCGTCATCGTCTCCACCGCCATCATCATCATCAGCGGGTGGTGGTTCCGGCGCGGGTGGCGGCGCGGGTGGCGGCGCGGGTGGTGGTGCGGGTGGTGGTGCGGGTGGCGGCGCGGGTGGTGGTGCGGGTGGTACGGCTGTTGGCGGTACGGCTGTTGGTGGTACAGCTGTTGGTGGCACTGACGTGGCGGTAGGTGGTACTGGTGTAGCTGTTGGTGGCGGTGGTGGTGTAGACGTTGGCACCGCTGTCGGTGTAGCTGTTGGTTCTGGTGTGGCCGTTGGCACCACACAACTCAAGCAAGGCCGTCCTGGATCAATCTGATACTCACCACCGATATGCCGAATACCTGCCTCATCAAGAATATCTTGTGGGATAAAGGCCCCTTCCTCAATCAGACCAGGGCGGCCAGTGGTGATCGGTGCTGCCTCTAACCGTTGCGCGGCACGTGATAACTGGTCTGTTTCTGCTGCTTCTGCAGTGGATGCAGGTGGCGGTATTTGATTGCCACCGCCGACAAATGGCCAGTAAAAAAGACCAAAGAGCACAATTAATCCGACGTGTGCGGGTGCGAGGATAGTACTCAAGCGAAACAGATCAGCGGGGGAATAGGTTGGATTGTTACTTCCATTGATCTGCTGGAACATAGTCAATGGCTTGGCACTTACAACCATTGTTACACAATAACCAATACCTGCAGCAGTAATAAATCCCACAGTGAGTGGGTCAAGTCCCAAACTAAACGAGAGCAGGACGGTCAATGGTGCGAGAACTGCGCCACGCGCCGAGCGAGATGTAATGTACAGGTGCGAGGTCAATGTGACTATAACCAACCCTAGTATAATCGCAATCTGGGAGCCTAACTCGACAATGCCACTCTGTACCAGCAACAGATCAACGAGCCAGCGCCCCGCTCCGGATTCAACCAATGCTTCCGAGATACCAAGTGTGGCGGCTACAAACAGGATCATCTCCCATTCGACTCCTTTGGCTGCTTCCTTGAACTTCATGACCCCAAGCACTGGAATGGTCACGGCAATGGCGCCCATCAATGCAACCAGCGCATTGTCGATTCCGTGGATTGATTCAGTTGACCAGAGCAGTACGAGAGTCAAAGTGACACCGATAATATAGCGTGCTTGTTTGGAGAGTGGGCCAGCTTGCTGTATTCCCGCAGTAAACGCATTGGTGAGCGGCAACTGACGACGTTGTTTATCAAGAAACATACGCATAATAAGCCACGTACTGCCAAATGATGAGATTGCTGCAAAAGGCAGGCCCATCATAATCCACTCGATAAACGAAAGTGACTGGCCAGTAAGTTGGCCCAGAATGTCGTTAATAACCAGGTGTGCGCCTGCCCCGACCAGAGAGGCTACCGCCGTCAGGAGGATGTTGACCGGCAGGGCAATGGCCAGCGCACGATTGATTTTGGCATCCTGAAAAGCATTCGACAACGCCTGATAGATTGGTATCATAATAGCAGCTCGTGCCGATGTCGAAGGAATAAGCAATGATGTCAGCAATAACACGGCTGTGAGCAGATAGAACAACTGCCCGACATTATTGGCGCGGCCTGCGGCAAGCATCGCAATGCGATCTGAGACCCCCGACTTGTTCAGCGCATTGGCGACCATAAAAGCCCCAATCATCAGCCAGACAACCGAGTTACCAAGACTGGCGAAGAAACTCTCTGTTGCGATGGTTGATGAAATGACCAGACCAATCGCTGCAAACAGCGCGACAAAGGTGTCATTCAGTTTGGTCAATGTCCAGCCAATAACGGTGAGTGCGAATGTTGCCAGAGTAATGCGCCCTGCGGTTGACAAATCTCCTGGCATCATGGCAATGCCAATCACACTTAGGATCGCTAATATGATCGCAAGTGTTTGTTTCCACCCTAGGTTGGGAAACCTGATCTTCATTCCTCCCAATCTGGAAGCTGGTCTGCTCAGTTGCATCGTACGCCCCTATCTATCCTATGTTACGTCGTTGACCGTGTTGCTGCTCACACAGAGACAGAACGTGTATAAAAAATACATCTAATATGGTTTTATACTTCTGCTCCTTTGGTATACTGGAAGTGAGAGGTAGTGTCATATTACAGAAGAGATCTGTGTATATAAGCATAGCTGACTTGTCATAGTCAATCAACAGTTGGGAGTGTCCAATGTACTTACAGGACAAGCAAGTACGTGCACCACTGGACTTGTTTCATCGTACCTATCATTCTTTATTACGTAGTAGTGGAGAAATTCAGATCGAGGCACTTGTTGAACCGTATCTGGCCTCCGAACCGAGTCTCCACCATGATGCACGTGCGACAACGCCTGATCTTTCGGCACTGACCTACACCTCATTGCGATTACCAGGGTGTATTGATGCGGTGCGTCTGGTCTTGCTGGGGCAGTCGCATGAAGTCTTTGCACGCCACGGCTATGGGGATGTGTTGAGTTGGCAGCTCGTCAGTGCCCCTGGCCGTCGTCGTAAAATGTTCTTCGATGGTGAGCAAACACTGGCAGTGTTGATTGCCAGCCCATCAGATGTGGATGATCTGCTGCCGATTCTGGTAGCATTTCAACACGAGTGGAACAAAATTCACAATCTCTTGATTGATCCCAAACTTACGCAGGCATTGCAACGCGTGCAAGCTGAAGATATACCGTTTGAAGAACAGGAACAGCTACTCGAACCCATTGGCCTTCGACGCGAAGATCTGGCCCGCCTTCGTACGATCTGGGGTGAACGCATGGCTGAGCGTTTGTTGGAGGTAGGCAGGCACCGCAAGCGCTTTGCCGTGCGGATGCTGGGTGGCTCGCTCCTCGATTATGAGCGTGCATCGTTGCGCTGGTGGTGGCATATCGAAGAAAGCCTCCCTGACATCAACTTCCACAACCGACCGATCTACTTTGTCTCAAGCAATACCCATAGTCTGGTGAATTTGCTCTCCGGCTTTGCGTTACGCAATACCGATGAGTTATTAGCCTTTCTCCGCGAGCGTCATCACGCGGGATTGCAAGCAGAGTATGATCGGATCGTGGCGGCACAGGTGCCTTCTTCACTCGAAAATTTTTTTTACTATGTCCAAAAGAAATATCAATCAGACCCATCCAGTGAGCAGTATTTTGCCCGCCGTGCTCTCGAAGAGCAGTATCTCGGCATCCATCGGGTGCAGAGTCGCTTTTATCTGGCTATCGATGCTCAGGTAATTGAACTTGGCAGGTTGCAAACTGCGAAACTCGATCCGCGCATCCGTGTCGATGGGATTGAGCGTTTGCAGGAGAGTGATGCATTAGTTGTAAACATTGATTATCCGCTTGGTCTGGCGGCTTACAACATCCTTAAAATCATTGCGCGGAGTGTGGGGCAGGTCTGTGGTGTATATGTGCTTGGGAAGGCAGCCACGCTCAACGGCAAGATCGGCGACGTGCTGATCCCGAATGTGGTCTATGACGAACATACCGGAAACACGTACAACTTTATTCCTGCGTTCACGGCGTTTGATGTGGAGCCATACATTGCCCATGGGAGCGTTCTCGACAACCAGAAAGCGATTACCTCTCGTGGCACTTTTCTGCAAAACGAAAGTTTACTCGATGTATTGTATCGCGCGTTTTACACCGACATCGAGATGGAAGCGGGACCCTATCTCAACGCGATGTACGAACAAACCTTTGCGGTGCGCTATCCGACTGATGAGGTGATCAGTTTCCTGCGACCCCCGTTTGATTTTGGCTTTCTGCATTATGCGTCGGATACACCTTATAGTAAGGGGCATAATCTAGGGTCGCACAACCTCTCCTATTTTGGGATGGACCCGACCTACGCTACCTCGCTGGCAATTGCGCGTCGAATTGTTCAGCAGGAATTGCAACGACTCAACGGTGTGCAGCATGGTTGATCCTCGTGATGAACAGGAAGCCTACGGCCCGGATAATCCACATCCACTTGCGCGTATTGGAACGGAATTTGTGTGGGATGGCAAATACGATGTCTATGGCAGGCGCCAACCAATTGCGCTGCCGTCATCATCACCGACGTTGCAGTGTGTCGAGGCTATCCACGCAGTACATGATGATGCGACGCCGCACCAACCGCACTGGCGCAACATGCTTATCTGGGGCGACAACAAGCTGGCCCTGGCGGCGCTGCTGGAGCGTTTTCGTGGGCAGGTACGTCTCATCTACATCGATCCTCCGTTTGATGTGGGAACTGATTTCACCATGCATATGTCCCTTGGCGAAGAAGGTGCCGATGGTCGGCGTGGTGCATCAACCGTTGCAGCGGTGGCGTATCGGGATATGTGGGGGCAGGGAACGGATTCCTATCTGCACATGTTGTACGAACGTCTCTTGCTCATGCGGGATCTGCTGTGTGATGATGGGAGCATTTTTGTGCATTGCGACTATCGGGTTGATGCTGTGCTGAAACTCCTGTTGGACGAAGTCTTTGGGCGCAGGCATCAGCGAAACCAGATTATCTGGCATTATCAGTCTGGCGGGCGACAATACGACCAATTCTCACGGAAACACGATACCATCTACTGGTATTCCAAAACAGCACGTTGGGTGTTCAACAAGGATGCGATAGGTGAGCTACGTGGTACGCGTAAGCGAAACCATATGAAGCGGCATGTCGACGAAGATGGACGTGTCTACTTTACGATTAAGTCTGCAGGTAAGGTATATCGTTACTACGAGGACGAGCGACTCACCCCGCCGGATGTGTGGACCGATATCAGCCATTTGCAGCAAAAAGACCCGCAACGTACGGGCTACACCACGCAAAAACCTACCGCGCTCCTTGAGCGAATCATCAAAGCGGCTTCCAACGAAGGCGATCTGGTAGCCGATTTTTTCTGTGGTTCAGGTACCACGCTGGCAGTTGCAGAGCAGCTTGGTCGGCGCTGGATCGGTGGGGATGTGGGATGTTACGCCATTCAGTCAGCACGGAAACGCCTGAGCCAGTTGCAGCATTCATCGAATGAGCAAACGCAGTCGTTTGATATCTATGATCTGGGGCTTGAGGCACGTAGGTGGTGGCTCTATGAACAGCTGCACAATGATGAAAAAACGTATCGTGAGCTGGTCTTGCAGCACTATCGAGCCAGGGTACCCAAGCCGTATGGAGCGCTAGAGGAATTGGTGTTAGGTGAACATCTTGTCAGGGCGAATCATCCAACATATGTGTATTTAACTCAGATCGATGTGATCTGTACGGTTGAGTTCCTGCGGATGCTGGCTCTCGCAACACAGTCCCATGGAGGACAAGCACTCCATGTGCTGGCGTGGGAGTTTGACTGGGATGTGGGTTTACACAGGCATGAGATTGAAGTGGCCACAGGTGTTGTTATTCATCTCAAATACATTCCACGTGAGTTGATGGAACCGCAGTACACAGAGGTGACCTTTTTGGCAGTCGGCATGCTCGAAGTACGCATTGTACAACACGAGATGGGCAGTTATGATATTGAACTGCTTCACTTTGTGCCGTCATTGCCTGACGGGATGAAGCAGGAACCGCATGCCTTGCGTGAACGGGCTAACAAAACGCCCTTCGATTTTATCGACTTCTGGGCAGTCGACTTTTTGTGGCAGGCCGGACAACCCTTTACTCACCATTGGCAGGCGTTCCGTACCCGCACTGACCGTAGTCTTGCGATGTGTACCGATATTGGCTGGTGCTATGCTGAGCGAGGCCACTATCACATCAGAGTGCAGGTCACTGATGTGTTTGGCACCACAACCGCCACGGTTATCGATGCGGTGGTCGCATAGCCCTTTGTTCCATCTTTTGGTGCATAGCATGAAGGGTGAAAGGCATGTATAATCTTTCCTGATCTTTCTTTTGTATGTAGAGAGGCTTGTTGTGTATCATCCGGCGACGCGTGTGCTGACCGTCCTTGAGTTACTGCAAACATACGGTTCAATGAATGGGCCAGAGCTTGCGGGACGTCTGGAGGTTGATGTTCGCACGGTTCGTCGGTATATTACCATGTTGCAGGATCTCGGTATTCCGGTGGAGTCTGCGCGAGGTCGTTACGGTGCGTATCGCTTGCGACCGGGGTTTAAGTTACCGCCGCTGATGTTTACCGAAGATGAGGCGCTGGCGCTGGTGCTTGGTTTACTTGCCACCCGTGCGTTGAACATGACGCTCGATGCTCCAGCGTTCGAGGGTGCGCTGGCGAAGATCGAGCGGGTGATGCCCGAGACGCTGCGGCAGCGTGTGCAAGCGGTACAGGAGATGCTGGTGCTCGATCTGCACAAAGCGGAGGCTGCACCCGCCAGTGATCTGGTGGTGCCATTTAGTCTGGCAGCTCGACAACACCGTCAACTGTGGATCGAGTACATGTCGGGGCAGGATGCGGCGACGGAACGGATGATTGAGCCGTATGGGGTAGTGTATCGCGAGGGGCGTTGGTATGCGATTGGCTACTGCCGATTGCGCGAGGATATGCGGGTGTTTCGGCTGGACCGTGTGCTGACAGCGCAATTGCAAGATACACACTTTCAACCGCCTGCTGATTTTGATAGTCTGGCGTATTTGCTCGATTCGATTGTACAAATAAAGAGTACATGGCAGGTTGAGGTTTTGCTTACGCTGCCATGGGAGGAAGCATGCCAGCGTATACCGGCTACACTTGGCACGATACAACAAACATCTGATGGGGTGTACCTCCAATGTTTTATGGAGGATCTGCATTGGATTGCTCATTTTTTGATTGATTTGCGATGTGCTTTTATGGTCTATCGACCAGCTGAATTGCGTGATGTCTTGCGACAGGTGGCTGCACAGATTGTGGCTTCTGCAGAGACAATAGCACCAAATGGAGAAAACGAATGTATGGCTCAACACAGGAATTGATCGAAGCGTTACAGTCAACCCCTGAGACGTTGGAAACGCTCCTGTCTGGCGTGACGATGGAACAGGCACGTATTGCACGCGCTAATGAGGGATGGTCGATTGTCGAGGTGATGTGTCACATGCGCGATACCGAAGAATTTGTCATTGAGCGTATGCATATGATGCGTGATACCAGTCCCGCGATGATCGGTAGTTTTGATCAGGAAGCCCTCGCATATGAACGGTGGTATGCTCAAGCCAATCTACAGGAAGCGCTGGCGGCGTTTGTACGTGCGCGTTCGCAACATATCGCGGAATTAGCAGCACTTACGCCAGAACAGTGGGAGCTGTCTGCGGAACATAATAAGCTGGGGATGGTGACCATTTACAGTCATACCCTGCATATGCTCTGGCATGACGCCATACATATGGCACAGATTGCACGACAGTTACAGGTACCGCTTTAGTTTTGTCAGCAGGAGTACCATGACACTCATCCATGTTGAGCATCTGCGGAAGACGTTTACGCGTGCAGTGCGGAAGAGTGGCCATCTAAGCACACTGCGTACGTTCCTTTCTCGTGAGCGACAGCATATCCATGCGGTCGCTGATGTGTCGTTTCAGTTGGCAGCAGGCGAAATGGTGGGCTATCTGGGGCCAAATGGTGCCGGGAAGTCCACGACGATGAAGATGTTGACAGGCATTCTGGTGCCAAGCGATGGGCATATTGTGGTTGATGGGCGCATACCCCACCGACAGCGGATCGAGCATGTCCGTCGCATTGGGGTGGTGTTTGGTCAGCGTAGTCAGTTGTGGTGGGATCTGCCAACGATCGAGACGTTTGAGTTGTTGCGTCATATCTATCGTATTCCAGAAGCGCGCTGGCAACACAACTTGCAACGGTTTAGCGAGTTGCTTGAGTTGGATGTTTTTCTGCATACGCCAGTACGTCAACTCTCGCTGGGGCAACGCATGCGTGCTGATCTGGCGGCAGCATTGTTGCATGAGCCCAGCATTTTGTTTCTGGACGAACCGACGATTGGTCTTGACGTGGTGGCGAAAGAGCACATTCGTCAGTTCTTGTCGCATATCAATCGAGAACATGGTGTAACTGTGCTGTTGACGACCCATGATCTTACGGATATTGCCTACCTCTGCCCGAGGGTGATTTTGATCGACCACGGTCAGGTAGTCTATGATGGAGCCCTTGCTGCACTACGCGAACGTTTTGGGCGGTGGCGTACACTCGTGGTTGACCTCGATCTTCCTGATGGACACAGCCTTCAGGCGGAGTTGGTATTATCCACGCATGGTGCAAACGTGGTGCGAAGTGAGGGTCGTCGGATGTGGGTCCAGTTTGATCGTGAAATAATGACGGCAGCGGACTTGATGGTCGACATTGCCAATCGCTATCCTGTGCGCGATCTTACGGTCGAGGAGCCCGACATCGAAGCGATGGTGAGAGGGATCTATCAACACGGGGTTGACCAACCACAACCAGCACCCACATAACGGGCTATCGTCAGCCCTGGCATACATGTTATGAAACTATTATTCCGTGTGGCATGACGTTTCCCTTTTCTCCCATACCTGTGGGGTATGATGAGATGAGCCATTGCTGGCTTTGTGTTATGTTAGTATGCCTCAATGAGGAGGCCCGTATGAAAACGATTCTGGTTCCCCTTGATGGTTCAGAGTTATCTGAACAGGTACTCCCCTATGTACAACTGTTTGCACAGTTTCTGGATACAAAAATTCTTCTGTTGAGCGTGCTCACCGAGCAGGTTGCTGATCAGACGCCCACATCCCATATGGCTCGTGAGGTTGGTGGAGTCAGGTTAGTTGGTGAAGACCAACCGACACACATGCTGACAATACAACGCCGACAGACTATCGAGTATTTGGAGTTCCATGCAGCAGCATTACGTGAAAAGGGTTTTCATGTTGATGTTGAAGTCCATGAAGGCACGCCTGCACAATGTATAATGGAACAAGCAGTACACCAGCAGGTTGATCTGATTGTGATGGCCACGCATGGCTACAGTGGCTTGCGACGCTGGGCGTTAGGCAGTGTGGCCGATCATGTGCTGCGCCACGCGCCCTGTCCGATTGTGCTTATACGTGATGCAGTTTCGGTGCCGATCGATACCTTCACCATCCAACGTATCCTGGTGCCAACCGATGGTTCGGGTTTGTCACGACAGGCATTTGCGCTTGCTGCCGATCTTGCAACGCGGGCCGAAGCTGAAATCATTCTGCTACAGGTAGAGCCATATGCCTTAGAACTTTATCCCGATACCGGTGCGCTTGCAGCAGAAATGACAGAGATACGTCGTGAGCAAGTCAGGCAGGATCTTGAACTATTGATACGTCAGATGTTTCCACGTGATATACCCATTGTTCCTGCGGTAACTGTGGGTGATCCAACCATTGAGATTGGTGTGGAGGCACGTCATCGTGATGTCGACCTGATTGTGATGGCCACACATGGCTACGGTGGTCTGCGACGCTGGATGCTGGGCAGTGTCGCAGATAAGGTGTTGCACACGACGACGTTGCCGGTCTTGTTGGTGCGTCCTGACAGTGCTTAGGCTGTGAGTTGATTACCACCTGAATTGATGTGGTCGAAAATCGGCGAAGGCATCGTCGATGTAATACGGTACGATGGCTTTGCCCGGTGGACACACGTGATCGATACGTGGTCGGTCCTCATCTGTGATGCTAATGTGGAGTGCGCCCAACTGCTCCTCGAATTGGGCCAGTGTTTTCGGCCCTAACACTGGCCCGACCACGCCTGGTTGCTGGCAACACCATGCGAGCGCCAACTGTGTTGGTGTACAGCCCTTTTCACTGGCCATGGTCGTTATTGACTCGACGGCATCGAATGCTGCCGGGGTGAAATGTCGTTGGGCCCACTCATCTGACTCACTGCTTGCATGAAAGCGTGCTCCCTCTGGCCGATCTGTATCGCGTTTATATTTACCCGAGAGCATCCCGCCTGCTAAGGGTGACCATGCCAACACTGCAATACCATAGCTTTGTGCCATTGGTAGCAACTCACGCTCGGCGCGGCGGTCCAGCAGATGATAGGCCGACTGCTCACATACAAAGCGATTGAGTCCATATTCTTTGGAGACCCAGAGCGACTCGATGATCTTCCAGGCCGCGAAGTCACTGGTGCCGATGTAGCGGATTTTGCCGTCCCGTACGAGATCGTCCAGGGCTCGTAGTGTTTCATCAATCGGGATCTGGGTGCTTGGTCGATGGATGTAGTACAGATCGATGTAGTCTGTTTGTAGCCTCTGCAGCGATGCGTGACACTGTTCAATGATATGGCGGCGATGATTGTTGGCGGCATTCGGGTCGCTATCATCCATACTCACGTGTACTTTGGTGGCCAGAACCATCCGTGTTCGCTTCCCAGTGCGGTGCAGTGCCTCTCCCACGATCTCCTCGCTACATCCTCGGCCATAAATATTGGCCGTGTCGATGGTGTTAATGCCCTGCTCAATGGCGGCATCGATGATGTTGCAAGACTCTGCTTGATCAGTGCTGCTGCCAAAGTTCATGGTGCCCAGACACAGCGGGCTCACCTGCAGGCCGGTCCGACCTAAACTCACATACTGCATACTATTTCCCCCGTTATTACTATTTGAAGTGTATCTATGAGAGACTATAACGGTCTTTGGTGGTGCTGTATAGTACATTTTCGACGGCTTTTGTACAGTATACGAGTGGCTAAATGTCGCTATTTCATGTTTGGTAGGTGTAGCGGTGGTTTTGCCACCGTGCAGGTGTATCTTGTGATTGTTGACATAACCAAAGTGAAGAGGTGTATGGGTGTTCTGTGAGTGAGCACCTGCTAGTCGTTCGATTGTTGAGACAACCATGCAACAACAGTATGATCAATACCCAGACTAAAGACAATGTCATGCAGTTAACAGATTGCACCACAGAAAGAGTCTGTCTGTAAGGGACATGTATACGTTGTGTATGCGCCACTGGGTGTTGACCATCGATCGGCTGCGTGCTATCCTGAATAGGTGGACATATTGTCCATCTAGCACTGCGGTTTGCCAGAAATAGGCGGATGCGGGCACGGCTTCACACGATGCACATAGGCGGATTGTTTCCGCCTAATACATGTTAGTTGGCACGGGACGCGCTGTGCCATTTCCAACGTCAGAAGGTCGCGTCTCCCAGGCTGAAGCTGAGCTTGGCGTGAGGCTTCCACCCGAGTATCGCGAGCGCCTTCGCGCGCGAAATGGAGGGGAACTCACTACTGCAGGTGACGACTGGCAGATCTTCCCCGTACTTGACGGAGCAGATCGTAAGACTGCTGCACGAACAGCAAATCACACCGTTCTTGAGACGCGTCAGGCTCGAACATGGACAGGTTTTCCATCCGGTGCAGTGGCAATTGCATCCAATGGCACAGGTGACTTATTGGTTTTCCTGCCAAACGGTGTCGATGCGAGGCTTGACGGAAAGGTCTATCTTTGGAATCACGAGACCAGGGAATTGTCTCCCACGGCACTGCACTTCGGCGAGTCGTGACTCACAGCTTGTACGGCGTGCCAACTAACATCTCGCTGGAGCGGCCATGAACGATAAAGTAGTCACTTCACAGCGTTGGCGGGTGGCCGCTCAGCTCGGGCGTTCGGCCGCTATAAAAAATGTGCTATTTTCAAAAGCTGGACTTGAGGTGTATAAAAAGTCAGAGGTCATCCAGTTTTCTTTTACAACTCAGAATTGAGCTATAATAGTTTCACTTCGGCTCGCGCACACTTGAAGTGAGGCACTTAGTGGAAGACATAATGAATAGCCCGGAGATTTGGGCCGCCCTAATTAGTGCAGTTCTTGCATTTCCTATTGGTATTTTAGTCTCGTTGATTGCTCAATCAACTATTGACCGAAGACAAAAATTGCAACTGATGTATGAGCGCAAATCTGAGCAAACATTTGTGTTGGCAAAAGAGGAACTGCAAGATAAAATTAGTATAATTTATCAAGGACGCGAAATTAAGAATCTATATTTTTTCAATCTTCGCATTGTAAATTCTGGTCGAAAAACAATTCGCAATCAAGCGTTTACCTGCCTGTTTTCTGAAAATACTCAATCAATTGATCCATCATTTCCACGTGTTACAACAATACCGCCAAGAGAAATAGACATCGTACCTTCGCCACACAACATAAATCCTAATGAATTACGCTACACTATTATTGCTCTCGGCCCAGGGCAGTCAATAAACATAGATTTTTTAACCGTCAATAATAAGACGAGCGAATTCCAAGTAATTTTCCGTAATAATGATCAAGAGGAGGTTTCTTTTGTGGAGGGTAACATAACCTCGTCTCCTGATTTGGATTGGCATTTATTGAGGTCCATATTAAGCCTTCTATTAATCGTGATAATTTTCCAGGTTGCGAGTATTGTTCCTGTTGCAGGATCTTTGGTCAGTATTATTTTGATATTGCCTTTGTTGCTAATCTTTATTAGATCGGTCAGGCCTGTTCTATCTGCTATTACACGCAAATTAAATAGTCAGTCCGATGGAGTTATTATTAACGGTGGCTGGGCGTTAATTGCAAAAGAATTAGGGGGTGGTTCAGTGCATATTGAAAATTTGGCAAACAAGGATATTATTAAGCTTGACGTAAAGGCGGAGAATAAGGATAATTTGACATATCCCCTACTAAGCAACACGGATAGCCCAACTGAACTAGCCAAAGAAATAGCGGAGGTAATTGAGATTGTTAAAGAAAGAGAAGACACAACCACAGAAGCAGACTCCGTAAATGGAGAAGATAAGAGGTAGCGCCCGAACCAAGCCTTGCAGCGTGACGCCGCTGGCGCGTCCCTGACCTGGGCGCGATCTACCCGGCAAAGCGCGGCCGCCTGCACTCGCTCCGCCGTTCGCAGCTTCTAGCTACCCGTCACGTCGCCTGCCACGGGCGTTTCACGTCACCACGGCGGCGGCTCGCCCTTTGCTGGCGGCTCGTCATGCCGACGCCCCGTTCGCTCTCGACGGCTGCCAGCGGCGCAGCTGAAGGCTAGGCGTTGGGCCTCTAAAGATTGCGGGTGCTGTGTAGTATGAATCAGCGGTGACAGGTTGGCGGATACACTCTCGCAGACTGAGCGTAGTGAACGGATGTCTAGAATCCGTGGCAAGAATTCTGTTGCTGAAATGCGGCTTCGTCGCCTAATTCATAGTATGGGTTTTCGGTATCGTCTGCATGTAAAAAACCTGCCAGGAACGCCAGATTTGGTTTTCCCATCAAGGAAAGCCGTTATTTTCATGCACGGTTGTTTCTGGCATCGTCACCAAGATTGCCGATTGGCCAGAATACCAAAATCAAGGGTCGCCTTTTGGCGGGAAAAGTTCGAAGCGAACAAGCGGCGTGACGAAGGAAATGTGAGACAATTGAACGAATTGGGTTGGCGTGTCCTAGTGATCTGGGAATGCCAGATGAAAGAAAAGGATATGAGCGAAGTATCGAATGTGGTGAGGCGATTCCTTGCCGACGGAACTGGAGGCGAACGTGATGAAATCGGTTGAACTCTTCGTGGGCGGTGGCGGACTCGCCATGGGCGTATCCCTGGCGGGTTTTGAATCCCTAGCGGTGATCGAGTGGGACCGCTGGGCTTGCGACACCATCAGGGAAAACCAGAAGCGCGGTTACCCGGTGGTTGCCGATTGGCCTCTATGGGAAGGTGACGTGCGCGAATTTGACTGGTCGTCAATACCGGAAGGCATCGACCTTCTGGCCGGAGGGCCACCATGCCAGCCTTTCTCAATGGGCGGAAAACACCAGGCGTATGGCGATAAACGCGACATGTTTCCCGCCACGGTCGAGGTAGTTCAAGCCCTTCGGCCAAAATCATTCATCATAGAGAACGTGAAGGGCCTGACTCGTTCGAGCTTCGCCAACTATTACCAATACATCCTGCTGCAACTGGAATTTCCCGAGGTGACGCGCCGGAGTCGTGAAAACTGGCTCGACCATCTCAAGCGCCTGCAAGCCGAAAAAACATCTGGTGCGCTTCACGTCTCGGGGCTCACATACAACGTTGTTCCCACGCTGGTTAATGCGGCTGATTACGGTGTGCCACAAAAGCGCGAGCGGGTCTTCATCGTGGGATTCCGCTCCGATCTTGGTGTCGAATGGTCCTTCCCCAAACCGACTCACGGCTTGGATGCCTTACTCCATTCCCAATGGGTAACTGGTGAATATTGGGATCGTCATGGCGTGAGCAAGCGCCGACGCCCCACAGTTCCCAAAAGATTCGAGGCAAGGATTCGCAAATTAGCTTCAGGCTCCGCCCATTTTGAAGAAAAGCCATGGAGAACCGTTCGTGATGCCTTGGTGGACATACCCGATCCCCGGCAGCGAAAAGCCAACATGTTTTTGAATCACGTTTTTCAAGACGGGGCGAAGGTTTATCCGGGGCATACAGGTAGCCCACTTGACCTGCCCGCGAAGACGCTCAAGGCCGGCGATCATGGAGTACCCGGTGGCGAAAATATGATGGTTCTGGAGAATGGGGATGTCCGCTATTTCAGCGTGCGGGAATCCGCACGGTTGCAGACATTCCCCGATGGTTATGTGTTCCATGGTTTCTGGACGGAAACCATGCGACAACTGGGCAATGCCGTGCCCGTGGCTCTAGGTCGTCAGGTGGCGGCATCCGTGGCAATGCGTCTGGCCGAATCTGAGTTGCACAAACTAGCGAATCTTCGCATGAGGAGGTTTGCATGACGAGCGCCAAGATCATCCCCTTCAATCCCTTGGATAAACGCCATCTTGGGGAGAGCGTCGGTCAGGCGATGCTTCGGCAGCCCGTCATCCCAATAGCCACCCTGGAAAATTTCGAGGGCGCGGGCGTCTATGCGATTTATTACCGGGGAGACTTTCCTGCATACGAGGCAATTGCCCGAAAAAACCAAGACCAGAATTTCGTTGCGCCTATTTACGTTGGCAAGGCGGTACCGAAAGGCGCGAGAAAGGGCGTTGATCTTGAGGCAAGTCCCGGCAAGGTGCTCTTCAACCGCCTCACTCAGCATAAGCGAAGCATCGAAGAGGCAAGCAACCTCGAAATCGCCGATTTTCACTGCCGTTATCTGATCGTTGACGACATCTGGATACCACTTGGTGAATCCTTGCTTATCGCAAAGTTCGATCCCCTATGGAACAAGCTGATCGATGGTTTTGGCAATCACGATCCCGGTAAGGGGCGTCACGCAGGACTGCGGCCACGCTGGGACGTTCTACATCCGGGGAGACCTTGGGCGGATAGGTGTCAACCTCGCGGGGAAACTGCTGAACAGATCATTGGTGAGGCCAGGGACTACCTTCGAAACAACCCGCCACCAGACGATTCGACCATGATCACGACATGAATGATGAATCTTCGGTCACCCAAAACAGGCCCAACAAGGCGCTACACTCGGGCGGCAATGGAGCGCAGCGGAATTGCCGCCGTTAACGCCCGCCGTTCGGCGAAAATATCTGAGGCTAAGTTATGGTTGAAGAAAACTTTGAAGAAATGCTCACCGGAGGCCATCCGAACTCTCTAGGGCGTACCATTGAGGTGGTTGATGCTGTTATCGCTAACTCAGATAGGCTAGAAGAACTGTACCAGTGTTATTTTAGCGATGACGAGGTTGTCCGGCTTAGGACTTCGAATGCCATGAAAAGAGTATCGCGTGAAAAACCCGAATTGTTGGTTCCTTACATTGATAACTTTATTGAAATCATTTCAAGAATAGAACAAGCCTCCACCCAATGGACGCTTGCTAATTTATTTGAAACGCTTTCATCAGATATGTCGCCAGAGCAAATGAAAAAAGCCAAGGATATTATGAAGAAAAACCTAAAGTCTCATGATGACTGGATTGTTTTAAATAATTCTATGCAAACTCTGGGTAATTGGGCTTTGAGTGACGAAAAATTGAAAAAATGGCTCATGCCTCATTTGAATAGGCTTAGTACCAATGCTAGAAAATCTGTGTCAGGTAGGACAAAAAAACTCATAAAGTCTTTGAGCTAAGAGGGTGTGATCATACTGAATCGCCTAACAAGTCAATTAACTTCGCGCCTTCGGCGCCGGACGTAGCAAAGCTGCGTCGGTTATTGAGGCGTTGGGCGGCAACCAAGCTGTCTCTACTATGACCTTTGACACTCTTACTACACTACTAGTAGCATTGCCAAATTGGGTTATGGCCGACTTTGGTGGAGGAGTTTTGCGATGGATGCTGATAATGCCAAGAACGCGATCGATGCTCGCAGCTTGGATCCTGAGTGACTTGCCCAGCATCCGGATATTCTCCGCACCTGGTCGCCATTCGATGTCCTTTGGGCCATGGACCATGATTTCATGATCCTCACCTATTCCTCTGGTTACCAACTCACTTTTCGCACCTACGGGTTTGTAAGCCGTGAGCAAGAGCAAGCATATACAGCCCGTGAAGTCGAATGGCAAAATGTCCAACTGATCAGGGACCGCTTTAAAGATATCTATATTCGATATAAAGTTGCTAGTCGCGCCGGAACAGTACCTGTCGAGCGCGACAGTGATTATGAGGTAGCCGAAACGCTTATCCGGACGATGTATGCTGGGTTATCCATCTCAGTTCCAGTCCTTTGCGATGTTGGCGATACGTTGGCTGATGGTCGTTATGGATATATGAATGAGCAACAAGCATCCCTGCTTCAAGTGCTTGCAACCCTCAATGTACGAATCCTGTATCTCGTCCATTTCCTGGGTGGATGGATAGCAGTGCGGGACGCGTATTAGGCTGCGTATGTCGCCTGATAACTATTAGCGCAGCGATAGTTACCGCCCAACATAGTGTTCCAGCTGACCGCTTCGCGCGCAAGATCGTTGGTATTTTGAAGACTTCGCTCGGCGCGCTCGCGGCAGCTGAACACCAAATCGTTGGGCGCTTCGAGTAAATTGCGACGACAAATCTAGGAATACGATGAAAATAATCCACTCAAAAAATCTTAGCGCTTTTAGTATCATTTCCATGTCGACTGAAAGAAGGTTTCTAGCTGTCAAAAAGCCTTTGCCATGGATTGAGCCTTCAATTAATATGATTCATCTGGATACTGTTAAGTCGTTCGTTTTTGGTTCTCCCCTTGCGTCTATCGGCTGTGCGACATACTTACTGGAACACTCACTCAGAATGGCAGTTTGGGATCCTATTGAATCTGGGAGTAATAGAAAAAACCATCGAAGAAGATATTTGACGAGACTTTGGGGAATTTGCTTGATGCTCAAAAATACCCTAATCTTAATATTGTGCTTCCGGATGCTACCGACCTAGCGTGGTGGAAGTCTGTTACGAAGGCTGTCAGAAACAAAGTGAATCATGTTGATGTTCCTGCGATATTCCGAATAGCGAAAGAACTTCAATTTGAAAATGATTATGCTTATTCTGGATTCGATAGCTCAAATTACTGGTGTGCGGAAGACCCACATTCTTGGGGAATGTTCTGGCATCGCTTCGGAGAAAAATTAGCTTCTGATTTTATCGTGCAGGTTACTGATCAAGTATTTAAGGTTATTAAGAATACTAAATGGAAACCAGATGAAAGCTGGTGGATAGCGCAAAAACACGAATATGATGGGTTTTTTCAGGAGATATGGGATTTTGAATCTTTGCAGAAATCTCTAAACCAAGTGTATGGTGATGCGCCTGCCAACACATCTAACGATTAGTGAAAGCATAAAATCAAAACCGTCTTAAAAACGCGCCCAACACTGCTTGCAGCGGACAAAAGCGGGGTGGTTCCCCGCTTTAGGGTGGGATTCTCACTCGGGCTTTTTTGGCCTTTTGGCTTTTATCCGCTAAATTCCGCTTTCGCCGCTAAAGCTTGCCGTTAGGCGCGCGACTCGAAGTCGTTCGGGGGAGTTGGAAAGGATATCTAAAAGCCTTTTCCTGTCAGTGTTCAGACAGATGTCCGCCTCAGAATGTTCACCCAGTAATGGGAGGGCAGCATCAGCAGACGAGGTTAAATGTCGAAGCACCTTGGAAGCCAAATCGAGGGTGTAGGCTAGGGCAAGATTGCTAAGGATAATGCAAATGAATCCTTGATGAGGCTTCGTTAATTATGGTGTTCGAAATGGCTGATACGAGCATGTTGGGGCAATTGGGAGTTGATAGCGTCCAAATATCAACCGCGAACACCCCGCCCCTGAAGTATAGAGGAGTCCTAAAGCAATCATATCTCCACCCCGTGCGGAACGAGGAAACCCCGATAGAGTCCTGAGGATGCCTCCATGCTCAGGTAAACCAAAGGTAACTGCGGTTGAACTCTCTAGCGGGCACAGGATGTCCCAAGACGCGAATGCTGCTAGCCGAAAGGCGGCTGGAAATCATAACGGGGCAGATAGGGCACTTGCCCAACCCGAAAAGGTGCAGACGTGGGACAGGTGATGAGCTTGATTAGAAGTGAGATGAAACTTAACTGACTGGGAAAAGTTAGGTACAAGCTTCGGTTTGTAAACGTAACCGTCAGGACAATCCGCAAGGATTGTTAAGAATCGGAGACACTGAATCTCAAGACGTTGCTTGAGCCGTGTACGGTGAAAGTCGTATGCACGGTTCTGAGGGGAGGGAGGGGGCTATATCTAAAACCTCCTTTACCCGGCGTCTGGAGCGCACCGATAACACTACAACTTCTCTTAAATTATAGGGAGCTATACGATGACAGATGATTACAATATTGAACTCAACAAAACCGTAGTCAAGCGACTGCTTGGAGAGGTTTTCAACGGTCGCAATCTCGACCTTCTACCTGAAATCTTGACATCTGACTTTGTGCTAAATCCCCTGGCAGCGTTCCCACCGGAAAAAGAACATGGCCCGGAAGGAATGCGCCGTTTGTATGAGGGATTTTTCGTAGGCATTCCAGATGTGAAAGCCGAGACACTCACAATGGTTGCAGAGGGGAATACTGTAATGGTCTACGATCGGTTCGGTGGCACGCATGACGGCCAACTCGGCCCATTTGCGCCAACCGGAAAACAGCTCTTCTGGAACGTCATGCATCTTTATCGAATCCGTAACGGAAAGATCGCTGAAGACAACGTTTTGGTCGATGCATTGGGCCTAATGAGACAGGTCGGCGCGATTTCGGACTAGGTTCAATTCGTAAAGGCGATTATTTGCGCTGATCGTATGTACCCGCCTAACAAGCGCATGGAGTGGGACGTTTTTTCGCTCTGCGCTTCGCGCTCCACTCCCAAAACGCCCCTCATGCACGGCGTTGGGCAATGTGTGTGATTTGATAGGCAGGCGGATTGGTGTTATGCTGATGGTTGGCAGTGGCCAGAATTTTGCGCGGGTGGTGTACAGCAGACGCG
>WYDT01000025.1 GCA_013122435.1 Chloroflexi bacterium AL-N1
TTGCGCTTCGCCATTCGCGAAGGGGGCCGCACAGTGGGTGCTGGCGTCGTAACCATCATTACAGAGTAATATTTCCTGATCATAAAGGCGAGAGTGAAAGCTTTTTTTTCTTTCACTCTTCCCATACTCATTAGGTCATGATAAAGGAATAATGATGGCTGTGGTCAAAGAAAAAGGGGCACGCGAAAATGCGGCAGGACGCACGTTTCGCGAAGTACGCTCCGAAATGAAAAAAGTCGTTTGGCCGACACGCGAAGAGACGTTCCGATTAACAATTGTTGTTATCATGGTGTCAATAGTGATTGGTGCGATTCTCTTTTCTGCAGACGTATTATTCACCAACTTGATGGCATTGCTCCGCGGCTTAGTTTCGTAATATACACACGGGAAAAATCTCATGTCTGAGGATATTACAGAGACCCAGCCTGAGTTAGTTGACGATGGTCGTCAATGGTACGTCATACACACGTATTCGGGCTATGAAAATAAGGTCAAACAAAATCTCATGCATCGAATTGACACGATGGAGATGCATGATCAAATCTTCCGTGTCATCGTTCCGACCGAAGAAGAAATTGAAATTAAGAACGGTCAGCGGCGTACGGTTCAGAAAAAAGTTTTTCCTGGATATGTGTTAGTCCAAATGCGAATGACAGATGACTCTTGGTATGTCGTACGCAATACACCAGGAGTTACAAGTTTTGTTGGACATGGGAATCGACCTGCTCCCCTTGATGAGAATGAAGTCAAAACCATTCTCAAACAGATGGAAGCAGAAACACCCAAGGTTCGCGTCAGTTATCAAGTCGGGCAGTCAGTGAAAATTATCGATGGTCCATTCACTGACTTCGAAGGTGTTGTAAACGCGATTGACTCAGAGCGAGGTCGAGTACGGGTACTTGTATCGTTCTTCGGTCGTGAGGCTCCTGTAGAGCTTGACTTTTTGCAAGTGACACGTTTAGTCGACTAAGCGTGCCTCGATACAACAGATCGTAGGTCATAAGCCGCAGGCGCGCACTGTTTTGTAGGATGTGTGTCCCTGCGTCTTATAGCGTAATAAGGAGTTTCGTGTGGCAAAAAAAGCTATCGGCACGGTAAAATTGCAACTTCCTGCTGGTAAAGCAACTCCGGCACCGCCAGTCGGTCCGGCACTCGGCGGCTATGGTATTAACATTATGGCTTTCGTTAAGGAATATAACGAAAAGACCTCTAACCAGGCTGGAAGTATTATTCCAGCAGAAATTACGGTTTACTCTGATCGTTCATTCACGCTAGCGCTACGTACCCCACCTGCCGCTGACCTGCTGCGTAAGGCTGCGGGAGTTGATAAAGGATCTGGCGTTCCAAACCGTACCCAGGTTGGGTCAATCACCCGTGACCAGTTGCGCTCCGTTGCAGAACAAAAAATGACAGACTTGAACGCAACCAGTGTTGAAGGCGCTGAAAAGATTATTGCGGGAACAGCCCGCAGCATGGGTATCAAGATCGTTGAATGACAGACAAGTAACACCTCCTCTTGTGTTTGTAGAGGATGGTAACAATCAAGTGGAAGGGATGTATTCCCGTTTGTACCACAAGGAGTACTGATAATGGCCAAAAGACATGGCAAAAAGTATGAAGAAGCCTTTGCGAAGATAGATCGCTCAAGGCTCTATACGCCTGAGGAGGCTATCACACTGGTGAAGGAAACCTCATTCACCAAGTTTGATGCCACAATAGAAGTTCATATGCGATTGGGTATTGACCCACGTCACGCAGATCAAAATATCCGAACAACCGTCGCATTGCCACATGGGACGGGCAAAACAGTGCGTGTACTGGTCTTCGCCCAGGGGGAAGCTGCTCAGGAAGCTACTGAAGCAGGTGCAGACTTTGTCGGTTCAGATGATATTGTTGCCCGTATTGATAAAGAGAATTTCTTTGATTTTGATGTTGCCATCGCAACACCTGACATGATGGGGAAAGTCGGACGGATTGGCCGAAAACTTGGCCCACGCGGTCTGATGCCAAACCCCAAGAGCGGCACAGTCGTTCAAGCGCAGGACCTTGGCCGTACTATTCGTGAGATTCGTAGTGGTCGTGTCGAGTTTCGTAATGATCGCACTGGTATACTCCACGTTGCTGTAGGAAAAGTAAGTTTTGACGAACAGCAAATCTATGCTAATATTGCAACTCTCATGGATGCTGTAAAATCTGTTAAGCCTAGTTCTACTAAGGGCACTTATCTTAGAAGCGTGACCTTTACAAGCACCATGGGGCCTGGCATTAGCGTTGATCCACTTAGCGCTCAAGCTATGCAATTGGAGAGCTAATAGCAATATTTACGAACGATCATCATCGTTCACAATAGCATACTGCCCCAGACAGTGGGTATTACTATAATGGTACAATACCGCCCACCGAGGCAGACGATGAATATAACGGGATATTTCCGTTTCTCGGCTGCTGTGTCTGGAACAGTAGCCGATTTTTATATGCAATGTTATACGTGAGTTCAGAACAGGTTTCAGAAAGGGGGTGAACCATATGCCTACACAACGCAAGATCGATCAAGTTGCTGATTTGACTGATAAACTGGGGCGAGCACAACTCGCACTCGTGGCAGACTATCGCGGCCTAACAGTTGCCGAAATTACAGAACTACGCAGCAAACTGCGCGAGACTCAAGCAGAGTTAATTGTTGCAAAAAACACCCTGGTAATTATCGCAGCACGCGAAACCGGCAATGAGGCACTTGAACCATTGCTTGAGGGGCCAACAGCATTAGCTTTTGCATACGATGATGTTGGGGCAACTGCGAAAGCTATTAAAAACTTTAATGATGGTCCAAAACAACTCGAGGTACGTGGCGGTCTGCTTGGCGGCAGCCTTCTGACCGAAAAAGCACTTGATCAGGTAGCCTCGCTACCAACACGAGAACAGGTGCTTGCACAAATTGTCGGAGGTGTCTCAGCACCTGTATCAGGAGTTGTTGGTGTCCTTAATGCGGCCATCACAAATGTACTGTATGTGCTACAAGCACGCATTGATCAGTTGGGGCCAGCCGAAGAGGCAAACACATAAAGGGCATGCGCTCAAAACATCACTAGTGAGAAATAGGTAAAGTTGTATCTCATTTGTTTACTAATCATAAGGAGTAACTACAATGGCTAGCGAGAAGGTCGATAGCATTATCGAAACGATTGAAACACTGAACGTGCTTGAGTTGGTTGAATTAAAAAAAGCCATGGAAGAGAAGTGGGATGTTACCGCAGCAGCGCCTATGATGGCAGGTGTGGTAGCTATGCCTGGCGCAGCAGGTGATGGTGCTGCAGCACCAGAAGCAGCAGTTGAAAAAGACTCATTCGATGTCATTTTGACTGATGCAGGCGCCAACAAGATCCAGGTTATCAAGGCCGTTCGTGAACTCTCCGGCGGTACACTGGGTCTCAAAGAAGCCAAAGAGCTGGTGGAAGGCGCGCCCAAACCAGTCAAAGAAGGTGTCAGCAAGGAAGATGCTGAAGCTGCCAAGGCCAAACTCACCGAAGTTGGTGCAGGTGTCGAAGTTAAGTAGCTCATCTGTCTTAACGTTTGTCGGAGTAGCCATTGGTCATCAAGTGATGGTCAGTGGCTACTATGGTTTTGCAGCACGATACAAGTATCCGGCAAGGATAGCTCCCTATGCAGCAATCGATAGTTTTATTGCGCCCACCCTATGACTTTGTTCGCTCCATTAGCTTTTGGCGCCGTTCAACCGGAGAATTGTGCGAGCACTGGGCTGATGGCGTGTACCGACGTACGCTCTTGCTCAATAAGATTCCAGTGATGCTGACCCTACATAACGTGGGAACTATGGAAGCGCCTGCTGTCGCAATCGAACTTGATGGCCGTCAGCCAACAGAAGAAGAAGTCACGCACGTCGAACCACAGGTCCGTCAACTTCTCGGTGATAATCTTGACCTACGTGAGTTTTATGCCGCTGTGGCACATGACCCTGTCCTTGTCTCGTTAACTCAGCAATTCTATGGCGTACGTGCGCCGCTATGGGAACGCTCTGTTGGACCATTGTCGGTCAGCAAATCAGCGTACCCTTCGCCTATCGGTTGAAAGAACGATTGGTCCAACGCTATGGTACCGCGTATGATGGAGCAGAGCGACACTTATTCGTTTTCCCATCCCCTGCAACTCTGGCACAGGCTGATCCTAATGACCTTTTGCATATGCAATTCAGCCGTAACAAAACGAATTTTATTATTGGACTAACACAACAAATCGTTGCAGGAACACTGAAGCTTCACTCGATAGAATAGCAATCAACCCCCGACGCAATTGCCTACCTCACCACATTTCGTGGCATTGGTAACTGGACAGCCGCGTTTACGTTGCTACGCAGTCTGGGACGACCCGATTCTCTACCAGCTAATGACGCAGGTGTTCGTCAAGGGATTGCAGCCCTGTATGGGAAACGTCTTGCAGAACCAGATTTGCGTGTCTTTGCAGCATCCTGGGGGAATTGGGGAGGAATGGTAGCAACGTATTTACTTGCGTGGTTACGCGAACGCAGTGAACAGCGCCAGAAGGAAAAACAGTAATACAATTGTTTCCTTCTGACGCCAAAAATAATTAGTTAAGATTGTGATTCTGTGATTGAAATGCATTGCGTACACGTTCAACTACTTTCTCTGCCGCTCCTCGCATTTCATTAATATTCTCACGTACCTGGCTTCCAGAGTCCGTCGCCTCACTCCCTTCATTTGGTACAATGACCCATAATGCCAAGTACAGAATGATACCCAAACCCTGGAACAGGCTAAGTACCAAAAAGCCAATCCGCACATACAATGGATCAATATTTAAATATGTGCCTACACCACCAGCAACACCGGCAACAATGCGATCACTCTGACTACGCGCGATACGTTTGTCTGACATAATATACCCCATTCTATATGGACACTGTGTTTGTTTCTATACGTTTTACTTTAATAATAGGACGTACCCAAACAATGGTTTGTTGCAGCCTTGGCTCTTTTAATAAGAACATTATCACAAAAGACGCTTATGATGACTACAGCATTCTTATTGTGGAGACATGCACAATATGCCTTTGCATAGCATAATCACTATAGGTGGTTAGTATCGTTATGGAGATTTCAAAGCATGTAGAACCAAAAAGATCGGAATAGTTAGTTGACAAGCATTCTGAGGCGTTTTATCATACCTATCCGGGTCATATTCTAACCAGACCATATACATAAGAAAAGGCCCGGATTCCATGAGTATCCGTCTACAACAACGCTCCTCGCTTGTGCGTCGGCTGTTTGTTGCTACCGTTACAGGCATCAGTATAACTACAGGGAGTGGAATTGCCCTCCTCTGGTTTTTCTATATCTACAATAGTACCCCGATTCGTAATGCACTTATTGATATGTCCTGGCAGATAGTATGGGACTATGTACGCGATCACTGGCAATGGTTTGGATTGACGTTGGCAGGCTGGCTTACCAGCATCGTGTTGGTGATATGGATATCTCTGTGGTGGGCCATGCGACCGCTGCGCCAACTTATCACTGCCGTAGAACAACCAGACCAACGTATGATACTTGAGCTACTCCCAACACATACGCGCGGTGCGATTGGTCTGGTAGCCCGTAAATTCGAGACATTAACACAAGCACATACCGCAACCCGGCAAGAACTCAAACAACAACAACACATACTTGAGGTAGCCACCCAACAGCTACAAGCACTGTTGCATATCGGAACAAAACTTACTGCAACCGCTGAACCAGATCAACTCTCACAAAACGTGGCCAGCGACTTACAAGAGGCGTTTGATTGTTTGCGAGTGTATGCCGCACTGGCTGATGGGAAAACCCTCACCTACTCCGGGAGCGATGATGAAACGACCCATCATCTCCCTCTCCCACTTACCGGGAAAACCGTTGTTGGGCAGGTACTGGATACCCACACATTATGTCATGTAGATAATCTAAAAGCTGTTGACTTAGCAGCATCGTTTAATAGGACCGATGTGCAATCCGAACTTGCGGTGCCGGTGCTTCATGATCAACACTTATTGGCAGTACTAATCTTACAGAGCGAACATCGAACGACCTTCACCGTAACAGACAAACAGCATCTAGTAACCTTTGCTGAACTCCTCGTACACACACTTGTTGATGTGGAGCACTTCCAGAAGCATCGACACTATACTCAACGTATTGAAAACCTGAATCATAAACTGCAAACCTTAAGTGCTGAGTTCTTATCAGAACGTACACCAGAACTACTTTTGAGCCAACTTAGTGAGGTGCTGATCGCCGATCGTAGCGCGGTCCTGTTGGTAAAGGATGCGACAATCGAGGTGATAGCAATCCACGGGTCAATACAGGCACGCGGAGAAGTTATGCACAGGCCACTGACCGATATACCCTTGATTGCCGAGATGATCGAACAGGATTATGCCTTGTGGCTGCCAGAACCACAACAGGACTCACGCTACCATGCGCTCTTTGGTGCCACCACCACACGCAGTTGGATTGGCGCGCCTATTCATCGTGTAGAACAGGGATGCGCGGTATTGGTCGCCGAGAGCGATCAACCAAATCAGTATGGCGCGAACGAATTATACATCCTGACTACGATGGCCGATCACGCAGCGATTGTAATGGAAAATGTTCGTCAATATACGATAGTACGTGATCGCGCAGAACAATTGGAGATCGTAACCAGTATTACACAAGTGATTAGCGCCAGCGACATTAGCCATAATCTACCAGCAACACTGCGGCGTATCATTCATCTTATTCGTCGTATTGTGCTATGCGATTACGCTGCGCTGGCATTGTACAACGATGTCGATGACACTTTCTTTGTCGAATCTGTGTATGATTTTGCTATTCAAGACTGGGCAGATCTACCGGAAGGCTGGTCGATTGCCGCTAGCGATACCACCTGGCAAACAGCATGTCGTACTGCCAGCCCGATTGTGCAGTCGAATCTTGCGGAGAGTGCCTTTGCCGAAGATCAAGCTTTGGTTGATAAAGGATTGCATTCCAGTGTGGTTGTGCCGATCATTGGTGCCAGCCATGTGCTGGGGGCTTTGACATTTGCCACACGAAAACCACGTGCGTATGAGCAAAAACAGGTATCAACGCTGTTGGAATTAGCTCATTATTTAGGGCCAGCCCTTGATAATGCACGCTTGAATAAAGAGCGTGAAGAAGCTTCGATCAAACTGGCCCGCACGCAGGAACATCTCAATCTGGTCGATAAAGTACGGGTAGTCGGCTTGCTGGCATCAGGTGTTGCTCATGATTTTAACAATTTGCTCGCCGGGGTATTGGGCAATGCCCAACTGTTGTTACTTGAAGTAGAAGAAGAAGAGCACCGCACAATGCTCAGGGTGATCGAGCAGGCTGCCAAGGATGGTGCAGAGACGGTACGCCGGTTGCAGGGCTTTGCTCGCATGGAAAATGACTCGCCGATGAGCGATGTACGCCTGGATCTGCTTGCCCGCGATGCCATTGATATCACGCGCCCACGGTGGCGTGATGTCGCACAGAGTCGCGGGGTTAAAATCGATGTGGTTCGCAAACTTGATCCGGTAACGGCAATTGCTGGTCGACCTGCCGAGTTGCGCGAGGTGTTGACAAATCTGATCCTCAATGCCGCCGATGCCATGCCACAGGGAGGACATATTACAGTCACGTCGTACGACGAATTAGACGCTGAGGAGCGTCCATCGGCAGTCGTCATTGAGATTGCAGATGAGGGGATCGGTATATCATCGGAGATACGAGCACGTATTTTTGAACCCTTCTTTACCACGAAAGGCGAGCAGGGAACCGGCTTAGGATTAGCCGTCTCACTGGGCATTGTCGAGGGCCATGGCGGACAGATCGAGATACACAGCGAATCAGGATCAGGAGCATGCTTTATGGTGCGGCTGCCTGTGCGTGACGCAGCGATCATTAGTTCGTCACGTCAGTGCAAACCACGCGAGATTATACCTGGCCATGTGCTGCTGGTACAGAGCGATAACGTGCTGCGAGAAGCTACTACGCGCCTTCTGGAGCGCTGGGGGAATCGCGTAGAGATGGCTTGTGATGGAACCGAGGCACTCCAGGCATTTATGCCACAACGCTATGATGTGGTACTGTCTGATATGGGCATGCCAGACATGAATGGCCAAGCGCTCCTCCAACAGATCAAACAGCAAGATCCTCACGTTCCAACCATTCTCATCACTGGTTGGGGGCATCACACTGCCGATGGAGCGGTGCAGCTTAGTGGCGTGGACTTTGTGATCGAGAAGCCTTTCGATTTAGAGGATTTACGAGAAGTATTAGCCGAAGCAATGACATCAACATAACTCCCAGCACCAACTTGCGTTGTAGGTCTGATAATGCTACTATCGGCATAGAACCTGGTTTGAAATGAAAATGAAGGAACGCTCATGAAGCTGCATGAATATCAAGCTCGTGACATTTTGGCGCGGTACAAGATTCCTGTAACCGGTGGTGGTGTCGCTAGTACTCCCACAGAAGCCCGACGTCTCGCTGAGCAGATCGGTGCAAAAGTTGTCGTGAAAGCACAAGTTTTTGTTGGTGGACGCGGTAAGGCCGGTGGTGTGAAGTTGGCCAATACCCCTGAGCAAACAGAGCAGATCGCTGGACAAATTCTGGGCATGGACATCAAAGGTCTGACAGTGGAAAAAGTGCTCGTCGCTGAGGCAATTACCTATGAGCGTGAGATTTATCTGGGCGTCGTTATGGATCGTGGTTCTAAGCGTATTACCCTCATGGCCTCATCCGAGGGCGGTGTCGAGATTGAAGAGGTTGCCAAAACAAACCCCGATGCCATCGTTCGCATCGCAGCCCATCCAACACTCGGTTTGCTCGACTACCAGGCACGCGAGTTAGCCTTTGGCATTGGCTTGAAAGACGGCAAACAGGCTCGTCAGTTCGCCAGCATTGCGATGGCCCTCTATCGTGCGTATATCGAAAACGATGCCGATCTGGCAGAGATCAATCCACTGGTTGTACGCGCAGATGGATCACTGCAGGCCCTCGACTCAAAGATGGTGCTCGACGAAAGTGCGCTCTACCGCCATCCTGATCTGGCCGCCATGCGCGACTCTTCCGATGAACCAGAGGCAGAGCAACAGGCACGCGAGGCTGGCATCACGTTCATCAAGCTCGATGGCAACATCGGATGTATGGTAAATGGGGCTGGTCTGGCCATGGCGACCATGGATGTCGTTAAATTGTATGGGGGCGAGCCAGCCAACTTCCTTGACATCGGTGGTGGTGCGGGCAAGGATAAAGTCAAAGCCGCCCTCCAGATTATTTTGTCTGATACTAATGTTAAGGCAGTGATGTTCAACATCTTTGGTGGCATTACCCGTGTTGATGAAGTCGCACGTGGTATTATCGCAGCACTCGAAGAAGTCCAGACTGACGTGCCGATGGTCGCACGTCTGGTTGGCACGAACGAAGAAGAAGGTCGCAAATTGCTGGCCCAGTCTTCCCTGATACCGGCAGCAACACTGGCAGAAGCAGCAGAAAAAGCCGTCGCAGCATCAAAGGGTTAGAGAGCACAATTACCAGAAACCAATCGATTAAGACCTCCGCAATGAGTCAGGATATATGATCTGGCTATTAGCGGAGGTCTGTTTGTGTCCATACCCAATCACTTTTCGCTGGGCACTAAGCATGACGACGGCGAGATGCCACCGAGCTACGAGATCGATGAACAAATTGGAAATAATGTGGTTACGAAAGACTGTAATGAAATATTACGTCATAAAAGGCATAAAAGATAACCAATGACACATTTAGGATGTAATGCTGAAAAAAGGTCATTCGTCAACATAATTGCAAAATTATACTTTTTAATAGTAAGACTCGCAAAATATGTTATGCACATGTATAATCTACAAAACGATCATATCTCCAAAATATCACGTATTTAGCCTTTATAACGTTACAAACGCATGCTTTATCTTATAAAACCACATAAAAAACTACAATGACGGCAAATGATATCCCTGTCATTGTAACGTACTTTTCTAGCTATTCGGATCACAAAATATATTAATTGGTATTTTTCTACCAAAGCGTTTTAGCCATTCTGATCAAGTAATCTATAATTTCAAGCTGTTTTAGCAAGAATATGGATAAAAAGTAAAAAACAGAAAAATCAAACTTAGATTGAGTGAGGAGATGCAGAGTTTTGCAGAAGAGCACCGGAAATCTTCTAAAAAATAAAAAATCTGTTATACACAGATAAATACTATAACATGAAGTAAATCATGCCTCTTTTTAAACAAGTTACGAATTCTGTTTTGTCATAAGTATGATCTCCATCAAGTGAAGGCAAACTCTATTTTTTAGACCTGAGAGAACTTCGATATTCTTCAGGTCTCTTTTGTATCTGTGGAATTATACACATGAATACGCACAACAACGTGACAGTAATTCCCTGTTATAAATTGTTACGTTCGAACGACTCTTCGCAGGTACGCCTGATCCAGGTGGTGCTGGCGATCATCCTGGCACTGGTGGTGTTGCCGGTGCTTGGCCAGGCGATTCTGCGTTACTTTGTACCACAGGAGGTTGATCCATTTCCCCCAGTCGGAGAAACATATCAACCAGGTGAAGCGCCTCAAACACTCATGGCAGCAACTATGCCTCCAATATCAACGGCAATTTCACTGGACGAAGAGGAAATTGAGCAGATTGAGCAATCTATCAATTTTTCACTGTTGGTGCCAGGTTACGTACCAAATGAGTGTTACTGGCAATCATATCGTGTCATTCTCAATGGAGTACAACTTTCTTATACATGTCTCTGCATAAACCAACAACAAGTGCAAAATGTGCAACAGCCACGTTTTGGAGAAGGTTCGACAGAAGAAGTGAGCGTCGGAAACAACCCGGCTTTTTACATACGCGGAAATTGGATGCAATTGGAAGGACAAAACGAGCCGATCTGGGTAGGAGATGCTGGATCATGGTTAATATTTGAGCATGATGATATTATTATACGTTTGCGAACTGGTTCTTTGACTAAAGAAGAGCTGATCAGAATCATTGATTCAATGTTGGAATGACCTAACAAAAGAAAAAGCTGGCCAGATCTTACATAATTTCTGGCCAGCTTTCCAGATTGATTATCGTTTAGCGTTCATGATCTTAAGCTACTGCTTTGCCAATCAATGAGCTACCAATAGCGATTAACTCATTACGTGAGAGCAGCGCACCTTGCATTTCGAGCAAAAATGGTCCATACTCCCACAAGAACACCTGTATATCGAGCATACCACCGGGTTGATTGTCGACAGGTACTGTAAAGGTGTAAAAAGCTGCCGGATGCCTTCCTATTGTAGCTGTTTCAAGGGCAAATGGAACGTCTCTCGTTTCCGGCTTATCATAGAACTGTTTTAATGATAAACCACCATCCATTAGTACCTTTGTAATGGACAATAGTGCCAAGAACGTCATCGGACGATGACGCAATCCTTAGCACACGAGCCAGCTTCATATCAAACGACTGAAGTTGAGCAGGTTGTAGCAACGTAGGCTCCGATAGTTGCCGCATCTCTGCCTGGAACATAGGGCGTGACTCGTAGACAGATCCTACATTGCCTGATTGGGCTTGAACTCCATTAGTTGCGCTTTGAATAATCTTAACACTACCAGGTTTATGATGGTCATAATTTACGTTCTCCTTCTATATAATTTAAGTAAGATCTCATACTGATGTATTTAACATCCTGCGGCATTACAGCTTAGATACGTTTTTGTATAGCAAAATCTGCCATCTGAACTATCATAGCAATCGTAAGCTACCAATTTGTCAGGAATACCTTGATTGCAATGTGAAGGCCTGGGACAAGATCCACAACTTCTCCTACACATTGTAACAGAGCCACCATAGTGACAATTAACCGACTCACACCCAACTCCAGCTAGCGCTTCCCTGGTGTTTTGCCTACTCAGCAGTCCTGCACCTGCCAACACACCACTTAGTTTGAGCAACCACCGTCGGGAAGGACTGCTGGGCGGAAGAAGTTTGTAGGCCAACTGCGTGTGAGTACCCTCGCGGTGCATCAGTTGCCACACCTGCCATGCCGAACGGGGGCCAATGAGTAACCCAAGGTGGAGGGCAGCATGCATCCCACGCCACGCCTGAACCTGCTACGCGTCTACAAAGACAAGATAGGTGCCATGGTCCGCAGGATACACACGATCGAGCAATGTCCTGGCTGTGTCATCGTGAATACTCACCACAGTGATTTGATCGCCAACCACCGCTTGCACCTGTCTGGCGAGTCGGCTACAAACAGAACATCCCGCGTCGAACACTAAGTAGCGTTCCATGATTCCTTTCCTTTCATGTAAAAATAGATTATCTACATACCTAAACACACTAAATCGTATAAATTCAGCGTAAGTAAGCCATTTTTATATAGACATCATATTTTGAAATAAATACACATTTTCCACATCAAATATGATCAAATAGCAGTAAAGTAATGATATAACAATGAAGAACAAATGATAAGGAGATAATCGTAACAACTCACGAGAGAGAAACAATCTTCATTATTAGTACGAGGGTTTAGCCTCGTGCAGCTTCAGTCCCGTGTAACAGGAAAAAACGCCCGAGGGGAAACCCTCGGACGCATGTGTTCTCAAACATCTTGTCAGATTGTGGAAGACTACGTGGCGTTGGTCATTTCTTCCCAGGCTGCGTAAAGATCGTCCTTCGTCTTCAAACCAGCACGTGGCAAGGCATGATTGACGATGTATGTTGCACCGGCGTGACGGTTGTCCCACATCTCCTGGTGGGCCCGTGCCAATTCATCCCACTCAACCAACTCTGGCTCGGTGATGCTGAGGAGACCTGCGCTGATTTCGTCGTTCAGCCGCAGAATTTCGTGGGCATTACAGAGGTGTGTTCCCCAGATATTGGCCGTCGGCATGTAAATGCGCCGTTGACGCATCCAGATCTGTGGTGCAAAGAATGAATAGCGCTGGTTATCCATGTTTTCGTAGTATATAATCCGACCAGTGTAAGGTTTCACCAGCATCGAACTTACTGCTAATGTATCATGGCCAGCACGCTCAATGATGAGATCAGGATATCCACGTGGGTTTTCTGCGCTACGCAACAACGATCCAACCGCACCCCCCAGAGGTTTGAAGGTTAGGTCATTGAAGTCCCGTATCGCATCCTTGAATCCTTGGAGATCGACACGCGCTTCAGGCAATTCCGGCATAGTTTCAGGCCAATCAAATTCATCACCATAACGGCGCTTAAGCGTCTCTACACTGACCACACCCTTGAGTGAAGCACCAAAGCCAAGACTTAGCACAAACTCACGTTGAGCATCAGTATAGGTAGCCACAACAATACGCGCGCCTTTGACACGAGCCGCTTCAATGGCTTCCAGCCCGACCTGATCAACCAGATGATCCGCCTGTGTGGCGCTTGTTTGACCTGGTTTCACATCTTTGGCATCTACACCATAGTAAATCAAGACCGCTTCACCGGCACGAAGATTGGCTCGCTGGAGCATCTCAATCGGGTCTACGGCGCCTGGCTTACCTAAAAATGTAAAGTGATAGCCACTACTCGCACCGTAGAATGTCAACGTTGGAATATGGCCATCGTGTGGTTCGCCAAGTATTTGGAAGCTACGAGGGAAGGCTTGCTCACCTGCGTGTGAGACGGCATAGTCAGCCAGATGTCCATCATTCTGAGCACGGAAGTCATCGAGCAATGCACGCCCGGCCTGTTCCCATGCCCGCCACTGCGCCGGATTTGCAGGAACCCGTGTAAAGCAATCCTTGTAACGTGGATCTTTCCGGTTAAGGCTCCCCTGTGCCCCAGCCTGGCGAATCGTCTCGGCCCGTGCAGGACTACTCACCATACCCATTGCACGAAGACCATTACGCGTTGAGGAGTGTACCGCATCCAGTCCGGTACCTGTGGCTGCACCTTCAATGAAGATCGTACGTCCTGGCTGGATTTGCAGGATCGTGAACAGTGCGCGATAAATAGTTCCCAGATTCAGAATATAGCTTCCGGCTGACTCAAGCGACAGGTCGGGCGGCAATGGCATACACTGTGGTGCCTGGGCAAGCATAAACTGTTGATGGGAGCCATCTGGTGTATTGTAGCCCTGAATACCGAAGTCGGCAAACATCGGATCGAGGCCCTGCATTGGCGAAAGGAGATCGCTCTGACCACTATAGATCGTGACCAGATTACCAACCTTGAGACGGCCCTGCCGACGCGCCTCTTCGCCGAGTGCCGCGATGAGGCCAATCCCACCACTACCACTAACATGCCAATCACGATCGTGTTCGTCAAACTGCGACACCGGTATGCCGGTAATGGCCCAAATGTCGTTAAAGTTGACTTCGCTGGCAAGCACATAGATCAGCGCCTCATTAGGACTCGGGCTTTCCACAGGAATCACAATCTGATGTTCGGTTTCCTCTGGATCGCCATGCATGTAGGCACCAGTCTGTTCATCACGAACAATGGCCTGTGCATACTGCCAATTTGGCATGGGGGTAATCCCAGGGAAGAAAGGTGTCCCAATCGGTAACAGTTCGCCATCTTCGATAAACTGTCGTTCGTCCTGTGTGCCAAGGAGCGCACGACGTGTTGGGAGCGGCGCACTGCGCTTGTCGAGGAAGTCTTGAATCCCACGTTTGCCGCCTTCAGGATCGACGACTGCCTCAGCAAACAGATACGCTTCTCGCCCCAGGCCCTGCACCAATCCGTTGGTCAAACCAAAGCGCATGGCTTCGAGCGCACGATCAACCGCTTTGGTACGGCCTGCCCTGTGTGACTGCTGCACAATACGCTCGATCCGAGGATGCCGTAACAGCGGTTCAAATTCCTCTGTCACAAACTGTTGGGCAGGAGCCTCCCACGAAGCTGTGCGTGTTTTGCGGCGCTCAAAAGCGTTGGCAAGCACTGATGCTTTCTGTGTGGGGCCATGCGCTGATCCGTTGGTTGCTTGTGCGGTATCGCCAAGCTGCTTGCCATATTCGCGCACATACGCGGTAGCCACCGAAAGCGAATCCTGGTTGGCCTGTGCAACAATATCCACCAACCCAATGTCATGGGCTTCCTGCGCGCTGATATTGCGTCCACCAAGAATGAGTTCGAGTGCGGTTAACAACCCGTCGGTGCTGCTATTGGCGTGGAGCAAACGTGGCAGACGTTGCGTGCCACCATACCCCGGCAGCAGGCGCAGATTAATCTCTGGCTGACCAAATTCGGCGTGCATATCTGCAACACGATAGTGGCATGCAAGCGCAAACTCGAGACCACCACCCAGAGCAACACCGTTGATTGCCGCAATACAAGGCTTGTTCATCTGCTCAATCTTGCGGAAAGCCGGATGGGCGTTGTTCGGCAACGCGATGGCATCCTCGACCGAGTGCGTCTCCTCGAGAAGCTGGCGGATATCAGCACCGGCCACAAAACTCTTGGTTCCCTGACCCGTGAAGACGATGGCTTTCACCTCATCACGCCGCGCAAGATGGTCGACAATGGTATTGAGTTCATCAAGCGAGCGCTCATTTAAGGCATTGACCGGCGGGTTCGTAATCGTTACCACCGCCATTTTGGCCTGGCGTTGCGATCGCTTGGCACCAATGGGATGATACTCGATCAGGAAGTAGCGGTAGCGTTCGAAAATCTTCTGCTCCGCAGCCAGAGTCTGGAGTCGTTTCCAGTCATCGATCTTACGCTTGATCTCCTCCAGGATCTCTGGATTCCGCAGCGATGTCGTGTCTCCCAGATCTTCATCAAGCATCATGTTGCGGAGAAAGCGCCGCATGTACTTGCCGCTGCGTGTTTCGGGAAATGCGCTTATCTCGATATAATCTTCGGGCACGGCAACCACACCCTTTTCCGCACGTACCAGTTCACTGAGTCGACGACGATCCTCAATCGACAACTTGCGGCTGGCGGGCGTCAGGATAAATGCGACTGGTGTCAGACCTTTCTCACGGTGTGGAGCACCCACCACAATACAGTTACCCACCGGCGAGTCGGCGTTTTGTTGCTTGTCGCGGAGGATCGCCCCCTCGATTTCTTCGGTTCCCATACGATGGCCACTGACGTTGATCACATCGTCGCTGCGTCCGTGGAGCGAGAAACTGCCATCTTCGTATTTCATAGCAAAGTCGCCCTGAATGTAGGCCCACTTGCCATCCGGCCCCTTGCGCCAATAGGTCTGTTCAAAACGCTCCGAGTCGCCATGCCACGCTGGGATCACCCCATCCCCAGTCATCCTGAAATTCTCTGTATCGCCCCAGATCGTACGTGCAAGATAGGGATAGGGCGTGGTGATCACGATCTCACCTTTTTCCTCATAATCAGCAACACGATACTGATGGCTGGTCTGATCTGTGTCTGTTGCGCCGTCGTTCGTCCATACATCACCGACAACCCAGGGCAGCGGATAGGTGCGGGCATCGGCGCGTAAAGGGAAGTCGGCATTACCAAAGAAATGCGTCCAGACAATACCACCGTGCTCAGTGGCCCAGTAAGAATTGATATATTGTGGCGACATGACGTCCATACCGAATTGCTGGACCGCCGGACTGACGGGTTCCGCGCAGAAGGTACATACACGCAGCGTACTCATATCGTACTGACGCACATCAGCAACATTCTGCGAGTCGGTCATCACGCTTTTGAGAAAGGTGACACCGGCTTTAAAGATGTTGACACCGTAGCGTTCGATAATGCTGGAAAATCGACCAGAACTGGGGAAAACTGGTGCGCCCTCTGCAATAATACCAGTGCAACGGCTACTGAGTGTGGCCGTAATCATATAACTCTGACCAGTAATCCAGCCCGGATCGGCAATCACATAGACGACATCGCCTGGTTCCGCATCAAAACTAACACCCATTGTGTGGGTCAGGCCCGCCGTGTAGCCACCGTGTACATGGACAACCCCCTTCGGCTTGCCGGTACTACCACTGGTGTAGATGATAAACAGCGGGAAATCGGCATCAAGTGGTTCTACCGGACTGGTGGCATACAGGGCTTTGATAAATTCAGCAGTTGGAAGATTGAGCAATTCCTGCTCATTCTGAACCTGAACCCCCGCGAGACGCGCTTGCTCCAGAATACCCTGCATCGCCGTCTCAAGCAGATCGTGGCTCCAGACATCGCGCTCAGGCCGCCACAAAATATCGTGGCCAGTGTGGCGCACCACAATGACCTTGTCGACTCGCGGCGGTGCACCAACCAACGCCTGTGCAATGGCTGTACGAATACGTGATTGTGTGGCCGCATCGAGCGTACTCAAATGATCGAGGGCCCGCCCGACGCCGCGCATCACATCGCTGCGTTCAATCGTTACTTCGCCCTTGATGGTGCGATCAACCTCTGCCAGGATATGTTCAGCGGCCTGCTTGTCGACAAGCATTGTGGCATCACTATGCAGCGTTGTACGAACCATCTCCAGCGCAACCTCAACGGGAATAAACTTGTCGAGCGCCTGGTCGGTGTACACCTCTTTGTACGTCACGATCTGGGCATTACGATAACCACCATCACTGGTGATGATGACACGTGCACCTGCGTTGTGGATGCGGTCGCTCAACGTTTTATCGCTAAACCCACCAAAGACCGGCGTGTAGATAATACCCAGGCGTTTGGCTGCCTCTGTGTAATAAATCTGCTCAACGATGTTCGGCATGTTCAGCGCGATACGATCACCCCGCTGTAGCCCAAGGTTACGTAATACCTGAGCCGCCTTCACGACTTCGAGCAAAAGGCGCTTGCGGGTAACCGGGTAACTCACCAGCGGACCACCACGCCCCTCATTAAGCGAGGAGTCCCAGCGGTCACCCTCAAAGTAGAAGGCCGCTTCGTCACCATGGCCCATCAGCACATGGCGATCTACCTCGTTGAAACAGGCGTTGGTCAATCCACCCTCAAACCAGCGATAGAATGGCGCAGCATCGTCATTGAGCGACCTTTTCCATGGAAGATGGTTTGCATTGTATGGAACATCAACTTCGGCCCCAGTTTTGGCATGCAGTCCGGTCCAGCGTTGTTGTTTTTCATCCCAGGTAATCCAGGCATCAAGTGTGCGGTCGTACCAGTGGATGGCCGAGCGAGCAATGGCACCCTGAAATACACCGGGGTTGTCCACAAATGCCTGGCGTTGTGCTTCCCAATCAGCGCGTGTACGAATTGTATTGATACGGGGTGAACGTAAGCGTTCAGCCCGTTCTTGTTCAAAAGAAGAAGTGGTTTTACTCATAGTTATGTGACCTACTTTTTTCTTATCTCTTGGCTATCACATCTGTAAATCTAATCATATTTTAGGATCGTGTTTTCACAACATACAGAGGCATAACAGTAGCTTGTATACTGCTACAGCCCCTGTAAATTGTAGCTAAGCAGCCTGTAACATTACACCGTAATCGCATTCCCACGATAAATACGTGCACGATAACGACTATCACTTGGCTTTGGTAACGGTGCGCTTGTAAGCAGCACAGCGTGTACAAAACGGATCAACTCCTCTTCTTCCTCAACCGCATTCCGTGGCTCCTCGCTGCGGGCACGTCGCGTGAGATCAACCTGATTGACGGGGACGTGTGGCATGGTTCGTTCACTTTCCGCTCCAACTGTTGCAGTCAATGCGTGCAATGTGGTCTTGACAAAGTTGGCCAGCGCAAACTCTTCCTCGGTGGAGCGTGCCGTCGTTTCCGGTGTGATTAAGACCAGTTGAGCGCCATCCATCAGTGAGATTTTCTGGGTGACCCGAAAATGGTGGGTGATTTGATCTTCCACCAGATCACTGAATTCCTGCTCGCTCAATACATCGGACCAATCGCCATCTTTCGCTACCAGCGCACGCTGTGGTATAGAGCGAAAGGGCATGCTTATCACCGGGCCAGGGCTCCCGAAAGTCGCACGGGCAGCATCAATGCCCTGCTCAATATTGCCATTGGTCGCAATAGCGCACAACCGCCCACTATCGCGATGCGCTGGCATTGTCGCCATGATGGCATCAGCAGCTTCAGCGGTCTCGGTGAGCAACACAACCCGTTTGGCATTCAAATCATCCAGATAGACCTGCGTGAGCCGTATTAAATGCTTTTGCATATGCTCACCAATAAGATACACAACATTATCACGGAAACGAGCAATACGTTCTGGACGACCTTTGCCGAATAACTCACCCTCAGTCACCGTACGCTCAAATCGTAGTCCACCAGACGGATGGAATGTTTCACCACTGACATTATGATCGGCCAGATAGTAAATCGTTGCCTTGGCCACTTCCAGTTCAGTGGGCATACGCTGCAGATAGAGCATGCCAATAATCCCTTTGTGCACCTTCTGCGCCTCTCGCTCAATTTGCTCAAAGGTAAAGAATGGCTCCGTCGGGATGTTGGTAAGTTGTGGGATAGGAATAGATGTCGTCGTAAATGACTGTTCAGAGATCGTTTCAGTACGTCGACCGGAGGTTGTGTCAGGTGGAGAGGATGGGGTTGCTACCGCCACGGCTTCTTTCGGCAAGATCTCCATTGTGACACCCTCTTTGGCATTGTTTTCCTGACTGTAGTGGAGATAGCCACTGGTTTCCAGTCGGCGTATCAACTTTTGGGCAATCTTTTCGTTCATGAGGTACATACGCGATGATCCAGATGGATCACTACGTTCCCAGATGGTTGCGGCCATACGCTGTAACGAATCAGGGATATCGCCAACGCTACGCATCAACATCATCACATCATTGGCAAATATGAGCGGGAGCATATCAGCAATAGAACGACCAGTTGAGCTATGTGCCTCAACTATCGCAGCATAGAGCTCGTTCAAACGCTTGTTTTGCAGAATCAGCCGTCCTCGACGGGCGAACAAGCCCGGTCGCTCACCGGTGCCGCGCAAACGGTCTCCTTCAACTGGACCAGGGGCAAGGGCATTGATCTGGACTTGCGGTCCCAGGAAGCGCGCGAGTGTTTCAACCATGGCACGCTGCCCAGCTTTACTCACGGCATAATCAGACCGGTTTGGATAAGGGATGGCGACATATTTTTCCCCACCAAAATAGGACGAAACGTTCAAAATATAGCCACGTTCCTGAGCTTTCATCAATGGCGCCAGTTTGCGAATTAGGGTGTAATTGCTAATGAGATTGGCCTGCAGTGTGTGCCGCCAACTTTCCAACGGCATGTCGATCACCATCTCTTCCGCACCAGAAATTCCAGCATTATTAAAGAGGTAATCCACATGACCAAATGTTTCGATAGTGTACTCCGCTAAGCGCTCAAGGTCCTTTGAGTCAGCCACGTCACAGTTCGCAATCACCCGCACACGTTTTTCAGCATTGGGATAACCTGCATCGTGTACTTCACGCACAATCGCCTCACGAGCTTCATTCAATTGGTCGGCACCACGCGCCGCAAGCATGACATAGGCACCACTGAGAGCCAACAGTCGCCCAATCTCACCACCAATACCAGAACTGCCCCCTGTAACCAGAGCAACCTTATCACGATGCAGATTGTAGAGATTCTCCGCCCAATCAGGAAGCGATCGGTGTGCACCTCTCATCGGTGCAATCTGTTTTGGCAAGACCAGGTTGATTTCTTCAATATCACGTTGGTTTGCCAACAGATCAGCAATCCACATGTGAGCATAGTCGCGACTCTTATCGCCATCGTTAGTGTAACGAATAAGCTGATGAGCACGAATCGCGGTCGATGTTTGCGTTCCATTAGACGCATGGCGAGCCGCGTCAAGCGTAGACTCATGGCGCCATACACGTACTAATTGCTCCAGAGCTGCACTCAGCACTTTGGCGTAGACATTATTGTGTCCATCATCACCATTGCTCGCAAAGATGATGTGTGGTGTCTGCACTGGTGGTCTGTTCTGCCAGTGTCGCATCAACTGACTCGCCAGACTCATTACACCAGTAATTTCATCTTCGAGAAATTGACTGATGCTAGTGTCATCAGCCTCGGTAAGGTGTGCTGAGTTTTTCGATGATACCGTGTGATAGTGCGAAATGTTATGTGCGGGTAACACCACCACATGATTTGGATCACCACAGGTGGCACGCACGCGATCAAGCGCAATGCCCACACTCGATGGATCGTGTGGTGAGAGGCAGCACAATAGCAATTCCTGTGAGTCCATTGACTCCTCGACTGCATCCAGCGTGGTACCATCACGGAAGGCCAATGCTACTTTGGCACCATAGGTCTTGAGTGTTTGTGCAAGGTGCAACGAATCATCGATTTGATCACCAGCACAGATAAGCACAACCTCATCGACAAATTGAATGTTGCGTCGTTCTGGCCATGCCACCAGCGTGGTGCGACTCTCGACAGGCACATCCATTCCGTTCGTCACCTCGAATATATGGCCACTGTATGCGGCAGCCTCATCACTCCCAAGGAAAACAACGCTATCTGCTACATCAACCGGCTTGGGAAAGCCTTTCTCCAACTCACCTGTACTACCTGTCCGGCTGAGACGCATAATGTCGAAAAAACCATTGGCTGTCGTCCCATCAGGAATGCCTTTAAGTTCATCCATCGACTTGAAGACGGTACGGATACGCTCGCTGTCAATCGGACCTGGGTAGATAGTATTCACACGGATGCCCTGAGCACCAAGTTCACGTGCACACTGCTCACTCAATGCGTTAAGTGCCGCTTTGGGGACAACGTAGGGGATACGTCCATAGTAATCCGTCCTTGAAAAAATCGTTGAGACATTCACAATGCTGCTGCCAGGTTGCATATGAGGGGCAACTGCACGCGTCATATTCCAGGTGATACTGAGCAGATTACCCACTGCCTGGCTGAGTGTTTCTGTGTCGGGGCTTCGGAGATCGTTCGGTTGTATCGGAACATCAATAAGACGACGACGAGGTCCAGCAGTTCCAGCATTGTTCACCAGAATATCAATACGGCCCGCCTTCGCGATGATGGTATCAATGCCCATACGTACCTGCTGCATATTACTTCCATCAAACGCAACAGTAATGATCCGTTCGGGTGAAATCTGTTCACCCTCGATCAGCCGGTGGCGATACTGCTCCAACTTAGCTTCCGTACGTCCTGTAATAACGACTGTGGCACCTTCAGCAAGGTAGCACCGCGTAATGATTTCACCGATATTACCAGCACCGCCGGTAATGATAGCAACTTTGCCGTTTAGTCGCCCTTGACGACCTTCTTGTTGTGACATTATAGGACCTCCTCACCATAATTTATGAGGTATACAAAAATGTAAGGAATCTCATTTTTACGAAGTGAAATGACTGCTAAAACGAAAGTGTGTTGCTTGGTAAACTAACTTGCAAACCCGGATACGCTCGCCAATGAATAATGTGCAGTATCTTGATAATGCCCAATTGCACGATACTTTGCGTATCGTAACGATAAAAGTGCTGACATACTGAGCTCTTGAAGTTCTTGAAGGTTGTCGACAATCGCTCGCCGCAACGAAGTCATCGTGGACACATAATCAGTGTGTGCACCCCCCGGCGGTTCGGGGATCACCTGATCAACAATGTGAAGTTCATGCAACTCTGGTGCTGTAATCCGCATCACCTGAGCAGCTTCCGGCGCTTTAGTGGCATCACGCCAGAGAATAGAGGCCGCTGCTTCCGGTGATGCCACCGAATAGATTGCGTTTTCGAGCATGAATAATGTATCAGCGACACCAATAGCCAGTGCCCCACCACTACCGCCTTCACCAATCACACAGGCAATAATCGCTGTTTGTAGTTTGGCCATGGTCCAGATACTCTCAGCAATGGCATTGGCCTGTCCGCGTTGCTCTGAGTCTTGGTTAGGATTGGCACCCGGCGTATCAATCAGACATAAGACCGGGAAACCAAATTTTTCAGCGTGCTGAAAGAGCCGCAAGGCTTTACGATATCCTTCAGGATGCGCCATGCCAAAATTATGCTGAACATTTTCGCAGGTGTGACGACCTTTCTGATGACCAATGATCAAGATAGTCTGGGTATCAAAGGTAGCAATACCACCAATAATGGCTTGATCGTCACCAAAACGACGGTCACCATGAAGTTCGACAAAATCCTCACATAATCCGTGGATGTAATCCAACGCCCGTGGCCGTTGAGGATGGCGTGCCAACTGAACGCGGTCCCACGGACTGAGGGTCTGGTATTCCATATTTGTTACTGCATTCATACAATCAAATTTCTTTTTATTTCCACAATGATTAGGCCACTGAACGCACTGCCGGCAAACGCCCTTCTCGATTTCTGAGGTTTGTAGTTTCCAGAACACGGTCGGTATGGCTGTACATGCGCGCTAACCTGGCTAGCGTCACACGGATGTCGTTGCGTGACACAATCATATCGACCATGCCATTTTGCAACATGAACTCAGCCGTTTGGAAGTCGGCAGGCAGTTTTTGACGAATGGTTTGTTCAATCACTCGTTTACCAGCAAACCCGATGTTAGCACCTGGTTCAGCAATGATAATATCGGCAACAGATACATAGGATGCCCTCACCCCATCATAACAAGGATCGACCAGAAGCGAGATATGTGGTTGGTGGGCATCGGCAAGTCGCGTGAGCGCCATGGTCATTTTGGTCATCTGCATCAGCGAAATGAGCCCCTCTTGCATACGGGTACCACCACTGGAATTAATCGTCAACAAGGGTATTTCACGGTGTGCAGCCCGTTCGGCTGCTCGCGCTGTCTTTTCACTATAGACACTTCCCATGGAAGCGCCCATGAAACGAAAATCACAGATAGCGACCACCATGGTAAACCCATTAATGGTCCCCTGTCCACTGAGCACTACATCAGAAAGAGACGTTCGATCCTGAGCTTCACGCAACTTATCGGCATATGACGCATCAAGTGAGACAAATCCTAACGGATCAGTCGGTCGCAGACCTGTGTCATATTCCTGAAACGAACCCTCATCGAACAGACGCAACCATTCATGTCCCTTCAAGCGCATGTGATAGTTGCAATGGGGACATACACCGAAATGGTCATCAAGTTGCTTGCGATAGATGAGTTCACGACACGAGGAGCACTTGACCCACAGGTTATCGGGCAGGTCAGACAGCGGTGATTGTTGGACCACCGTAAAGCTCTTGCGTGTACGCTGAATAAGCTCTTTCAAAGTAGCCTCCTCAAAGTCTATCAAGTGCCTGACTAATCTGAGGCATCCGAGCCTCGGGTCACAAAACTAGAAAAACGTTGGAAAAACGCTTGGTGATCTGGTAACGATTATAAAATTCCGATTTCAACTTTCTTCACAAAGTGTACCAATATCCGTTTGTGAAAGAGACCACCAGAAGGATAGGTTTTAGAACAACATCGGAGGGGAAGTTCCCCGTCTTTTGGGGGGGATGCACATGGAAACAAAAAGAGGTTACGAAAAAAAGCCCTTTGTTATGCGGTATCTATGGACAAGGTGTGGTTAGTGCTAATTGTGCAACAACCCATCATCGGTTCACTATACCTATCGAAACGGAGGTTTGAGACGCATACACGCAGCAGCCTTGTGATCCTCTTAGACAACTTTATGAGAATGGCACAACCTTGATGGTCGTGCCTAGATGATGCTCATGCGCTGCTGTAACAGTGATGGCGTCATCATAAGCATTACTTGTTTCGACACACACCATCTCTGTGTACTCCTGCTCGCCAAAGTCACGCATGCGCTGCGCTTTTGCACTTCAGGGGTTCCACACAACCGTCGATTGGCTCCCCGTCTTAACGATATGAATATGTCGTTGTAACTCTGAGTCATCAATACGACACGTGGCATCGGTTGCAAGATAGACCTTATCTATTTCGTGAGAGATAGCAATAGGACCATCCTGTACTTTCCGTTGTCCCGAGTCAAGCTGATCGATATAAGTGGTTGCTTCCAGACCATGGATGGTGATGTGCGAAATATGGCTAACAGTAAAATAACTATGCAATGCGCCGCTGTAGGAAAAAGTCGTGGTCCCTGTGTTCCGTACGCATAGCTCAATCTCGAGTGATGCTCCAACCGTGATGGTAATCTCAAGTTCAAAGACATGGGGCCAGAGTGTTTGTGTTTCGTTGGTATCACGTAATCCCAGTCGTATACGGGTTGCTTCGTTCGCGACAACAACGGTTTCCAGAACTGACCAGATCGATGTGCGTGCAAATCCGTGAGATGGTTTGTATGTATCTGTTGGATGTGGCCCGAACCATGGCCAACACACCGGCACACCACCACGCATAGGCTTGCCGACTTCGTAAAAACTCTGTGCGCTTGACCACAGTACTGGTGCTTGGTCATGTGGTTGGTATGACAAGACGTGGCCACCATAAAGCGCAACAGTTGCGTGGGCATGTGTATTTCGAATAGCGGCTACTGGTAGTCCACCAGGGCCATCGACAAAAGAGAGTTGGTGCTCAACACCAAACTGCCTGTTCAGTTCTTCTAGCTGTGGAAAAAGCATGTGCTACCTTATCACTTGGCTGACTTGCACACTCAATTCTACCATATTGCAAAGAGGGACCAACAATACACTCTGTTTATCATATTACTATGACAAGCTTGATTGGCTATCAGACGCAGATGGCTGTAGAAGTGGCTGTGAGGGGGGATGAAAATCGTCCTGATCAACGGCCAACAACGATTGAGAGTCAAAAGAACAGGAAAGGCTATTTGGCAATCGGACGGTAAATGTTGATCCTTCTCCCATGGTACTAACAACCGTAATGTCACCATCCAGCATCTGACAAAGATGACGACTGAGCGAAAGTCCGAGACCTGTTCCACCATACCTGCGGGTAGTTGATGAATCGGCCTGTGTGAATGCCTCGAAAAGATAGGAGATTTTGGCGGGATCGATGCCGATACCAGTGTCAGTAATGTTGAACATGATCCACGCTGTGCCATTCATCTCTTCACGTTGCACCTCAAGCGTTACTGTACCACGCTCAGTAAATTTGGCTGCATTACTCAATAAATTGAACAGAATCTGGCGAATCTTGGTGGGGTCACTTGACATCGTACCAATATCTAATGAGCAGTTGACGATAAATGTATTTGCATACGATTCGACAATTGGGCGAGTTGTCGTGATGATTTCGTCCACAAGCATACTAATATCAAACTCATCGATAAAAAGTGCCATTTGCCCAGCCTCAATCTTGGAAAGGTCGAGCAAGTTGTTAACCAGTGCCAGAAGATGGTGTCCGGCAGACCAGATAGCAGAGAGATCTTCGGTGAGTTGTACGGTTTCAAGATCATCGGCCTGTCGTTGCAGCAGTTCACAATAACCAATGATAGTTGTCAACGGGGTACGCAATTCGTGGCTCATCGTACCGATAAAAGAATTTTTGGCAATGTTGGCCGCTTCAGCCATCTCCTTGGCTTGGTAGAGGATTTGTTCATTCTGCTTTCGTTCGGTGATATCACGTACAACAATGAGATATCCTGTGTGCACCCCTCGTTTATCCTGAAGCTGGGTAATGCGCGTGTCGAATATAAGCGGTTGCGAACCATGGTCTATCTGCAATTCCACGCGTGCATCTTGTGTGCCCCACAGGTAGTCGAATCTGTCATGATAGCGTGCAAACAACAGCTCTGCTGGTTTCCCAATCATACTTCGGTTGGGCTGTCTCAGGATAGTGATGGCTGCTGGATTGATGTCAACCACGCGCTTCTGTGGATCGAGAACGATGACACCATCACGAATATTTTCAATAACCACCTCACGTGCAATTGGTATGATGTCAAATAATTGATAGCGAAACAAGCCCCACCCCAGAATAATGGCGGTTAACGTGAATGCAAAGGGTGTCATATCAATTGAGTCAATAGGACTTAGACCAACAAGATAGATCATATTCCCAAGCCAGGGAATGCACCCACCTATAAGCAGTGTACCCGCTTGTTTGCGTTGTTGGGGTGTTGATCGCATAAACGTTTGAGCAATAGTAACTGTGCCATACAGAAATAGGATGTATGAATACGCCGTGTGAACCCAGAACAAAGGCCCCATCTGAGCATCTAGTATGGTTAACTCACCACTGTTTACCAGGCTGATATTACTGCGAAATAATCCGTGAAAGCTATTTGTCCAGACACATAACAAAGTCACAATGGGCATAATTGATAGCAGAATAATAGTTCGCCGCGTCAATTGCTGCCGATCATCTGCGTATTGCATTGCCAGAGTCACCCACGCTACCGGAACAACCACAATTCCTATATAAATGACATCTGTCCAAAAAAGCTTTGTGGTGAGATCGCCACTTACCAAACTCAAAGCATATCCCAACGTCCATACAGTTATGGCGAGGGTTAAGATCGCAAATGGGCGCGACCCCAGTGCTGATCGATAGCGACTTGCGATCAGTGTAAGACCGAGTGATATAAGTGCTGCACCCATAAGTGGAATAATAACCAGAAAGTACTGCCAGTACATCATGTACCCTTCACGCGACTATACAAGTTTTACAGTCATAATAATACTGCGACCTGACCTTATTATTCATTATGGTATGTGAGCAGATCCTTCATGATGCTGTACAATATGTGCAATATAAAAACGATACTGCAACGTTTTTTTGCATAACACGTATATTGTGACAACGACGTACACTATAGTTATGGGGCTGGAACAATGAGAAACACACGCGTTATGCAAACGTTGGCAGAGTTTGTCAAAATCTGGCTATTGTGTATCTGTGCGTCCGTTTTGTATGGCATTCTGCATGATCAGGTAACCGTGCGAGTCAGCCTGGAGTATTTTACAGTTGGCCATCCCCCGGTGTTTGATACAACATCACTAACGCTCCTTGCTTTTGGATGGGGTGTGATAGCAACCTGGTGGGTTGGTGCATTGCTTGGTTTCCCCACGTCTATGGTTGCGCTGGCAGGACGACGTGAAAAGTTGGTGGCACACGATCTTGTGCGACCGATTGGGGTACTGTTTGCGGTTGCAGCAGGGGCAGCGATGCTCTTTGGTATGATTGGTTTTGTCCTCGCCGTAGCAGGATGGGTAAATTTACCTCAAAAAGATATCATTTTGTTACCATCTGGAGGCGATTTGGGCTATATTGCTGCTAGTTGGGCACACCATACATCATATGCTACTGGCGTGGTTGGTGGGGTTGTGCTTTGGATATGGCTCTGGCACAGACGTAAGCACATGTCGCAAACTCCAGCCTCTATCCCCTCCCAGATTCGTTTTGTAAGAGGCGTTGTTATCAGTGGTGTTCTATGTGCAATTGTATGGGGATTTGGGCTTTATCTGGGATATATAACCTATCAAGGTTTTACGGATACCTACTTTCCAGTTAATGGCTTTCTAATGGATCCAAGATTGTCATAGATCGGGATTTTCATCATGCAACGACATTCTCTATTGCTCACAAGCCCACACCAATTAACATGGTTCGCGGAAGAACTGCCTCCTCCTGGCCCCAATGACATACTCGTACGCACACGCATGGGAGCAATCAGTGTTGGTACCGAATTGCCACAATATCGCGGCGATGCGCGTGTGAGTGAGCCCCCAAGGTACCCAGTTATGACCGGGTACGAAAACGTTGCAGAAGTTATTGACTGTGGTACAGAGGTTCAGCATATTGTAACGGGAGATCGTATCGTGGCGTTTTACGGGCATCGCACAGCGGCGATGTTGCCTCATTCGCGCGTTATTCGCGTTCCCGACAATATCGATGATGCGTTGGCTCTTCTGGTTATTCTGGCGTGTGATACAGCGAAAGGGGTGTCCAAACTCAACCCTGCCAGCGATGATACCGTACTGGTTACTGGGGCAGGAACCATCGGACTGTTGACGGTGTTCAATCTACGGGCGCAGAGGATAGACAAGATTGATGTAGTAGACCCCCTACCACAACGCCGAGAACTGGCACTCCAGTTTGGTGCGCGCCACGCAGGAGCCCTCGCAGATATGCACCTGCTTTCTTCTGCATACACAAAAGGGTTTGAGTGTTCGAGTCGTAATGAGGCGTTTGCCTTGTTACAAAACAAACTCAAACCCGGAGGAAGCATATGTATCCTTGCAGATGGTAATGTGGAACCGTTGACATTACAACCAGCGTTTCATCACAAGGAATTGACCGTAGTCGGCTCAAGCGATGGTCTAAACTATCAAGACTATGCACATTGGTTTTGGGAACATGCTCGCCCTGCCACCAGTACACTACTCGACTTGTTTGATCTGCACACATCTGTGGATCATATACCCAATACGTTTGCGCGTATGGTAAATAGGGAGATTTATCCTACTAAAGTATTGATACATTATAAATTTTAGATGTTTCCTGATTTTCTGAACGGCAATCTCCAAAATACGTTATAATACAAAAGGTTACAAACTAGTACTAAAAATAATAGTTATGATCCCTGACTGATCATCAGTGTTTGGCTATCTCCAGGCCGGTTTTTACTCTGGAGTGTGGTGCGGGTGTTGTATGAATCGATTTGCGACCTGGATACATTCAAATTCCCTCCAAGACCCTATCGAGCAAGAACAAGCTGTCGCCTGTCAGATGACAGGGATTATCTTAAGTATTGGAGCAATTGCATGGCTCCCGATTTCCCTCTCGGCATTCAGTGATCCTACTGCACAACTACTCGCGCTTGGTTCTTCTATCTCTGTATGGTTATTCTCGATCCTCGCAACTATTGCACTACAGCGTGGCCATTTTAAGTCTGCGGTGGTCCTCATCCTCACTACGATAGGCATTTTCTCAGCCGTTACACTGGTGCTTAGTGCAACTGGACTGCGTTTTAGTGGTGACCTTATCTTTGTGTATGCTCTGCCACTTGTACTGGTGGGGCTTACCTGGGGTCGACGTGGATTGGTCATCTTTGGTGGTCTCTGCTATGGGGTACTCATCACACTCACGATCACTGATAGCCATACGCAACTCTTTGGAAACGACAGTTACCGAACGTACCACCAAGCTAGCAGAAGCACTCCATACCTTTGAACAACGCGAAGCACGGCTTACTCAAGTACTCCACAAACTACACTCAAGTCAGAATATTATTCGCGATTTTCGATATTACTGGTGTGCCAGTGGTTGATACACAGGTTGCCCAAACCTTATTGGAGATTACCAAAGCGATCCGCTTACTGGGCGCGCAAGCCATCCTGGTTGGTATTCGGCCCGAAGTGGCTCAGACCTTAGTAGGGTTACATGTTAGCCTTGACTCGATGACCACTTATGCCGATCTTCAGGAAGCCATTGTGACTTTGTTGCGACGTGCGGGTTGGCAGACAGTAAACCGCGTATAATATCGACATAGCAATCCACTCCCGAAAGTTGAGGTTTTTATGCCAAGTCGTTATGCACTGCTCATTGGTAGCCTGCCATTTACCGACGAAGAAGACGCGATGACTCATGCCATCGATAGGTTGGGAACACATCTCTTGTGCCTTCCCGACAGTGAAATCGGCGAGAAGACCGATGCTTATCCCAATGGGAAACGATCTGCCTGGGTTATGACTGCCATCAATATCTGTTCCGAGGATACCGAGAGTTGGGAAGTCGTGAGAGAGGGTGTTCGCGATGAAAGCGGCTTTCCCGTTGATTATGCCCATGTTCAGAAACTACGTCCAAAACGACCTACCTCTGAAATGCATAAGCATCTGGATTTTGGGTATCACACCTATTTCAACGCCAGTTACCCTATTTTCAAACGGTTACGCGAAGAAAGCGGCTTAACCAACCTTAAATTTCAGGTGGGTATTCCAACTGGTCTGGGGATCACTTTTTCAATGATGGCCCCTATGGATGCGTTGTGCTACGCTGAGGCATTCAGTAAGCGTCTGGCATTTGAAGTCAATGAAATTATCAAAGTTGCCGGTGATGATGTTGTCATTCAGATTGAAATTCCAGGTGAGTTAGCCTTCGCCTACAAGTTACCAAAGTTGTTGGTACAGGTTGCAACACACAGTATTTATAGCCTCGTAAAAAAGTTACATCCGTCGGCAGATATCGGTATTCATATCTGTTTTGGCGATCTCAACAATGAGGCGCTGGTGCAAGCCGAAACCCTGGAAAAAATGGTGCATTTCTCAAACTCGCTGGTAGCACACTGGCCCGACAGCCACCGTTTGGCATATATCCATTATCCGCTTGCTGAAGCAGCCCAGCCACCTTCACTTAATCCAGCATTTTATACTCCGCTGGCACATATCGATCTTCCCGCACATGTACGTTTTGTGGCTGGTTTTGTCCACGAGAAATGTTCCGTGGAAGAGCATCAACAACTTTTGCGTATCATCGAGGGGTTTCGCGGGCATTCTGTTGATGTCGCATGTTCGTGTGGGCTAGGTCGTCGCCCTACCGATGTGGCCCAATCACTTATGATGATGACCCGCTATGTGTTAGAAGGTTCGAAAGAGACACAACGCGAAGTAAGTGTATAACAGATGCTAGCATAAAGGACCTATAACGTGAATACCCCCATACAATCGATCCTGCAGTTGTTGCAGTTATCCGAACGTCTCAAATTCGAGTTACGACATAGCTGGTTATCGAGCGGGCGTCAGGAAAGTGTCGCAGAACACACCTGGCAGATGGCCCTGATGGCCATTCTCGCAGCGCGCCAACTGGAACATCCCGTTAATCTCGAACGGGTGCTCAAAATGATACTCATTCACGATCTGGTAGAGGCAGACGCAGGTGATGTGCCCTTCTTCGAAGTGAGCGAACGACGAGCCACCAAAACCCAGCGAGAACAGGCTGCAATTGACCATATTCGTGATCTGCTTGACGATGAGACAGGTCAAGAGATCTATGATCTGTGGTATGAGTTTGAGGAACGGCAAACCAATGAAGCAAAGTTTGCCACGGCTTTAGACCATCTGGAAGTACAGATCCAACATAATCATGCCAATATCTCGACGTGGGAAACGCTAGAATATGGCTTGGTTTATACCAAGATGGATGTCCCCTGTGAACATGATGCCTTTCTCCAGAAGTTATGTGTAGCCGTCAAGCAACAATCGGAAGAGAAACTACGACGCGCAGGTGTTGATATCGAGTCCGTCAAAGCCAATTTGTAATGTGCAATGACGTTGTGCGCTTGCAAAAAGCTGTTTGGATATCAGGAGCATCCTATGTTTGATGTAAGTACAGAGTTTGGTGCACGAGTTGTACATCGACTACAAAATGACTATATCATCTGGCTGACAACTGTTCGTGCTGATGGAACACCTCAACCAAGCCCTATCTGGTTTTTGTGGGCAGATGAGACCATTATATTCTACAGCAAACCCGATACACCCAAAATACGCAACATCACCCCAAACCCGAGGGTAGCACTCAACTTTGATGGCGATGGTCAGGGCGGCAACATCGTGGTCTTTACGGGAGAAGCAGCCATTGATCAGCAGATACCACCAGCCAATCAGTTTTCTGTGTACCTTACCAAATATGGAGAAGGAATGACCACACGTCTTGGAATGAGTCCGGCACAACTCGCACAGATATACGCAATACCAGTGCGCGTTACGTTATTGCGTATTCGTGGGCATTAAAGTCAACCTATGCGAAGTCAAACTGCGGTTGTGTGGCAGTCAGCATCGACTGCTGCACATCGGTCTTCCACACAGCAGCAATAGTCTTGACTAAATCCGCTAACATTGCACGCACATCATCGTTTGCTGTAGCATGTAACCCTTCACACACGATAAGTACCTGGGCCGTGGTATGACTCACCGTTGATTGACGACTCTGTCGAAAAGTCCAGCGACGTGCATGGACCTGCTGTTGTGCATCAACAAAAATGACCTCCTGCGGATCAGGATGTTCAGTTTCGCCACTAAAAGCCAGATAACTTTCCGTACCTGTGGCGTGACAGACTTCAATGAATGACGCAACTCTGGCAATGTCAAACACCGCAATGGGTAACGCATAGGTGAGTGATACCGCATTACACAGATCAACAAGTGGATGTAAACGGGGCAAATCATCTTCCTTGCGAAATCGCCGTAGCAGGGCCTCGGCAGCCGAACGATACTGCGTAGGCTTTAAGCCCATCTTTGCGAATGCTCGCCGCCATGCGGCAATCTCAGGCATATCGGCTTCTGTGCCTGTTTGTATGCGCGTGCGTGCACGTTGGAAGAACGGATCGAGATACTGCTCAACGTTGGCCTGAGCAGCAACATGTGGCACGAACAGGGTACCAGCAACCAGTTCGGGAAACTGTTGCCATAGCTGTGGTGTGTGTCGAAAATACATAATGTTGTGTGTTACCTGTTATGAAGATTGGTCTCTGACATCGAAACTGTTGGCGTATATCCAAAGTTATCAGGAGGGGTTGAAATTGAACTAGTGGGCTGTTGACAACGCTGTGCTATCCACGTAATAGCCTCAGCCCAGACCGACTCACGTTCGACATCCAACGGGAGCATGTGGCCGCTGCGCTCAAACCAGACAGTCCGTTGCTCCTCCGAGTTTATGTGGGTTGCAATTTCCCGTATGCTTGAAGGCTGGACGGTTGGGTCGTGATGGCCATGCATGAACAAAATGGGGTTGGTAATCCGAGAGAGACGCCCTTTGACGGTATCACGAAGGCGTATAAGTTCATACAGTGAATCAACCGGGATACGTACCGTCTGCCGGATATATTCCACAACCTTGGAATCATCCAGATTTGCCTCTGGCGTGCGTTCATAGATACTTGCGCGAACTTTCGGGTCGGTAAAGTCGGCTTTGGCAAAGGGGTAATACCAGGGCATCACAAATTTCAGTAACCCAGTCAGGCGTAGTTGTGTTTCTCCATACAGATGGAGTGCAGGCGCCATTGCAATGATTCCGGCAACCGGGTGGTGCATTGCCAGATGAAGAGCGAGCAAGCCCCCCATGGAGAAACCACACACAAAGACGGTATCACATTGTTCTGTCAGTTGTTGGAGGCCGATCACCACCGACTCAGCCCATTTCTCCCAGCGCACGCCTTTAAGCTCTTCTGGCATACCACCATGCCCTGCAAGCAAAGGTATATGAACCGTATAGCCAGCATCTACAAGTGCCTGCCCCATCGGTTGAAGTTCAGTCGGTGAGCCACTATACCCATGCAACATCAGAACACCCGTCGAACTGCGCCACTCAAAAAACGGAGCATCCGCTGGGTGTTTTGATATGGTAGTAGTTTCTGATAATGAGTCAGTATTTGGTGATGCCATTGGGTTTCTTTTCTACTTTACAGTTTTACGGTAGGATTTGCAACCTATACGGAAGGTTGCAGCAATAGGATGGCATCACCATGCGCGATTTATTCATTGTTCTGTTGGGCAACTTCTTCTCGCACCACCTCAAAGGCACGTGCTAGCTGGGCATCTTCACTTTCCTGAAGAGCCAATGCACTCAATTCGGCTGCTTCCTCGGGTGAGAGTGCAATAGTTTGCGGTGGTAGGGTCACAATCTCATCTGGCTCGATCCCAACCCCCCGTACTTGCTTACCGTTGGGTGTCAGCCATTCAGTGGTGCCAAGCAAGATCTGTGCACCATCATTCAGCTCAAAACGTCGCAAGACTGTGGCAGTACCAAATGTCGGGGTGCCGATCACTGTCGCACGATCTTGTTCTTTTAGTGCACCTGCCAGAATCTCCGCTGAACTCGCACTACCGCCATTAACCAGAACAACCATTGGCAGATCCGTTGCTAGGCCATCGCCGCTTGTGCGGTACGGATTTTGCTCACCATCACGATTTTGTTCCAAAAGTACCGTGGTGTTTTCAGGGAGGAATTCACTGGCAATAGAAATAAGTTCGTCGACCAGACCACCGGGATTGTTCCGCAAATCCAGAATAAGAGCTGTTGCACCTGCTGCTTGTGCCCCTGTGAGGGCTTCTTCGATATCTTCAGATGAAGGCTCCGAAAACTGGGTTAGTTCGATCAGTGCGACATCCTCTGGCAACATGGCCCAGGTAACACTAGGAATCTGCACTTCATCACGTTGTACCTCAACCTCGAGGGTCTCTTCACCACGTTGGATTGTCAGGAAAACACTGGTGCCCTTCGGCCCGCGCACTTTGCTCTGTAACTCTTCGACGGTCACACCCCGTACATCTTCACCATCAACTTCCATGATGAGATCGTCGGCCAGCAAACCAGCGGCTTCCGCAGGCGAATTTCTAATCGGCGCGATAATCAGCGGCTGCCCATCGCGGACATCGATAAATGCGCCAATACCTTCAAAGCGGCCTGCCAAGGACTCACGTTCGGCTGCCGCCGCTTCCGCAGGCAGATAACGGGTATGACCTTGATCTCCCAGGCTGTTGATCATACCAGCGATGGCGCCGTCCGTCATTGTTTGCGGATCGATTGCCTCTGGATCAACAAAATGGGCAGACGCAACATCCCAGGCGCGCCAGAAGTTGGCAAAACCTGTACATACCTCAGACGATTGAGGACAGGCAGTAGTAAACTGTGAATTGATAAAATAGCCACCGCCGAAGCCTAATACAAGAACAACCCCTAAAAATGGTGTAACTAACCAAATAGGCACTTGTACCCGTAAAATGTTTCCTAAATGTCGCATGTGTTCTCTCTAATACTTCTTAGTTGATAAAGATGATATAAATAACCATATAACTAGCAAATATCTCAACTTTTCCATTCTATCGTTACGGTGTGCATGCTATACAACTGTTACGTTATAGACCATTACAGTGTAGTATACCAATGATAGAACTAGCACAGAATGAGTGTATGATGAAAATGTAGCTATGGTAGTGCTTCCTTTTGACGAATTTCCATCTTTAGAACCATATAGATCTGTCATATCTCTTGACCTGCTTAGGTTCCCAGACATATCTCTGTAACACCCCTCAATCCACGATACCATGAATCTGCTAGCATGTTTTGTTTGCCACTTGGTTGTACCGAGAACAGTTGTAATGCTCCCCTTCCAGTGGCAACACAGATCATTTTTTGATCTACAAACAGGGTTCCTGGCGTCTCATTGCCAACCCAATCAGGAATAGGCTGTGCTTGAATAATCTTGAGTGTTTGCCCATTCCAATTTGTATACGCACTCGGCCACGGATCGTATGCGCGAATCATGCGTTCGATCTGAATTGCAGAGCTATGCCAGTCAATAAGACCGTCCGTTCGATTGAGCATCCGGGTATAGCTGGCTTGTGAGTCATCCTGTGGGATTAGCTCAATAGTACCTGCGGCGTAGCTGGCCAGTACCTCAACTAAACGCTCGGATCCTGAATGGAAGAGTTCATTGGTGAGTTGTTCTGTACGTGCATCAGGTGCAAGTGGTACACGCTGCTGCGACAGGATCGGCCCTGCATCCATTTTGGATACAAGTTGCATAATCGTCATTCCTGTTTCGGTATCACCAGAGAGAATGGCGCCAATGACCGGAGTGGGTCCACGATGAAGCGGCAAGAGTGATGGATGCAGATTAATATATCCCAGTGGTGGAATGGCCAACACCTGTTTGCGGAGAATCTCACCGTATGCCGCTACGACGCCTACGTCAGGCCGAAAGGCGGCAAGTTGTTCAATAGCATCCGCATCACGCAGCGTTTCTGGCTGAAACACCGGGATACCATACTCAACCGCAAGCTCTTTCACTGGAGGAGGTTGGATTGTTCGTCGACGACCGGTTGGACGGTCTGGCTGTGTGACAACGCCAACTACCTCATACCGGGAATCGTGAATGAGTGCGCGAAGTGGGATAGTAGCAAACAATGGGGTGCCTAAAAATACGACTCGCATAAACGGCTAACCTCCTTTATACTATAAAACATCGTTACGTTAAGTATGTCCACGTTATGCAGGATTTGAAGTGTCAACAAGCAGTGATATGAGCTTTGAATGTATTGCCTTTCACATACGCCGTGTAGTATAATGCAGCATAGCCTGACTCGCTAGTTTTATATCAATGGTATCGCGTCATATAGTATTGTAATCGAATAAAAACATATTTTAGTATCTTTTGTGAATGGTATAGCGATGCTGGCACTCCTCTTTGATAAACAACTCCGACTGGTGAGCAATTACCCTGAACCAAACGTTCAGCCTAACGAAGCACTCATTCGGCCTCACCTTGTCGGTATTTGTAATACAGATATTGAGATAACCCGTGGCTACAAAGATTTTTGTGGCATACTGGGTCATGAGTTTGTTGGAACAGTGGTAGCGTGTGCAGATCCACAGTGGATGGGGGTGCGGGTGGTTGGTGAGATCAACAGCGCTTGCCAACAGTGTGATACCTGTCGACGTGGAGATACATCACACTGTATCTCACGTACTACTTTAGGTATCAATGGACGTGATGGAGCTATGGCTGAGAGGTTTAGCCTCCCAATTGCTTGTTTGCATGCCGTTCCTTCATCCATGCCAGATGAGGCTGCTATCTTTGTTGAACCACTTGCTGCCGCACTGGAGATACTTGAAGAAACACATCTACGTCCCAGTGACCGAGTTGCGGTAGTCGGTGATGGGAAACTAGGGTTGCTCTGTGCACAGGTACTCCGTTTACCTGGTTGTGATGTGACAGTCGTGGGTCGACATCCAGAACGCTGGGAGACATTACACACCCGTGGTATTCGGACTATCACAAAGAATAGTGAACAGTTTGATGTCGTTGTTGATTGTACTGGTCAACCTGATGGGTTTGTTATAGCGTCTCAGTTAGTGCGTCCACGTGGTCGGTTGATCCTCAAAAGCACATTTGCGTCTGAGGCATCTGTGAATCTAAGTACGCTGGTGGTGAACGAAATTCGCTTGATTGGCTCACGATGCGGACCATTTGCCCCGGCATTACGGTTATTAGAGCAAGGGCTTGTCGATACACGCCCACTTATTGCAAAACGATACACGCTACGCCATGCAATAAATGCATTTCAAGCCGTACCAAATCAGCTTAAAATACTTCTGGAGGTCTGAATGTCAATCAAGAACACCGTTACATCTCTCGTTCTAACCCTACTGTTCTTCTCTCTCATCGCCATCTTTCTGGCGACATCCCAGAATGCGCTTGTCACTGGTTTAAGTGTGATTATTTTAGCAGTCAGTCTGATCATTGGTCTCACTGGCAGTTGGCGTGAACTTGGTATTATGGCTGGGTTTACTGGTCTTGTATCTCTCGTTGCCGCATCATTGGTTGGTGGCGCAATGTTTAACAATATAGGGGCCTTCCTTTTTACATTAATCTGGGGAGTTGTGCTGCTTTTCATTGCATTGTGGGTACAGCGAAACATGCTTTTTGTCTCTAGTGATCGTGATGTGTTAGTTACCAACACCTATACTGGTATTACCCACATCGCCCCCAAACCCGTGGCACCACCACTTATGCCTTTTCTTGAGGTGAAAGTTGCTGAAATCCCACTTTATACCATGCTGCTGACAGTCTCTGTCGACACAATAAACACTGCACCTGGCTACAATCTGAATCGGATTGATTTTGCGGTTGCCTATAAGATCGTTGATCCACGTCAGGCACGACGCAGTATCGCTAATCGTGGAAGTGCACAACAAGAGGTCGCCAAGCAACTTGGACAAGATGTCAATCAGGCACGCAATAACGTTGTTTTCTGGGAACGCTTGATAGGTAAGCAACTCAGTGGCACCATGGATGGTATTGTCCGTGAGGTTGTGTATGAGAGTAAGCTGGGTCCAGTTGATGCGTATAAGAATCGGCACCAGCTCTTAGGAAAAATAACCGATGATTTGACCGATTCGTTGGCAGCCCGAGGCATCGAAATCATCGCTGTGGAATTTGACTTCTTCGATGTTGATCGTGAAAGCTTCCGCCGTGCGAATCGTGAGCGATATTGGGAGCGTGATACCAAACTGAAGCGGATTGAAGCTGAACGGGAAGCTGAGCGGATACGTATTGTTGGTGAAGCACAAGCAGAAGCAGAGGCCGACCGTGTCGCAATGCTGGTACGCTCATTGCGCGAGTCTGGTATCGATCTATCACCTGAGGATCTTGAAGACATCGTTATTAGTGCAATACGTGCATCTTCGGAATTTGAGGGCGATTATGTACGACTGTTACCAGAGCCACTCCCGAATGCAAAACCCGCTGATAAAAAAGTAAGTGCAGGTAAGTAATGACGGATGATATAGCTGATATTGTCGTGGTTGGGGCTGCGTGTCTTGATGTCAAAGGACGCTTAAACGGTGATATTGTTGCAGGAACATCCAACCCTGGTATGGTGCAAATTAGCGTGGGGGGATGTGCGCGCAACATTGCGGAGAATCTTGCGCGTCTGGGGTTGCCCACAGCACTTTTAACGGCTGTATGTCAGGACGATTTTGGTCGTACCATTGTCCATCAAACAGAGAATGCTGGCGTGAACACCGATCATGTGCTCATTACCTGTGATCGACATTCAGCAGCTTATATGGCATTACTAAATCCGCAGGGGAATCTCCTGGTCGGTCTTGATGATACCGAAGCAACCTTAGCCATTACGCCAGAGTATATCAACGAACATGCATCATTGCTCGCCAATGCCAGAATGGTCATGATGGATGCCAATGTTCCAATCGAAAGCACTAAACGCTTACTCGATATTTGTAGTATTGCTGGCGTGCCGGTTGGGCTTGATCCAGTCGCTTTTGCTCCAGCACAACGATATCGAAACCAGATCGGTGCATTTGCATTGGTTACGCCAAACGCTGTCGAAGCCCAAGCATTAACGGGAATGCCTATCAGCAATGTTGAGCAAGCTATTCGTGCAGCCAAACAACTTATTGCCCAGGGGGTAGAGATTGCCATCATCACGATGGCAGACCAAGGATTGGTTTATGCAACATCTGATCTGAGTGGACACATCCCGGCTATATCGATGGAAATTGTTGACGCGACTGGTGCTAGCGATGCACTTACCTCAACCGTTCTGTATGCACTTGTCAATGATATATCGATTGACGAGGCTGTTCGGTTAGGGGCCAGTGCAGCGGCACTGACGCTCAGTTCAACGGAAACTGTGCGTCAGGATTTGAGTTTAGAAAGCTTATACGAACAGCTTGTATTGTAGTGGTTTTAAGCACTGCTAGTTGCACGGCATTTTGCAGGTTGTACGTTCTGGTAGCACTTTATCGACTCTTATAGAGAAACCCTGCAAACAGTGACCTGACCTATGAAACGTATTCTCATCGCAGATGACGAACTGGCTGTGCGGCAACTTCTAGACCTGGTTCTTCGTGGCCAGGGATATGAGGTCATGACTGCACAAAATGGTGATGAATTGGTCCGTATGGCCCAAGACCATGTACCAGATTTGATGCTGGTGGATCTTATGATGCCAGTATTAGATGGGTATGAGGCAATTCGACAGATGCGTAACGACACACGTACCGCACACGTCCCAATGGTCATTTTGACTGCTCGATCCACGCCAAACGATGTCGTGGTAGGCTTTGAGAGTGGGGCTGACGATTACGTAACGAAACCATTTAATATTCCTGAACTGCTTGCGCGTATCAAAGGACATTTGCGACGTGCCTCACAACGTCCGGTCCGAAGCCCTCTGACAGATTTACCAGGGAATGTGCTGCTCACGGAAGAACTAAAATTTCGTCTTAAAAAAGATGAACCGTTTGCCTTACTCTATCTTGATCTTGATAATTTTAAGGCTTTTAACGATACATATGGCTTTGCACGAGGAGATCGAGTGATTAAACTTGTTGCTGAGGTGGTGACAAATGAGGTGCATAGGCTAGCTACTGAACACGATTTCATCGGCCACATCGGTGGTGATGATTTTGCCATCCTGACCCACCCAGATATGGTTGCACAATTATGTAAAAGTGTCATCGAAACGTTTGATCAGCGTATAAGAATGCTTTATGATCCTAAAGATCTTGAATTGGGGTATCTGCCCGGCCATGATCGACAAGGCGTTCCTCGGCGTTTTCCGATTGTGTCAATTTCGATAGGTGTTGTTGATACCAACCGTCGTATATTTGCTAATCATGAAGAGGTTAGTCGCACTGCCGCTGAAATGAAGCAATTTGCGAAACAACAGGTGGGTAGTAGTTATGCAATCGATGTACGTGGTAGTGATCAAGCATATACGGAACTTGAAAGACGTGGTCAGAATCAACCACCAATCTTGTTGCTAAGCGTCAACGATACATTTCTTGACACACTGCATGCCCCGCTAGAAGAATACGGCTATCGAACACTTGAAGCTCACACTATTCTTGATGCGAATGCCCTGCTAGCCCATGATTTGCGACCTCAACTCATTTGTGCTGATGCGCGGTTAGGCTCCCCATTGTGGGAGTTTGCTCAGACATTAATGTCTGATACACCATCAACAGTGTTGATTGTCCTCTCTGAGGATGCGGAAGATGAGGAGCTCGCTTTCACCCATGGCGCACGTGCGTTCATCCAACTACCGTTTCAGGTCCAACGATTTTTGTCATGCATCGTCCAGTTTGTGCGGCGTGAGGAATAAATATGCTCTATCTGCTCATCTTTGTCATCATTCTGGTTTGTCTGGGAGTCGGGTATGTACGCTTTCGTCCGGAAGCCCGAAAACGGGTTATGAATATAGTAGATCGGTTTCGCAAAAAAAACCACCCCAAACCAACTAGTTCTGCAGGCACTGTCACCGTTATCCAGGATGGTGAGGAGATTCAGGCGCCTATTCAACGTGCCGAAGCACCACAAAAACAACGTCTATCGTTTCGGACCATGCTAAACCAACATATGCGACAAGCCCCCCGAACCTTTGCAATAGCGACAGTTATTCTTGTAAGTCTTGTTGCATTGTGGCTTGTACCCGGCTTGCTCCCAGCACCTGCTGATCAGTTTGTCGTGATTGTCGCTCCTTTTCAGGACCCGGATGGTCAGATAAGTCAATCCGGTCGGACAGTCGCACGCCAGTTAGCCGATCAATTGCCCACTGCCAGCGGCAATCGAGTCACCTCACAGTTTGTCAACGACCCACCAGGTGATCCCAACCAGGCATTGCGGATGCTCGAACGCTATGGGGCAGATGCGCTAATATGGGGCGAAATTGAGCCAGGTGGCATTCTCAATCAGGAATCATTACGTCCCTTACTCGCCTATCAATCGAACGGAGCATTTGCACCAGCCGGCTGGGATGGGTATGTCGGTCGATTTACCATGCCAACTGTCTACACACTGTCAACGGCTCCGATTAATGGACAAGTCGTGTTGCCTGATCTTCTGGGTGCCTTGGCCGACTATGGGAATGGCGAATCCGATGCGGCTTTTGCAACATTGGGTCAACTCATTGATGATTATCCAGCACTTTCCCCGGTTCTGACATATGCAGTGCGGGGCAATGTACTGTGGGCGCGCGGCGAATATACCACAGCAGCAGAGCAATACCGTCGGACTGGTGTGATGGAAGCAGTAGACGAATCATCACAAATGGCATTACTAGCCAATAATCTCGGTGCTATTTTGCAAGACGCGAACGACTCAGATGCACAGGAGGCCTTTAGACAAGCTGCTAAATTGCTGGGAGGCCGCGATTTAGTTGAGCTACGATTGAATTGGGGGATTGAGCACATACGCCTGTGGGAACCAGAAGAGGCGATCAGTCAACTCGAAGCTGGTCGCAATTTGTTAGAACGCGAACTATTACCAACCTCCTTCTTGCTCACTCTTGCAGAAGCCTATCGTATGGATGGCCAATTTACCCTGGCGCAGCAATCGCTTGATCGTGCTGAACTACAAGTGCAGATAGATTCCGAAAAAACGACACCCGATCAACGAAATCTTGTGACACATCGGTTACGTGCACATATGGCAGAAGAGCAAGCAAAACTAACACTGGCACAAGCACTGGATGTTCCAGGGCGCCTGGATTGGTCCTTACAGAGAGATGAGACGCTATTCTCTAATACAGATGAGTCAATTGATATCCTCAACACAGCCCAACGTTTCTTTGATGAGTCACTAAGTGAGACGGAGTTGCTTATGGGTGATTGGGGACGGCGTGCTGCCGCAGAAGATGCCGCTGAGAACCCGATCACCAGCCTTGTCGCTACCGGACAGTCACGGCGTGCGGAAATACACATGCGTGAACGTCAGCGTTGGCAGGCAATTACCAACTACACTATTTCACAAACCCGTGGGATACGTGGCCCAGAAGGCTTTGCAGCTTTCTGGGCCATGTTTGCTGGTGATCAGACACCCGTGGGGCGATCACGCACAACACTACAAACCCTGGTCGAAACCCAGTCCGAAGATATAGATTCACGCATTTGGTTAGGCCGTACCTGGCGGTTAAGCGGTGAGTTGGAGCAGGCCCGTGAGCAATTTATTACTGCGACAGAACTCGAGTCCCAGCGGCCAGAGCCATGGTATCATCAAGCGCTTGTTGAACTTCCTCGTGATCGTGCAGAGGGGTGGAATCTCCTCGAGCAGGCTATTGATCAAGACTCAAGTTACTACCCGGCCCGCAAAAAACTTGCCGAAGTTGCAATTGAAGATCAACAGTGGGCTGTGGCATTGGAACAATGTCGATGGTTGGCACGTGAACAATCCAGTGACTCTGCAACAGTCACACTTGCACACGTCCTGCGGCTTAGTGGTCCCTCAGGCTATGTCGAAGCAGAACAGCTATTGCTGCCTTTAGCAAATATAAATCAGGTTGATGCTTTACTGGAATTAAATCAGTTGTATCAAGCAAACGGACAAATAGCTGCAGCAATGGAAGCCTTACAAAGTGCGAATCAGGTTAGTCCGAATCGTGCTGAGATTGCGTATGAAATGGGCAATTTGTATGTGCTTCAAGAAAGTCCGGCAGAGGCGGAAACACAATACCGCCGTGCCATCGATTTACAGCCTTTGTATGTAGAAGCACATCTCGCACTTGGACAACTCTACACACATGTGGGGCGTCTTAACGATGCTGCACAAGAGTACCGTGCGGCCCTCGACGCGGGAACCAGTGACCCTGATGAACTCAAGCAAATTGGCATCGTACTTTTAGCTAATAATGAAGTAGACTCAGCCATCTCGGCCTTTGAGCGTGCCCGTGACAGTTCTCCTGAAGACCCAGAAGTATACTATCATCTTGGTCGTGCACACATACAAGATGGCCAACTGGCTACAGCACAGGAAGAGGTCCAACAAGCGATTGAGTTACGGAATGGGATGTATCCAGAAGCCCACGCTCAGTTGGGTGATATTGCTTTAATACAAGGCGATTTCCAAATGGCAAATGAAGAGTTCAACATAGCATTAGACCAGAATCCGACCTTAGTTAATGCTCATATCGGATTAGGTCGTGTAGCAGGAGCACAGGGCAACTGGGCAGTGGCTCAAGGTCATTTCCAAAACGCTATCGCACAATCACCCGAATCGGCGCAAGCCCACCTGTGGCTCGGTGAAGCGCTGGTGCGTCAAGATCGTGGCAATGATGCAATTGCAGCCTATAATCACACATTAGAACTCGTCCCAAATTACCCAGAGGCGTATTTTGGTCTGGCTCAAGCACAAGCCGCCGAAGGACAACTTGCTGAGGCATCTACCAATATTGAACAGGCATTGTTCCTGCAACCAAACTATGCCGACGCTTTACTGTTGCATGCAAAAGTGTACGAACAACAGGATCAGGTTACTGACGCCATCCAAGCCTACGGCGATACTATTGAGGCCAATGAAGACCTAGCTGAACCGCGCTATCGGCGTGCTTTGCTCTATATTCGTACCGATCGCATACCTGAGGCGCGGGACGATTTAGAGCGGGCAGTTCGTCTTCAGCCCAACTTTCCTGAGGCACATTATTGGTTGGGACGTACGTATCTTATTGATAACCGCGCAGCTATCGCACGCGATCAATTTGAACAGGCAGTTGAACAACGTGGTGGAAATTATCCCGAAGCACGGTTTTATCAAGGCGTCGCGGAGGAGCAACTTGGGCAACGCGATAACGCAATTACGTCATTTCGGATTGCCCTTCAGCAAGGGCAGGATCGTCCCTGGAGCCGAGAAGCGCAGGCCGCACTTACTCGACTTGAGTCGCAATAATATATAATATGATGATATAATGTAGAAAGATTTTGGAGATAGTAACAGCTACGTAGAGTTTGTTATAGAGGTAGTGTTGTAACATCTCATACATACTCCTGGTATGTTATATGCTATTATGGTCAAAGGTTATAGTTAGGTACGGTATTGGTCAAAGAATATTCTCTTGAGAGGGTTTTGAGAGTTTAAAGCAATGTCTACGGCAGAGTAGCCGTGTCATTCATTGTTGATTATTATGCCATCACATCAAGATTACAAAATCAAACTACAGGTACTACAGTCAGAACGCCTGCGTCGAGATCATGGCGATCTGGCTTCTGAACGCCAGTACGAAGAAATTTCAACTTTCTTCTTCGAGGAAATGTATGGACCACGTGACTTTAGTAACCGTGATGAACAAGCCCATCGTTTACGCCAATTTGTGCACATAGCACCTGGTTTGGGTGTTCGTGATGTTGAGCAGATCCTCGATCTGCTTGAAATGACGAAGAAGTTGGATGATTCCGTGGTTGCCGAACTGATCGCATTGAATGCACCACTCGACTACGATGAAGAATTGTATGAACAAGCTTATCGTCTCGCCGATAACTATGATGAGCGAGTTGAGCAACTCGATTTGATACGTGGCTCACTCAATAATGTCTATCGACTTGCCAAAAATCCGGTCTTAAAAATCGTACTCCATCGCACTGCCGGATTGGCACAGGTAGCTGGTATGGCCGATATCCATCGATTCTTACTAAACGGCTATCAAGCTATTCAGCCTGTTAAAGACATTCATCGCTTCATCGAGACCATCGTTATTCGAGAACGGGTGCGGCTTGATCGCATTTATGAAGTAAAACGACCGGCCAGGAAAACTGCCTGATCGCTGAGGAGTGGCGGTGCTTTGTTCTTTCCACTCCTTTCGTGAGTGTGTCATGTCTGGCTGCGTACTAATGTGAGATCAGACTCCACCATAACCTGTACGAGTTCTTCAAAGGATGTCTCTGGTTGCCATCCGAGTACTTCGCGTGCTTTGCTGGCATCACCGACAAGTAGATCGACCTCAGCAGGCCGCTTGAAGCGTTCGTCTTGTACCACATAATCGCGATAATCTAACCCTACACAACCAAAAGCAAGTTCACAGAAATGGCGCACCGTATTGGTCTTACCCGTTGCGATCACATAGTCATCAGGTACATCCTGTTGCAACATTTGCCACATAGCGCGAACATAGTCCGCTGCATAGCCCCAGTCACGTTGTGGATCAAGATCACCAAGCCGCAATTCTTTGTCCAAGCCTAGTTTGATCCGTGCAACCCCATACGTGATTTTACGCGTCACGAATTCCAGTCCTCGACGTGGAGATTCATGGTTAAATAGAATGCCAGAGCAGGCATAGAGATTGTAACTCTCACGATAATTAACGGTAATCCAATGCCCATAAACCTTGGCAACACCATACGGGCTGCGTGGATAAAAGGGCGTTGTTTCTGTTTGTGGGACTTCTTGCACTTTTCCAAACATTTCACTACTTGACGCCTGGTAGAAACGAATATCTGGATCGATAATGCGAATAGCATTAAGCACGCGTGTGACACTCAGTGCAGTCGTCTCACCAGTGAAAACAGGTTGTGTCCACGATGTCTGTACAAACGATTGTGCCGCCAGGTTGTAGACCTCGTGCGGTCGATGATCACGCAGAATACCAATCAACGATGATTCATCAAGGAGATCACCAGAAACCAGTTGGATATCATCCTGGATATGCTTGATGCGCTCAAAGTTAATTGTACTGGAACGACGAATCATACCAATAACTTTATAGCCTTGTGTGAGCAGAAATTCAGCCAGATATGATCCATCCTGACCTGTAATACCGGTAATAAGTGCACGTTTTGTCATAACATCCTTTCCTTATCCATATAATGTAACGCGGACACGAAGCATCAGCGGTATATGATCATACCGCAATATCTGCCATGTGTCTGCTAAGTAGGTTAGCTAGGGCATGTGTACATTCATGCGACAATCAGCATATGATACCACAAACTCTGCTATTACTCATGTGCTTCATTACCCATGGATTTAGTCTCTTTACACACAGATCCATCTCCATAGTAACAAACGATCTTTGTTGGTCAATAACAGCATATTTTTACTACCATAGGTCGTGATATAGGAGATAGACAGTACGCTGGTACGTGGTACAATAAAATGTAGCAGATATACTATGAGCAATATAACGGCTCACAAAGAATAAGAATCGTTAATGGATACAACGTTTCACATGATTGCCCACTCCTTCCCAGAAACGTTTATTGTTACTTAACTGTAATCGGTATTCATATCTGACACACTATTTAACAACTAATCACAATAACCTCAATCTTATAAATCTATCCATGAGCATAAAATATAGCTCATAAGTACAGAACAGAACAAATTCAAACATAAGGTGGTATTACCATGATGTCGGAACAAGCTTCGACAGATACACTTATTGATATTCTTGATGCCGCTCAGAATGCGACGCAGTTCATTCAGGGCATGACCTTTGATACGTTTGCCGCTGATGAAAAAACCGTCTATGCTGTTGTGCACGCCCTGGAACTGCTTGGCAGAACAACCCACGATATCCCACAGGCTGTACAAGAGCGCTACTTTAATGTACCCTGGAAGACCTTTGCTGAGTTGCCCCGCACATTGACCGCTAATTACATGCGCGGACATCTGGCCTCGATTTGGAAACTTACATCAGAAGAACTGCCTTCGCTGATACCGATATTTCGGCTAATGGTTGAAGATGCTCGCGTACGCACCCCATAATGCGTGAAACAGCGATAGAGTCTGTGCATCCACACTATACCCTTCCTGCATACATAGTAGCTAGATAGTGGTACAATGCAGCACGCATATTTGCAATGCAAAGACTGAAAGTGAATTTCTTGTCTGCTTTGTATAGTGATGTGGCAGCTATGATGCTACTCCGTTCGTAATTCTAGCTGTCTCTTACAAAATGTAAATGAACTATTGTGCATGATTGGTTTTTATTATGAGTTATGCCCAACGTATTGCCACTCAATTCAACATCCAACCAGAAAAAGTCGCAGCAACCATTACCCTACTCGACGATGGCAACACATTGCCCTTTATCGCACGTTATCGCAAGGAAAGAACAGGCGGCCTTGATGAGGAGCAAATTCGTCAGATTAGCTCCATGTTAGAAAGCCTGCGTGCGCTCGACGAACGGCGCGAAACCATCATTGCATCGATTGAAGAGCAAGGCAAGCTAACGACTGAATTGCATCAACAACTCCTCGCCGCCGAAACACGTACCGCTCTTGAGGATCTCTATCAACCTTATAAGCCGAAACGACGCACCCGTGCCAGTATCGCCCGCGAGAAAGGGTTACAACCACTGGCCGAACTTATCCTTGAGCAACCACATACACGTCAAAATCCAGAACAGCTTGCAGAGGCGTTTGTGAACGAAGAGGTACCAAGCCTTGACGAGGCACTCGCTGGGGCTCGCGATATTGTCGCCGAGACTATCAGCGACCATCCCGATGTACGGCGTGTCACCCGTGAAAAGGCACTCCAATGGGCTGTGCTGAACAGCGAAAAGAGCGACAAAGCAGAAGATCCACGTAGTGTCTATCAGACCTATTATGAGTTTGAAGGACTGGTGAATCGACTACGCCCACATCAGGTGTTGGCCCTCAACCGTGGTGAGGCCGAAAACGTGCTGCGGATCAACATCACCGTGCAGGAACGCGATTGGCGGGGTGCCATTGCGACAGTCTTCCGCGCCAATCCGCGTTCACCTCTGGCCGAACAACTGCAGTTGGCTATCACAGATTCTGCGGAGCGCCTGCTGCTCCCTGCTATCGAACGTGACGTGCGCCGTACCCTAACTGAAACTGCCGAGGAACACGCTATTGATGTCTTTGCCTCCAATCTGCGTGCGCTCCTTAACCAACCACCGATGGCTGGCAATACAGTGATGGGGATCGATCCTGGCTTTCGTACCGGCTGCAAAGTGATCGTGGCTGATCCAACTGGGAAGGTACTTACAATCAGCACTATCTATCCGCACGAGCCACAAAAACGCCGTAGCGAAGCATTGCAGACATTAGCCAATCTTATTGACCAACATAATGTTACTCTGATTGCGATTGGGAACGGTACGGCTTCTCGTGAGACTGAACAGCTGGTGGCAGAATTAACTCGGAAGTTAGCTGCCGTGCATTACTTAATTGTCAATGAAGCGGGAGCAAGTGTCTACAGCGCCAGTCCACTCGCACGGGCTGAACTCCCGGATATGGATGTGAGCATACGGGGTGCCGTATCGATTGCGCGACGTGTGCAGGACCCCCTCGCGGAGTTGGTCAAGATTGACCCACAATCGATTGGTGTGGGGCTCTACCAACACGACGTTGATCAACCTCGTCTGACCTATGCGCTGGCCAGCGTAGTGGAAAGTGTGGTCAACAATGTAGGTGTAGATGTGAATACCGCATCACCGGCACTCCTGACTTACGTTGCTGGTATCGGTCCCAAACTTTCTGAGCGTATTGTGGCCTATCGTGATGAGCATGGCCCCTTCCCTAATCGCAAGGCATTGAAAAAAGTTTCTGGTCTTGGACCAAAAGCCTTTGAACAGTCGGCAGGGTTCCTACGTATTCGAGAAGGTGATACGCCTCTTGATAGTAGCGCTATTCACCCTGAGAGTTATGCTGTAGCAGAGAAAGTGCTTACCCATGCCAAAATAACGCTTCAGATGTCGACCGATGAACGACAGACATCTTTACACACTTTACAACAAAATCATTCTATCGATGAATTAGCAACGACATTGGGAACCGGTGTTCCCACACTCACCGACATTTTTGAGCAACTCATCAGACCGGGGCGCGACCCGCGTGAGGATCTGCCGACGCCGATTCTCCGTAGCGATATCCTATCACTCGAAGATCTCCAACCTGGCTTACGGCTGAATGGCACCGTCCGCAATGTCGTCGATTTTGGCGCGTTTGTGGATATTGGTGTCAAACAGGATGGTCTCCTGCATCGGAGTCAGATGCCACGTGGCACGGTGGTTAATGTAGGTGATGTCATTGAGATAGAGATTATCAAAGTGGAAGCTGAACGGGGGCGCATCGCACTGGGCTGGCCGAATCAGAGCTAGCAGCTTAACTACCGGAAGGACAATACTTCACTTCCGGTAACAACAATACAATCACCACATAAAACCCCACACAATGAGCGGAGAGCTCACGTATGGGGCATGTTTATCAGCTTTATACCATATCGTCGAATTCAAGCTCGGCAAAAACCTGTCTTGCTTCTTCGGCCTGTGAGGCTGGCACGTAAAGCTGAACGACAGCTAATGGCCCCATTATTAAACCATAAACTTTACCAGCAGCCTCAGATTGAAGGTAGACCGTCAGCCCGGCATCCTCAAGATAGGTTCGAGCAATTTCAGCACGGAGTGGGCCCTCTACAGATCCAATACAAACAGGACCCATATCATCACCGCCAGTTGTCTCTTGTGTATCCGTATCAGCTTCCGTAGTCCGCTTACGGCGTAAACCAGGCCAGGAAAGAATTGAACCGAACACGGTTACCTCCATATCCTGCATAAAATAACTGTGTCTTTACAGATACGTAGTGTATGTACCTTAGGATGCTGGAGCCGGTTCTTCACGTCTTCCAAACCAACGTTGCCATTCTTGGTGCTCCCAGATAACCAACAATTGGGCTGCGTTGAAGATTGATGAATACGTCCCACTGATCAGGCCAATCATCAAAATCAGCACAAAGTTAAAGATCGTTTCGCCACCAAAGAGTAACAACGCCGTGAGCGTAAATAATGTGGTCAACTGAGTGTTCACCGAGCGCGGGATGGTTTGCACAATGCTCCGATTGACGATATCATCAAATTCCTCTTCGGGTTGGCGCGCAATCAAATTTTCGCGGATACGGTCAAACACCACAATGGTATCGTGTACCGAGAAGCTGATAATCGTCAACAGTGCGGTAAGGAAGAGCGCATCGACCTCAAGACCGATGGTAAGACCAAGTATGGCTGCCACACCCATCACTAGAACAACATCGTGGAGCATCGCCAGAATAGCACAAATACCGTAGCGAACCGGATGTGGTGCACGACGAAAGGCGATAGTAAGATAAATGAGAATAACCAGACAAGCACCAGCAACTGCTATAAATGCGCTACGGGTCGAGTCCTGACTCACGGTTGGACCAACACTGCGGATGGACTCCCGCTGGACTTCACCATACTCTGCAGCAAGTGCAGCAACCAACTGCTGTTGCTGATCGGTAGCAGTCTGTTCATCAAGCGAAGGTGTACGAACCAGTGCCCTTGGAATCTCCTGCTCACCGATAGTCACACTACTCAACTGGACCAGTGCACTTTCAAAACCCTGTACTGCAAAGATATTAGCAATCTCGCTGGTACTTAACTCATCGCTCGTACGCTCAAGAAACTGAATATCCCACAGAGTACCTCCCGCAAAATCAATCCCGGGACGTAAACCAAAGATAGCAAGGCATATCAGTCCTGGAATGATCAAAGCAGCTGACAGGGCAATCCACCAATAGCGCCAGCGAACCAAATTTTCCATCGAAGTATGCTCCTCTGTTTATGCGTTAGCCCTCATACATAATGTCCCATGTGCCACACAACTATGCGGTAACTGCTCCACGTTCTCCTCGTTTCTTGCGGTCAAGTTCCAGACCAGGGGCTTCCTCAACACCATACATCCACGGTGAGTGGGCAAAACCGAAGGGTACGATCAAACGTAAGAAGGTACGTGTAATTGTTACCGCGGTAAAGAGACTGATGAGAATTCCAATACCTAGTGTCAATGCAAAACCCTGAATAATACTCACACCAAAGCTATTACCAAACAGGAAGAGAATAGCACTCGTAATAAGGGTCGCCACACTTGAGTCACGAATGGCAGGCCATGATTCTTTAACCCCATTTTCGACAGCTACACGCAACTTTTTCCCGTGCCGCAACTCTTCCTTCAGACGGCCAAAGATTAACACATTGGCATCAACCGCCACACCAATCGAAAGAATAAAGCCAGCAATACCAGGGAGCGTCAGGGTAACCGGGACAAGTTTATAGAACGCAAAGACCAATGCGGTATAGATAAGGAGCGCAATCGTGGCCAGAACACCAGGTAGACGATAGTAGAGGATCATGAAGAGCACCACGACTATAAGACCAAGAATACCAGCAACCACACTCGCAGCGACGGAATCATCGCCGAGTGAGGCTGACACCGTACTATTGGACTCAATGACCAGGCCGATTGGCAAAGCACCGAATTTGAGCTGATTAAAGATACGTTCAGCGTCCTCCTGTGTATTGGTCGTAATCTCTCCAGCACCATCAAGTAATGGGCTGTCTATACGAGGACAGCTTGTTACTTCGTTATCGATGACAATACACATGGGGTTGCCCACATTATTTCTGGTAAATTCGGCCAGACGCGTGGCCGACTCGCCACGGAAGGCAAAGCTTACACCAAATGGGCTGTTCAAACTACCTTGTTGAGCCCCGAAACGTGGCTGAACAGACGTTAGGTCAAGGTCTGAGCCAACCGTGATACTCTCATAGATCGGGCCTTCTGCTTCCACGGGCAGTTGCCCATCGCCAGCAGGTGTCGCTGTATCCGTAACTGGCTCTGTATCAGTGATAGGCTCTGTATCGGTCAAGGTCGCCGTATCAGTCGGCGTGGTAGGCAGGAGTGCAGCAGGATTGGGATGTGTAGAAGTTCGTACAACCGCACCTGGCGGTAATGCCTGGCCCTGCGTGTCAATAAACTCCAGACTTCCGGTGCCACGCAAGATATTAATGGCTTCCTCTGGATTTGTCACACCGGGGAGTTCGACAATAATACGATCCTCGCCCGATTGTTGTACCACGGATTCACTAACACCTAAGCCATTTACACGCCGATTGATCACCCCAACGACAGCCTCCATCTGCTCTTCCGTCGGTGGCTCCTCTGTTCGTAGTAGCACCTGTGTACCACCCTGAAGATCCAACCCGAGACGAGTCGTCACATCACGGCCAAGCCAGAACTGTCGTGCTTCATTATCAATCATTTCAACCGGGGCAAAATTAATCCACAACGACAATCCAGTTAGTACTGTCACCAAAATAAGCAGCAATATTTCTCGAGTACGCACGTCCTGTGTTCTCCACGCTCGGTACAGCTATATTGTTATACCAAAGCTTAATACTATCAGTTAGCGGCTGCATTATAGGCTTGTCAGCAGCACCTGTCAATGTCGTAACAACCATTAACCTGAGAAACGGTTCACAGAATAATGCAAGCGCCCATATCTCGGGCGCTTGGGCATCCTTGTACTGATAACTATTCGCTCGGTGCTTCGGTCTCACCTGATCCATCAGCTGTATCTGATTCGCCTTCAGTATCAGCAGCAGCCAGTGCCGCATCAATAGCTGCAACTAACCCATCAGAGTTATATTGCTGACCGTTAATGACGAAGGTGGGAGTAGCTGGAATCTCGGCTGAACGCGCAGCTTGCTCCGCACCTAAAATCTCGGGAAGGTGCTGATCCTCTTCCAAACACTGTTGAAACTGGTCCGTATTCAATCCAAGTTGCTGGGCATACAGAGTAAACTGGCCATCCGGTTCCGGTAGTCGTGACCATTGTTGTTGATTTTGAAACAACAGGTCGTGCATGGGCCAGAATGACTCCTGATCTGCGGCACACCGACCGGCCTCTGCTGCAAGTACACCATTTGGACCAGTTACCGGATATTCGTGATACACAAAATGAACCTGGCCTGTTTCAATATACTGTTGTTCAATCTGTGGTCCTAATCCCAGTGCATAAGCGGCACAACCGCCACACCCAAAATCAGAATACTTGACCACCGTGACAGGTGCATCCGGATCACCTTTTGACTCAAATTGATCAAGCGACGTCATCGCTACTGGTTCGGCAGTCTGGCCTCCGGTAGCACGGAGCAGCAGTCCTACAACGACAACACCTACCACAGCGACCACACCGATGATGATATAGAAAGGCATCATCGAATTCTTTTTGGCTTCGACTGTGCGTCCACGTCTTTGCGCCCGAGTACTCATAATTTACCTCCACAAAAGCTTTCTGTGAAGCTACCCGAGTCGGAGTAGCAGACGCGAGCAGCCAGTAACAATAATGCTTACATTTAACGTTAGCCATTATACAGAGGAGAGGCAAGTTGCGTCAATGATGTCATTTACATTCTCTGTTAAAAAACCATTAGAGAGGGTGATAAGTCTTAAACATAATCAGGGCTGTGTTATACTTCTGACAATATTCACATTGATAAAATAAGTTATAGGTACATTATGAACTATCGCCGATTAGGCCGTACCGGTCTGCAGGTTTCGCCGCTTTGTCTTGGAACAATGCAGTTTGGCTGGACTGCCGATGAAGTAACGTCTTTTGCCGTGATGGATGCTTTTGTAGAGCAGGGCGGCAATTTTATTGATACAGCAGATATATACTCACGTTGGGTGGAAGGGAATGCTGGTGGTGTTTCCGAAGAAATTATCGGTCGCTGGATGCAACAGCACAACAATCGGCGCAACATCGTGCTGGCCACTAAAGCACGCGGTCGCATGTGGGATGGACCCAATGGTGAAGGACTCAACCGTGCTCACATTATGCAAGCCTGTGATGACAGCCTGCGTCGGCTGCAAACGGATTATATTGACCTGTACCAAACCCACGCCTATGATGCGAACACGCCTATCGAAGAGACTCTTGATGCACTCAACGATCTGGTTCGTGCAGGCAAAGTACGCTATATTGGCTGCTCCAATTACCCGGCCTGGCGACTCGCCCTGGCACTGGGCGCGAGCGAACGACAACACTTTGCTCGTTATGAATCGCTCCAACCGCACTACAATCTGGCTAACCGTGCCGAGTTTGAACGCGAACTGGAACCTCTTTGCCTGGATCAAGGAGTGGGCGTTATTCCCTATAGCCCACTGGCAGGTGGCTTTCTCACCGGGAAATATCGACGAGATCAAGACCTTCCTGAAAGCGTGCGTTCAAGCGGCATTCAAGAACGTTATTTCAATGAGCAGGGATGGAATACGGTTGATGCATTGGTAACGGTCGCAAAGGACCTCGATACCGAGCCCACCCAGGTGGCGCTGGCTTGGCTGCTCTCACGGCCCAACATTACCGCCCCCATTATTGGTGCTAACTCAACCGAACAACTCAACACCAGCCTCGCGGCAATCAACGTAAAGCTGAGCGATGAACAGATACAGCAATTAGAAAAAGCCAGTGCGTGGAGCTGATAGCAGATAAACAATGTAGTCTAGGCAGAATTGGTTTTATATAGAGATGTAATAATCCATAACTACCATCCTTAATTAATTTTGAAGAAATGAGGATGGTGCTGTTCTTATTCAATTACACGACATCAACTGAATGGTTTATCAACGATGATTAACGATCCTTTTAAGCACGTTCCAGGGTTGGAACGTATCAATCTTACAATAGTAGATCCATCAGATAAGATGCGTCTATTGAATACCAAATTTCCATCTGCACTCACCAAACATCCCTTGAGTGGCAGACCTGATACTGGTAGCGTACTACCCGACTTAGCAGATCTGCTTGTACACCTTACTACTGGACCCGCACCTGAACATGTGTACCAGTTATTTCCTAAACCTTTCTCGGAATATGTACGCATCTTTCCACGTATCCAGTTTGTTAACCATAAAGAGCTGCACATATCACGATGGGATCAGCTTATACAAGATGTCGGAATAGAACTTTCCCCGGCAACCAGTGCAGTCAATCAACTTCTTAAAGCCATAAACAATGCCTTCAGAGCACGTAACCAGAACACACGTGTAGGTTATTCCTCCCAAGGGGGCTTTCAGGGGTTATGTATTGGAACACTTGATCCGTTAACCACTGCTGCTTTGTCTCATGTGCTGCAACAAGTACATCCACATCCTCGACAAACGTACTTTGTCTTTCGTGGCAATAGTGCCCTTGGTCCTGACTCCATACTGGCCTATCGTGGAGGTGCTGCACTCTTTGCACAGCTTTGTCCAGATCAGTCATCAAGTTTAGAAACACCCGCTATGTGGTGGGCTGAAGATTGGAGGTGGTGTTTGACTATGACACAAGATGCACCAACAGCGTATCTGGGAGGATCATCTGAGGTCATTCATGCCATACTCAACGATACTTCTATTGAGGCATACAAAGTTTCTCATACAGATATTGTTGATGCCATCTTTAACATAGATAACGAAGATATTTAATAGAAAGTGTCATCAGAATAAGTCAGCACGTGGCGTTTTGCAGAAATCGCACAACTCGTCTCCGCTTATGACATCCAGACACGCTGGCCAAGTCCCCATTTAATCAGAAGCAACACCGCAAATGAAACGACCAGTAAAATAACGGCCAGGGTCAATGCAACATTAAAATCTAACTCAAACCCGAGATAGATCGCCAGTGGCATGGTCTGGGTACGTCCGGGGAAGTTGCCCGCAAAAATAATCGTTGCACCAAACTCACCCAGCGCACGGGCCCATGTCATAACCAGCCCACTCAAAAGCCCCACACTCGCCAGAGGCAGCGTCACATAGCGAAACACCAGCAATGGGGAAGCACCATCGATAGCTGCGGCAGCCTCCAGATCGACATCAATACGCATAAAACTTGCCGTAGCTGCCTTGATATAAAACGGTGCTGCGACAAACGTCTGAGCCAGCACCACGGCCAATGGCGTAAAAGGAATTTCAATCCCCCACTGTCGTAGATAACTCCCAATCCATCCATCGCGTCCAAATGTCACCAGCAAGGCAATCCCGGCAACTGCCGGTGGTAAAACCATCGGCAGGTCGATCAGTGTATCCAGAATAGCACGACCACGAAAACGCCAGCGAGCGAGGACATAGGCCAGTGGTGTACCAACAATCAACGTCATCAGCGTCGAAATACCTGTGGTTCGCAGACTAAGCTCGATCGCCTGGAGGGTCTCATGTTCTAAAGCATGTGTCGTCAGAAGATTCGGAGATACATGCCACACCAATGCCAGTAATGGCGTGAGGAAAAAAAGAAATGCAGGTAACGCCACCACGGCCAAGAGCCCGCGCTGCCGCCATCGATACCACGAACGCCAATTGCTCATCTGATTTTGCTCTGAGCGATGAAGCGGGGTCTTCGCCATATGTGTTCCATCTGTCTATCATGGTGTTTCATTCCAGTGGCACAAATCCATAGGATTCAAGAATAGCCTGTCCTGCTGGGGAGAGCACCGTGTCCACAAACTGGCGGGATAGCGAAGTGTCTCGGACAGGAGCAATATAATAAGCGGCCTGGACATTTAAATGCTCAGGAATCTCTAAGATTGCTATCGCGGTTTGATCAACATTGGCAAACACATCGGAGCGATAGACTACCCCAGCATCGGCCTCGCCTAGCATCACCTTGTTGAGCACAGCCCGCACATTTTGCTCGTAAGACACTATGTTTTCAAGCACATCAGTTTTGTAGGAAGGCGAAAATGCCGAATCACGACTTGCATTATCAAGGAATGTCTGTGTGTATGAGCCTACAGGCACCTCTTCTGCCGCGACAACGAGCTTAACCTCTGGACGTGACAGATCTGTTAACGTCATCAACTGGGCCAGATTGGCGCGGGGGTAGACGACAACAAGCTCATTGTAGGCGAAAAGCTCTACCTGCTGGCGATCAAGCACTCCGGCATCGACCACCACATCCATCTGTGTACGATTAGCCGATGCAAAAACATCGGCAGGAGCCCCACGAATGATTTGCTGGGACAATTGCGATGAACCGGCAATGTTTAATTCCACAGCTATGTTGGTATGGTTGTTTTCAAACTGCTGGCCGATTTCCTCAAATGCATCCGTCAACGATGCTGCGGTGAAGAGCGTTAGTTCCTCATTCGCCGGATTATCGGATGATTCCATTGATAGAACACCACAGGCAGTAAGAGCAGAACTCATAGATAAGCAGCTGAAAAAAAAGCATATTCGTAATGCATTTCTCCAACAGATCACTCTTTTGAGAGAGATAATCACAGCCAACGCATCGCTGCGGCACCCGCCAGAATAGCGCATGCTAGCAACGCCGCAAGTGCCGATGGAGCAACAATATATCGCATATGGGTCACTCGCCCGGCCATCCCCCCAAGAGTCAGTACCAACAAGAGTAAACCCATTGTTAAGGCCCCTACCACACCAATCGTGCTAACCAGCGCAATCGGATAATAGAATAGCGTTTGTTCCTGCATCACCAGAAAAGCAAACAGCAGATTGAGTGTGACAAGTATTCCCAGATTCCACCACGTCTGAAGTACATAACGTGTCGATTCATCGGTACGTGGTCGACCGACCATCCCCACCAACCAGATGAGCGAACAGGCCATTGCCGTACCAAACAAGACACCAGTAAACAAACGCAGTGGATTGGTGGGCGTGTACAGATGTGGCCAGCCAAGTGTTGCGAGCGTTGAATTAACGCCATCAAAAATCATAATCGCAAAAAAAGTCGCGATAACTCTGTTCATGCGAGGAGATCCCAAACGACGCGCACCCACACGGCGTAGCACAGCCAGCGACACAAAGGCAAGGGTAAACCCACCATACATGCCTGTGGTACGCGCCTCCAACGGTAATCGCATGTCACCGGCTACAAAAGAATGCGCTGGACGCAAACCAGATACACCACCCATGGCGAGAAATAATTTCTCGGGTAAAGCCCCTGGTGCCAGGAGAAAAGCTACCAACACAGATGACAGCAATGCCAGAAACAGCCAGGACCAAACACCGCCCCAGCGTTGCTGCACCGTTTCTACACGTCGTGCAGCCACTTCTCGTTGTGCGCGTTCGACAATTTGTTGAGCACTTTTCTGACTCATATCACCACCTCAAAAGAGTAGTATTAGGTAGTAGATTGAAAAAGTAACTTCTCATTCTTCCGCTCTAATGATACCTCAATACGAGTCCTAACGCCAAGCAATCCCAACTTGCAGAGACTATCAAGATATGCTACAAGTGCAAAAAATACTTCACCATAATGGACAATCATTTAATTATGTCAATACAACACCCAGTACACAAAGCATCTTTTATATTGTTGCTTATAGCTGTATTCTTTGATTTAACTCATCTGGCAACGCCACGGATCACACAGGCAAACGAGCCACAGGAATCTGTGATCGGCACATCTACTGAGGGCCGCCCCATCAACGCAATACGCTTTGGCGACGGAAAACGAAAACTTGTGGTGGTTGGCGACACGCATGGCGGGGCAGAAGCAAACACGTATACACTCACCCTACAGTTAATTGACTACTTCAATACCAATACAGAACAGATTCCCGCATCAGTCAGCCTTTACTTCATTCCCACCTTAAACCCGGATGGTCTTGAACTCGGCTGGCGTTTTAATGCCAACGGTGTTGATCTGAACCGCAACATGAACACCAATATCGATGAGTGCTCTGAAAATGACTGGCGGGTGCGCGTCTATGGTGCCTACGGCACCGAGTCGGACACAGGTGGACCGTATGCCGAATCCGAAGCCGAAAGTCGTGTGATACGCGATTTTCTTCTCGATGCGAGCGGTGCCATCTTTTTGCATAGCGCCGCCGGTCTTGTATTTCCTGCCTTCTGCGAGCATACACCGTCTATCGAGATGGCACAGGTCTATGCGGAGGCTGCCGACTACACCTACGAACGCTACTGGGACGCTTATTTTATTACTGGTGGAATGCACGATTGGGCCGGAAGCCTGGGCATTGCTGCCATTACCCCAGAACTGATCAGCGGTACCGAGAGTGAGTTTGAGCAAAATCTGGCTGGATTGCTGGCTGTACTGGCGAATGACACCCAACTGCTCCCTTTGCCTGAGGATCAGGAAGAAGCAAACATCGAGATCCCTGCGTTGATCTGGCGCTACTGGCAGGCCCATGGTGGAGCAGATCTCTTTGGTGCACCGCTGGCCCCGGCAGAGCAAGACGGCGCGATTACCCGACAGGTGTTCGAGCGGGCCATTCTGGAGCACCGCCCCAATCAGGCCGGAACACCACGTATGGTGCAACCCCTACCACTGGGACGTGAGGTACTGGCAGGACGTGAATTTGCCACAGTAGAGCCAACGCCAGACGCGCGGTTTTTCCCTGAAACAGGCCACACCATCCGCGAGTCATTTCAGAGTTTCTGGGAGCAGCATAGCGGTGAATATCTCTTTGGGGCACCACTCTCCGAAGAACACGAAGAATGGACCGCAGATGGGCAACGACGCATCGTGCAGTACTTTGAGCATGCGGTGTTTGCCTACTACCCGGAAGATGACAGCGTACAACTTGAGCCGTTGGGTTGGCAGCGCCTAATCCACACGGAATTTGAACAAACGACCGCAGTGCAACAAATTCGATAGGAGCAATCACTCATGGAATTGTTAGAAATTCCCACGTTCAGTGGAACACTTGATGCCACAGTCGACATTCCTGGCTCCAAAAGCATCACCAATCGGGCCCTGCTGGTTGCTGCGCTGGCCAATAGCGAGTCAACGATCTCCGGAGCACTGTTTAGCGAAGACACGCACTGGTTCTCAAAATGTCTTGGAGATCTGGGCATACCGATTACAGGAGACGCCGATCAAGCAACATTCACTATAATCGGCAAAGGTGGTGCCATTCCACAGCCACAGGCCGATCTCTTCGTTGGTAACGCTGGTACTGCGGCCCGCTTTATTACGGCAATGCTCGCCCTGGGCCATGGTACCTACCGCGTTGATGGCATCGCACGCATGCGCGAACGACCAATGGGCGAATTGTTGACAGTCCTTGAACAGATGGGTCCCCAGATGTCCTTTGAAAATCAACCAGGATGTATGCCGTACGTGCTGCATAGCAATGGGCTCAACGGCGGCACCATCCGCATGCGCGCCCACCAGACCAGTCAGCAACTCTCCGCACTGTTGATGGTCGCACCTTATGCTCAACATAATACTATTATTAATATTGACGGAGAACTTGTCTCCCGCTCCTACATCGAAATCACGCGCCGGGTGATGGCTGATTTTGGCGTAACGTTTGAGCAACAGGGAGACCAGCGTTTTCTGATCCACGCCGGGCAACAGTATCAGCCACGAACATACCACGTTGAACCTGATGCCTCAAATGCATCATACTTCTTCGCAGCGGCTGCAATTACGAGAGGTCGCATTCGTGTCAAGCACCTGTCTGGCAATTCGTGTCAGGGCGACTTTGGGTTTGTAGAGGTACTGGCAAAGATGGGCTGTCAGATACACACTACCGAGGATTACACGGAAGTGGTAGGCCCAGAAACATTACGTGGTATCGAGGTTGACATGAACGACATCTCCGATACTGTTCAGACACTTGCTGCCATCGCACCATTTGCCGATGCACCAGTAACGATTCGAAATGTGGCACATATTCGGGTCAAGGAGACCGATCGTATTCATGCTGTGGTAACCGAACTACAGCGCTTAGGGGTACAGGTTGATGAATTTCAGGACGGTCTGCGTATCTACCCAAGCCAACCACATCCCACCAGTATTCAAACCTACAACGACCATCGGATGGCTATGGCGTTTGCTGTTCTGGGGCTCAGAGTCCCAGGAGTTGTCATTAACGATTCTGACTGTACGCACAAGACATTTCCAACGTTCTTTGATACATTCCTGGGGTTGTGGGAATAAAAGGGGAAGAATATCAGAAGTGCACCGGATTAGCTGTTCTAGTTGTAAGAGCGCTGATATGCAACATGCCGTAAGACCTCCACTACACCATCCTGTAGCGAGCCATAGGTAGTGATACCCTGAAATGATATCTTTAACTCAATCATTGTTTGTGCCAGTGATGCAGTAATACCTGTAAGCAATACCCGTGCTCCTAATAATTGCAGAGACATAGCCAACTGTTGAATATACTGTGCAGTTGTCGTATCAATCCCAGAAATACCTGTGACATCGACAATAACCGTCTGAGTTTTATTCGTATGCGCTGTTTGTAGAATAACATCATTAATACGTTGTGCACGACCAGAGTCTAGATAGCCCACCAATGGAACTAACAAAACACCATTGAGGAGAGGTACAGCAGGAGTTTCAAGCTCTTGAATTAGATTCAATAATGCTTGTAATTGTTCATTTTGTTTACGCACTAATGCTGTTTGATCAAGTTCAATAATCTGTGCTTTAATCGTATCTGCCATATGATTAAAACTTTCCGACAATAGACCGAATTCATCCCGACGTCGTACAGTAACTCGTGCATCAAGATCACCATCCGATAGGCGTTTTGTAGCATTTTGTAGTGCTATGAGTGGACGAACAAAACGTACAGGAAACAATAGACTCCATGTAAGCGCTATGACCATAGCTACTATTCCTAAAGCTACCATTATTTGTAAAGTATTTCTACTAATAACAGCAAGCTCCTGACTCGCTACCTGAACCTGTCTACCCTTACTGTTAGCTACATTAGCTGCTGAACTGGTCAGACTCCGAATTGTATCCTTAAATGGCGACATAGCCTGATTAGCAGTATCGGGATTCTGGATTTGACCAGCCTCAATCGCTTGTTTTACATCGAGAAAAGCAACTCTATAATTAACTAGATTCTCTTGCCACTCTAAACCTTGTTGACGATCAAGTTCTGTCGTTGCGGCGGCATTAAAAGTAGCAACAGCACGTTCAAGATCAGCATAAGCGTTTTGCCACAAAAACACATAATTTTCACGAATTGTACTATCGCTAAGATTAAGAAATGTATCTTTCTCATATCTACGGCACTGCAAAGTAGCCAGCGCAACTTCGCTTGCAACACGACTAAGGTAGGCATCGACTTCAATAACTTCTTGCGCTGTTGTACGCACCTGTAGAAATCCAAACAAAGTTATTATAAAGACTGCAAGGATTAACAAGCTAAGCACACTCATAGCCGCGACAAGCTGAAAACGAATATTATAGCGAGATGGAGTATTGCTCATTGACAGAGTCTTTCAATAACATATGATCGGCATTGCACTCCCCGTATTATAGAGCACTGTACACGTGTACTTCTTATATAACATAATCTTTCTTTATTCTAAAAAGCATCAACTTTGAGAGTATCTATAGCTAAAGCAGATAGATGAATATGCCGGGATTAATTAAACTGAAGGCTGTCATCACACGAATCTATGAGCAGGTTAGCAATAAGATTGTTAGTAGTGGGGAACAAAACACAGAGGCGCTGTATAAGGCAATAGATGAACCAAAACAGCTCTTCATCAATCAGACAGATCATCTCAAATGAGGATCAGATTGAGAGATTACTGACCCTATCCATATTCAGGTAATATCAGAACAAACAGATAATCTTTGTTCCCAATCCCGCTGCGCTTGCTCATATGCCTCAGGTGTGCCAATGTCTAACAGATACCCTTGTAATTCACGTCCGTATACCGTTGCGCCCAACTGTAGCAATGTGGGGATAATATCATGTCCGAAATCGCTTACACCATGTGGGATGTGTGCGAGTACCTCCGGATTACATACATACACACCTGCATTGGCGGTTGTTCCGCTATCCCATACCATGGGTTTCTCCACAAAGCGCAGGACACGCCCTTTACGACTTAGCTCAATCATCCCTTGTGAGTGTGGTGTGGTTGTGTGCTTCAAGGCAATGGTCATTAATGCATGTTGTTGTTGATGAAAGTTGATCAGATCATCAAGATCAAAATCCATCAGCAGATCGCCATATATTACCAGGAATGGCGTATCGAAAAAGCCTGGAAAGTTGCGTACGGCCCCCGCAGTGCCACGAAGTTCTGGCTCATAAGCATAATGCAGCTGCATATCGAACTGTGAACCATCGCCCAAACCCTCTCGCACAACATGTGGAAAATGATGCAGATTAAGGGCAGCTTCCTGCACACCATAGCGCCGCAACCAGCGCAGTGTCCACGTTAGGAGGGGTACACCTGCAACAGACAACATAGGCTTTGGACATGTATTTGTAAGCGGGCGTAAACGTGTGCCAGCACCCGCAGCAAGAATCAATGCTTTCATGCATAACTCCAGTACATAGTTTCCTTTCTAATATGAACGCAATTCCATAGACTAAAGATACCCTCGTCAAGCACTTATGTGAGTTCTCCCACTGGCTTCAAAACATAGATATATATCAATATGTGGTATATGCTGCTCTCAAACACGTTAACAACGCCATCTGGAGGACATTATGCCTATCATCATTATTCTGGCACTCAGTGTTGTTACTGCCTATATGAGCAGTTATGTAGATCACCTCAAGATCTTCACTTTAACCAACGCAGTTATCGGGCTTTTTAGTGGGTGTCTTGGAATAGGTATTGTACAATTGCTGGGGAATGCAAACATGAGTGGGAATGAAGCAGGTTTTGCACTCTTTATTGGCTGTAGTTTCGCATTGGGTCTGAAATCACTACAGCGAGACTTATACTTGGACAAAGACTAGCTGTTATTGTGGATCATTAGCAAGAGCGACATACGTACCCAGAGCAATTAATGCACAACCTGAAAAAATACGTTGGCCACGTCGAAAGCGAACACGTTCCTGCAAACGCTGTCCAATGGGTCCAGCAAATGTAGCAACAACTAAATCAACGCTGGTATTGAGCCCTACCGAAATACTGCCTAAAACGAGGAATTGCAACACAATCGGACCATATGGATTAATAAATTGGGGTAAAAATGCGAGGAAGAAGAGGGCCGTTTTAGGATTTAAGACTTCAGTCAAGATACCCTGCATAAAGATATACCGCGTGCTGGTACGCTCAATGAGTTCACTGCGAAACTCAACTTTCTGGCTCATGAGCATATGAATTCCCAGATACATAAGATATGCCGCCCCCATCCATTTGATGACGCCGAAGGCCAACGCCGATGTAGCCAGAATCGCAGATAAGCCAAGCGCTGCCGCCAGCACATGACCTAATCCACCCACCGCCGTACCAAACGACGAAGCAATCCCATCACAACGCCCACCGCTCAAACTTCGTGTCAAAACATACAAAATACCGGGACCGGGTGTCACAGCGAGAATAAGAGCAGCGGAAAAAAAGAGGCCAAATGAATGAGCAGAGGGCATATACATATCCTGACACTACGTGCTTTCTGCCTCATCATACGACTATACATTCAGCACATACAAGAGCCAATGTAGATTGTGAGGACAGGTCCATTTTCACCGCACTATGCAAAGCCACTGACACACAAAGCAATCTCAACAGAACGTGGTACAATTGTGCGTAATAGCAAGAAGACGTTTAGCACCACAGATAGATATCGATGAGTAGTTTACGAGAAACATTTACCATCTTAGCAATTGAAACCTCGTGCGATGAGACCGCCGCCGCTATCGTACGTGATGGCACCGAGATCGTCACCAATGTCGTCGCCTCACAGATCGACGAACATCGACGCTACGGCGGCATTGTCCCAGAAGTCGCATCTCGACAACACATTCTCACCATGGTACCCGTCATAGAAGAAGCATTAAGCATCTTACCTGATGGGCTAGACTCAGTTGATGCCATTGCTGCAACGTATGGCCCAGGTCTTTCTGGTGCGCTATTGACGGGGCTCAATATTGCGAAAGCCATCGCATGGGGGCGCAACTTGCCTTTTGTAGGGGTCAATCATATCGAGGCCCACATCTATGCAAACTGGCTTACAACCACCCCAACGAACAACGATCAAGCCACAAAGGCACCTGAACCACCCCAATTTCCGATCATAGCGCTCGTGGTTTCTGGTGGACATACAATGCTCGTGTTGCTTGAGGATCATGGGCGTTATCAGATACTGGGGCAAACACGCGATGATGCAGCCGGGGAAGCATTTGACAAGGTCGCACGTATTATGGGGCTTAGCTTCCCTGGAGGTCCGGCCATTCAAGAGGCCGCCGCGAACGCACCTGGGGGTGTCACCCTGCCCCGCGCATGGCTACGTGATACTTATGATTTTTCATTTAGCGGATTAAAAACGGCAGCACTGCATCACGTCCAGAACTGGCAAGAACGTGAGGCACGCCTGACCACTCCTCAGCGAACGCCCAAGAATGATAATGTTCCTCCAAAGGCCAAGGGTATCTCACCACACATAGCCCTTTCTGAGCGCTATGTAGCCCAACTCGCCTACGCATTTCAGGAGTCGGTCGTCGATGTGTTGGTCACGAAAACAATCAACGCTGCCCGTGCTTTTGCAGCAACTGAGATCTTATTGGCGGGCGGGGTAGCAGCAAACCAACGTCTGCGCGAAGAGATGAGTCGGCGAGCCAGTGTGCCAGTGCGGTATCCACCAGTTTCGCTCTGTACAGACAACGCCGCGATGGTGGCTGCTGCAGCTTTCTATCGTTTCGATGCCGGGCTGCAGAGCGGATGGGATCTGGATGTCCAGCCCAATCTCAAATTAGCCTCATCAGGAGATTGAAGTGGTGAGATAACTACTTTTTCGGCTCACCTGCAACCCACAAACCATCTTCCCGTTGATGACTCAATATATGCAAGCCATCAAGTGGGCCATCGAGTTCAACTGCACCGAGCGCTGCCCGCAACTCGGTGTGGGTTGTCGCACCAAGCAACGTGGCCTGTTCCACACGAGCACCAACAAACTTGATTTCCAGCAACATTCCTATGGTAATAGTGTAACGATCTGAGACATTGCTGAAGGCTTGCTCATCAACGGTCAATTCTTCTTCTGCATCTGGTGCATCTGCTGGTACTGCGGTGAATGTTACCGTATCACCACCAAAAAACCCTCCAAAGTTATGAACTTCTTTTACCAGATACTGTTTGATCTGTTCACTCATGTAGCCACTTCCTAAATTATCCTATCACCGGATGGTGCACACCCATTATAACAAACACAGCCGCTCCAAAAGAACGAATACAAACGTTTATGTATAGCAACAACATACTGTGTTGACACAACACGACGCTGTGCTACACTCTAGCACACAAATGACCTGCTTACATACTGACTGATTTTTGGAGAAACTAATGCACAACTTGCTTATTACGGGAGGCGCGGGCTTTATTGGTAGCAACTTTGTTGAATATCTATTCAATCGATACCCAGACTATCGCGTTGTTGTCTACGATAAACTGACATATGCCGGACGGCTGGAAAACCTGGAGCGATTTCAGAGTCATCACCATTTTACCTTTGTTCAAGGGGACATCGCAGACCCAGATACACTTGGTAAAACTATTGAAATCTATGCTATTGACACATTGGTCAACTTTGCAGCAGAAACCCACGTTGATCGCTCGATTATGGCGCCAGATGCATTTATTCATACAGATGTCCATGGCACCTATGTCTTGTTAGAAGCAGTCAAAGCCTACCAGCTTGAACGAGCCCTTTTTGTCAGTACCGATGAGGTGTATGGACACATTCCTCATGGTATGTCATCGGTCGAAGACGATGCACTTAAGCCACGATCTCCCTACGCAGCATCAAAAGCTGGTGGCGAGCATCTGGTGTATGCCTATCATATCACGTACAACCTCCCGGTGATTGTAACGCGTGGTACGAACAATATTGGCCCCTACCAGTACCCAGAAAAAGCAGTTCCTTTGTTTATCACCAATGCGATTGATGATATCCCGTTACCCATTTATGGTGATGGCCGACAGATGCGTGATTATCAATACGTTATGGATCATTGTGAGGGAATCGATGTCGCTTTACATCACGGACACTTTGGCGAGGCGTACAATATAGGTTCGGGGGTGGAGACCGAAAACATGGTGATGGCACATGCGATCCTCGATCTCCTTGGCAAACCACACAGTCTGATCCAACATGTCACGGACCGCGCAGGCCACGACCGACGTTACTCGGTTAAAACAGATAAAATCAGCACACTGGGATGGCAATCACAACATACGTTTGAGGAAGCTATTGAAAAAACAGTTCGCTGGTACGTCGGGAATCAAGATTGGTGGCGCCCCCTCAAAAGTGGCGAATACTTAGACTATTACCGTAAACAATATGTTGAGCGTGGATCAGGATCTCTTACCGCATAAGTATTGACAGCAAACCACGTAGTACATCTTCTGTTTGCAGATTTTGCATTATCTCTGTCAATAGCCTGGGACTCGTAGTAAAAGCTATCTATGCTATAATGCAAGCGGAATATATGTTAAGATCACAAATTGCTGCATAACAATCAAACTTTACAGCTTACAAGGATTTGTATCATGATTTCGACCGGAGACCTACGTAAAGGACTAACTATTGTTCTTGATAATGAACTCTTGCGTATTGTGGAGTATAACCACGTGAAACAGGGTCGTGGCAGTGCCTTTGTGCGCCTTGGGTTACGCAACGTACGCACAGGTACTACCACCACCAAGACCTTTCAGGCAGGGGAGAAATTTACCCCGGCACGCCTTGAAACACGCAGCGTCCAATTTCTTTACCGCGATGGTGATGATTTTTACTTTATGGACAATGAAACCTACGACCAACCAGTAGTTAATAGCTCAATTATAGGAAATGCAGAAAATTATCTGGTCGAAAATCAAACGGTTGACTTACTGACCTATGAAAATGAAGTGCTCGATATCGAATTGCCACCAAATGTTGTTCTGCAAGTTGCCGAAACCGAACCTGGCTTCAAGGGTGATACTGCTTCTGGCGGCGGAAAACCAGCCATAATGTCTACAGGACTGCGTGTCAACGTGCCCTTTTTTGTCAACATCGATGACCAGCTACGTATTGACACACGGAGCGGGGAATACATCGAACGTGTAACATAGGGATCGTCTGGTGGTATTCACACATATGTCGAATGCTATGGATGGGGACATATACATAGCATAAAACAAGAGGGACATTATGGCTGAGGCCGATTCTAACGAACAAACGCAGACATCACACGATGATTTTGGTTTGAGTGCGGTCAAAGAACTGCTTAGCCTACTCCATCAAACAGATGTGACAGAGGTGAAGATTGAGCGCGGAGATATGAAGCTCCATGTCAAACGGGGAACCGCACCACAGAGTCCGACCCCACTACTGGTGACGCCATCGCTTCCATCAGCGATTCCGGCCACACCACAAGAATTGCTACCACCACCACCCTCATTCCAATCAACAGCAACTCTAGGCGAAACACCAATGATGTCAGCCTCTGATAGCGATGTGCCACCGGGAAGCACAACTATTACTGCACCTATGGTGGGAACATTCTATACTACACCATCGCCAAAAGATCAGCCCTTTATCCACGAGGGCGATATCATCAGTCCCAATGATGCAGTAGGTATTATTGAGGCCATGAAAATCATGAATGAGATCGTCTTTGAAGGAGAAACGGTGGGAAAGGTCACACGTATTCTGGTATCCAATGGTCAACCAGTAGAGTATGGTCAGATTCTTATGATTGTCGAACCAGCAGTATAGTCTGACACATACCACCATGCATCTACTCACGGTCTCTCAACTTAATACCTATCTTCGAGAACTGCTTGATGTTGATGAAATTCTGCGGGATATCTGGGTTGAAGGAGAAATCTTCGACTTTAAGCGCGCTACCTCTGGACACTGGTATTTTGCATTAAAAGAAGGCGAAGCGCTGCTCAACGCAGTGTGCTGGCGCTCAAGCGCAAGTCGTATCCCCCTGAGACCCGGCAACGGCGACAGTGTACTGGCACATGGGCGTATTGGTTTCTATGAAGCAAATGGAAGACTCCAATTATATGTCGACTCAATGCAACCAGTCGGTGTAGGCATCCTCCACGCGCGCTTTGAAGAGCTAAAAACACGCCTTGATGCAGAAGGGCTGTTCGATGAGTCGCGTAAGCGCCCATTGCCAGTACTACCACATCGGATTGGTGTGGCAACTTCACCAACTGGTGCCGCGATTCGTGATATTCTCAATGTGTTAGCCCGTCGCTACCCTCTTGCTGATGTTGAGATTGCGCCATGTCAGGTACAGGGAGAAGGGTCCGCACAAACAGTAGTCGATGCATTACACACGCTCTACAAACGTGATCTGGATGTTATCATCGTTGCACGCGGAGGGGGCTCAACCGAAGATTTGTGGACCTTCAATGAAGAGATAGTTGCGCGGGCCGCCTTTGCCAGCCCTGTTCCACTTGTAAGTGGGGTCGGCCATGAGGTTGATACTACCATCATTGACTACGTGGCCGATGTACGGGCACCAACACCATCAGCTGCAGCAGAACTGGTTACGCCTGAACGAGACGAACTCCATACACGGATACAGGATCTGCACACACGCCTTCTGACAAGCACATATGCAACGCTACAGTACACACAAGACATGTTAAGTGACCAAAAGCAACGACTCACCATGTATACGCCACATACACGCATCCAGCGGGATCGCCAAACACTCGATAGCCTGGTACGTCGCACCAATGACCATATCACACATCAAATAGCCTTACGACATGCCCATATTGCTGGTTTGCGGGCCCAGATGATGGCACTGAGCCCACAGGCAACCCTTGACCGAGGTTATGCGGTGGTACAACATGGAGCAACCGGGCAGGTAGTTACCAGCGCAGAACAACTTGATGAAAGTGCGATTATAGACATAACCGTTAGTGAAGGAACGTTTCAGGCAAAACGTCTGAAGTAAAAGCGTTTGACGCCATAGATAGTTCTCCTCTATAATCTGCGAGTCGAGGGTATACACATATTTACAGTACGACAGTGGGTCAGACAAAGTATCAAGCATTGTATTTGAGGAAATAATGACTGCTCCAACCGCAGCATCTTCATATGAGGCGCTCTACCAGCGCATGCAAGAAATTGTTGCACAACTAGAAGCAGGTGAGCTGCCGCTAGCTGAAGCAATGGCGCTGTATGAGGAAGGCATTTACGTCGCAGCAGCCTGCCAGCGTATTCTTGATGAAGCAGAACTACGGGTGCAAGAGCTGCAAACGAACCCTACTACATCACTGACAAGCGACGAGGAGTAATCTATGGTTGTTGAGCAAGTTCATAGTTATCCCCGCTGGATACGTTGGTCGATTGAATTGCTATGCACAGCAATTGTCCTTGTCACTGCTTTTTTCGCAGGACGCGATATACTGCGCTATCTATGGTTTGTCTTTGGGTTCGATGGAACACTGCTTGAATACGTACCGTTCCTGCCTGAAATCGTCCTGTTGTTACGTAGCGGTGTCACCGAGGCACGTATCAATGAACTTAGCGACCTCTTACCATCACTTGGATGGTTTGCACTAGGGTTATGGTTTACCATTTTTCTCCGCAACGCCTTCCCAACGATTCGTACGAGTTCACGAGGGGCACTCGTTGAGTTTGAGGGTGGTTGGATACCAATATCGTGGGAAGACTTTCGTGCTATCAAAGTTACTGAGGATCTGGCAGCCAAACGCTTTGTCCTCCTCGTCGAAACCAATATGAAGCAACTAACAGGGTGGCATCACATCTATAGTTTCTTATATCGCCTTGGCTTCAGACGCGGTTTCTGGATCATTTCAGCTATTAGTGACTTTGATGCATTAGTCAAAACCTTTGTAGATGAGACAGATCGTATTACACGTATTATTGATAATACGAAACCCATAAAAGTGCAAGAAGAAGCAGCATCTCCATTGTTTCAATTCCTTCTGGGACCGACCGTTTTCTTTAGTCGACAAACACCAGCAGAGCAAGGAAACGATGAGGATGTCCCGATGGTCAGTGCGCCCTCGGGAAATAGTATTTTGGGCGCCTATCCACAACGCATCAGCTCATTTTTTCATTGGGCAACTATTGCGCTTGCCATTGGGTTGGGATTTCGTTATCTCATCTACTGGTTGGAATTTCTGGGACTGACGTTTTCCGGTCTGCGTGGTCTACCCGTATTTGATCGACTCACCCTCTTGGAAGTACAACTTGCAGCACCATGGTGGCTCCTGGTCGCTGCCCATTTACTCGCTGTGATCATGTTTGGTATTTTAATAGTATTCCGCAATCTTTTGCCTGCTGTGGAAGCACGTGGTGAAGGATTGGCGGTCCATTATGCGAACCGCCAATATGTCGTGCCATGGTCAAAAATTACCGCTATCAAGGTGACCGAGTTCTCTGAAGAGAGTCAGGTTCTCTTGATTCAGACCAAAGGCCATTTACCAGCCACAGCACAAATGAGTGGGTTGCTCTACAATGGGAGTCTCACCACCGGGGTGCTGGTCACCTCTGCACTGAGCAACTTCGAAGCCTTTATGCAGCGAGTCGTACTGGAAGTTACCCGCCATCAAAATCCATCAACGAGAGATGTTGAAGCTATCGAAGACTCACCTATTTTCCAGAGCGAGGCACGCTCTCCATTTTTCATGTTAAGTTTCCGTGCGGGTGCCGGGATAGATTATCTCGTTGAAGAAAGTCGCCGCATGGCACGCGGCTTAGAGATGGGGCGAGTGTTCCGAGCAGCAGCGCCAATGGTTTTGCTCGCCATACCAACTGCGTTTTTGTCTTTTGCAGATCGATCCATTGATCAGGGCCTACTCCCGAATAGCCAATTGATCATGAGCATGATATTGCTTTTTACGCTAAGCTTTATTGAGTGGCCCCTTGTAAGCCTTGCAGCGATTGCCTTGGATGAAGTGACTGGTGGTGGAGAGGAAGGTTACCGCCCATTATACCTCTATCCCATTGTGCAGCTTCCTCGCCTATTACCACTTGCAGGCGCATTGATATGCGTGTTACTCGGTATACCATTTCTCCCGGTCCTGCTTTGGTTTGGGGCCATCGTCTGGTCATTTTTGCTTACAGCAGGTCTTTGGGAGTCGCTATACGATTGGCGTGGTGGGCAACTGTTGGCTGGAGGACTTGTGCCAGTCGTTTTCCAATTACTTGTGCTGCTAGCGTATCTTATTGCGCTACGTTAACGTTCCCGCTACATATTCACACGCACATTTTTTATCAGGTATATTATAATGCTATACATACCATATGGCATTGGTAAGAAACAAAAACAATTCTATGATCACAAAAACTATAGATTGTGGTATTTCAATGTAGGTTGGAGCAGGAACAGTATATGCAAGTAACGGAGCAGATCGATCATACCTACCTACAGCAAACACCACCGCGACCTTTGCCCTATATGGTTGTGTTGAGATTATTTGGTAAACACATCCTTACTCGTCCGATTACAACCATTTTCAATCCCTGGCTGATCGTTAATTTGTTAGGGGTCATAATCCTGATCGTTTTAGAGTTACATGTTATAATCTGGCTCATTCCATTGGCCTTGCTTGTAGCTCAAATATGCTTTCACTCATATCATCTCAAGCGACATATCACCGTCGACATAGACTTGCTGCGTAAGGGGATTGTGATACGCGCCCACATCTTGAAACTGCGCGCCCATCGAACACTCACCGGTGAGATCAATGGTGCATTGCTTGACTGTGCTATTCCGGTAACCGCACATCGTACCCACATTGGCAGTATCTGGATTGCCGATGGCGGAGAGGCACTACGGCTGGCACACAAGGGGCGCGTGGAGGTGGTTTGTCTGCCCAAGTCTCCCGGTACCTGGCGTGTGATTGAGGAAATACAGTCTGAGGTTCGCTATGCACGAATGGGGACAAACACCTAGACCATAGAGTTATTTACGACACCTTATCGACAACTCCACACCATTCCCAATTGCTGGGTTACCGTAAAACACTCAGCAACATGGTCAGCGTGATCAAACTCACTAACGTTGTAACCACCACCACACCAGCAACTAACCGTGGCCGTGCACCAAATTCGGTCGAAAAAAGCACCATGTTAACGGCGGTTGGCATGCTGGCCTGAAGAACAGCCACCCGTGCTGACAAATCATCGAGTCCCACAATAAAAGTCAAGCCATAAGCTAACGGTGGTGACACAATCAGACGTAGCACGGTGGCAACGACCATAAGTTTACGATCTTCAATAACCACACCACTCGCCAGATTTGCGCCCAAGACAAGTAACAAAAATGGCAGCGTTGCACCCGAAAGCAACTCCATTCCGTCAAAAAGCTGCCCCAGAATGTCTGTACGCACCGCCAGTTCAAGACCGCTCAATCTTGCGCCCAGGCCAATCACCGCTGCATAAATATGTGGCATGCGGAATATTTGAAAGATTACTTTGTAACCATCGCCTTGACCCGAGCGTGCAATAGGGACGGCCAGTAGCTGCGATACAATGGCCTGGGGAATAAAGAAGAGCAACGCACGCTGAAACCCATCATCGCCAAAAGCAAACTGTGATGTTGGTAGTCCAAAGTTGCCTGCATTCATAAACATGGTGCAGAGCAGCAGTGCCGCAACACTGGAACGATCCAGTTTTAACACGATAGCAATGATCCAGGTCATCAACCCAATTACTAAGGAAAACCCCACTGAAAAAATCGTCAATCGTAACGCTGCGCCCCCGGCAACATTGATTTGAGCCAAGGTGGTAAAGATGAGAACTGGGCTAAGGATATAGAGGCTTACCCGACTAAGCGAACGCATATCGAGTGGAAAAGCGTGTCGCAAGGCAAAACCACAGAAAACGACCACCAGCACTGGTAAAAGAACTTCGGCAAATGTTGCAAAAATCATGGAGTTATCTCTGCTGAGAGGATGCAATGATCAACAGGTCTGGTTACCTCCCTCCGCACAACTTACCGTGCAACCTCATTAAAAATAAGGCTATCGATAAGCTGTTCAACGGGTGCTTTATCATCAGTAAATGGTTCCAATGTGCTGTCTTCAGATTGAAACTCACGTAGTGGTCGGGCGATATTGACCGCCCAATTCATAACTTCGCGTAGTACAGGTTGCTGCATCTGGCTCAGATTCGCTTCAAAATGCGCGACACCATCACCTACTGGCGTATTGACACCGACAAGAATACGATTGTTCCCACCAATGGTATCAATAATAAAAATCTGGGGAAACACTTCCAACATGGTAATTCCCAATGTCTGGACCAGACGATCATCGCCATTTGGTGCCACACCAGCGTTCACAACAGCCACACCATCCTCATTGAGATGCGTTTTCACACTTTGAAAAAACTCTACAGTTGTTAAATGAAAAGGAATATAGGGTTGATGATATGCATCCATTGCAATCACATCATAGGTATCAGCCTGCGTTTCCAACCAATAGCGTGCATCAGCGGTATGCACATGATAATCAGGATACTGTGAACTCACACTGGCATCTTCCAGGGCAAAAAACGTGCGTCCCACCTCAACAATACTTGGGTCAATTTCTACAGCATCTACCCGTGAATCAGCACCATAAATAGCCAGAAACTGCTGTGGTGCGGTGCCAGTAGCAGCGCCAAGCATCAACATACTATTGACCGTTGTTGGATCACGTTCAGGGTAAAAATAGGGAGCCACCGCAAAGTAATCCCATGGCCCACCACCACTTAACAGGTCAATGGGATCACCCGTATCTTCAAAGCGGGTATAGTATATTGAATGAGTTGCCAGCCCTTCGTTCAACATCAACCTGATGGCATCACCAGCGACCACTTCCTGTCGTATAACTTGAATGTAGTTATATGCTGATTCCTCTTCATGGATGAGCGTACAGCGATCACAATCAGCACTTTTGATGTTGGTCTGCACATTGAGCGTATAAAAAGCCAGCGCGGCAGCAATGGCTGGCATAAGGAAATACCGCCAATCACGCAAACCAATTAACCCAATAATCATCAAGAAAAATGCAAATAAATAAGTTGTTCGCATCGTGCCGATCGTCGGGATGAGATATAAAACCGTCACAAAGGTTCCAAGGATAGAACCAACCGTGGAAATAGCCGAAATAGATCCAGCGATGCCTCCCGCTGTCTCAATACCACCCTGAGCACGGGCAAGTTGAAGACGTATAGCAAACGGGCTCACCATGGCCATTAAAATGACCGGCACAGAGAAGAGCAATAACACAGCAAACAAAGCACCCACAAAACTACCCACACGAAATAAGAGCAATGCTTGTTGTGAAAAACGCAAGATCGGATCAGATAAAATCGGGATAAACGCCGTACACAAACCAGCCCACACGATAATCTGGAAAAGTAACCGCTGTTCCGGTCGACGATCAGCGAGTGATCCACCCAGACGGTACCCTATCGAGAGGTAGATCAACGTCAGCCCGATCACGACCGCCCAGACAGGTTGTGAGGTGCCAAAGTAGGGAGCGAGCAATCGTGATGCAATCATCTCGACACCTAGCGTGCCGATCCCAGCCAGAAAGACGGTCAGCAACAAAAACCCGTTGGTAACAGCAGCATCACGCCGTTTTGCGCTGGATGTTGCAGGAGTATGATGTTCCATATCATTTGTCTAACAATCGACAGTATACACAACAAGACGACGAACACTAGTTGCCAGCGCCCGCCGTTCTTACCTATATGCTGTATGGTAGCTTAAAATGCCATTACTACTAGACGACCAAGTGCCTGCAGCAACAACATAGCAATAATTGGCGAAAAATCAAACATGCCCATACTTGGCATGACCTGGCGAATCGGAGCCAGAATCGGTTCTGTCATATCGCGTAACATCTGAGTGATACGCATATTGCCCGTGGGATCAACCCAGGAGAGTAGCACACGACACAGAATAGCCAATGACAGAATGTAGAAAAACATACCTAGAAAACTAGCAATCGGATTCATAATAACAAAAACCTCCTCACGAAATGTCATACTAAAATACGTTTATCTATACCCAATATGTGAATAATCTAACCCATTACGCAGTAGGTATTTAGCAAAAATGTATTTTGTAACTTATATGAACTCTTACCATTATACTATTATTTACTCACCCTGCTCCAAACGTATTCGTACGGCTGCTGCATGTGCGGTGAGTCCTTCCGCCTCAGCGAGACGTGCCGCTGCCGGACCAAGGCGTTGCAACGCTGTTTCATTTAACCCTACCACAGAAATCACTTTCCGAAAATCATCCACGTTGACTGGTGACGCATAGCGCGCCGTTCCTCCGGTAGGCATAATGTGTGAAGGACCAGCCACATAGTCACCTAACACCTCAAATGATCGTTCGCCCAGAAATACCCCACCAGCATTGCGTATACGACCAAGATAGTTCGTTGGTTCAGCTAATAATAAACAGAGATGTTCAGGTGCATAGGCATTTGATAACTCAAACGCACGTGCTAAGTCTGGCACAACAACAATCCCTCCATGTTGAGATAGCGACGTTGCTGCAATGTCAGCCCGTTCTAGTTGTTCGAGTTGATGCGCTACTTCAGCCTGAACCGCCTCGGCCAGCGCACGACTCGGTGTGAGTAAAATAGCTGAAGCGACCACATCGTGTTCCGACTGGGCAAGCAAGTCTGCTGCCACATAACACGGGTTTGCGCTGTCATCGGCAATGACCATTGTTTCGGTTGGCCCTGGTAGCGACTCGATACCGACAACTCCGTACACGGCCCGTTTAGCCAGGACCACAAACAGATTGCCAGGACCAACGATTTTATCCACGCGTGGCACACTCGCTGTGCCAAACGCCATGCTGGCGATTGCCTGAGCGCCTCCAAGCATAAAAACGCGATGCACCCCGGCGATTTGTGCAGCCGCTAGCACGATATCGTCTATCGCACCAGTTGCTCGCTGCGGAGGTGAGCAAACCATAATGTCTTCAACCCCGGCAACACGTGCAGGAATAGCCGCCATCAATAGCGAAGATGGTAGGGGCGCACTTCCGCCAGGCACATACAAACCTACCCGTTGTAATGGTGTTACTAACTGTCCTAACACTCCTTCGACGTCGAAATCAACCCAAGAGTTGCGCGCCTGCCGTTGATGAAATCGCTCAATTTCCGCCGCCGCAACTTGTAACGCATCAAGCAGTGCTGGATCCAGTCGCGCTACAGCCGCATCAATCTGTTCACATGACACCTCTAGTGTAGCAAGCTGCACACCGTCAAGCTTTGCTGTCCACTCAAGTAGAGCAGTATCACCACGCTTACGTACATCCTGAATAATACGATCAACAGCCTCAGATGGCGTAATTCGGACACCAAACAACCGTTCATTTGCATCTAATAATGCTGGTGAGACGGCTACCTCATCAAACATGACTCGACGGAGAATCGTTTGTTGCGCCTGTTCGATATCATCAAAAATTGCAATAGACATCAGGTGTTCCTTACACAGATACATCCACGGCTTCAAGTTGCGCTACCAATTGATCGTATGCTACACAGTTTGATTCAAAGACATACTGTGTTGGCACGACAGCCATGGCACCGCCACCCATCTCGCGCAGATGATCCACTAATGCAAGCACACGATCTTGTGGAATCATAATCGTGACCGTATACAACTGCATAGACGAGTTATTGCCATCACTATGCCACATGGGCGCAATAGTTGGCCCCTGCATACCGGCTAATTCAGGTTGCTGTGATACCCGTAGTCCCACATCTTCAATTGACTTGCCTGGGACATTCGCTACCACTTGCACATACAAGCGCGCCCGTCGACGAGCCTCAATCAACTCAAGGATCGTTTTTACTCCGTTCAAACGTGCATCCCGCGCACTCAGATTGCCACGGTGGCCAATCAGGCATGCTTGCGAATGGAAAATGGGTGGGCCGACAATCTTTAACTGGTTGTCACGTAAGGTCGTACCTGTCTCAGTAATGTCGAGAATTATGTCCGCATACCCCAGTCCAGGTGCGGCTTCGGTTGCGCCACGCGAGTCTACCAATTGAAAATAGTTAATACCATTGGCATAACAAAAGCGTCGTGCGGTCTCGGTAAATTTGGTGGCAATTCGCAAAGGTCGGCCTTGCCAATGCAGCTCAACAGCCAGATCGGCCAGATCGCGCCACGAACTTACGTCGATCCACGTTTCAGGCACAGCAACCACAAGTTCACAACGACCAAAGCCAATATCCTCATACAACACCAACAGATCATCACGATCACCGCGTAGTTCTTCCACGAGATCAAAGCCACTGATACCAATATCGATCTCCCCTTCAGCAACCTTCTCGATGATATCATCAGGACGATGCAACAACACCTCAGTATCAGGAAGTGTACGAATATGTGCCGTGTAGCGTCGCGGGTTGGGGCGCGAAATTTTGAGGCCACACCCCTCAAGAAACGAGAGTGTGCCATCGTACAAACTGCCCTTAGAAGGGATAGCAAAACGTAAGATCATGTTTGTTTGTATTTACCATTTCTGTTCACTAGCTGTATCACGTTATCTGCTCACGTTCACGATAGCGCTTTTGGGCCGCGCCACTCCCGACAATGCGATCTGCCAGCCACGGGAAACACTTGGCCAGCACAGCCAGAGGAGCATACGGCCACGGAACAAAGAGCTTGCGACGAGGGCGTTGCATAGCCTCCACCACCGCACGAGCAACCACTTCGGGCTCGACCATCGGCATCTTGACACCCTTGGTCATCGGTGTGCGAATAAAACCAGGCTGAATCAATACCACATCAATATTTTCTTTCCACACCTCGCGTCGTAGCGCATCATTCAACCCTCTCAGTCCAAATTTGCTCGCCGAGTAGATGCCACTTACACCCACATCACCAGCAACAGAGCCGATGTTGACAATCACACCACGATTACGTTCACGCATGGTTGGCAATACCGCCTGTGCACAACGAGCCGGACCAAGCAGATTGACCATAACAATCCGCTCCATTTTATCATCGCTGTCGGCCATTGAGCTGCCGCCACCAACACCTGCATTGTTAACCAAACCATCAATACGATGGTAGCGCTCTAAAACGGTTTGAACGAGATGGTCAATATCACTACGGCGACCAACATCAGTTGGCACTGCTAAGGCACGACCACCCTGTTCTTCAATCTCCCTGGCCAATGAGTCTAACGAGTCTGCTCGACGTGCTGCAAGCACAACAATGGCATCATGGCGGGCTAGCTCACGTGCAGTTGCTGCACCAATACCACTTGATGCACCTGTTACGATTATCACACTATTTCGCAATTCCATATCAATACCACCAGAACACTACTTGTATGATCCCACCGACAGGACGTTTCATCACGTTTCACATTATGACAACTTGTTTTGGTCCACGGACAGATAACCTCATATATGTCAGACGATGGCCCCTTTAGGATTGCTTGCTCCACCACGACTGAATAGCCTCTTCCCACGACCCACGAAAATAGTGCTCGACGTATGCACGATAGCGGGCTCGTCGTCGTGAGTACAGTTCGTGTAGCATGTGTGAATGGCCCTGTTGTAGCAGTTGCGAAGCACTTGCTACAATGCGCTCTGTTGCCAACCTAAGAGCAGACTCTCCCTGCTGTGGTGTTGCCAGATGCGGATCTTGACCAAGAATCGCGGATACAGTTGGCGGTGGTATTGGGTCTTCCAGATATTCCAAATGCACTAATCGTGGGTGCACTGCCTGCATGAGTGCCGTTTCCCAGTGCGCTGCATGATCAAGCATGTTTTCATCCACCAATGCCATGGGCGGCACGGCAAGCACCAACAGATTGTATTGGGTCATGGCATATTCAGCAGCATCCATAAGTACTAATTCGTGTCCCTGCGCATAATGTCCACTGATCAAAATAACCACTCGAAAACGCGCCTGGGCCAGCGCACTAAAAATACCATCCCATAAAGCCTGTACTGTATCACTTTGAACGGAAAGCGAAAAACGATGCGGTAACGCAGTGATTGGCCACCACGTAGTAGGTAATACAATACCCCCTGTACGTTGTGCAGCACCTTCACAGACAGCCTCAGCAATAAAACCATCGACACCAAACGGTAAATGGGCTCCATGCCACTCAAGCGCACCCCAGGGTACATACGCAAGCGGGGTCGCATCTACAATAGCGGCTAATTCAACCGGGCCTAATTCAGTATAACGTCCCCAACGGGAGGTATCTGTCATATACGATACACTTTCCACAAACCTTTATGACGCAGATTGCAACAGTCGTATTGCTGTATAGATAGTCTGATTAGCTGGCACATCAATGTTATGCCTACGAGCTAAACGTACTGCTGCACCATTCAGCGCTTCTAATTCCAATCGATTGCCTCGTTCCAGATCCCGTAGCATAGAGGATTTTGCATCAGGATCAAAACGTTCTGCAGTTGACACACCAATAGCAACAGGATCTTCAGCAAACTGGATACCATAGGACTGTCCTAACGTTCGGACTTCTTCCATGACTGTTATAAGCAAGGTACGCCCCTCAGGATCAGCCAGAATCGAACCAAGTGTTTGACGCGTCAACGTTGTCACACCACCCATGGCACAGATGAAACAGAATTTACTCCAAAGCGCCCCAAGAATATTGTCGCTTATGGTCACATCGATTTTTGCTGCAAGAAAAGCCGTGTGGATTTTATGCGTACGTGCGGTGATTGCCCCGTCAAGCTCGCCTAATACAATCCTACTAACCACTGAACCCTGCAAAATGGTCCCTGGTTCCTTGATACTGACCTCTGAGTACACGAGACCTGGTAACACCGCAGTTGCACCAAAAGTGGCCGCAACTACATCAGGGGATTCAACACCATTCTGAAGCGGTATGATAGTTGTTTCAGGCCCAACCAACACATCGATTTCTTCCAAGAGAGGGAGGAGATCATAACTTTTGACGGTCAGCAGAACCAAATCCACTACCCCAATCTCCCGGGGGTCATCGGTGGCATCAACGGGTGCAATTGACAATGTCTCTCCTACATAACGTTCAATGTGCAATCCCCGCGTTCGCATCGCACGCAGATGAGCACCACGGGCAACAAAGGTCACTTCATATCCTGCGAGAGCAAGCATTCCTCCGAAATATCCACCAACCCCACCACTCCCAATCACGGCAATTTTCATGCAAAGGCTCCTAACTACAAACAACCTCGCTGTTATGCTTGAGTGGCATAGTGAAGAGTATGCTCTACAAAATCTGATACCGATACAGAAAACTCTTCGTGTGTAACAACATTACGCCACAGGACTTTACGAGTCTCATTCCACGTTTTGTCAACCATGGCAATAAAAGCGATTTCACGGCGTGTTGCGTCCCGTACATTACTTGCGAGACTGCGGTTTCGCACATCAATGGTCACAATAACCCCACAGGCACGCAACTCATCGGCTATGTGGAGTGCAGACCCATAACTTTCATCATCGCCCACCACTACAAGAGCTTCTTGCGAGCGCGCTACCGTAGGCGGTTCTTGTACGGCTGTTATAACACGTTCAAGTCCATAGGCAAAACCAACAGCCGGGACAGATTGACGACCACCAAACGCAGCGACAAGATCATCGTAGCGACCACCACCACAGAGTTGCAAGCCATCATCTGCATACATTTCAAAAATCAAACCAGTGTAGTAATGTAACCCACGCCCCAAGCCAAAATCAACGATGATTCGATCTTCAGCGACGCCATGGGCCTGCACAAGACCGATAATGGTTCGCAGCTCATCAAGCCCTGATACAGGCAAATCAAAGCTTTGTAGCAGTCGTTCTGCCATCGGAAATATGGTTGTAGGTGATCCATGAAGCGCGCTTAACTGCTCCAACAGATCCATGGCTCGTTCAATATTGGCCTCTGGATCTCTCCGGTGCAACTTACGTACCAGCCGCTGAACGATTGCTTCGGGTGGGCGTGTGCCAAATCGCAGATTTACCCCAATAGACTCCAGTGCATGTTGCAATAGTGCCTCTGCCTGTGCATCTTCGATTCCGTCGAGCAGCGCCGCGTCAAATGGTAGATTTTCTTCTTCTAAATCCAATTGTGAGCGGATTGAGTCGGCGCCTTGTGAACGCATCCGTTCCAGACTCCAGACCAAAAATCCCTGTGTTCGTTCAGCCAGATGTAACTCTGTTAACACATGCCGAATAAAGCCGACATGACCCACACGCACCTGGTATGATATCACCCCTACCTCATCAAGGCCACGACAAGCCAGCGCAATACACTCTGCATCGGCGCGTGGTGCTGGTCCACCAATCAATTCCACACCGATCTGCGTAAATTGACGATAGGTGGCGCGTTGCGGGCGCTCATTGCGAAAAACGGGACCCGCATAACACAAACGTAGTGGAAGTGGTTGATCCTGCATACGACTCACATATGCTCGCAACACCGAAGCGGTCCACTCAGGACGCAATGCTAAATCACGCCCATTAAACGTAAATTCGTAGACCTTTCCAACTAATTCCTCACCAAGTTTCCGCAAATAGAGATCACGTCGTTCTACAACTGGTAGGTCAATCCAGCGATAGCCATAACTAGTTAATACACGATTAAGAATCTCAGCAATGGCCGTTTGTTGCTCATACTCACGTGGCAGCACATCACGCATGCCGCGCACTGCTTCAATGATCGTACCCACGATACTCCTATTATGAGGTGCTTTTGCCACACCATAAAAAACAGTAATGAATCTTGTAAGAATAATTGTACTCGATAAGAGGGAACGAAACAAACGTCATGAGCCAAAACAAAAACAAATGATCACACACTTTAACTGTGCTATGAGTGTGTACGTCTAAAATAGAGTATGAAGCGTCTCAGAACAAAATACCATGAGCCAGCATATTCCCGTTGCAGTAGGCTCTAAGTAAGCACAATCTGCTTCTGTCATGCTATGCCATCCAAGTCTAAAACATATGCGTAGTTGGAGTGCGCGGTTGGTTATGCTAAGGAGGTTGATGATGGAATGTATGTATGATACTCAAGGGCGTCCGACGTATGTGACGGCCCAAAAATACTGGAGCGTCCCCACTACACCAGATGTTGTTAATCAGGTGCAGTCGACAATTCGCGATGAAGTATTTGACTATGTACTTGAACATCTGGATCAACGATGCCGGGTACATCTAAACGAGTGGACCTTGACAAATACCTATCGTATTGCTGTGTTTCTTGAATGGTTTTAATACAGGCATGTGTTTGACCAGTTCAATATCGTGACATAGTCCATTGATATCTATCATATGTATTTCTTCAGTTGGAGACATATCCATGTCTAGTATTCCAATCTGTCCTCCTAACCCATACAACTGGCCTCTGGTCGGCCATATCATCACGGATGCCCAGGGTTATACACAAACAGTAAGTAAAGGGATTGTCGAACTGTGTGGTCATCCCGCCGATCATCTGATTGGACAAAAACCAGGGCATGTTTTGCAAGGAACAGATACTGATCCTGCGACAATACAGAGAATACGTCAGCATTTAGCAGTGCTGGCTCCCTGTAGTGCAACGATCTTGAATTATCATGCTATAGGTTTTCCTTACTGGGTGTCACTCCAAATCACACCACTTATTGATAGATCTGGTAGTCTTGCAGGCTTTGCCTGTAGTGCTGCCGCGCCAGATGAGCGAAGAGCCTCAAACAACGCTATCGTATCACTCTGTGCAAATTGCCATCAGCAGGCACGTGCGACGGATGGCTCATGGCAACGAATAGAGGAGGTGCTGACCAAAATGTATAACCTACAAGTCTCGCACGGCATATGTCCGGCATGTCTCATTCAATTGTATACTTCCTCAGATTTCAATCAGACATCGGAAACGACATAATCATTAATGTGCTTTATGCTTATTGATCCTTAATATATTGGTACTCACCCCCCGATAAATATGAGACGCAGTCTATAAGTTGTAGACGGCGTCTTGTTTGTTGCTACTCCACTAGATTTGGTCTGTGATATCTATATTAACGAATAATGGTTAGTAGATAGACCGCATACTCGTACGATACGATCGGTGTCGCGGTAGCCGTGCTGGTCGGTGTCGCCGTGCTGTTTGGCATGGCTGACTGCAGAAGCTCACTCCAAGCATAATAGGTCCCTAAGTTCGCCTGTACATCTATTGTCCCACTACACTGCAGACAGAAAGGTACGAGTGAAAAGATAGTCATACATGCAGATAAACAGAATGGTTTGTGATCAAGGTAATGGTTAAAACTGCAGTTCTTTCGCCACACGTAGCAATGCTTGAACGACCGGAGAGCGCTCATCGAGCCGCCAGGCTAGCGCAAGTTCTAGCGTTGGGCTAGGCTCTTGCAAAGGGCAATAAACCACACCAGTGCGGGTAAAATGCGTAATTGATGCGGGAACGAGCGCAATACCCAACTCTGCCGCCACCAGACTCACAATCGTTTGCATCTGCACTGCCTCTTGCACAATGTTTGGACTAAACCCTGCCCTGTGGCACAATTGAACTATCTGGTCATACAGGCCTGGACCAAGATGACGCGGAAACATAATAAATGGCTCGGTTGCTATGGTTTGTAATGAAACCGATGCTTGGTCTACACATCGATGAGTATCGGGTAGTGCAAGCACAAGCGTCTCTTGAAGCAATGTCTCGCGGAACAGGTCGGTACCAGCGATAGGTGGGCGGACAATACCAACATCGATCCGTTGCTGATGCAGAGCATGGACCTGCTGCATCGTCGTATGCTCGTGAAGTGTCACTTCGACCGTAGGGCGATAGCGACGAAAAGCACGCATAAGCTCAGGGAGGACATGGTATGTTGCAGAGCGCACAAATCCAAGATGAAGCTGACCCACCTCACCCCGACTTGCACGCTGGGCTGCCAGACGCGCTTGTTCTGCCTGTCGAATCGTTGCGCGGGCCTCTTCCAGAAAGATGTGTCCTGCATGGGTCAGTTCGACTCGCCGCTTGGTCCGATGGAAAAGCTGCACATCGAGGTCTTGTTCCAACTGGCGAATCTGTAGGCTGAGCGGTGGTTGGGCCATTTGGAGCCGCGTCGCTGCCCGTCCAAAATGCAGCTCTTCGGCAACCGCAATAAAGTAACGTAAATGACGAAGTTCCATCAGTAATACTCAATCCATATTAATAAGCAACTACTATTATATTGGACATCCTAATTATACATGCTTATGATCAAAGATATACATATTATTAATCTTACAGACGAGGAAGAGATGAGACGATGATGAAGCTGATGGTAACTCTTTGGTTTACGACAACTACACTGCTTATGGCTCTCCATCTGCGCTCTGAGGAGTCGGGTTCGGAGCAGGTCTTAGCCCGTAATGAATTTATGGTATCGAGTGATGCGGGATTCGAGATCTACGTCCGTGAAGTAATGTTAGAGACAGGTCGAAATCTACAACGGCCACCCGTCATTCTGTTGCATGGCGCACGGGTTCCTGGCGTTGCATCGTTCGATCTGGCAGTACCCCATGGCTCGTTTGCAGCAGATCTGACCCTCAATGGGCATGCGGTGTACATTATGGATGCCCGTGGATATGGTCGTTCCACACGCCCGCCACAAATGGAATTGCCACCCGAGGCAAATGGCCCGTTGGCGCGCTCGGATGAGGTTGTGCGTGATATTGGGGCAGTCGTAGATGCGGTGCGTCAACGTACTGGTGTAAATCGCGTTGCACTGCTTGGCTGGGCAACAGGTGGTCATTGGATGGGACAGTATGCGTCAATACACTCGCACAAAGTCTCACATCTGGTTTTATACAACTCATTGTACGGAGGAACCTTCGAGCATCCCATGCTGGGTCGTGGTTCTGCGAATGAAGACCCTGAGAATCCAGGACAGTTTGACCGTGCCACACAAGGCGCCTATCGGTTTAGCACTGCCGAGTCGCTGTTTCCGGTTTGGGACAATAGTATTCCAATTGATGACAAAACGCTCTGGCGCGATCCGATAGTAGCTGAGGCATATGCAACAGCAGCGCTCGCCAGCGACTACACCAGCAATCTGCGAACCCCACCGAGCTTTCGTGCGCCAAGTGGTGCAATCGAGGATAGCTTTTATCTGGTCACGGGGCGACAACTCTGGGATGCCTCACTGATCAAAGCTCCGACGCTAGTGATACGCTCCGAGCTGGACTTCTGGTCGCGTCATGGTGATGTGCAGAAGCTCATCGAACATCTGGTGAGTGTACCACGGGTTGAAGTGGTGACCATACCACAGGCGACACATTTTGTGCATCTGGATCGCCCGGAGCGTGGGAGAACACAATTTGTAGAGACGGTGGTAACGTTTCTGATGTAGGTATATATTCTTCAAGAGAAACACTACTTTCCAGGAAAGCCCATCCCACTAGATCTCTGTCACACTGGCATATAGTGATGGTAATTTATCTTGACGGAGCCGGAATTTCGTACCGTGATTATGCCCTGTACGTGCATCAAAGTCTACAAATACATAACCTTGTTCAATACCAACAAGAAAACTATCCAGACTAAATTCTTGTAGCATCAAGATTTGTGAATATCTAAAAAATTCTTTGCCTTCTTCTCGTTTGACGTCAGCTTTGACATAAAAACAATTCAAGAGTTTAGTGCCAGCTTTATGACCAAGATCTTCAAAACCCCAATATGGCTGAGGATTTAGCTCACCTAATCCCATCAGTGTTTCAACTATTCTTAGCCAAGTTTCGTGACGAGGGTTAACAGTGTTGGCATCAAAGGATACAAGTAATTTAGAGTTATCCCAATCCACAATAAGTATGAAACCACAATCACTGCGTGTTGATCCACTAATAGTCTGCCTAAAACTCATTTCCTCAGTACTGTATTTTGTGCCTGCTTCCTTGTGGGACCAACCGTAGTTTGGTAGAAAAACGAGAGGGACAAACTTAATGGCTCTTGGTGAAGGTTCCATGTGAAAAAGTGTAACAAGTGATGTTGTTTTTGCTCGCTGACATTTCAATTCCCATTCAGATGCATTCGGAATCGGGAGATTATTTTCTTCAATACCTAGCAGATCTTCAAGAGTATTACCTACACTTCCAGCATTACCATGACGTGCACCTAATATCCATCCACTATCTCTTATCTTCTGCAATTCTTCGATTAATGTTTCTTTCGTGTATATTTTCACAGTATGTTCCCTTCCAGACTCTCTATTCTTTGGATCGTAAATTTGGTCTTCTTCAGCTAAAAACCTTAATTGTTTGTATTTATTGGCCATTGTTGGCATTAGATTCTTAGCTAGTTATGTCTGTCGGCGGACGCCAGAAATCTAGTAGGTATTCAAAAGTTGTGCCCATAGTAATGTAATTTGATGGCCAACCAAAAATACCAACACGGTTGACAATATTTGTACGGTCCCAAATGATAGTGTTACGTAATTCGTATCCTCTCTTACGTAATTCTTCTACTAATGCGATATGGATAGTAATACGCTCATTTTCCCACCACATATCAGGTACATTGATAACACAATGTGCTTTAGGTCGTAAAAGTGGCAACAGATTTGCAAAGATGTCACCCATAGCTCTTGTATACTCTTCTAACGACATTGTTCCTAAATCACGCGGGTCCTGTGAATATTGTTCTACCTTATCGAATTGACCATTCTTTCGCTCATTGCCTCGCCGTGATTTGTTTTTCCTTTTGCGATTGAGCAAATTTGCATAGGGTGGGGATGTCCATATGAGACTTATAGTCTCACATGTTATATAGTTAGGGATATATAAAGCATCATCCTGAACAACGAGTTGCTGCGCTTGATTAAACATATTATTTGATACAAGACGTTCTTCGCATAAATCAATATAGTTTTCGTGAAGATCAAAACCAACAGCATTCCGATTTAATTCTTGCGCTGCAACTAATGTTGTTCCACTTCCAACAAATGGATCAATTACTAATTCCCCCTCATGAGTGAATAGTTCAATTATCCTTTTAGAAAGTGAAATGGGGAACGTGGCTGGATGAAGATTCTTATCCCTAACATCACGACCACTGTAATTAAACTGCCAAACACCAAGCTGACTTTTAATCCACTCCTTAGCTGTCATACAATTTAGATGCTTTGGAGGACAATCACATGTTCTAGAACATCCGATGTTGAGAAATGTTCGATAAAGAGAAGTATTTTCTTTGAGAGTTCGTGGCAAAACGCTTTCCTGTGTGGTCATGGAATACACCAGATGAAGATATTTTGTACTTTCCGCAGCAATCATTTGCTCTGTTAAACTACGGTTCTAGTATTGTAGCAGATTTCTTCAACTTTATGGAACCAGTAAATATCATCGATCCTCACTAACAAGAGGCACGCCCAACTGAACATGCCTCTTGCCTCTTCACTGATAAAACAAAACTATCCTACTTCTTCCAACTTCGTACCACGCAACCGCAACGAATTACTCACCACAAACACCGAACTAAAGGCCATCGCTCCTGCCGCAAGAATCGGGTGCAACTGCCACCCAGTAAATGGGTACAGCACGCCCGCAGCCAGCGGAATCAGCGATACGTTGTAGATAAACGCCCAGAACAGATTCCAGCGAATAGTCTGCATCGTGCGTTTGCTCAGGAGAATTGACTGCGGCACACTACGGAGATCGCCGCGCATCAGCGTCACGTCGGCGGCTTCCATCGCCACATCGGTGCCAGTCCCAATCGCAATGCCTACATCTGCCTGCGCCAGTGCCGGTGCGTCGTTGATGCCATCGCCAACCATCGCCACAACTTTGTGCTCGCCCTGCAAGCGCCGCACTTCGCTCACCTTGTCTTCAGGCAGCACCTCGGCCAGCACCCGATCAATACCGACCTGTTGAGCAATCGCTTCAGCCGTGCGCTGGTTATCGCCGGTGAGCATGGCCACCTCGATGCCCTGTCGGTGCAACTCAGCGATGGCAGCCTGCGAGGTGGGTTTGACCGTATCGGCGACAGCAATGACGCCCAGTGCAACGCCATCCGCAGCCACAATCATCGCGGTTTTACCTTCTCCCTGCAACCGAGTAATCTCTGCTGCCAGATCGTTCAGAGGGATGTTTTTATCATGCATCAACTTGACGTTCCCAAGCAGTACCACCTGTTCATCGACCTGCGCCACGATTCCATGCCCAGCGATAGCCGCAAAGTTTTGTGGCTGCGACAACGCTAATCCACGCTCGCGGGCTGATTGGACGATGGTCTCTCCCAGTGGATGTTCGCTTCCCCGCTCGGCAGAAGCGGCCAGACGCAGCAGCTCGTCGGAAGCGCTCTGAGCAACAGGTGCAGCCTGTGTTGATGGCAAAACATCGTCTGTGGGGTGTGCAACCACCAGCGTCGGTTCGCGCACCAATGCAGCCTGGGGAGCCACCGCAATGATGTCGGTGATGACCGGCTTACCCTCGGTAATCGTACCAGTTTTATCCAGCACCACGGTTTGAATACGGTTCGCACGTTCAAGACTTTCCGCATTCTTTATTAAAATCCCATGCTCTGCACCTGTGCCGGTCCCCACCATTATCGCGGTAGGAGTCGCCAGACCCAGCGCACACGGACACGCGATCACCAGCACGGCGACGGCGAAAATGAGCGCGGTTGTCAGCCCGACCCCGCCAATAAAATACCAGACCAGGAAAGTCGTCAGCGCAATGACGATGACAACGGGCACAAAGACCGACGACACCTGGTCAACCAATCGCTGTACCGGCGCACGACTGCCCTGCGCTTCCTGCACAAGCCGTACAATCTGGGCCAGCGCGGTCTCTTTGCCAACCCGTGTTGCACGGAATTGGAAGCTGCCCGTCTTGTTGACCGTCGCACCGATCACCGTATCATCCTCGACTTTCTCGACAGGTAGACTTTCGCCAGTGACCATGCTTTCGTCGATGCTGGATCGCCCGCTGGTGATGACACCATCGACGGGAATCTTCTCGCCGGGGCGCACGATCACAATATCGCCCTGACGCACCTCACCGACTGGGATATCCTGCTCATCACCACCACGCAGCACCCGTGCGGTTTTGGCCTGCAAGCCCATCAATGCTTTAATCGCAGCACTCGTCCGACTCTTAGCGCGTACTTCCATGTACTTGCCAACCAGAATCAAGGTAATGATCAGGGCGGCTGTCTCAAAATAGACGTGTCCTGCAAGTCCGAAAACCATCAAAGCGATGCTATAGAAGTAGGCTGCCGATGAACCCATTGCAATCAGCGTATCCATATTGGCGGTACGTGCCTTGAGTGCTTTCCATGCGTTCACATAGAAATCCCAGCCGCTGTAGAACTGCACCGGGGTCGCCAGAAGTAGCAACAACCAGTTGAGCAGATCGGTATGGGCTGGGTGGTGCATCATCCCCGGATGCACAGTGACACCCTCGACAAAAATCCAGGGCGCGATCAAGCCAAAATCACGTGACATCGAGATCACAAAGACCGGGACACTCAGCAGGACACCGACGAGTAGTTTGCGCCGTTTGTCGGCCAGCTCACGCTCACGGGCGGCGGCCTCGATGTCTTCGGCATCGTGCATGGCTTCATCGGGCGTTTCGATCACACCGTAGCCAGCCCGCTCAACCGTGGCCTTTAGCTCCGACCATCCGGTGGTGGTCGGCGTGTAGGTGACCGTGGCGTGTTCAGTGGAAAGATTCACCTGAGCATTAAGAACGCCAGGGGCCTTTTTGAGCGCCTTCTCAACCCGCTTGGAACATGTCGCGCACGTCATCCCCGTGACAGGAAACTCAATACGGTCAGTTACGACGCCATACCCGGCTTTCTCGACGGTGTTCTGTAGTTCAGTTGGCGTCGTCTGCGTCGGGTCGTAACTGATCGTCGCCTGTTCGTTGGCCAGATTGACGTGGGTTTCCAAGACGCCAGGCACTTTCTTGAGCGCCTTCTCGACCCGTTTGGAACATGTCGCACACGTCATCCCGGTAATTAATAGCTGAAGCTGTTGGTCAGCCATAGTCGTTCCTTTGGTATGTTAGGTCTCAGAAGTTTGGTGATGTGTTGACAGGTACAAAGCAGAATGGTCTGTCAATCATCACAACTACCCCTGAACCTGTGTTACTTCATCAAATCCGGCTTCCTGAATAGCAGCGACAATCGCATCAGTATGGACTTGCTCACCATGGGCAACCGTTACTGTTTTCGCATCAATGCTTACCTGCACATTTTGTACGTCGGAGAGGGCAGAAACTTCTTTGGTAATGGCATTTACGCAGTGCTGGCATGATATTTCGGGAACCAGAAACTGTTGAGTTGTCATACGATCCTCCTTGTTAAAATGTATTATTCTGTAGGAACCTGTAATCGATTCGTTGCTTCAAAGACCTGCATGAGTTCAGCGATCACGCGTTCACGCTCCTCGGGTTGCTCTCCACGAATTGCGGTAGTGACACACGTATTCAAGTGATTGGTGAGGATCATGCTGTTGAACTTGTCGAGCGCACGCTGGATCGCCTGTGTCTGCTTGATAATATCGATACAATACGTATCTGACTCAACCATGCGCTGTACGCCACGCACATGGCCTTCGACTGTTTTCAGGCGATTGAGTAAGAGTTGTTTTTCATCAACCATGGCAATACTGCTTTCTATATTACCCCCTCCCCATGGGGTATGGGTACATTATAAGATCAAGATTGTACTCTGTCAATATGATCGTTTTGATAAACGTTTAGGATTTTCTTGAATACAACAACATGGCCACACGCGACAACCATCGAATGGGAAGTGACGCTGCTTCCAGTGAGCCACTGTCATATGGTGGCTCCGGGTCATACTCAATGCCGAGCTGAATGGTTTTCGCGACAGCAGAACTGGCAACCTGGCCCGTGAGTTGGAGGGCCATATCGATACCCGCCGAGACACCCGCTGCGGTCACGATTTTGCCATGGCGCACCACCCGCTTCCGTACTGGCCGTGCGCCATAACGTCTGAGTTGGGGTGTACATACCAGTGTGTGGTCGCTTTTACCCCTTTGAGAATACCAGCCGCACCGAGAATAAGCGATCCGGTACATACAGAAGTGGTGTAGCGCGTCTGCTGGTGTACAGCACGAACCCACGACAGCACCCGCTCATTACGCAGCACTTCGCCTTGCTTACCACCGGGAACGAGGAGCACATCTGGCCTGGGGACATCATCGAGTTGGTAATCCGCAATGAGTCCTAACCCCGCATCAGTGCGGATCGGACCGACTTCCGCAGCAACCCAGCGCACGGTTGCCCCTGGAATACGGGAAAGGACATCGTATGGACCTATGGCGTCGAGGGCTGTCATATTATTGTAGAGCAGCATAGCAATTTGCATCGTTCCCAATCCCTTCCAAATGACAACATGACTGACACACATTATGTTAAGTTAAGAGGGGAGTGCTCAATGTGTCAGATAGAGAAATAGTGCCGACTGCATACCTTCATGTATACTTCTGGCACTATCAAATAACACACATCCAATGTTCTGTGGCTTACCGCGTATTCTCATCGATCCATTGCAGATAGGCTGGGAGGCCACGCTGGATGGGAGCCTGCACGATTTCAGGAACATCGTAGCTGTGATGCTGGGTCAAAAATTGCTCGACATCATCATAGCAGCCTTGGTTGGTCTTGATCAGCATCAGATACTCAGGGCTGTTCTCGATCTTCCCTTCCCACGCGTAATAGCTCGTAATGTTGAGAATCTGCACACACGCCGCGAGTTTTTGCTCGACCAACCCTTGCGCCAGTCGCGCGGCCTCGTCCTGCGAGTCGGTCGTCGTCATCACAATGCCGTACTGGTTATTTTTGCTCATAATCGCTGCTCCTTATGGAATGCCCACAGCTAAAAGCCGTAGGCTACAACAATTTCGATAACGTTTTTACACCTCGCGTGCCAACGAGCGTTTCGGTACAGGTTTTTGTCCCAGCACATCGGCATAACACCCTAGTACCCGTTCGACCACACGATCCCACGTGAACATCTGCAGCGTCCACTCGCGGCCCTGCAGGCCAAGTTGTTTACGCAATGCAGTATCACGCAACAGTTGATCGATCCGGTCAGCCATCGCACGTGGGTCGGCAGGCGGCACCAAAAAGCCCGTTTCGCCATCACGCACCACCTCGATCAGACCACCAGTCCGTGCGGCGACGACCGGGCGGGCACACGCCATAGCTTCACACGCAGCGATACAGAAGGTCTCGTGATCGGTGCTTGGCATCACAAACATATCACTCACCGCGTGGTAGCGCGGCAAGTCCGTATTCGCCAGCGCCCCCAGAAAATGCACACGGTCAGCGATACCAAGCTGTTGGGCGCGCTGCTCAAGGTTGGTGCGGTGTGGCCCATCACCCGCAAGGAGCAAACGCGGCGCCAGACGGCCCTTGAGCAGCGCCATGGCATCCAGCAGATGATCGATGCCCTTGAACGTCACCAGACGACCGACGTAGAACAGCACAGGCGCACCATCAGGGGATAGCCGCTTCCGCAATGTTGGTACAGGTGAGAGTGGGCAGAAGATGCGCTCATCAAACCCATTGTAGGAAACCGAGATCGGCATGCGAAAGTGGTTCTCCACCATCTGTGCGTTGTACCGGCTGCACGCAAATGAGCCATCAATCGACCGACGGAACAGCACATCACCAGGAAAAAAATCAGTTCCCTGCGAGTTGTAGACGACACGGGCATTGCTGTAGTTTCGGGCGTGCGCCGATATCGGAAAGTCGTAGGGCTTCGATACCTGGATAATGTCGAAGTTGCCGTTGGTAAGGTCCTGCACAGCACTGGTCGCCATCGACATACGCTCCAATAGTTTGAGTAGATTAAGCGACTTGCGGAGTGGTGGCACACGCCCCCAGACCTCACGTGCAATATAAGGATACTGCAAAATCGTCAGGTCTTTGTATGGTCGCGTAACACTTCCACGCCCACCAAACAGATAGACCGCATGGCCTTGCTCGGAGATGCGGCGGGCCACCTCCCACACAAAACTCTCGACACCACCATGCTTGGTGGTCGTGGTCAGATTGTAAAAGGCAATTTTGAGTTGTCGTTGCATAGTATGTATTGCATAAGGTGAAATATTCTTCGGTAGCTATAGTATACCGCATATGTGGCTACTCTTTGACCAGTCGAATAATATCGCCAACATGGATCGTGCCAATGCGCTCCGGTGAGCCATACACACCAGCACACTGGGCGTGATGATTGACAATAGTCCGTAGCACAGTGGGCGTTTGTTGAGAGGTAACTGGATCAAGGTTAGTGATCATACAGCGTACGTCTTTACGATTGACACACATCGCTGCCGAGGTGTCACGCTCGCCGAAAATGAGCAAGCCAGCAACCCAGGCATTCTCCGGCATCAGCGCATCATCGAATGCTTCAATCAAAATGTTGGAGCGAAAGCGTAATGGATCAAGTGTGACATCTGCACTCTCGCCAATGGTACGGACGGTCGCAGTACTGATCAACGACAGGTCCATGGTGTCGAAAAAACCACGACCGGATTGCAGCAGATAGATCGGGCCTTTGTAAAGGGAAACAAGTTGCTGGTGGAGTTCCGCACTTTCCAGCGCGACATCCTGACCATCCGGCATACGCACCCGCACGGCTGAATCAACAGGATGGGTTGGCTCCACAAAGTAGGATGTGTACTACGACATGGTCGGCACCTCTCGCGCAGTGAGCCACGGAAAACGCGAAGCGTTATCGGCGCGGATAAAGGCATAACGGCGATCTGCCTCGAAGCCATGCCACCAGACCTGCACCTCATTAATCGACTCGCCCTTCATCGACTTCACCGGATAGCGATAGAGTCCTTTGACAATACCGACCTGCTGTGTGTTTTGCATGAGCATAATCCTGTGTGAATGATACCAACGCTGTAAACCATATTTGCATCGTAGCGGTGGCTTGCAGCCGTCAGATCCTCCTCACGGACGTTCCAAACTGCCACTATACGTCATCCCGTATCAAATCGATGCGGTTGCAAACCGCATCGACAATTGTTTTAGGCATGTAGCGGTGGCTTGTAGCCGCCGACAACAACCTCTTGGCAGTTCCAAACTGCCACTATACGTCACCCCGTATCAAATCGATGCGGTTGCAAACCGCATCGACAATTGTTTTAGGCATGTAGCGGTGGCTTGCAGCCACCAAATCTACCTCACGGCGGTCGCAAACCGCCGCTACATATTTTATATCGAATTTATATCTTTATCGAATTATGTTAAAAAAGAGTATTTCTCTAACCTTCTACCATAATCTACCAATTTTCATTATGGACTCCTTCCATTTTACATCGTTTGTTATAAAGTGAGAAACAAGATTATGTCGTTCTACGTCATGTATATTAAGGCGAATTTACCTAAAGGGACACACGACGTGTGTTCAAGGAGGTCAGCATGCGGCATATATTGACACGTACGGTTGGTATCTTCATCATTCTTATCATTGGAAGTTTGCTTGGTGGAATCCTCTTTGTCTCACGGACCCCATCAGCAGATACTACAACGACGGTAACGCCTACAAAAACTGGAGAAGATATTGGGTCACCAACGACACAACCAGAAATGCCCCCAACAGATCAAACGCAGACAGATCTGCTTACCACCAACGGTGAAAGTCTAAAATTTATCTATTCCGAACTCACGGCCGAATCTATCGATATATGGGCCACAGAAGTACTCCATCCCGAACAACAGGAATTACTACTTTCTATACCCCGCCACGCAGGTTTCGGCATTCGAGCAGCTTTATCACACGACCAAACTAAGATTGCTTATACCACACAACCGCCAAATGTGGGAGATAATCGATATCTTGCGGAATTATGGGTGTTGGACATCAATACCCAACAAACACAAAAACTGGCAGAGCAAGTGCATATTGGCCGTTATATGCACTATCCACTCTGGTCACCCGATGATCGGTGGATTGCTTTTGACCGTCAAACCAGTGTGGATTTTCCGTATGAACAGGACATTGCTGTAGTCAACGTACAGACCGGTGAGGATATCACATTAGTGAGTAAATCTTCAATAAACACTGATGAAAGTTCTGCCAATTACATGACGTTAGTTGACTGGGACCCTAACGAAAACTCACTTTACTATAAGCAGATGAATGAAGGCCAAGCCGAGCTATGGCGTATCAATGTACCTCAAAATCACTCAGGTGAATATATTAATACTATTACCGATGATGGCGCACGATGTTATTTCATATCTCCTAAAGGACAATTTCTATTATGTTCCACAATACAATCATCGAATGAAATTATTGTTGTAGTTTCTACGAACAAAAAAGAGACTCCAATAATGTTAGATAATCTTCCTTATGAGTTTTCAACCCCCATTTGGAACACTGATGGGACAGGCATTATATATGGATTTCCTGCACAGGGGGATCAAGAGGCTGGCATACAATCCATCCAAACAGATATAGGAGTTACCGCATCAATTCACACCTTTCAGTTTGACAAGTCTGAGAAATTTGCTCCTCGGAGTTGGTCTCCTGATGAGCAATGGTTAGCAGGTTATTTGATTAGTGAAGAAGGCCGTACTTTAGCAATAGTTGATCCTGATGGGCAGTTAATGACCAGACTTGCAGATCGCGAAGGACGTGAATTTATCGGATGGTTAACTAAAGATATGAATGAGAGTAAGTAGGGAGTAGGATCATGCAATCCCGTTATCTTCGATTTGGAGTAAGCTTTGCACTCCTATTTATGTTTGCATATACTATTCAGGCAAAGACACTTACTACGTGTTCTGCACAGGGCAGCTGCCCTGTACCTGCTGCTACGGGAACACAACCTGACCCACCTGAGTTAACCACAGTATTTGAAAAAGCAGGCAATAACCGATTGAATTGGCAAGAGGCCCCTGCCCTTCCCGGTGTTGCAAAAGGAGCACCTCCTGATGAGTTTATTGGACCACATGTGCCATGTGTTTTGCTTAAAGCTATCGGCGCAGTAGAGACTCAACAAACTCTTGGTAGTACCGAATTTGATGGATGGAAACAGTTCAATGCCAACTATGGCGAAACTGGAACAACAGTTATTTCATTTGATTGTGGCTACGGTGTCATGCAGATTACTTCTGGTATGGATGGTAGTTTAAATTTCAAGCCTGATCGGGTAGCTGCTGAACCAACATATAATATGGGAACTGCTGCCAAGATTCTTATACAGAAATGGAATGCTATTGCACAGGTTGTAGGCAGTAATAATCCATACATTACTGAGCACTGGTACTTTGCAGTATGGGCATATAATTCACTTTCTCCGGTAAATCATCCTAAGAATCCATTATTTGCAATGGATCGTGGTGATTGGCAATGTGGACAAGATAGCAACCAGAATGCAAGTAGATGGCCATATCAAAAAAAAGTATGGGGATGTGCCCGCAATCCACCTCAATATCCAGATGGTACTAATCTATGAGAATCAGTACCTCTTACACTCCCAGCACTTTCTTTGTTTTCTGATGATGCTCGAACTATTCCTCAGTACATTGACACACCTGCCCCATCACATGACTCGCATCGTCCGTGTACAACATTTTGCCCACGGCGAGCAGGGAATCTTGTACTTAATGGAAGCTTTAGTTCAGGAGATTTAACGAATTGGAATATCACACGTTCGTACGCTACTGTCAACCCCGTTCAATCCTATAATGGTAATAATGCGGTACGATTAGGACAATTCACTCCACCCCCCTTCCAAGTTTCAAGAGATAATCTCTGGCAAGAGGTGTGTCTTCCAGCAAATGCAGAAAGCATAACGCTTCAGTATGACTGGCTTGTTGATGGTGTTTCAGCAGGTGATCTACTTATAGTAACCGTAGAAGATTCGTATAGAAGTGTCATTTTACCTTTTTTACCGCGAGTCCGTGGCAATAGCACGCCTCAACGCGAATGGACCACTGTTACCAGCCCAATACCAGATAGATACGCCGGACAGACGGTAATTATTCGCTTTAGTTCAGGCATGAGTTCCAATCCACCAACAAGCTTCTGGATTGATAATGTTCGACTTGATGTAACATTGAATACATCACCGTAGACTCTTAATCACTATGGAGAGGGTATATTCTAATGTGAATATACCCTCTCTAACATACTATCATATCCTCAGCATATGACAATCGCCACAATATCAGGTACAACTTGTACAGGTTGCCTTCCATCACCCTGCATCATGCATGTATGCTATGAGTACTGCCGCTATATATCAACCCGTATCAAATCGATGCGGTTGCAAACCGCCGCTACAATTGTTTTAGGCATGTAGCGGCGGCTTGTAGCCGCCAAATCTACCTCACGGTGGTTGCAAACCGCCGCTACATATTATTATGCCACCGACAACAACATCTACAACCTGCGTAGGTTGCCTTCCATCATCTTACGTCATACCATTGTGCTATGGATACTACGTATGCAAACCGCACCTACACATTGTTTTAGGCATGTAGTAGCAGCTTGCAGCCACCTTGCAGAGGAGCCATGCTATGGATACCTTCAAACAACGCCAACCTGCCGGGCGACGTATGCCTCGTCCGAGTCGTGTGGAGCATTGTACCAGATGCCAAGCGGTCCTTGGTCTGCATTATCGTGAATGCCCACCCTGTTATGACGCTATCGAAGGTCTCTGGGAAGCTGATTGGAGTGCGTTGCTCGAACGCGAACAGATCGTGGCCGGCTCAGAGGATGAGGCGCTGCTTGCACAGGTTGTTCTTGCAGAGTTCGACGATCACTCCTGGACGGTTGTCGATATGGCCATGGGTCGCGTTCGCTGTGAGGAATGCAACGAGGAGTTAGGTGGTGGTCCTGTCGAGTGTGAATCGTGCAAATTCGCGTTTGGGAAACTCTGGTGGCACGACACGGATGCCATGCAACAGGGGGCGATGACGGCGAACGAGCATGCTCTGCGGGTGGGACGCTATATTATGCGCCATCCGCATCGTTACTCCCGTGCCGTTGCAACGGGCTGGCGCATGAACATGCCGCGCCTCCTGACGGGCTGGCTGCCCAAAGGCTCTGATATGCGCCGCACCGCCAACCTCCTGAAAGATGGATACGAAATCGATTGGGATGCGATGTACCGGGAGATTGATGCAAACATCAATCGGGGCAAAGAACGCGATGATACACGGTGACTGCATCGATTATGGGGCTACCCCAAAGGATTAAAATACAATCTTATAAAGATATATGGTGTTACCATTAATAAAAATCCGACAAGTGTAACTATAATGGAAACTTTCTTTTGTTTGTGTCGAAACAATAGATACAAACCGAACATGAAAGTGCTCATTCCAAGTATTGCGATAGCCATACACGCTCCTTCGGCCAGAACCATATCTTATGTCAATTCAGAACCTATCACGTAGATTAACCGCTTTAGTGAGCGCCTTCGCAGCACTAGGCTTGGACACAACATATCATCATAACACCTTCGCCAGCACCCGCTTGAACGGCAGTTTGAGCCCCAGAATGCGCTTGCGCTCCTGTTCATCAAGGCCGCCCAGCAGCCGCAACGCCACCAGATAGCCAATGCCCACGAGTGTGGCCAGCGCCCCCAAGCTCGTCGCGGCCAACGCCTTGTCGGCCCAAGTCGTGGTATCGGCGGGGAGCGGCCAGACCTGTTGTAGCAACAACAACGGGATACAAAATGCCAGCACTGCCAGCAGCACCCGTCCCAAAAAACGCACCGGAAAGTACAGCCTCATCGTACGTCGCACCACGATCAGCGTAACGAGACGGGGCAGCACCCGTGCTACTCCGACAGCGATAGCAACGCCCATCAGCACCTGTTCGGGCTGCTCGAACTGTGCGACGATCAACAAGAGCGGCACCACCATCAGCGCCAGTAGCCGTGCAAACAGCACCGCCCGGTAGCGATCATAGACCATCAGCACATTGTGCGGGATACTCAACAGCGATTCGAGGAAGGCAAACCCGATCAGCACATACGCCAGATTATCTGCATCAACATACTGTGGGTAGAGCAACCCCAGTAATCGTGGTGTCAGCAACGCCAGTCCCACGCCAGCCGGTATGAGAATCAGCGCAAACATTCGCGTCATACTGCCGTAGGTCTCTTGCAATGCCGCTGCTTCATTTCGGTTGCGAATACGGGTCAGGAGCGGTGTCAGCAATCCTCCAAAAGGCAGGTATGCATAACTTAAAAATGTCTTTGCAAATGTGTAGGCAAAACCCAGAATGGCGATATTGGCCAGACTCGTCCCGGCTGCCGTCAGCACGATCACCACAAACGCCAGATCGTAGAACCAGGTGGTCATCTGCGTGAGAAACGACATCCCCGCAAAGCCAACAAAGCGCCGTGGCATCGTCGGGTCGGGCTGGGCGTCAACAACAGTGGGCGCCAACTCACGCGAGGCACGCAGGGTCTGCCATGCAGCGAGGGCTACGGCGATAACAGGTGTAATCACGATGCCCAGCAGCACGCCACCCAGCCGCATATTCAACGCAATAAACATGATGATCAACAGCGGCTGGAGCAGTGTCACGACTGCAGTAATGATATTCCAGGCCCGTTGCTTGAAATAGGCCGTGAGATACTGCATAAACACATCGTAGATGGCGCCAAAGAAGGCCAACGCACAGACCGCCCACAGAAACAAACGTCCACTATCTTCTAACTGCTCGACCGCACCACGTCGGCCATTGAGGTCGGTTTGAGCTGCGACGATTTCATCAGCAGGCGCCCCTCGCTCACGGAGATCTGCCAGTTCGGTCTCGGCGGTGGCAATACTCGTCTGCTCATTGGTGATGACATAGTTCAACAGCGAGGTTGTGAAAAGCTGAATCCCGAGAACAAATGCCAGTACGAGCACCAGTTTGATGCTGATGATGCGGCGCAGAAAACGAGCTACTCCAGCGCGACCCTCCTGATTTTCGACCTCGGGAATAAAACGTGGCAGACTCCGCTCGATACCCAGATCCGAATAGAGGCCAACTGTCGCGGCCAGACCAGTAATGAGAATAAAAATGCCATACTCAGACGGATGCAGATACGCCAGCATCAACACATTAGCGATCAGCCCAAAGACAAACTTCACGGGAAAGAGCATCGTATTCCACGCCGCAGCGCTAAACACACGCTCGGTCAGGGTCGGTTGCGGGGCAGTTGTCACGGTTGACCTTCCAGTGCTAATTCAAAAACCACCATACTCAGTGGTCGCTCATCATTGCCGTCGCCAACATCACGCGGCACAGTACCCGGCTCGACTGGCACCAGTCGCAACGTGTGCCGCCCACCAGAGAGTGCAAATGGTGGGGTGGTCAATGTTTCGCGCCAGGGCGGCACCTGCACCTGCGCGACCAACTGATCGTCGACATACACATCAAATGTGCGCTCCTGCTGATAGGCCAGCGCCGTCAAACGCAGGGCCACCGTCATCTCTGCTGGTGCGTACAACGAGAGCTGACCTGCACCCGATCCCAGCCAGCGCTGCGGGCCAGAGTCGGTCGTTTCGAGATTGTACCACCCCTCCCCAATCGCCATAAACGGCGAGAGCGTGTTTGGGCCGTTGGAAAAATCAATCTGGTAGGCCACCAGTGCGTCGTCGGCATAGATTTCCTGTATCGGCACACCAGCCACGCGGGACAGTTCAGCAGCGGTTGGCGGAGTCACCGGGCCGTTTTCGTTCATCCGGTGGTAGATGAGGTGGTGCAAATCAAAGAAGCGCAGCGTCGCAGCACGTTCTTCGGCAGTCTGCACGACGATGTCGCGTGGCTGATCAGGGAATTCAAGTTCACGGATCAGTGGCATCCCCTCGAAGGGAATCCGCGGCACGTTGCGGGCCAACGCGCCATATAGAATCGGCTGACCGTGAATCGTCTGCGAACCCATATCAACCGAGGTATTGTTCGCACGATTGATGGGCAACTCAAACACACTGCTCCCAGTCTGCTCCTGTGCCAGCGTGCGATACAACGGATTGTCTATCGGCGGCGTGAGTGGTGTAAGGCCGGGGTACAACTCGCCCAGCGTCACCACCAACAGCAGCCCACCCAGCACACCATGCAGCGTGGTACCCGACCAACGTTTGAGTAGTGCATCGATCCCAAGGGCAGCGAGCACTGCAACTCCCAGCAGCACCAGAATGGTAAAACGGTCGGGGTAGCGGGCGACCTGTAGCAACGGAAATTCGTAGAGTGCGTGGTACAGTGGTAGCGCCGGACCGAGTGAAAGTAACCACGCAACCACAGCAAGCACCAGCCAGCGTGCACCGACTTGCGTTTGTCTGAACGCTCCGTAGAGGGCCAGCAGCAGCGGCACAAAGCCCAGAAAAGCACCGGGACTGTACGGCTGCGGGAAGGCCAACCATGCACGCAGCGGATGACTTGCAGGGGGTAAAATAGCATCAGCCGATGCCGATGAGCCCCGCGCCGCATCCTCGATAGTGCGAACAGCATAGGTCGTTTGTTGAAGTTCGCCCAGCATGGGGAAGAGCAGCACCGACCCCACGACCGCCAATACCACACCACACATTGCGGCAAACCCCACCGCAGGCCGTATCAGTAGCGTGGCGGTGTCCTGTCGTTGAGCACGGAGCCACACACCGAGTCGCCATACCACCCACAGGCCGGTCAGCAATGCGGCGTAAAGCGCCATGTACAGGCTGGTGAAGATGACGAGCAGCAGCGCCATGGCCGTCACCAGCCCCCGCCGCACCGTTGGTCGGCGTAGCAATGCATCGAGTGCCAATGCGTAAAGTGGCAGCCAC
>WYDT01000026.1 GCA_013122435.1 Chloroflexi bacterium AL-N1
CAAGCTGACCAACTCCATGGCTGGAGAGCCACAATGGGTTCCCAAGTTCACATAGGTAGTGTCGGCACGTTGCCGTAGGTTTTGCCTGTACGCCTGGCTCGGCTCGTTGCCTCGCTCGTTACCGGGAAAACTGGGGTGTCAAGGAGTGCCAGTTTTCTATCCGAGTGAGATTACTTTGTCCTTCAGAGACACAGTTCCGGTAACTCTACCCTCGTCCTACACTCAACGGGTAGTCCAACCTTCGACGCTTCAAACGGCAATTTCTTGCGTAACCATAGCAACGCTCTAGCTAGCAGCTCATACCGCAGTAGGTTGTGGTATAGCCACATTGTCCGGGGAGCTTCAGACACCTTTCTGCTTCTGGTCTAGATGCCTGTCCCCGTAGCTACTCTGCACACTCCTTGCAGGGTTTCCTGTTGGAAACGCTCTACCTATATGCTTCTTGGCGCACCTGAAGGGTGGTTGTGCACAATAATAATAGAGGCACTGTTGAGTTTGAGGGCTTCCTTAAACACCTCACCGATCCGTATGAGTGCTGAATTGAGACTCCCAACGTAAACGGTATGAACCTTCTGAACTTTATTCTTTGTATCCAAACAAATAGTACGTAAATGCTCTTGATCAAGATGCCCCATTTCAAGCCGCATTAATTGGGCTACATCGGTTGGGGATTTAATCTGAAAACGTTCCTCAGAAGTGGTGAGTAAGAGACGGCGGCCTATTTCCAACGATGCTTTCAGTGTAGCTGCTTTTGCTTCGCCCATACCATGGGCCTTGCAGATATCAGCGTAATCGCATCGAATCAGTCCGGCCCAGCCACCATGCTCACGCAATAGCTGCTGAGCGAGCTGAACAACATTCATCCCCTGCACACCAACCCGCAAGAGAATTGCCAGCAGTTCGGCATCACTCAGTGAAGCTGGACCATAATCACGTAGGCGTTCACGTGGTTGTTCACTGCTCGGCAGTTCTTTCATTCGTATGACATAATCAGTCATCGTATTGCTCCATACTAAGATCACAGCTCATATGTTCTTTAGGTTTATCTGTAATTGCACCGTATCTGCCCTACCATTGATACGGGTTATTCAGGCATCGTACGTTTGTCCGTTTATCGTACATGTAAAGTGTATTTTTCAGGAAAACTGTACATGTCTATGTTATAATGAGTTAATTAGTGAAGATAACTTCAGAGTTATATCGGCAGTGTAAGTGTCAATAAGGCCACAAATCCTACCTGTCCAAGGTGCTACGAACAATGGCGCCACTATGCTAATTGATGAATCTTTTATGCAAATATGTAATTCTTATTAAGTTGAGGAGATTTCATGAAGCGCGTTCTTTGCATTGCTGTGCTTACCATCCTCACTTTCGGTTTGGTTATACCAACAAGTGCAGCACCAACACCATCCGCTGATGTCCTCCCGAATGAACTTATTGTCAAACTCCAACCACATATAACATTATCACCAACTGCGCATGCCAATGGTCCAGACACCAGTCAGCTTAACACTTTGTTGAGTAACACACGTGCCGTTATGGCTCAATCGCTTGGCCATGGTAGTGCCAGTTACCGCATACAGGTAGAAGCAAACACCGATCCGTATGTTCTTGCCAGACAGCTTGCGACGCATCCTGCAGTTGTCTATGCTGAACCAAATCATACCCGTACACTCATGCGAACACCAAACGATACGGTGGTCAACCGACAATGGCCGCTCCGCAACATCAGTGCGTTTGGGGCATGGGACATCACAACTGGCAGCGATATTGTAATTGCATTGCTTGATACAGGTGTTTCTTCAACACACCCAGATCTGAGTAATAAACTTCTACCCGGCTATGACTTCTTCAATAATGATAGCGACGCTACCGATGACGAAGGCCATGGCACACATACTGCCGGCGTCGCAGCAGCGGATAGTAATAATAACGAGGGCATTGCAGGAGTCTGCTGGGGATGCCGCATACTGCCAGTAAAAGTGCTTGGACCACGTGGCGAAGGGGATGATGCCACCATTGCTGCGGGAATTCGCTGGGCCGTCGATCAGGGGGCACGTGTGATCAGTATGAGCCTTGGTGGGCCAGATGATACACAGGTCCTGCGCGACGCTGTAAACTATGCACGTGAGCGTAATGTGCTTATTATTGCTGCATCTGGTAATAATAACAATGAAGGAAACTTGCCCAACTATCCGGCCGCATACCCCAATGTTCTGGCAGTGACTGCAACAGGTGGCTCAGATGTTGTCACAGGATTTTCGACCGTCGGTGATTTTGTGGGTATTGCCGCACCGGGTGTGGGTGTCTGGAGTACCTTATGGGATCGCAACGCTGGTGACACATATGGGATGGGAAATGGCACCTCCGCTGCCGCACCACACGTTGCTGGTGCGGCTGGGTTGGTTTTGTCGATACGCCCCGATCTAAGCGCCGATCAATTGATGCAGATCCTACAGGCAAGTGCAGATGATCAGGGACCACCTGGACGAGATGAAGAGACAGGTTATGGCCGTCTGAATGTGCAACGAGCCGTCACACTCGCAGGCGATCCAAATGTGTTAAACCAATCACGTATTGAAGGTTTTATCTCTGGCAATCAATTTGAGCAAAGTGTGGTATCGTTGAACACTGGACAGCAGACGCAACCTGATGCCAACGGGTTTTATCTCTTCACTGACCTTCCTACCGGTAGTTATATGGTAGAAGCGCGCTGGCCTGATGGACAGACATCACAGCAGGGGGCCTGGGTGAGCGGGACTTCGTTGAGCGTGGCCAACATCATCTTTGAGCAAGGACCGAGCCCAACAGCGCCAGCCAACCCTGCGCCTGTTGATGCGGCACCCATCGATGCTTCACAGGCATTTCTCCCAGTTGCCCAACCGTCTGATCCAAACGTGACGTATTTTCCCCAAACCCAACACACATTGCGTGGAACGATACGGTCTTACTGGGAGGCAAATGGCGGGTTACCAATCTTCGGATATCCGATCAGTGAGGAATTTGTTGAGCGTGGCGAGGATGGGCAAGACTATGTGGTGCAATACTTCGAACGTCACCGTTTAGAAATCCACCCCGAGAATCCACCACCATATAATGTGCTGCTAGGTCGCATCGGTGATACAATTCTTCAACAAAATGGACGAAGCTGGTTTGATTTCCCGGCAGGTTCACCCCAACCAAATTGCGAATTCTTCGAGGAAACACAACATTCACTCTGTGGCGAGTTTCTCAATTATTGGCGCTCAAGCGGTCTGGAACTTGATGGATTATCGGGGAAAACCCGTGACGAAAGTCTGGCATTGTTTGGTGCACCCATTTCTGAGCCACAGATCGAGGTACTCGGCGATGGGAACGAGTATGTTGTGCAGTGGTTCGAGCGGGCCCGTTTTGAATTTCATGAAGGTCAAGGGGTTCTACTTGGTTTGTTAGGGAACGATCTGGCAGCATCGCGCTGATCTCTCGTATAATCTTATCATCAAAAGAGGCAAGGACCCACCATATTAGCCTGGAGATCCTTGGTTTTTGTGTACCATGGTCTAAAGGCACTTAATAATTGGGTATTTCGTTTATTTCGAATATAGTGTATACTATGTATAACATAGACTATGTAGTCGAAAGCAAACAATTATGACCTACACTAAAGACATTGATATTGAATATATCGTACCATCTGATGAAGAGAGAGAAGAGTCTAAAATTTCCAGTCGCATTCTCTCTCCGAAAGTACAGCGAGATCATCCATTAAGTTTTCGCATAGTTGATGAGAAGGAACAAGATACAGAAGAAGCAATTGTCAAGTTGCCAGCCAAGGTTGCACATCTTTTACTTGATATTCTTGTACAGATGGCTGAGGGTAAAGCTGTTACCATTCTTCCAACCCATGCTGAACTTACAACTCAACAAGCTGCCGATCTACTAAACGTATCACGTCCATTTTTTGTTAAATTAATTGAAGGTGGAGAAATACCTTTCAGCAAAGTAGGGACACATCGACGTGTATTACTTAGTGATGTACTCATTTACAAGGAACGTACCAATAAAGCACGTGAGAAAAGCCTTCACGAACTTGCAGAACTCACGCAGGAATTAGGGATAGATTACTAATGCCACATTCCTCCAGTTTCACTGCTTTGTATGATGCCAATGTACTTTATCCTGCACCATTGCGAGATCTGCTAATGTGGTTGGCTTTAACTGGACTTTTTCGTGCAAAATGGACAGAAACTATTCTTGAAGAATATGCACGCAACTTGGTAATAAAACGTCCAGACATCAGTCGTGATAAAATAGACAACATCAAACACTTAATGAATAAACATGTCTGTGATGCTCTGATAGAAGGATATCAGAATCTCATTCCTGCAATTGAAGGACTACCTGATCCCGATGACCGGCATGTTTTAGCTGCGGCTATAGTTGGACGAGCAGATATTATTGTAACTTATAACTTACGTGATTTTCCTGAAACAGTGCTTGGACAATACAACATTGAGGCACAACATCCTGATGAGTTTGTCCGGCATCTAATAGACTTAAATGAGAGTCTTGTATGTAGTGCTGCCAAGAAACAGCGCGCAACGTTAAATAACCCACCCAAGAGCGTAGAAGAATTTCTCGATGGTCTCGCCAAACAGCAATTACCTCTTACTGTGGCTGCATTACGAGAACTTGGCGAATTTTTGTAGAAGCAGGAAAAATCTTATAAGAAAACCACAAACGGATGGCATTGCTGCCACCCGTTTTGCTATCTCACAAGAGATTTGGAGAACTCTAGCTATCCATCAGTTCCATTGCCGTTCATGTTCACCAAGACATTATCACTGCGTATCTCGTCCTCTTCTGGTTCCTCACAGGCTACTCCAGCTACGCGGTTTCCCGCCCCTACGTTGATAATGGTCACGCCCTGTGTTGAACGACCGAGTTGCGAAATACCAGATGCTGCCGTACGCATCACCACACCACTAGTGGTGATAAACGTCAGGAGTGATTCATCTTGTACGATATGCGCTGAGGCAATTTTATCATTTGGGCGCAGTCTGATCGTAATGACCCCACCCGTCCCACGTCCTTTGGTGGGGTATTCGTGCAACGCAGTTCGTTTGCCAAAACCTTTTTCAGTAACAACCAGCAGTGCACCTGTTTCGGGTACTAAACCCATACCAACAACCCTGTCATTCTTTTGGAGGTTCACGCCAATCACACCAGAAGCCGGGCGTCCCATCGGACGTACGTGCTTTTGCAGGAAGCGAACCGTCTGGCCACGTTGCGTTGTCAGCAAGATATCTTCACTGCCTTTGGACATCGCCACCCAACCCAGTTGATCACCCTCTTCAAGACCGATAGCGATGAGTCCATTAGAACGTACCTGGCTATACTCTTTCAAAATGGACCGCTTAATCTTACCACAAACCGTCGCCATGACGAGATATTCAGCCTCATTAAAATCGGGCACCGCTAGTATTGAAGTAACTTGTTCACCAGGTTCAAGCGAGATCAGATTGACAAGTGGTAACCCTTTGGCTGTACGACCAGAGTCAGGGACTTCGTGCGCTTTGAGTTGGTAGGCTTTCCCACGATCAGTAAAGAACAACAGATCGTTCATGGTGCCACAGGGCAAGATATGCCGCACGATATCTTGTTCACGTGTCTGCATGCCTTTGATACCACGCCCACCACGCCGTTGCGTTTTGTAGGTATCGGCGTTGATACGCTTGATATAGCCACGTTCGGTAAGTGTAACGAGGACACGCAGGTCTGGAATAAGGTCTTCGTCGCTCACTTCGCCATCGGCGTCAGGGATAATACGTGTGCGACGCTCGTCGCCATATTTCTCCTTAAGGTAAGTCAGGTCTTCCTTGATGAGTTGGAGCACGCGCCGTGGGTTGCCGAGAATATCTTCGAACTCAGCAATAAGTTTGATCACCTCGCGATATTCGTCTTCAATCTTTTTGCGCTCAAGTGCTGCCAGACGACCAAGCTGCATCTCAAGAATCGCGTTTGCCTGTACATCCGTGAGGCGGAAGTTACTCATCAGGTTGTTACGCGCTGAGTCACGGGTACGGGAATTGCGGATAGTCGTGATGACTTCATCAAGATTGTCGAGTGCAATCTTATACCCCTCTAAAATATGAGCGCGTCGACGTGCTTTCTCTAGCTCAAACTCGGTACGACGCCGAATAACCTCAGTACGATGGTCGATATATTCCTGCAACATGCGCTTGAGTGGTAACACACGTGGCTGCAACCCATGCTCCACCAGTGCCAGCATGTTGACACCAAACGTCGTCTGCATCTGTGTGTGTTTGTAAAGCGCATTCAGGACCTTCTTGGGTTGGGCATCTTGCTTGAGGATGACCACCAGCCGCATACCACTACGATCGCTTTCATCGCGAACGTCGCGGATGCCTTCGATTTTGCGGTCGCGGGCCAGTTCAGCCATGCGTTCCTGCAAACGGGCTTTATTTACCTGATAGGGCAACTCCGTGACGACAATATGGAAAGAGTTACGCGCCGCTTCTTCGATGTGGGCCTTCGCCCGGAGAATGATATGACCTTTGCCCGTGCTATAAGCATTCATAATGCCTTCAGTACCCAGAATAAGGCCAGCCGTCGGGAAATCTGGGCCAGGTATAATCTTGATCAAATCTTCCACAGTTGCTTCCGGATTATCAATCAGATACACCAACGCAGTACTTAATTCTGTCAGATTATGTGGCGGTACGTTGGTGGCCATACCAACAGCAATACCAGCAGCACCATTCAGCAACAGGTTGGGCAGGCGGGCGGGAAGCACCGATGGTTCACGAAAGGAGCCATCAAAGTTATCATTAAAATCAACTGTATTTTTTTCGATGTCAAAGAGAAGTTCTTCCGCAATAGCAGAGAGGCGTGCTTCCGTATAACGCATCGCAGCGGGAGGATCACCATCAACACTACCAAAGTTACCCTGACCATCAATAAGGGGATAGCGCATATTCCAAGGTTGCGCCATACGTGCAAGTGCATCATAGACGGCGGCATCGCTGTGGGGATGCATTTTACCCAGAACATCTCCAACGATACGCGCACACTTTTTATATGATTGATTACTTCGCACGCCCATATCCCACGCGCCATAGAGAATACGGCGTTGGACTGGCTTTAAGCCATCACGCACATCAGGTAGCGCGCGCGATATAATCACGCTCATCGCGTAATCTAAATACGCCGTACGCATTTGTTCTGTAATGCTGACTGGCCGAACGATCCCGATTTCCATTGTACCTCCCAAACGAGATGAGGAGCAGTACGTATCTGCTAACGAATGTGTTCTTCTACGCAACAAAAAATGCTACGATTCAGCTTATTATACAGCTAAATCGCTCATTTGTCCATAAAAAATAGAACATACTTTCTTATTACATGTCATATCGGATAGGTGCTAATCATGAGGTGATTGTGCGAAATATTTGTTGAATAACCCAGAACACAAGTATGCCAGCACCAACACTCAGGAGGGCATCCAGACGACGCGAAAAACAGAGGCATGACTGTGCGGCAAGATACGCGTAGAATGCCTGTGCAGCGGTACCTAAGAGACCAATGTAGAGAAAAACGTTTATATCAGGAATAACATATATTGCCACCAATTGTAGAAGCCACGTGAGCAGCAGAATCGGAACGTGAAACAGTGAGAACGTATACACCACAGACTCAAACTCACCACCACCGCCAAATTGTTTTCCCACAAAATACACGACCCCAGCAAAGAGGTAAAAATTGAACAGGGTGTTAATCATGGCCAATAACAGATTCATTGCACTACCAACCCCACCCATAAAGGCACTGATAAGGGCAATAATAAAGGCCATCACAGCAACATAGGTAAGCGCATCACTATCGGAAGCACGTGCACTATAGAAGCGAAAGGTCTTGACACTGGGATGACGAATGACATCGAAACGGTAGTTGAGCATCTCCCGAATACGAACCTGTGCATGCATATCAATCTCCCCTATCTCTTTTCAGTTGAATCGGTCGGAAGGGAACCTTCACTATCAGTTATGCTGGAAGGTTGCTGTGCCAAACCACGCACCGCTACTGGACCAAATTGCAAGTAATCGCAGGCCGTGAGTTGGTAAAAAACACCATCAATCACACCCTGTTTTGCGATATGCCAATCGTGCACACGATGGAGATGGCCGTAAATACACGCCGCTGCACCACTTGCGCCAATACGACGCGAAAACTCCGTTGGCCCGTGATCCAGAAACGGTGGGTAGTGAAACATCACAATAATTGGTTTAGCACCATCTGATAGCTTCTGAGCAGCCGCGATTGCACGATCAAGACGGCCAAGCTCACGATTGTAAATACGCAGATCGGTAGCTTCTTGAAAGCCTGGTGTGTCCGGTGTAACCCAACCACGTGTACCACACACCACCGCCTCTCCGACATCAACAGCACTGGCCTCAACGATGGAGATGGATGGTGGCAAGTGTGGTCGTAAGGGTCCAGCACGTTGCCACCAATAGTCGTGGTTGCCCTTGGAGAGTACTTTACGACCCGGTAGTGCTGCAATCCATTCAAGATCGGGCAGCGCATCCTCAAGTTTCATCGCCCAAGAAACATCGCCAGCGATTAATACAACGTCATCGGCATGAACACGCGCTCGCCACGCTGCCGCAATCCGTTGCGGATGATCACGCCAACGATCACCAAAGATGTCCATTGGCTTGGGACGTGCTGCAGAAAGATGCAAATCAGAAATAGCCCAAATCATATACGCCATAATACCAGACGACCAGATTGTTGCCAAACCCAAGCGAGAACGGCTCCTATATAAACATGTCTTTATCGAAATGTACGTGATGATGATCATAGAATTTATTTCGACTTGAGAATATAATACTATCAGGATGAGAATTCTGTGAGGTCGGTGGAGTTACCAATGAATAAAAGTAAATTTGTACGTGACATACCAGCCTTTGTAGAATTGACCGACGAGCAATCCAATCTGCTTGCCGCACGGCTGGGTGTACAAACATTTGAGCGTAGTGATCTTATCTTTGATCAGGGCAGCGTTGGCAGCACACTCTACATTATTATCGATGGACAGGTTCGTATTTTTACAGTGAATGAAACAGGTCAGGAATTAGCAGTGACCATCTTTCGACAAGGTGATTTCTTTGGTGAACTTGCGCTGCTTGATGGTCAACCGCGTTCCGCAAGCGCTGAAGCGATGCAATTAACCACTACATTAACGCTCCATCGATCCGGGTTTCTCGATCTTATCGGTACTTGTCCACCAGTGGCCGTGGCCGTATTGGAAGCCTTAGCCAGCCGTTTGCGCCACACCAACAATTATGTCGAGCACCTGACCAGCCAACCAGCCCCACAACGCGTGGTACAGCAATTAGTGGCATTAGCAACCAATGCCCATAGCAAGTATAACCAGACCGATAGTATTGACCTGCGCTTAACACAAGAAGACCTCGCAAGTTTGTCAGGCACTACCCGTGAGACTGTGAACCGTGTGTTATCAACATTACGTGACCAGGGTTTGATTCGTATCGCAAGAGCACGTATCAGTGTCCTGAATCTGGAACAATTACGTCAAAAACTCATGCAATCATAAGGTATATACGATGATCTGTTCTCCATGTTATCTTAAATGAGGTATACGATGATCTATTTGTTTCTACTTGCCCATCTCATTGCTGACTTTTTGTTACAACCGTACCGTCTCGTGGTACGCAAACGCTACTGGGATGGGCTACTCCTCCATGGTGGCATTGTGATGACATGTATGTTTGCACTCGTGCTAGTAGATCGGCGTGTCCTGGCACTCTGGCCAATTATGATCGGCATTACCATTATTCACGTCATCGCAGACTGGTGGAAAGTCCATCGGGCCGATCGGCTCTTTCAGCCACCAATTATTCCCTTTATTCTCGATCAATTCATCCATATTGCAACACTGATATGGGCTTTAGGATTGGTATTGCCAGCTAAAGAATTGTGGACACTGCCAACAAATGTGATTGAACAACTGGCACTGTATGGAATCGCATACGTTATTGCTGCATCTGCCGTCCCTATTGCTGTAATGGTCTGGAAAGATCCATCATTCAACTATCAATCGTTAGCGGCACCAGCACGTGTGCGGAGCATGCTGATCGGCATTATTGTCATCTCACTGGCTCTGTTTGCCCAGCCTATCGCACTTCCCGCTATACTGATTGGGTTTGTCATCATGGCGCATCGACCAGCATCCATACATCCGCTCGATACCCCTGCTGGCATGCTCGTCATTCTCTTTGCAGCAGCAATTCTCGGCACGACTTTGAATATGATGCCCGTTTGATAGTGTAATATACCTATATCGCAGGGCAAAATGTCCCCCATTTTCCCAATTGGTTGTTTTTCAAAGACTTTTCCCCTAAACATACATCTTTAACTACTATACATTGTTTAATCTCCACACCAGCACTTTTACGGTGCAAAATAATCGATCTACTGATACATCTAAAATACTATCAATCCTGGTTTATTTCACTTTTGGCATGGTGTTGATCTGATTTACTGTACCTACTCGGATAAGCTACTAGTATCCTATAGTGTAGCAATTTACCTATGATAGAAATTAGTGAGTCTCTAAACTAGTTGTTGTAGGTCAATTGTTTTGTATCAAGTAAACGTAATCACTATCTTTAACTATTCTTGTAGCAGTATATATAGGGAGAGCATATTATGTCGTCAGCCGTTAGCTATAACTTGCGTCGTACTCTGTCAGGATGTTTTGTTGCCCTTATAGTATGTTCACTCATTCTCCAGAATACACAAACAGTAGTAGCGGCAGGCGTTCCAGCGGCGCTGCTTGATGTTCCCACAAATCTGTTTACCGGCGAACCACTCTCGTTTAGCGTGTCGTTCGATAATACTGGGGCAGACACGGGTTATGGACCATATATCGATCTTTTTCTTCCCAAGAGTGGTACTGATGGCACCGCTGCTGGGGGCAACAATGACGGTATCACCATCACAAATGCCAACTACCTCGGAGGATCAGTTAGTTCGAGCACACTGGATTGTCCAACAGGTAACACTGTGACACATCCTCTCACGGGAAACTTGTCACCTGCCCCGCCGCGCCAGCAGGCTATACTGGCCCAAGCCCTTTCATCTGGGAAATCACCATTCTTCAATTGCCATTTGGGAGTTTCACCCCCGACCAACCCCAGGCCGATATTAGCATCACTGCTAATCTCAGCAACCTTGCTGACCTTGATATTCCACTCGAGATTCAGGCCCAGGCAGGCTTTATCTATGGCAACGACCCACTCGCCAATCCTGGGAGTGACCCACCGCTTGTACAGCCAACCCCAACCACCAGTTCGGTGACACCGATTTTAATGAATTTAACCAAAACTTACGCTGGGTTTGAAGATGAGATCGCCATCGGACCAAATTTCCCTGGTCAATACACTATTGCTGTTAATATTGCTGATGGGCAGACTATTACCGATCTGGATGTTGTTGATCTGTTGCCCAACAATATCGCCTTTCTACGGGTAATATCCACAACGCCTGCCGAGGGAACCACGATCATCACTCCCACGGTTGATGTTGCAAGTAATCCCCCAATAATTAAACCAAGCAAACACCATTGGTGATTGGTCACCCATTGACACTCGCGACCCCGGTGGTACCGACAATGCGGTAGCGAACCCGACTGGACCAGAACATATTCTCGAAGATCAATCGATTTCCATCCAAAAAGGCGTTCAGAATCACAATGATCTTGGTGGTACCGGGTACACACCAGGTGATACCGTTGAATACACTCTCAATTTTCAGATTTCTGATTTTTTTGCGTTTGATACCGTGATTATTACCGATACCTTTTCGGATGGACAACACTTCGATCCCAGCTTCCCCCGACCCTTCAAGTGAATGGTCATAGCTTTACACTTACCCCACAGGCTGTTGACACAGACAACTATACCGTCGCGGAAAACTATACTGGAGCAACAGGGACACCCAATCCTTCTCATGTCATCGATCCGGCTCCCAATGATGGGACCACGACCATAATCTTTCAGGTATCCGATGAGCTGATCACCCGTGGCGAAGATGGACGTCTGATTGGTGGGTGTGTCCCACCCACTGGCACCATAACCGCTCCACCCTATTGCACCAATAGTGCCATCAACACGGTCAATGATGGCCCACAACCGGACAAATTGTCTATCGTACCATCATTCAAGAAACATTTAGCGATGATTTTCCGTCTGGCGATAATAGTGTGGATCAGGGGGATCGCCTCAGTAATACTGCCATCATCAATGGGCGCATTCTCGACAATACCAATGCAAGCACTCCCGTCGGAACTGCCGAAGACGATGATACCCTGGAAGCGATTGAGATTGTCCGTGGTAGCCTGTCCAAAAGTATCTATGCGATTAACGGGAGTACCTCGTTCACCTCACCTATCGTGGTCGCACCAGGCGAAACCGTCACCTACCGTATTGAAGTCGAACTACCCTCCAGTGATATTGAAGATCTTACCTTAGTTGACTATCTCCCCTTACCGATCTTCGATGCTACAGAAATCACGACATTTAATGATGTTATTGATGCGGCGATTCCACCTGCTGGGACGGCTAAATTTGGACCAGATGACACATTTCTCCCACTGTATGGCACCGTCCCCACAATGACCATCACTCTCATGACCCAAGACAACACAGTTGCCTTTAGCTATGGAGACTACGACAACGTTACCAGTCCGACCTCTAAAATCGATATCCTCTTTACTGTCACTGTGCAAGATAACCCTTTCACCGATGGACTCTTCCTCACTAACCAAGTACGCCAGACCGAAGGCTCGACCAACAACGACACCAGCGTTGCAGATGCGATTGCTCAGATTAAATTAACTGAACCTGTCTTAAATACTATTCGTAAGGGTGTCATCGATACCAATAATCCTGCTGGAGTCTTTACTCCCACTCCTACCATTCCAGTCGGAGTCATGCTCCAAACGCCAGGCACATGTGCGCGACATACTGGCACTATTCATTCGGGCAATGTTGATGGCACATTTGACAGCAATTTGCGTAACGTCGATGCGGGGGACCGTGTGACATATGGCATTGTTATCGAAAATATCGGATCGAGCCGCAATGGCGCCTATGACGTACGTATTCGCGATCAACTCCCACCAGATGTGAGTCTGGTGACTGGGAGTATCTGCGTGACCGATGGCACCGGTGCGACGATGCCCTTCACCAATGTTGGTGGTGGCACTGGTCTCTTTGGCCAAGGGATCGAACTGACTGATCCCGGTCCGACGGCAAGCCCAACCGGAGCCCTGGATCAGGGGCGCAACGGAGCCACAGGGGCACCGATTACCAATGGGCGCAACATTGCGGTCATCACCTATGATGCAATCCTTCAAACTGGGGTTGAACCTGGCGATAATCTTGATAACACGGCTACCGTGTTTAATTATGCAGGGGTCGAGGGTGGACCTGACCACACCACTGAAGATCTGACGAATCCTGGCCGTGTCACCATCATTGAGCCGACGTTTTCCAAAACCATCGTCACGACCAACCAGGCCCATACAACGAACAATAATGTCATTATCGGCGAACAAGTGCAATATCAAGTGACTATGGATATTCCTGAAGGAACTATCAATGATGTCTTTATCACCGACAGACTTGATACAGGATTAGCTTTTGTCAGCATTGATAACATCGTCGCATCGCCAGGCGTAAGCACCAGCCAGGGAACCTTTGCCGATGTTGTAGCAAATACCGTCTTCACTGCGATAGGATCAGGATCTGCTAATCAAGGGCGTGTTGCCACACTTGATTTCGGCACGATCACCAACTCAGACACCGATAACACGATTGATGAGACGATCACGGTGACATACACTGCCGTAGTCATCAACAGTGATGACAACGATCGTGGCGAGATGCGTAGTAATGAGGCTAGCTGGACATGGAGCGATGGTAATCTCAGCGACACAGCACAAGAGGTTACCATTGTTGAGCCGACACTCCAAATCACGAAAACAGCTAGCCCAACCACAGGTGACGCAGGAGATATCATCACATTCAATCTGTCTATTTCTCACACTGGTGCAAGTAATACAGATGCCTTCAATGTCGATCTCAATGATGTTATTCCGTCAGACATGACCTATGTGGCATCTTCACTTTCCAATACTACAGGACTTGCGCCAACCACCCTGAGCGAAAGTGGTGGCACCATTTCAGCGACATGGGATACTTTTGCACAGAATGATACAAGCACATTAGAGTTTCAAGTCATACTTGACGGGAGTGTGGTTCCAAATCAGGAAATTATCAATACCGCTGACATTGAATGGACTAGCGTCCCTGGTGATGAAACGACCCCACAATCGCCACACAACCCACTCTCGACGGAGCGTACGGGCGATCCAAGCGATCCTGGTGGCACCGCCAATGACTACAACGATCAGGACTCGGATACGGTAACAATCTTTATGCCCAGTCCTGAAAAATCACTGGTTGTTACTTCTGAGGCGCACACATCGGACTCATCAAACCCACCACGAGTCGCAGTTGGCGAAATCATTCGCTATCGTCTAGTTGTTCGCCTGGCCGAGAGCACCGCACCCAACTTTCGCATACGCGATCGATTGCCACGTGGCTTAACCTTTCTCGACGATGGCACGGCTCGCTTTGTATTTGTTTCCAACGAGGCTGGTATTTCTTCTGATGATAGTACCATTGATAACTGCACAGACACAAATGGCGCATCCAGTTCGATTGCTTCAAGTTCCGTAACCTGCCCCCTGACTGGAGTGCCACCTAGCGGAAGTTCATTTCCTAGCGGAGGAGATTGTTATTTCAATTTTGGAGCCTTAACCAATGCTGATACAGATATCGACTCAGAATATATCATTGTCGAATTTAACGCACTGGTAGACAATAATAGTGCTTCTTACAGTAATGATGCTGGCGATAACCGTAATAACATCTTTGACGTATTAATAGGTGATAGCGATGATCCCGTTGCACAATCAGATCGGGTGCAGGTGCACATTGCTGAACCCTCGATCACCAATATTTCAAAGACCATTCTTACCACCCCAAGTGATGCAGGCGATACTGTTGATTATCATGTTACGTTCTCTAATGCCACCGACTCAAATGTCTCAACTGCCTTTGATGTTGTCCTGACTGACACCTTACCAGCCGATCTCATACTCAATCTTGGCACCATTACAGCCACTCCAGCAGGTGGGACGAGTGTTCCTGATACCGATAACTCTGTAGGAAATACAGTCGACATACGGATTGAAAGCATACCACCTGGAGGGATTGTCACAGTAGAATATCAGGCAACAGTCAATAGTGATGTAGCCGCTAGTACACCACTAACTAACACGGCTGATGTCATCTATACCAGTCTTCCTGGACCAAACGGCACAAGCAGTAATCCAACTGGCTCCACTACTCCTGGTGGTAGTGGCACCGAAACAGGAGAACGTGATGGCTCAGGTGGTCACAACGATCACACCGATAGCGACAACGAAGTTGTTACCCTTGACAATCCTGCAATTGACAAGCGTACCCCCAATCCAGTTGAATACACTATTGGCGAAGAAGTCAGCTACGACATTCTGGTAACCTTACCTGAAGGTGAAACACAAGATCTTGTAGTGGTTGATAATCTTCCCGCTGGTCTGGCATATGTGAGCCACGAAGTCATTACAACAACCATAGCGAGTAGTGGTGTGCTAGCGACCGATTACAATGGTGATCCGTTAGCACCGACTACCTCAACATCAGGAGGAAGTGGTGATGATATTACTTTTGATTTTGGAACTATTACAACTACCGACGACAATGATACAAATAATAATACTTTCCTGGTGCGACTGACTGCCGTGGTGTTGAATGAGATTGGCAATCAACAAGGGGACACTCGCGATAACACTGCGGCACTACGCTATACCAATCCAGCAATAGGTACAACAACGATCCCCGATCCGGTACCTGAGACCATCACTATCATCGAGCCAGTTCTTGCAATCAACAAACAGATCACATCAGTGCCATCGCCTGCTGACGCTGGGGGTGCGGTTGGCTATACGGTTGTGATTCAACAGATGCAACAAGCGACGCCGATGCATTTGATGTGCAGTTTACTGATAACTTACCGACCGGGTTAACCAATATCTCCAATGTAAATGTTATCGCAAGTGGTATCCCTGCACCATCAATAGAGATCAGTGGCACCACACTGCTTGTTCCAGACAGCGCCGATGATACATTTGATCTATTGCAAAGTGCGGTGGTAACTATCACCTTCGATGCCGAAATCGATACCATCGTTACCCCTGGTCAAACCATTACCAACACTGGTAGTGTGACATGGACCAGTGTTGAGGGAGATAATCCTGATGAGCGAACGAGCGGCGATGGCCCAATTAATGGTGGTGGTCTCAACGATTATGAAACTGATGATGATGTGGCCTTTGATATTGATAATGCAGCCTTCTCCAAAGCGCTTGAAAGTACTTCAGCAAGCCACACTACTGGCAACGATCTTACCATCGGTGAAATTGTCATGTACACTCTGGCAATCACACTTCCCGAAGGGATTGTTCCATCACTTCAGGTAATTGATCAACTACCTGAAGGTCTGGCATACGTTGTAGGGACGCTGAGTATAGATACGGGCAACTTCAACGGCTCTGTTCCAGCGGCCAGTGTCACGGCGGGCGGCGATAGCGGCGATGATATCACCATAGACTTTGGTGTAATCACCACTACAGCAGACAACGATGCAACAAACAATACGTTTACACTTCGTTTCCAGGCACAGGTAATGGATGAAGATGATGTTATTGGATTGAATCCCCCCGGTCAGACTACACTTGTGAACCGTGCCACTTTACAGATAAGTAGCCAGCCAACCATTCCATCAAATGACGTAAACGTCACAGTTGTTGAGCCACAGATGGAGATTAGTAAAACGTTCAATCCTGATCGGGCTGCGGCAAACGATGTTGTACAGGTTACACTGATTGTAACAAATACTGGTTACATCAGAGGCATTTGATGTTGTGGTAGAAGATCCCATATCAAATACTGATTTTGTCAATGTTACTGAAGGCACAACACCAACAGGGTTTACCTTTGCTACCATTCCTTCACCATCAAATACAATTGTTAGATACAATGGTGGTTCGATCCCCGTGGGAGAAAATCGAACATTCACATTTAACGTCACACTTGCACCAGATGTCACCATTGATGATGTTATCCCCAACATCGCCACGGTCACACGGGCAACAACACTTCCCGGACCAGACATCAACGAGCGAGATGAGCCAGAGGTTGATGCTAGTGATGATCTGACCATTATTGCACCAGATCTTGTAGTAACCAAAGATGATGGAGAGATAACGGTAACGGCTGGTCAGATATTGACCTATACCATTACCGTTGAGAATGTTGGTACTGGTGCGGCAACTGGTGTTGTTATCACTGATACAATACCTACTGACACAACATTTAACAGTGCTAGTAACAGTGGAAATGAGACCACAGTTGGCAGCGGTGTAGTTATCTGGCCGTCGTTTACCCTTGCCGCCAGTGACACAGTTACACGAACAGTTACCGTTCATGTAAACCACGCTATTCCAGCAGGTACAACCAGTATCATAAACAATGTGGTTGCTTTTGATGATGGTACGAACGGTGATGATCCAACCTCTGATAATAACAGTGATGATGATATCGACTTATTGAATGCAGAACCAGACCTGACATTGACCAAGACCGATAATGGCGTGACAGCGACCGCCGGTGAAGTGCTCACCTATACGCTCACCTACGAAAACGTCGGCACCCAGAACGCTACGGGCGTGGTCCTCACCGACACCATCCCCACTCACACCTCCTTTAACCCCACCGCCAGCTCCGCCGCCTGGACCTGTACCCCGGACAACGCCGCAGGTAGCATATGCGCTTATCCCCTCGGGGACCTGGCTGTCGGTGCCACCGGTACGCTCACCTTTGTCGTTACGGTCGACCTGTCCTTACCAGCAGGTGTCACCACTCTGAGCAATACCGCCACTATCACCGATGATGGCTCCAATGGCGACGACCCTACCCCTAACAACAATTCTGACGATGAAACCACCCCCATCGAAGCAGTGCCAGATCTGACCATTACCAAAGTTGCCCCAAGTCTCACTATACGACCGGGCGATGTGTTGACCTACACCCTTACGTTCACCAACACCGGAAGCCAGGATGCGACCGGGGTAGTCATCACCGACACTGTCCCTGAATACTCTACCTTTGAGCCTACCCTGAACTCTACAGGCTGGGCGTGCACCCCGAATACCACCCCCGGAAGTATCTGTTCCTATACAGTCGGCAGTCTGTCGGCAGGAAACAGTGATAGTATCACATTCGTAACTACCATTGATAATCCACTTCCTACCGGTGTTGACATGGTTACTAACACTGCGGTCATTACCGACGACGGTAGCAACGGCGATGATCCAAATCCCGATGACAACACTGGCATTTTCCCGCCACCTATAGACGCAGCACCCGACTTACGACTGGTCAAAGACGACGACGGAATCACGACGACAACAGGCGGTGTTATTACCTACACACTCACCTATGAAAACGCTGGAGATCAGGATGCAACGAATATCGTCATTACTGATACCGTCCCTGCCCATACCACCTTCGATCCGGTAGCCAGTCCCCCGGCTGGAACTGTACACCTGACACAAATGCTGGTAGCGTATGCCGCTTTGCGGTTGGCAATCTCGCAGTAGGTGCAAGCAGTAGTATCACCTATGTGGTTACTGTTGATCCTACGCTCATCGCTGGAATCGACACAATCACAAACACTGCTGAGATTACCGACGATGGCGCCAACGGCCCCGACCCCACTCCAGGCGATAATACGGATGATGAGCCAACGCCAGTTGAGGCTACTCCTAATCTGGCTATTATCAAAGACGATGGAGGATTGACCGCACCAGCGGGTGGTATTATCACCTACACATTGACCTACACCAATACAGGCGATCAGGATGCCATCGGTGTCGTGATAACGGACATCGTACCAGCACACACGACCTTTATCTCCAGCACAAGCACACCTGGATGGAACTGTACACCCGATGACTCAGCAGGGAGCACATGTACATTGAATATTGGTACAGTCGCAGCCGGAACAGGAGGTAGCGCTACTTTCACTGTTGTTGTTGATCAACCATTGCCAGCAGGAGTTGACCCAATCACAAACACTGCTGAGATTACCGACGATGGCGCCAACGGCCCCGACCCCACTCCAGATGATAACAGCAGTACCGACGATACCCCTATTGATGCCGTTCCAGATCTTATCATCGCCAAAGATGCTGATGGAATAACAACGGTTCCTGGTGGACTGATCACGTACACACTGACCTATACCAACGCCGGTATTCAAGACGCGACTGGTATCGTCATTACAGAAACAGTTCCTAATTACACATCCTTCGACCCGGGCAACAGCAGTGTTGGCTGGGACTGCGATCCTGATAATTTGTCAGGGAGTACATGTATATTGAACCTTGGCACCGTTCCATCTGGTACAAGTGACACAATAACCTTTACAGTCATCATTGAGTCACCACTCTCAGCAGGGGGAGAAACCATCACAAATACCGTCATCATAACAGACGATGGTGATAACGGCCCTGATCCCACTCCTGATGATAATAGTGATAATGAGGAGACGCCCGTGGATGCGTCCCCTGATTTAACTCTTATCAAGACGGATAATCAGACCAATACCGTACCAGGTGCCACACTGGTCTACACATTGACCTATGCGAATGTGGGCGATCAGGATGCGTCTGATGTCGAAATTAACGAGACCGTACCACGTGGTACGACATTCAATGCAGACGCAGGTACACCAGGATGGTCATGCAACGATAATGCACCTGCAGGTACTAACTGTACCTTGAGTATTGGAACATTACCAGTGAGCACAACAGGAAGCGTAACGTTCGCTGTTGCACTCGACAATCCGCTTGAGGATGGTCTTACAACCGTCGCTAACCAGGCTACAATCACCTCCTCAAATGATGCTGATGATCCAACTCCCGACAATAACAGCGATACGGATACAACAAACTTCACGGTAGGATCACTTGGCAATTTTGTCTGGATAGATACCAACAAAGATAGTATACAAGATAACAACGAAACAGGCATCGGAGGCGTAATAGTCAATCTCTACGATGCGGATAATAACCTCATTGCCACTACTATCACCGACCCCAGCGGATTGTATGAATTCACGAATCTCGGGCCAGGCGCCTACTATGTTGAAGTAGAGTTACCAGAAGAATATGCATTCAGCCCACAAGGGCAGGATGGTAACGACTCACAGGATAGTGATGTTGATATTGAGACTGGCCGAACAAATCTGATTACGCTTGAACCTGGTGAGAACGACCCCGATTGGGATGCAGGAATTTACACGCTGGACCCAACCGCTATTGTCCTTGTGAGCTTCACAGCAAATCACGCTGGTGACGAAGTTAAGGTACGATGGGAGACGAGTGCGGAAATAAACACCTGGGGCTTCCACCTCTATCGCAGTACGGACAAAGATCGTGCAAACGCAGAACGGGTTACCTCTGAAATAATCCTTGCCCAAGGTCGTGGCCAGTCAGGCACAACCTACAGTTGGACAGATACAAATGTATCCGCTGATGAAACCTACACCTACTGGTTGGAAGAAACTGAGGTTAACGGCACATCACATGAGTACGGTTCGACAACCGCCGTGTATCGTACAGAGGAAGCAGAATATAATGTCTTCCTACCACTGATCACATTAAGCCAAATGCCAGAATAAACACCAAGTATGTAAATTGATTCATATTGTGAAACAGCACAGGGGCGACCTGCTATCGCGTGATAGCAGGTCGCCCCTGTATTTTCTATGAGTCCGTGTGGTATAGTTCTCAATGCAACAACGCTGTTTTTAGAAAGGGGTCTTACAAATGAGCAATCTGGCAGGCAAAGTAGCCGTTATTACAGGTGGTGCCAGCGGTATCGGTGAAGCTACCGTACGTTTGTTTGTTGAATCGGGTGCATGCGTTATTATTGCTGATATTCAAGATGAAAAAGGGCAATGTCTGGTACAAGAATTAGGAGCACAACACACACAATACGTGCACACAGATGTGACCCAAGAAAATGACATTCAAACAGCAATCACCCAGGCGCTCACAAGCTTTGGCCGGTTGGATTGTATGTTCAACAATGCCGGAATCCCTGGTCCCATAGGGCCAATTGAAAGCATTCCTATTGATGGATTTCAAAAGACCATGGACATACTTTTCAAAGGGGTTTTCCTGGGAATGAAATATGCCGCCCCTATTATGAAAGAACAAGGTTCCGGATCAATTATTAATACTGGAAGTGTTGCCGGTCTTGGAACAGGGTTTGCCGATCATACCTACAGCGCAGCCAAAGCTGCGGTCATCCATCTTACCAAATCCGTGGCGATGGAGTTAGGGGAAAGTGGTGTACGTGTCAACTGCATCTGCCCCGGAGGTATCGCCACAGCGATCTTTGGTCGAGCTATGGGATTGCCAGTAGAGACAGCGGATCAAACAGTTGCAGTAATGCAACACGTCCTTACTCATAACCAAGCCATCAAACGAGCAGGGCTTCCCAAAGATATCGCACATGCGGCACTCTGGTTGGCCAGCGATGAGTCATCTTTTGTGAACGGCCATGCCCTCGTCGTTGATGGTGGCTTAATAGGGGGACGCACATGGTCTGAGTCACAACGATCATCTGAGAAAATAATGGGGGCAATGAACATATCATAATCGCAGATTGAATAACTACCACCCATCCCCACTGCCCTGTGCTATAATCGACTATCTTTGTGGATAAAATCGTAAAAACTCACGTCTTCATACAGTAGGAAGGAGCACCTACAATGGCAAATCCTCGTGTTTACCTAAATCTTATTGGTGGTGAATGGACACCCAGCACTAGCGGTAAAACCTTTGAAAGCCGTAATCCCGCCGACACCCGTCAGGTTGTGGGCATTTTCCAGGACAGCAATGCTGAAGATATACAGGCAGCGGTTGCTGCTGCCAAAAGCGCATTTGAGTCCTGGAGACTGATGCCAGCACCAAAGCGCGGCGAAATTCTCATGCGGGGGGCACAGTTGCTGCAGGAACGCAAAGACCAGTATGCCGTTGAAATGACCCGTGAGATGGGCAAACCGGTCTTCGAGACTGGTGGCGACATTGTTGAAGCGGTCGATATGGCCTATTTCGCTGGTGGCGAAGGTCGCCGCATGCACGGTGTCACCACACCAAGCGAAATGCACAACAAATTTCAGATGAGCATACGCACACCAATTGGGGTATGTGGCCTCATCACCCCATGGAACTTCCCGATGGCCGTACCCTCATGGAAGCTCCTCCCTGCCTTAGTTTGCGGTAACACCATTGTGATGAAGCCCGCCGAAGACACACCCGCCAGCATTTTTAATCTCGTACAATGTCTGATCGATGTCGGTTTGCCACCAGGGGTCGTGAACATTGTCACTGGCTATGGACCTACCGCTGGGCAGCCCCTCGTCGAACATCCCGACGTCCCGGTCATCTCCTTCACTGGTTCAACCGAAACCGGTCGGTTGGTCAATAAACTCGCGGCAGATAAGATCAAGCATGTGAGCCTCGAAATGGGGGGCAAAAATGCAATGATCGTTCTTGACGATGCCGACCTGGATTTAGTTTTCCAGGGCGCAGTCTGGGGAGCCTTTGGCACCAGTGGCCAACGCTGCACCGCAACAAGTCGAATCATCGTTCAGCGCGGTGTTGCAGAGAAAGTCATCAATCATATTGTTGAAAAAGCCTCACAAATGCGGATTGGCGATGGGACCGACTCACAGACTGAAATGGGACCAGTGATCAATCAGAAGCAGATGGAGAAGATTCTCAATTATATTGAGATCGGTAAACAAGAGGGCGCAACACTGCGTTGTGGCGGCCAACGCCTCAGCGATGGCAAATACGCTAACGGCTTCTTTATTCAACCGACTGTTTTTACCGACGTCAAACCAACGATGCGGATTGCTCAGGAGGAGATTTTCGGTCCTGTTCTTAGCATTATCACCGTCGACAACTTTGATGAAGCCATTGAAGTAGCTAATGGCGTGCAGTATGGTCTCTCTTCATCAATCTACACGCGCGACGTGAATGCGGCCTATCGAGCAATGCGCGATATCAACACGGGTATTGTCTATATCAACGCACCCACCATCGGCGCCGAGATCCACCTGCCCTTTGGTGGCATTAAAGCAACGGGCAATGGCCACCGGGAGGCTGGACCTCAGTTGATTGATGCCTTCAGTGAGTGGAAAAGTGTGTATGTCGACTTTAGCGGCAGCTTGCAACGTGCCCAGATCGACAATGTTGATTAATCACTTCCCCAAAACGACTTCTTGGGACAGAACATAACATGGTTGGTGGAAGGTGCAAAGATCCATATTAATGTCTGCACCTTCCAACTGTAGCAGTCAAACACTTTTAGCATCATGGTATACATTTGAAAACCATTCGAGTGTTAACACTTCATCGAGCGGTTCTTGCCATAACAACCCCTGCGTGGCCATTCACACAGCATACTCCATCAGGAAAAATCGCAGCGAAATCAGTAGCAACCTAAAATGCCAGACGAGGCTTTCCAATCCCACCTAATGCAATCAATGTAACTAATCGAATCACTGTCTCCTAAAACAGCATATTTACCTGTTTGATAACATCCGTTCAGCCACTCAAGGTGGTCCGTGTGGCAGGTAGGTTGCTTGTAGAAGAAGCTATAACTGTAGAAGTTCATCACAGAATACTCCATTGGCACCATTTATCTCCTATATTCACTAGTGAAATATCTTACGGGTATTAACATAACTTCCCAACTAGTACATCGCCGCCTTAATAGCTAATCCCTAGCCTTCGCCCGCCCCTCAGAGGCTAAGGGAATATAACCACACTCCAACAACACACGAAAGCATCACACCTACCATAAAATGTTTAGCTTGTTATGTGAACAAGCTGCTACACTTTCCAATCTTCTCCATAACGTATGTGTCTTTTATCATGATTCATATTGATTGAATACATAATCACTGTATGTATCAACATTAGGTGCTAAGTCGGTTAACATCTTATTGGTCCATGCTAAATCGTGCCAGGCTTCAAGCTGTTCAAAAGTCGCTTGTGCTTTTTGTAGGCTGGCTATACCCTCTACAATCCTATGATCGCCTAACAGCGCTATCCCCCAATGTGCTTGTGTCTGTGCAATCTCGTATGGATCATCCTGTACCTGTGTGATACTTTGGGTAAAGACAGTATAGGCTTGATCATAACGACCATATGCACATTGTACCTGTCCCAAAACACGCAAACTAATACCATGCTCCAGATGCTCCCTGCGGGACTGTGCTTGTTGCACCGCTTCCTGAGCATATGTCAATGCCCATCCATAATCGCCCTGAGCCAGATGTACCAACGCCCAGGTCCGAGCAATCTCGACACGTTGATCGGTCACGGCCAGTTCATCGGCCAAATGAGCAGCGGTCGTTAAAGTATGCACTGCCATGTCGTAGTTTCCGATACGAACATACAGATTAGCAAACCTGACCTGAATGAGCACAACCGTCCGATAAAGCTGATGTTGTTGCGCCTGAGCCAGACTCTGTTTTAGTAGCTCATGTGCCTCTGAAAAACCTCCCTGCTTCGTCTTCAGAGTACCTAGATTAAGTATTAATTCAGTCTGGCGTACTGTATGATGGAGCCGTTCAGCCAGTGTTAATGCCTGGGTGTAGATAATAAGTACCTCTTTCCACGCTCCACTCATTTCGAGCAATAAAGCCATATGCTGGTATATCACCAGTATGCTCCAGAATTGTCCGATGCTTTGATAGATCTGCAGTGCCTGAGTGAGGTAATCTCGTCCCTGTTGAAAACGACTCTGTGTGAAGGCCAAAATACCCAACCCAGTGAGTGCATGCGCCCGCTCACGCTCATACTGTTTTGCAAGCATACAAAGACTGGTTTCAAACGCCTGTTGAGACAAGGCATATTCGCCTAACATGCGATATACCCCTCCTAACCGACGATACAGGCGTCCAGCTTCGAAAGTAGATAACTCTGGTAGCATTGCAAGCCCCTGCAACAGCCAGCATAGCGCTTCCTGCGGCTGTTCATATTTTAACAGTTCACCCATCCCCAAACACACCTGTGCTTGCTGGTGCCGCGTTATATGGGTACCCGGCATCAGGGCAAGGTAGTCCCAGGCACATTGATAACTCTCATGTGCGATGGAACTGGCACGCAGGAAAGTTGCGATGGTCCCCCGCGCAAACCAGAATGGTAGCCACTGTGCCTCGGCGAGATCGACGGTGTTCAGACGTTCTAGCATTTCACTAATGGCCTGAGCATACCCCCTGTTGATTAGTCCCCATAGATTGTCAGTGATGATTTCGACCATCTTCTGATAGGCACCTGCCTGGGAAAAATGATGCAACGCGTCGAGCAACGTGTGGTCGTTATGCATATAGTATTGAGCTGCTCTCAGATGCAATGTATGGCGGGTGGTTAATCCCAACTGCTCGTAGTAGAAAGCTTGCACCAGCGTGTGTTGCATATACAATGGCTCACCTGTGCTATTTTGATGGGTATGAACCAGATACCGTCGTCCAAGATCGTATAAGGTTTCCCACACACTATCTTCATGCAATACAGCCTCAATGACATCGCGTGTAGCCGGGGTACCCTGCAAGATAGCCAACGCTTGCATCACACCAATTGCTTGTACATTGTGCGAGAGTTGCGTGTGAATGGTCTTCATGAGATAGTGCACAATGTTTGGCACCTGTGCAAGCTGCCCGATCACCATATCTGGACAAGATTCTCCTCGCAACGCATCTATGGCCAACATCAACAGCGCAGGATTACCGTGAGTGGCTTGCCACAAATCAGTTATCAGAGCTACCGGCAACATAAGATTCCGCGCTGCCAGCAATGCCTGAGCATCTACAGATGATAAGCCCTGGAGAGGTGAGCCTGGAGACATATGAGCAAATGCTGGCATTTGACGCGATGTTATCATGAGTGAGAGCTTTCCTTCCGTCAGCGTAGGGATCATCCGATCAATGAATTGGATAAAATGATCATTCGTTTCTACATATTGCAGATCATCCAAACACATAAGAAAGTCGTGCCTCTGCAGTGCATGAACCAAGTAATCAATTTGCGTTTCTAAAGGTAGCGTAGGCCCAGATTGTGTATGTGCATATTGCTGCAACCACAAGGCATCCTCACCATGCCAGGCCAGAAACGCTGTCAGTCGCCATAACAGATCGTGGATGCCCACATGAGGATAAAACTGATACCAGAAGATGTAATCCAGTGGGGTATACTGCTGTGCCAACACACTTGCCAGGGCGGTCTTACCAACACCAGTCATACCATTTATCATCACCAGATGCCGAGTCTTGAGTTCGCTGTGGTAAAACACTAATTCATTTTGTCGACCAACAAAATTGAGAACTGGTGGTGGCTTGGTTAGTGGTGGTATTGTCTCATTGAGATGCATTGTCTGGGAGGATGTCACGACCATTTCCCAGGGCCTGGGGTGAGTCACCCGTACCAGCAAGTCGTGAGCAGCAGGATGTTGGTGCGTGAGGGCAAAATGGCGAAAGGCGGCCTGCTCATCCGCAGGAAATTGCAAATAGGCGATGAGTCGATTGATAAAGGTGGGTGAAGGTGCATAGCCCCGTTCGACCCGACGATAGGTAATCTCGGCATAGCCCAAAGCATCCGCTAACTCCTGCTGCGTGAGATGGCACACCGCCCGATAACGTTTGAGCCAGTCATAGAAGTACATAATCCCCGCCTCACGTATCTAGACTCATAAGTATAAACATGGACACATCAGACATATATCAAAAGTAAATATCTTGCGAGTATTAACGTAACTCCCACTTCATTTTAGTAGTCAATTCTAGATGAAAACAATTATTATCAGTAGTAAAGCGGGGAATAATTGCACATACAATCAGGTACGTCAGCGTTTCCGTGTCAACATACTATAAGCATACATAGTCTCAGATGACCGTTCACCGATCATGATTTGAGCGGTGATGATCTTCACAAGGATGTTGCAATGTAGTATTTCTAATAGCACCATAAGTACTGAGTCCCCTACATCCATATCATTCATGTAAGCCATCTTTACATCGCTCGGTACGGTAGCATATACTCTTTTTGCTCCAAGCAGGTCAGTGGCTATCTGTCTCCAAAGCATACAACGGCAAAGCCCGTGAAAGAACATAGTGACCAAACGACATCTGCTGTGGAGTGCTAATCGAATGAACGACAGAAAGTGAGGATAACAATGCAGCACCACGTTCGTGTTATGCTCATGCATGATGAAACAGCGTCTCCATCATCACTCTACAACGTACTAATGCAGTCTTCCGAGCTCGTACTGGTTAGAACGATCACGCATCCATCACAACTGCTCTCCTGTGTGCAGACCTCGCAAGCAGACCTGGTTATCCTAGAGCTGCAACAAGTCTCAATGACGGTCATGTGGCAAATGGTGCAATCGCACCTACACATACCTACCCTACAATCACTCGTCTGTCTTACGGACCCAACGTCCCATGATGTGTGGGGTTTAATAGCAGCAGGGGTCACTGGCTATCTCCACATGGACGACATCCCACATAGTTTGTCAGATGCAATCAAAAATGTGCGACGTGGCGGCATCTGGTGCAGCGCGACCATGGTACCGCTGATCCAGGCATGGAGTGGCACCCAACCAGGTCCACATACCATTATGCCCAACCCGTATGAGGTGGAGATCGTCACTCGAGTAGCGCAGGGGCAGACCAACCGACAAATTGCCCGCGCACTCGAGGTAAATGAGCGCACCATCCGCTTCCATCTGGAGCAACTCTATCGACGTTGGGGAGTCGATAACCGAACACAGGCCGCGCTATTGGCTCAGGAACAGGGTTGGATCGATGGGAACACCGAGGAACGGTCATGGGTTTGGTGAGATAGGATGTCCAACATTATTGGACTAGTAGTCTGCTGCAAAGGTCATTGAGGATGGTTTCTTGCACTGATACATCTGCCAGAAGCCTCCTCAATGATCATGTTCTTACACAGGAACTACTCTGGTTGTCGACAACCATGATTCTACAGAATCAGTGGGATATTCTCTCCCGGCTGTCCAGCATAGACCTCACGTGTAACGAAAGTATACAGCACGCATACCCACATCAGCAACATGGCTCAGGCCTAATGTGCCAGATTTTGCTCACAATCCTCCCAATGCCCAAGTTGTGTATACAAATTCAACGATAATAGCAATCCTGGAAAACATCACTGGAAACTTTAAACAGTGCCAATCCTCGCTTCCCCAAATGATGTAGGACACGAAACCTGCATAATCGCTTGCTTTGACACCACTAGCATCATACAAATAACACCTAAACCCACTGACAATATTAACACCCCATGCACTGATCACACACCACTACATGTGTGCCGTTGGCGACAAAGTAGATACAAAAAGTACAGACAACGAAATATTTCGCCGGTAAACAACTGTTCAAAACGCCATGCAAATACGGCGGATCACCTGATGTGCAACCAGCGTTCTCATAGTATAACTAAACACATCGTTTCTCACGAAATTTCCATACAGAAAGGGGGTGATATCCATGAAGAAGATTATCGTCCGCAAGCCCGAAACTCTCAAGACTACTGCTGCCTTCTATGCCGATGGCTGTAAAGTATGGCAATGGTAATGTCTGTGAATGAGTGACGTAAGGTTTTTTTCTTAACCACACATAATGTAAAAAGGAGTACTACTAATGAAAAAGATTATCATTCGCAAGCCCGAAACCCTCAAGACTACTGCTGCCTTCTATGCCGATGGCTGTAAAGTATGGGTATAGCAATGTTTGTAGATATGTAGGGTACGTTTTTTTGACCACATATTTTATCTGAACAGGAGTATTAATGATGAAAAAGATTATTGTTCGCAAACCTGAAACTCTCAAGACCACTGCATCCTTCTATGGTTCCTCTTGTGAACCACTCGTCCTAGTCTAAGAATTATATATAACCTGCTACTAAGATCATTGAGGGGACTGCGCTGAGCTATCAGCCAGTTCCCCATCTCAATAACCAACTTTTGGCAGATGACTACATGGCCTTAGAGAACCAATAGGATTATTACATTAAGCATATTCTCACAGAAAGCGTGTTTCACGATCGCGTCCTACGCGCTGCACCCGTGGAACATATTTCATAGTTTGGAGGAGTTTACCTATCAATGATACATTATACGGATGATCGACGTTTTGCCGTGTACCCGTTTACCCAACAACATGAGGAGGAGGAGATCATCATTAGTCGTGCTGATACGGCATCTGTATTAATTTTACCAACTGATGGCGTGGAAATTCTCGATTGCCTGGCAGAGGGCATGAGTATTGGTGAACTAAACACCTATTACCACGATAAATATGATGTAACTCCTGATCTGGATGATTTCCTGAAGACCGTGGAAGACGCTGGGTTTATTCTCCCACTTGAGCCAGATCAAAGAGTTGATGCCAGCACCGTCAAGGACCTTTTTACCAATGGAACAGCCGGTCAGGTGCCATCACCACAATTCCATTTTGACAATTTTCCTGAGTCACTGGCACGGCAACTTTTCAGCAAATACACCTTTGCTATCTGTTTTATCATCTTTGGTATCACTGGTATCGCCATCGTCCTAGAGCCATCAATTGTGCCGGGATGGCAATCATTAGTATTTACTGAACATATCACCTTGATGAATCTTAGCTTGATGTTGATCGGCTTCGTCGGGGTTGGTTTGCACGAGATGGCCCATCTGATAGCAGCTCGATCCTTGGGTATCTCCTCTCGGTTCGGTATCGGCCATCGCATGTGGGTGATCGTCGCAGAAACCGATATGACCGGCGTGTGGATTCTGCCCCGGAATAAACGCTATATTCCCTTTCTGGCCGGTCCCTTACTCGACTTGACCATCGCCTCAGTATTACTGATCCTGCTGTTCACGGTGCAGAGCGGATGGATGACCCTCCCCGAAACCGCCCTGCTGATCATTCGGGCGCTTATCTTTGGCTATCTGTTGGGCTTGTTGTGGCAATGTTATTTTTTCCTTCGCACCGATTTTTACTATGTCATTGCCAATTATTTTGGATGTAAAAATCTGATGGAGGATGCGATCAATCTGCTCAAGAATTACAGCGCAAAGGTATTGCCATGGGTACAACCAACTGATCAATCACACATTCCACTCCAGGAACGCAAAGTCATCGGCATCTATGCCTGGGTCTGGTTGGTAGGACGGATCGTCGCATTGTCCGTGTTTGTGTTGGTCATAATCCCACTACTCTATACCTATGTCGTCATTATTGGACAAACCTTGCTCGCAGGCTATCAGGCCAACCCTTACGGATTTATCGATGTCGTGATGATCGGTGCCATCGTCCTTTCGTGGCAGGGAGTCGGCATTTTTCTTTGGATACGCAGTTTATATCAATCATGGAGACAGACACATGTCCATACAAACAAAACTTCCAACACCACTTCCCTGCGGGAAAGCAATCATTCTGGAGGCTGAACATGGTCAAGCACGTCGCACCCTCCTACAACACTGGTTGGAGGAAGCCCAGTTAAACGGTTCAAGAACATATCTATTGTCATGTTCAATGGAAGAAGACGGTCCCTGGGCCGGGTTAAACTCCTTTCTGCGGGCTATCTTCCCACAGATCGCTACTGAGGTACCCCAGATCATCCAGCATCATGCATATGAACTAGCCATGGTACTACCCGAACTACGTGCGACGATCGAGGTGCAGAATCCAACCCTCACGGATCTCAGTTCTGACACAGAACGTACACGGAACTGGCCAGCAGACCGGGCGTATCGCATTGTCCATGGCTTGATCGACCTGATCGATACCTGGGCGGAACTCAATAACGGGATACGCCTCGTCATTGCCTGTGATGATTTTCATCATGCCGGTGCCTTAGTCCGTCTCTTTTTCGTGGAACTGCTACGTCGTCGTGGCAAACAACATGCTATGACCCTGATTGTGGCCACAGACGCTCCACAAAGTATAGATATCCAACAACAATTTGCTACAGAAGCGATTGCCCACATCATCAGGGCAGACCTGCCTGCAGATGAGTCAGTAACACCCGATCCAATAGAGATGCAACAGGCAGCGGAAGCGCTCATGAGTGAGGTGGGCAACGATGCGATCAAGCTTGAAATGTATGTCCCCAGAATCATACGCTACTGGTTAGCCAGTAACACCCCTGAAAAGGCACTACCATATCAGGTTGAAGCGCTATCAATCTACAACACACGAGGAATGTATGCCGACGCGGTCGTCTATGGTGAAGCCGCAATGGAGCAGACCAAACAACATCATCCAGATGATATCCATAAGATCTTCCATATTTCGATCAAACTCTGCACCAGTTATTTTGGTCTCAGACACTCTCACAAGGCTTTTCCCCTCATAAATGAAGCGTTAGAAAGAAGTACCGCTCCTGGCTACAAGGTACCTTTCACGTACTACATGGCAATGCTGTATGCACGTTATCTGCCCGAACGCGATCTAACTAAGGCAGAGGAATATCTGGATATGGGGCTCACCGCCATTGAGCAGACCGATTTACCGGCACACGAAAAGTTTTTTCAAACAGCGTTTAATCGTAATGGCCTAGCCTTGCTCCGGCATTTTCAGCAACGCTATGATGAGGCGATTGGGCTCTGTAAGACATGCATTGAAAAACTGGATCGTCATCTCTCACCAGATGAACATAAGCTACATCGCTCGGTTCTGCTCTACAATATTGCTCAAGTCTATGTGGCCATGGAACATTACGACGAAGCCATTACCTACTACACATCCGCAATGGAAATGGACCCCAATTATTCGGAGTACTACAACGAACGTGGCAACATCTACCTGACTAGAGAACAGTATGATCTCGCAGTAGCCGATTACACCACAGCGATCGCTCTAAGCCCTCCATATGCAGAAGTCTGGACCAATATTGGCCAGTGTTATCGGTTGATGGGGCAGCTGCAAGACGCTGTTGCAGCCTATTCCATGGCGCTCGACCTTGAGCCACAGCAAAGTCTGGCACTCTTTGGACGGGCAGAAGCGTGGGAGGCCTTACAACAAGAAGATGCAGCCCGGAACGACTACGACACCTTATTAACCATTGATCCAACACACGTGCAAGCGCTCACACGAAAGGCGATCTATGCCTATGAGGATGGCAACTTATCAATGGCATTGCAGACGTTGAATGCGGCACTTGAACACCACACTGACGTTACAGAGCTCTACTGGAATCGCGCTACGGTCTTCAAAGATCTGGGTCGTTTCGCTGAAGCTGCCCGCGATATCACATCCTATCTGGATAGCTCGCTTGATGCAGATGATCGCGCTGAAGCCGAAGCCAAACTGGCCTTCCTTGAGGCGCAGACAACATCCAGAATGGAACTCCATGCCTAGTGCTTAAAAGACACGTGTAGAGATGACGGCCAACATGACCTGATGTCATAACCATAGTAGTGTTGATTATTGGTAACAAATAATCAGTCTGCTATGCGGCCTACATTCATAGTTGCTCACGTACGATTATGATGAGGATATAAAGGAGGCACGCATGCCAACGCATATTGTCGCAATCAATGGGAGCCTTCGTGCTCACTCACGCACAGAACTCGTGGCACACACTGTGTTACGTGGTGCCATACACGCCGATGTCACCACTGAAGTGCTCAATTTATATAGCTTCGATCTGCCACTCTTTGACAACCGCACAGATGTGGGTACCTATCCACCCAGTGTCTGGCGCTTCCTGGAACAAATACAAGTTGCGTCAGGGTTTATCTTTGTTACACCAGTCTACCACGGAACGATGAGTGGGGCATTTAAGAATGCGTTAGATTTTCTCCACCTGGCTGAACCCAACGTGTATCAGGGCAAAGTCGTCGGGTTGGTCAGTGTGGCGGGAGGGGCTATGAGTGTGAATACCATCAATACGCTGGACTACATTGCTCGTGCGTTGAACCTGTGGCGCGCACCTACCACGGTAGCGGTCTCTGGTGACGCAATCACACCTGATGGTTGTGATCCGCACATTGCAAGACGACTGTGTACGTTAGGAAGAGAGGTACGTCAGGCCACACAGGTATTATTTGATGCGCCTGTACTGCAATACCACTAAAAGTGCATGCCCTGTCGCAGCATACCTTACAGAAAAGCTAAATGGAGTTATACATATGCGTTATGTGTCAATATTGTTGGTGTTGATCCTTAGTGTATCTGTCATATCCAATACCACAGCCCAATCTGCGCCTGGTGTCATTGATTTTGCGCCAGATGCCCCACTTGCACCGATTCTGTCGGAGGAAGAAGTAGCAAAAATAGCCCAGTTACAGGCCACCACAAATGTTTTCATACTGAGTCCGGTCAGTCCTGATAGGCAAACCGTCTTGACACTGCTCGGTAGAGAACTGGCCTTCTTGGATGTACAGGATGGTACAACAATCCCAATCAATGATGCGTTTTTTGGTCTGAGTCTCTTAGGTGGTCTTGCGGGTTCCTATCACTGGAGCGATACGGACACACTAGCAACGCTGGCGATCATCCCCCCCGAGGAGGAGGATGCTGCTCCCCAATTGCAGCGTGTCGAGCTCGACCGGGCTAGCGGTGCGGTAAGTACCGAGCCATTGAGTGCTATGCTCTCGGGTATGTTTATTGATGTGGCGCCGGATCTTTCCCAAATACTTGTGCTCATTGAGCCACAAACCCAAGAGGCCCCAACAACTCAAACCGTCCAACTTTCGTCATATAAGTTTGCTATTGATCCCTCGAACCCACACAATCCATTGGAGCTACAGGAACTAGAGATCACCACCCAGTCCGCCAATCTTATGCTGCTTGATACAACCACAGGCAACCTACGTACTCTGACAGAATTCCCTGCTGGTGCGGACATTCAAGGGGCCATGTGGAATCTGGCCCACAGTGAAGTGGCGGTGACCTATACCGGGGTGCGCGACCGGTTCGATGACCAGCAAGCGCTTGATGGGGCCTTACTGTCATCGCTGGTCTATCGTGATTCCATCGGGGCCTTGCCACCGGAGGATAACCCCTTCTTCCAAAACAATGAGTTGTTGTTGTTCAACCTCATGCATGATGAGGTCCAATCCATCCATGCTGCTGATGGCAATGGTGATGTGTTTACAGCGTCAGGCAGTTGGAGCACCGATGGCGCAACATTGATGATGAAAGTCCATCAGCCAGCAATACTTGAAGGGCGTGAACATCCAATCTATCTGAGGGAAGAAAGCGTCTCCTATCGTTTCTATAATCGAGATCTCCAAGCACAGGGACAGATTACAGGGACCGATTGGGCCCCGAGTGCGACTCATGGCACGTTTGTCTCAGCAACCACCGTGCTCTTTTCAGCAGGTACAGGGACCAACATCTGGTTGTATACCTACGATCTTACGACCGATACATTACGGGTGGTGAGTGAACACCCAGGGACATTCGGCCCATTCCTGGAGACAAATGCTCAGATCATTAGTGATAGTACCCAAATTGTGTATGCATTTAACTCGTTTGTGAGTCCACCTGAATTGTATCGTAGCAATCTTGACGGAACGGAACCTCAACAACTGACACAGGTCAATGCTGCCGTTGCTGAAGCGAGTGCTACGCGGATGGATGCGGTAACCTTCACGTTAGCCAACGGCCAAACACGAGAGGGATGGCTGCTGCAACCGACCAATGCCTCATTCCCACCAAAGGATGTACCCATTGTGATGTGGCAGGAAGGTGGTCCAGGGTTCGTGATGAACAATCGCTGGGGTGCTTCAGTCGAATCTCCTTTTGCACTCTTACCTAACTTCGATATGGCAGTCTTGGTTGTACCGCTTGCTGGTCGTGAAGGGTATGGCGCAGAGGTCTTCAATACCCTGTATGATAACACCAACTTTGGACAGATTGATATCGATGAAATGGCCGAGATCAGCCAACAGATGTTGGATGACGGCTGGGTAGCTCATGGACAGCTTGGTATCAGCGGGTGTTCCTATGGTGGATATTTTTCACTCCAGAGCATTGCTCGCTACCCCGATCTGTATGCGGCTGCCAACCCCCAATGTGCGTTGATCGATCTGGTGGTTGAGTGGACCCGTGGCTATGCGACGACCCTGCCATTTATCCAGGGAGCATCGACTCCCTATACTGCTCCGCAGGAGTATCAGGATGATTCACCCAGCTATAACGTCGAACAAATGGCTGCACCTGTGCTGACCTTTCATGGAACAGCAGACTTTCTGCCCATCACGCTCAATGAAAACCTGCACCAGCAACTGGTCGATCAGGAAGTGCCTGCACGAATGATTCGGTTTATCGGAGAAGGACATGGATTAGGTACTCCTTCGTCGCAGTTGTATGCGGCTCAGGAACAACTGGATTGGTTCCGTACCTACCTGGTGGAACGTCCTGATCCCGGCCCAGGCGCTGGCCCCGATCAGTTCAGGGTAATGCTCCCGCTCATTGGTAGCTAAACAGCATCATGGCTATAGAAACCATCTACCATGCTCCTTATCATATGATGAGGAGCATGGCTTTGTCCTATTTGGCCGTGTTGTTCTTATTGATCAAGTATGCATGAATACGGGGATGTTGTATATGTTAGATGAACAATTATCCCTAATCCTCTACCTGTTGACGCAACACATCAATCGCAAACTCTAAAGTCTCATCAAGTTCTTGTTGGGATAAAGACTCGAGATCCGCACGAGCATTGTCTGCCTCACCGATCTCCTGATACACCGTCGCACGTCCCAGCAGTGCCTCGGGGTAGGCAGGCTGTAACTCGAGTGCACGAGTAAAGTCGCCAATGGCCCGTTGTTGGTCACCACGTGCATTGTGCAGCAAACCACGTGCGTAGTAGGCATTTGCTGCACGCGGGCTCATTTCGATGGCGCTGTCAAGATCAATCCGTGCCGCTTCCAGTTCGTTCTCAGTGAAGTTGATAACCGCACGATTGTACAGCGCATCGACCTGCTCAGGATCAGCCGCGATGGCCGCATCGTATGCGACACGCGCTCCAACAAGATCGCCGGATTCCTGCAGCGCATTCCCTTGTGCATAATAGTAAGCGTCGGCATTATCTTCCTCTAGCTTAGCCAACGCGCCATAATCACGCGCCATCGCTTGCAGATCCCGTTGCTGTTCAACGATCAACAGGCGATTCTTGTAGGCTCGAATATAACCAGGATCAAACTCAATGGCCTTTGCATAATCTGATAAGGCTTGCTCTGTCTGTTCCAGATTGGCATGGGCTAAACCACGATTGTTCCACGCCCGCGAGTTGCCTGGATCAAGCTCAATGGCACGGGTATAATCAGCAATCGCTCCCTCATTATTACCCTGATCCAGTAAAAAATTCGCCCGCTCGTAGTATGTGCCTGCCTGGACAGTTGGTTCGGCTTCCACCTCAGCCGTGGCAATCGCATCATCATATGGTTGCACCAGCGATGTTGGCGTTGGTGGCGGCCCGCGATCAAGCAAGGGTACATCGTCACATCCGGACAGTAGCAACGCCAGAGTTACACCGAGCCCCAAAATACACCGACTCATGGTTGCACCCCCAGCGCTGCAGCCAGCACCTGACGCGCGACAGGCAACGCAGATCTACTCCCTTCACCACCATTTTCAACGATAACGGCGATGGCAAACCGTGGCTGCTCTACTGGCGCAATGGCCACAAACCACGAATGAGGGTCACCACTGGACACTTCAGCAGTACCAGTCTTCGCACCAATCGAGACCCCTGGTAACTCCACCGGCTTCGCATACCCAATCTCGACCGACTGCTTCATGACTTCCCGCATTTGCTGGGCCGCCTGTGGTGAAATCACCTCACGCAGCACTTCAGGCTCTCGCTGAAACAACACTTCCTGACTTACACTATCCCGTACTCGTTCGACAATGTAGGGGCGCATCAATTTTCCATCATTCGCAATAACTGCAACCATCTGTGCCATATCCAGGGGTGTCACCAGTGCCTGTCCCTGACCATAGGCGGTGTCGGCTAATGCAGCCTCTCGTTCGAGAAAAGCTGGTTCGGTAGCAATGCTCCCAACATCGGCCTGGACATCACGGAGATCAGGCGTAAGACCTTCCTCATTCGCATAATGTAAGCCAAAGCGTTCTGCATAATCGGCAAAACGTTCAGGGCCAAGTGCCAAGCCTAGTTGTGCAAAAGCAGTATTACAGGAAAAAGCAAATACACGATTAAGGTCTGATGGATCGCCCGTACGCTGATCCAGATTCTCAACTGCGTTCCGTACTGGTGGTGCCCCAGCTTCGGTTGGCAAGCGATTAGGGCACGTTACCTCAGCACCAGGTCCATCAATGACACCACCATCAAGCGCCGCCGCCGCCGTTAATGTTTTAATAACCGAACCGGGGGGATAACGTCCCTGCGTGGCACGATTGAGCAGTGGGCTATCAGGGTTACTGGTCAATTGCTCCCATGCCGCCTGCACCTGCGCCACATCTTCTTCACTTGCCTGATCAGGGGTCATCAACTGATTCGGGTCAAAGCGAGGATAGGTGGCAAGTGCAAGAATAGCCCCTGTACGTGGATCAAGTAACACAACCGCACCTTTACGATCACCAAGTGCATTTTGCGCCACTCGCTGCAAACCCATATCAAGTACAAGCCGTATACCAGCAGGCGATGTTTCAACTGGCGTGCCAAGCAACCTTGACTCAAGCATCGTTGTGGGGGAGAGTACACTCATTCCCGCAAGATATTCACCATAGCTTGCTTCAATACCACTTGTACCATACAATCGACTATTAAATCCGATGATATGACCAACGTTGGGGTCTGGATATATACGACGTCCGTCTTCTACATCAGTTATGACTATGTTATCTCGACTGAGTACATGTCCTCGTTGAGATGTATCTATACGTACAGGCCAGACCTTTTGTGTTCCCAACGATGTACGATCAGCGGGGTCGGGTCTCCGCTCAATCTCAGGGATCGTTGTTGAAATGGGCTGGAAAAGAGTAGCAACTCGCTCACGAGTGACACTGGCCTGGCTGATCTGTTCACGTGCCAGTTGTAACGCCACAGCGGTAAACCCGAGAATAAAAACAAGTGACAACCGGGCTAAACCACGTGTCACAAGGGGGAGTTGTTTTCCGATGAGCATCCAGGGCAGGACAGCGAGTAGTAGCAGACCGACCAGCAACTGCAAACGCCATTGGGGCGTACTCTCAACATAGAAACCGATACCGACAAGTGCGATGCCAACCACCACACCGATCCATGCAAGCACGAGTTGAAAACGCTGGGGCATACTTTTCTATACCTCGGTATCTAAAACACACCAAATTACAACACGCGTGGATTCTTATGTTCAGCAGATATCCGTAACAATATTCCTAACATCGCAAAGTTGACTAACGTGGAAGAGCCACCATAACTTACAAAAGGTAACGTAATACCAGTTAACGGAATAAGATTGGTCGTGCCTGCAGTAATAATAAGCGCCTGTGACACAATGGCAGTTGTGAGGCCAGCCGCCAATAATTGTTGAAATCCATCACGACTTTGCATTGCAATCTGATAACCACGTAATGCAAACAAAACATAGCACAACAAAAGTCCCAATGCTCCAATAAAACCCAGCTCTTCACTAATCGCTGTAAAAATAAAATCGGTATGGCTCTCAGGAACTGCTGTGGGATCGCCCGAACCAAGTCCAGCACCGACAATTCCGCCATTGGCAATGGAGGAGAGTGCCTGCACCATCTGATAACCTCGTCCAAAGGGATCGTCCCATGGATTGTACCATGCATCAATACGTACCTGCACATGCACAAACAGCGGATAGAGTAGCGCAGCGCCAACCGCAAACGCACCTAGTCCGGCAATCACATACCAGACACGCCCGGTGATAACAAAGAGCATAGCAAGAAAGATAGTGAAAAAGAGCAGCGCTGCACCGAGGTCTTTCTGGACAATAATTAACCCAATCGTCAATCCCCACATAAGCAAGATCGGAATGAGATAGGGCAACGGCGGAACACGCCAACTTCCCAGATAATAATCACGGCCAATCAAGTCACGATGGTCATTCAGATACGTTGCGAGATAGACAACGAGCAGAATTTTGAGTGGTTCAACCGGCTGAAGCTGGAACACACCAAGGTCGAGCCATAAACGGGCACCATTACGTTCTATACCAAATAGTGCCGTGATAACGACCAACCCTATACCCAGGAGCAGCCAGGTATAGCGATAATTTTTGAGCCAGCTAAAACGCCACGGGATAAAACTCACCGCCCAGAGCACCACGACACCACCCAAAACCCAGATGACTTGCTTAAAGGCAATGCCACCAAAAAACTCTCCATAGCGAGTCATAAGGTCAGGTTCAAGACGACGCACCATCACCAGACCAATGCCAGAAAGCAGTGCAGCAATTGGTAACAGTAGCTGATCTTCACGCCAGCCACGTATGGCTAATGCCAGGCTCAACGTAATAAAGAGGCCCACAAATGCCCCGGTGATGGCCAGATCGGCCCAGCGTATTGCTCCTCCGGCACGATAGATCAGTGTGCCTAATCCGACCAGCAGTAACAAACACGAGGTCATCAGAAGTTCTAACTCAATTGTGCGTCTACCCAGGCGGCCACGCAGCAAAGCAGCCATATCCACTCAACTTTCATGTCCGCTTACAAGGCGGCCACATCCAACATTTCGTTTATAATCAATTTAATCCATGGAAAGCAATGATTTGATCGATCCCATCCTGCACCTGTTGTGCAAACTCAGGTACTATTTCTCCATCACGTTCACCTTTTTCAAGTTCTTTACGCATATCGTTCAACTTTTTCAATGCCTTTTTGTTATCTTCCGCAAAAATGGCACCCCATGCCTCGTCCGATAATGCAATGAGCTTATCTCCACGTGGCCCCGCACGACCCTCACCAACACCCGTGTCAAGACTGGCACGCCAGGCAGGCAGCGGCGACTCTTGGGGGCCCTCTGGCTGCTCCTCTGGAGGTGACTGTTCACTAGGTGGTTCTTGAGGTGGTTGTCCACCGACAGGTTGTTCTTCTGCTGGTGGTTGTGTGATAGGTTCTGGTGTCGCGTCTGTCACCACATCTGGAGAAACTGAAGCCTCAGCCGATTCATCACCGCCACGCACTACGAGCGTAATCCCACCAATAAATAGCGCAAGCAGGAGAATAGCCAATATGGGCAACAACATTGGCTGTGACTGAGAGGTTTGCGGCACCACAGAACCGATCGCTCCGGCAGATGATTGTACTGGTGGTGCTGATTGCATCGGTGGTGCTGATTGCATCGGTGATGCTGGTTGCGATGGACGGGCCTGGACCACTGGTGGTACCGACTCAGATGGTGAATTTCTCGTTGGCCCCGGCCAATGATACGTCTCTTGATCATGAATGCCGTGGATGGTCGTTCCGGTGGCAGGAATAAATGCCGCCGACCAGTGCTGTTCCAACATACGGGCAAACTCTCCCGCCGTTTGAAATCGAGCAGCAGGGTCTTTGCTCAATGCACGCTGCACCACCACCTCTACACCAGAGGGCATATCCGGGCGTTGAGGTTGGAGTGGTGGTGGTTGATGTTGAATATGACCTAACACCACCTGCATGGGAGTATCCCCATTAAACGGGGTTTTGCCAGTAATCATCTCATAAACAACAACACCGAACGCATAGATATCACTGGCTGGTGTGAGTTTCGTCAAACCCTGCGCCTGTTCAGGAGCAAGGTAATTTGGGGTACCAATAACCATGCCAGTCTGTGTCTGACTGCTACTGGAAAGGGTATTCTTGGCAATACCAAAATCAGTCAGCACCAACACGCCAGCAGCATTCCACATAATATTACTCGGCTTCACATCACGATGGATAATACCTGCCTTATGGGCTCCATCAAGGGCACTGGCCAACTGTGATGCAATGGCAACAATGGCATGGCGATCAAGCTTACTTCCCTGGACTGAAAGATCGTGTAAGCGCTTTTCAAGGGTAGGTCCAGGTAAAAGTTCCTGCACCATGTATGTATAACCATGCTCACTGCCCAGATCATAGATCTGGACAATATGGGGATGGCGCAGGCTCGCAATCAGTCGTGCTTCCTGCCGAAAGCGGTCAACAAATCCTGGCTGCGCGGCGACCGCATTTGTTAATACTTTGATGGCAACCTGGCGTTGCAGATTGTGATCGAAACCTCGGTAGACATAGGACATGCCACCACTACCAAGGAGTCCTTGTATTTCGTAGTTGCCAAATCGAGTGCCAATCAAGTTTGATGCTGCATGCACGGCCAATCCTCCGTTAGCAACAGCTAACCCATTCTAGACAGTGCTGTATTATTACGTACACTGCTTCCGATTCTTATGTACTCACGTTACTCGTATTGTATCTAATGTTTATGAACAAACAACCTTTTATGTATGAATACGAGATGAGATTTTAGTGATATTGTATCCCTGATATCTGACTTATGACTATTTACTTGGAGGTTAGCAAACGTGGTTCTTCAGTACGGTTCCCGTTATCTGACAGTTGGATGTTCTCATGTTCACGTCGCTGACGTGACACCACTATGACTCCTGCGAGCAACGGGATGAATAACATCATCATGATCCAGATTAACCAGAGCACAAGCATTCTCCTAGATATTGTAGTGTATTCTAAACGATACTGTACTAGGATGCCTAAGCAGCACCCTGGTACAGTATGATAACTACTTACGATCAATCATCGTCATCAGCGTCAAGCGACAATAGCCCTAAAAATCCGAGTTGAACTTCATAGGGTGTACCACTGTTTTCTGGCCATAATTCCATACGGACACGTTCAAAGTACTGAACTTCTCGCCCATTCTCAACCACGACAGCACTAATTGGAAAACCAAAGAGCGCTAATCCACCACGATCCGACCAGTAGCTTCGGAAAGAGCCTCCAATCACATGGCCTGTTTCCGGATAATACCACAGTGCGTCATCATCGTCCAGATCAGCGACATTAAGGACAGAAGGCAGCACCCGATAACCTAGTTCAACACCAAGCAACCCAATCAACACCTCAAACTCGGTTCCCGCCAAATCTGGATGATATTCAAGACGTGCACGCTCAAAAACCTGCACCGTAATCCCATTTTCTAATGTTACTGCTTCAGTGACGGGGAAACCAAAGATATCCAAACCGCCACGGATGTTCCAGGTAGCACGTAACCTTGCATCGATGCTCTCCAACGGGAGACGCACAATAGTAGCACCAAAATCATCGTCATCAGCATCATCGTCATCAGGTAATTGAGCAACAGCATCATCCGGTACAATAACGACTACTGGTGGTAATTGCACGGACTGTGCGCCACTTGTATCATCGAAGGACAGGTTGAAATCCACATCTACCGATATCCGTGCAGAACCTCCATTATCATCATCATCATCATCATTAGCGTCATCACCGATACGAATGGTATCTTTGAGTTTGAGTTGCAGTTGTACCTGAACTGTCCCATTGCTAGAGATCGTGTTGTTTTGTCCCAGGCCAATTCTTACCTGGCCATTCTCAATACTGCTGACAAAACCAACACCCTCAATGAAGACAACGTTTGCCAGATCGAAGAAGTCTTCTAAGTCATCATCGTCATCATCGTCATCGTCATCGTCATCATCATCATCATCATCATCACGCAGATTAAAGACGAGGAAAGAACCACGTGCCTTCCCACCAGTGTTGACAATGGTGATATTCACATTGACAAAGATCTGGTTGTTGATAATTACAACCTCTTGAACAATATCAGTATCACGAATAATGATCACTGCTGGTGGATCATCATCATCGTCATCATCTTTGTCAGTTGAGAGACGCACATTCAGATCGGTGACCGCCGCCGCAGCACTTCCTGCGGGCGCCTGGAAGCGGAACTGATTGAGCGTTTCCAGCGTAAAGGCCGCATCCAGTGAGATATTAAGTTCACGACGACCATCAGTGGTAATAACAATGATCTCTGCACGATTGTTACCATTGTTGAGGACCAAACGGACATCCAACCGTACTAGACTAACGGTAAGATCATCACCGTTCCCATTATCGTCATCATCGTCGCCATTCCCATTGTCATCATCGTCATCAGTGATAGCAATACCATCATCGTCGTCATCGTCACCACCCGTGCTACCACGGTAACTCAGACCAAGCGACTCCCCATTGCGTGTGAGCTGACCATTTGATCCGAAGCTAAAAAACTCAAAGAACAACTCACCCGAAGACAGGCCAAATGAAGTACCACCTACATCATCCGAAAGGGCAAAGAAGTTGCCCCGAACACGCAGATCTATCTCCTCTGTCGTGCTTATTGGCAAAGAGTCAGGATAGTTGCTCCATTGGATCAGGGCGGTAGCCTGACCATCCGTACCATCTACCGCTAGGGCGCGATCGCTACTACCTCCATTGTCGTCATCATCATCAGCCGTCGTCAGATCATCATCGTCGTCATCATCTCCACTGCGTAGTCCGATAATCGAAACATTGCCTTCTTCTGGAACGACTGCTCCAACCTCAACTGCAAGTGTGTCAGAAAGCGTTCCGATAGATGAATTGTCAAAGTCTGCATCAAACAAGGTCGTGCGGTTTGCGTAAGCCGATTGAGTCGGTACCGTTAATACAGCCGTACATACAAGCACAAACGTTAGAAATAATGATAGTGAGCGCGTAATCAATAACGATTTGTGTTTCATTTCCCCTCCTGGGATACACTAACTTCAACACATGACATCATTATTCCCATAACAACCTAATACTCAGATAGTTACGGGTATACTAGGAAATATAGTAGTTTCGTACAAGAAAGTGTCCTGCACCACATAATATGCCTGTATAGGGCCAGCTAAATCTGTATGGGATGGGCATAACTATCTTGCAAACTACTACTGTGAACAAAAATACAGAGGAAAAAACTGATAGAGAAATACGATTGAAAGTCGTTAGTTTTCAATCAAAAATATTAAGAGTACAATTATAACAGATGAAGATTTTGAGAGGATTGGTTAGTCATCATCATCACCACCACCGTCATCGCCACCATCATCGTCATCGTCATCTGATGGCGGTGGGTCCGCGGGCGGCGGTTCTGGTGCAGGTGGGTCCGCGGGCGGCGGTTCTGGTGCAGGCTGGTCATCTGACCCTGGCAACGGTACTACAATTGGGACTACCTCTGTGGTAGGTGTGAGCGTTGGTGTAGGGGTTAGCGTTGGCGTTGGAGGTGGTGGGATAGTCGGAATCAAGGTAGGAGTAGGGGTCGGTGCAACTACCTCAATATGCGTAGCAACACGTATGTCACCAGATAAAACCACGCCACTAACATTAGCAGTCGATCCAACTGCTGGCTCACCATTCACAACCGTATCTTGATTAATGATGATGGTTTGAAGATTATTCTGACGATTAATAAGCCAACTATCGTCGTTAACCTGTGCAATGATACCTGTAAGAGTAAAATTGATCGGTGTTGGTGTGGGCGTAGCCGTCGGCTGTGGAGCAATCACACTGATAATACCCTGTGCTGCAATAATCACACCGCTTCCTATTACCAATGCCAATACAATGGCAACAACTATCGAAGCAAAACGCAGCCATAATGGCGAAAGCGCCCCCTGGTAGCCAAATGAGCGCAAAATACCAGCGAGTGTCGCTGCAGGACCGATCTCACGCCAACCTTCAAGTGTGTTGCGTAGACGTTCAGTCAATGATGGAGTGGTGACACGACGTGCAGCTGCAGCCTCAAGCATTTTTGCTTCGAGCGACGCACGGGTCGCAGCGGACATTTGAGGAGTTGGTTGTGTACGCACCCACATTGCCGCCCGCAACGCTGGCTCTAGTTCAGCTTTATATGCAGGAAATTCAGACAAACACTCTTCAACCGAAGCACCAGCCTCGATCCGAATAAGACATGTTTCTAGAATGTCGGCGAATATGTGGTCCATCTTAATCAAATCCTCGTCGCTCTAACAAACGTCCCAGTGAGCGAAGCGCACGAAACTGCATCTGTTTGATGGCATTGGCAGTTTTATCCATAACATGCGCCACTTCATCACTGCTATGACCAGCGACAAATCGTAATAACACAACCTGCCGTTGCTCTTCCGTTAACTCAGCCAAGGCTTCACGTAGCTCTTCTGCATCAACACCGGCCATCACCGTTACGGCTGGATCATCGACCGCCGGTGCTACACGCTCAAGGTCAACTGAACCTGTGGTGCGTTTGGTTCGCTTCATAGCATTAATCGCCAGATTATGGGCAATACGATACAGCCAAGCCTTAAACGGCGCACCATAAAATGTATAGGTATCAATCTTCTCAACCATCCGAAGATACGTATCGCTGACAACATCTTCGCTGAGATGATGATCACCAGTCATCCTATACACATATCCATAAAGCGCGTCGCTATAACGAGCCACCACATCGCGGTAGGCTTCATCATCATTGGCCTTTAAGCGGGCGACTAGCTCTTCATCTGTCACGAGACACACCTTTGATGCATCAACAACATGTGAGTAGTAGTGCTCGTTGAAACACTACTCGACATACATAACAATCGAGTCATCAATTCGTTATGGGTATTACAAAACATTTTTCCAGCGGTCGCTACAGCATACCATAATATATGATATACGTCATACAGACGGATTGAGTATGACATAGTGCAGATGATCTTCCCACACACCATTAATTTTCAAATATTGGCGTGCCAGCCCTTCATTTTCAAAACCCAATTTTGCCACTACACGACGCGATGGCATGTTGCGTGGCATAATGTTGGCCTCGATACGGTGTAACCTGAGCTCTTCAAATGCGAAACGGATAGCCTCACGAAGGGCTTCGGTCATAAGTCCTTTATTGGTCATACGGTAGTCAATCTTATACCCCAGATGGCACGATTGGAATGCCCCACGAATAATGTTTGCAAACGAGAGATAGCCAATGACTTGCTCACAATGTGTATCATCGTACGCAAACATCCACAGTCGGATGGTCAGGCCATTTTGCCGTAGTTTTTCATCATTATGGAGACGTTCCTGTTGTGCGGCAAACGTAAAGAAGGACTCACTGACGAGTGGGTCCCATGGGCGATGAAATTCATAATTACGAACCACAAAATCAAGTACTTGTGTGGCAAAGGATGCAGGAATAGTACGCAAGGTAAGGCGAGGCGTTTGTAATATAACATCATCCATAGTTCTTCACCCAATACATGTATATTGAGCAGATGTGCTCAGTCTTAGTACCGATTTATGGTGTTGCGGTGGATTGTGCGTCTGTGGTGGTATCTGCGTCATCAGTACCACTGAGTGATGGTGGTGGTTCTGGCAGCATTGCTCGCAAAACCTGGCTGCCATTGATTATATAGAGTGTCGGACGTGCTCCCGTTACATCTACCTGCACATCAATCAACTGATCCAAATGATAGGGCCCATCGGGACGTACACGGATCTGTTGGATTAAGTCGCCAGTTTGTTTATCAATCTGGATAATGCGCTCATTTTGTGTGTCGGTTAAAAAGATGTGTCCAGAGTCTGATGTACCAGTGACTACAAAACCTGTTACTGCAACCAGGGGCGGATCAACGGCTGGTAGAGTAAGTTCACGCTCAAAGGCATTACGGAAATAGACCAGCACAGTGCCGTCTGGTTTGAGCAGGTACACATCTCCATCAATAGCTACATCAATAGCCGTTTCTTCGCGTTCAGCCTCACTACTAATCCAGGGCTCGTAGAGATCACCGACACGGCCACTTGAATACCTGAGAATCTGCCCCGGTCGTGCACCCCAAATGTAAAGATTTCCGTCGTATGTCACAATCTTAAAATGCTCGTTAATCGATTGATTCCACTCATCACTTCCACCAAGATTGCTGGCACTCCAGCTATTACCGTTCCGGAAATAATACACAAACGGACCACCCTCGCTCTGGGTAACCGCAATAATGTTATCCAAACGCCACGCAGCCGATCGTACGGTGCCAACTGTGCGACCTTCGCCAAGCTGATCATTTGGGCGTAAAAACGGCTCTGGCGTGCCACCATCTTTTGGCATTTGATAGAGAACACCTGCGTTGCTGTCGACCACATAGAGTGACTCAAAACTGGTGGTGTTGGTAATACCTTCAGGAGGTGGTGGGACCACCAATGTGCTAAAAGTGGCATTGGCAGCCGCTTGTGGATGACGGCCCAATTCGGTTATATCAGCAAAGTACGTTAGCCGACGAATACTGGCAAGCTGCCGCTCATAGTCTCGTTCGATAAGTGTCAATAGCTGACGATTCTCTTCCGTTGCGGTGACAATGGCACTCGCACGGACACGCTCCAATGCTGATTCGGCCACAGCTAACTGTTGCTGGGCGGTAGCCTCATCTGATGTACGTAGCGAAGCCACGGCTTGTTCTGCTTCTATAAGAAGATCATTCGCCTGACGTTGGGCATTTTGCTCAGAGAGATTCATGCCATACACAACTAACAGAGCAACCAATGTGACCAGCAATAACAACAAAAGCCAGGGAAATGGCGGCCCCTCACGCCGGTAGGACAACCCAGGACGCCGGGGTACCTGTGGCATCGCGCTTGGTGGCGGACGGCGCAGGCGACGACGACGATTCGACTTGGTAATGGTATCAACAATCTTCTCAAAAGGCTGGAGCAACCGTTCTGTCCATGTCATATCAATAGGCAGTGGCGATACCTCAGACGGTGTCGCTACACGCTTTTGACTTCCAACCGCAGCCATGCTCGGCGTATCACTAAGGTCAACACGTCGCTCGACTGGTAATGGTGGTGCGTAATACACGCCTTCACCAAGAAAAGCCGAAGGGGGCAAACCACTGTCGATAGGGCGCGGTGGCGGTGCCCCAAGCGGTGGCCCTTTTTCACGCCGTTCCTGTTCCACCCGCTCTTCAAGCGACTCACCAAGTTCCAATGGTGGTATCGCTATCGTGGAGGACGGCAGGGGCGGCGGCTCATCCGGCATGGTATAAAGTTGTTCGTCTTCACGTTGGGCATGCTCACGGCGCATTTCTGTTTTGCGCTGTTTTGCATGTTCCCCGGAACGTAGCATCAAACCAATCTCACCAGTCACACGACTCACCGCATCACCCGCAGACTGCACCAGCATCCGCCCCCGTTCGCTGATACCCGCACGGCTTAATGGTTCTGCCGTTGCCACAGGGCTTAGCGGTGGCGCAATACACATCACTAATCCATGTGCCTCAGCAATGGAATTATCCTTACAAATGATGTTTATCTCACTGATAGCAGCCACAGGGTCAGACTGACGCAACAACTTCATAACGTCATCACGTCCCAGCATCCGTGAGAGATTGCTCGAACAAAAGAGTACTGCATCACCTGGCCGCATTACCGCACGGTAAAATTCTGCCTCTATCGAAAGACTGGTGCCAAGTGAGATTGGCTTGAGCAAAGGTGTACTAGTCTGATCCTGTCCACCACTCCAGGACGGGGTAGGTGGTAACGCACGCAAGCTACCAGCAGAGAGCACATAGGCTTGCGACGGCATAACCTGTGCAATATAGAGATCATGCTCCTTTAACACAGCACACGTGACTCCAACCACCGCACGTTTCTGTGGCGTGACATTAAAATTGTGCTGATAGAGCGCGGTATTAGCGGTACTGATCGCTTTACGAAGTGCTGACGTTACACTATACGATCGATCATCATAAAAAGCTTTGTGGATGGCACGACTAACTGATCGACAGGCGTCATGACCACGCACAGCTTCAGGGTTTGCTTCTGTTATGGTATATAGGCGCCCTTTGCGAAGTTCCGGAGAAAATAGGGCAGCCGGTTCAGCGACAAAGACAAGATCACTTACTTCTTGTCGAGCACCACTGATGAGGCCAAACTGGCGTAATCGTATTTCGTAGCGGGACATGGTCTTTCGATTTACACTTTCACGAATTTGCGAGGATTATACCACGGTTGATCTAATGTTATCATGAGCCTATTCATCTACCAAGTCCACAAGTTCGAAACAACACAACAGTATCACGAGTAAACGGAGCAACAAACCATGAGTTCGTATGTCCATACAGATATTCAAGATACGATTGGATATATCACCTTGATTCGCGGCGATTCGTTAAATGCGCTCAATTTGCCGACCGCTCAGGAACTAGGTGAGGTGCTTTTGCGCTGGAGTTCAGATGATGCGGTGCGTAGTATCATCATCACAGGTACCGGCAAGGCATTCTCTGCAGGTGATGATATCAAGGGGGCCTTGGCGCATCCCAACAGCCCGGCAGCAGCATTCCATGAGCTTGCGACCTTTGTCCATCTTTATATCGTCGAGATTCGGCGCATGCGAAAACCTGTGATTGCCGCGATCAATGGTATTGCAGCAGGTGGTGGTTTTGCCCTGGCGCTGGCCTGCGACTTTCGTGTTATGACCACCTCAGCACGTCTCAAACAGGGCTTTACCAGCAATGCACTCTGTATCGATGGCGGTACCAGTTTTACCTTGCCGCGGCTCGTCGGCTTCGCACGTGCATTCGAAATCGCGGCATTCGACGAGCCAATCTCATCTGAACAAGCCCTGGCATGGGGATTGGTCACCAAGGTCGTTGATGATGCCAATTTGCTTGACGCGGCTACTCAGATGGCGCAAACACTGACGAACAAGTCCTTACATACTTTTGGTTGGGCTAAGGAGTTAGTGAATGATACCTTTGATACTCCATTAGAAAGACAGCTTGAAAAAGAACGCCAGGGTCTGGTCAGTTGTGTCACTCATCCTGATGGAAAAGAAGGCATTCAAGCTTTTCTGGAAAAGCGCAAACCCCCGTTTCGCTCCTAACTTGTGACTTTTGACACAATCATCGACCTATGCTAAAATTTGCTCATGCTTGGAGGGAAATTGTCACACCACATCTCTACTACAGTTATTGCGCAGCTCCCCCGGGGCAAAAACTAGAAAAGATTGACTATGCCTCATAATACTTCGGGAAACGTGGTGACCGTTGCTGTTCACAAACGCTGGTTGGTCATCATGGTTGCACTAGTGGCGTACGGATTCGTTTTGGTTGGTGGATTCCTGTCTATTGGTACTGGTTCCGCTCTTAGTAGCCTCGCTTTAGCTGTGCTTGGTTTCATTCTGTACGCATACACCAGTGTGCGTATGGAGCCAATCGATACCCAGCCAAAGCTTGGGGGGCGTGCTCAGGAAACTCAACGACGTTATCGAACTATCGCTATAAGTAGCGTGCTATCGCTCTATCTTGCGCTCGCTGCCGGTACCATTGTAACAAACCAGGGTGCACTGTGGGAATGTCTGGCATGGCCTGTTTGTGCTCCTTCAAACGATTTGGCAGTCATTGCCATGACTCATCGTGTGTTGGTAGCATTAGCAACACTATTCATTATCGTTTTTGCCATCCAAACGTGGCGCTTGCATACACACCAGAGTATCCGACAGGCAGCTCGGTGGGCGTTTGGTCTTATGATTGTCGCTACCGTTGTTGGTATGTTTCAGGTAATATTAGCAAACCAATCAAATACCATTACTCTCGCAGTTCTTCGCATTGCACATCTCACACTGGGCGCCAGTATGTGGGGCATTCTAGTTGTAATGGCAACAGTTGCCTATCATTTGCCAATCACCAAAACATCGGCAAAACCAGTAGTTGCAAAACCCGAAGATGGTGTTGTTACGCATACACTCTTTAAGGATTATGTTAGTCTCACCAAGCCACGTGTGATCACCTTGTTGATTTTGACAACCATCACAACAATGTTTATTACCCCAGAGGGCATGCCCAGTCTCACGCTACTATTCTGGACAACCCTGGGCGGATGGCTGATGCCATCTGGTGCACACGCTTTGAACTGTTACTTTGACCGTGATGTTGATCTGAAGATGGGGCGCACAGGCCGCAGACCACTGCCGAGCAATCGTATTCCCGCTTGGCATGCGTTAGTTCTTGGCATTGTGCTGGCAATTGTGGCTTTTGCCATTCTAGCGGTATTTGTCAATCTCCTGACGGCGATACTGGCCCTCACTGGCTTTTTCTACTATGTTGTCATTTATACGCTCATCCTCAAACGCAACTCACCGAGCAATATCGTCATAGGTGGCGCGGCGGGGGCGTTTCCACCGCTGGTTGGCTGGGCTGCTGTCACTGGCGATTTGTCGTTTGCTCCCCTATTTCTGTTCGCAATCATTTTCTACTGGACACCACCACACTTCTGGGCCCTCGCACTTATTCGACAGAAAGACTATGCAAACGCCAATATACCAATGTTACCCGTAGTGGCCGGTGATGATGAAACAAAACGACAGATTGTCCTGTACAGCATTCTTATGTTTGTGCTCACACTCATTTTGACACCACTCCAAATCTTTGGGCTGCCCTATTTTCTGATGGCGTTAGCATTTGGCGGGCTGTTCCTCTACTACGCGATACAACTTCAGCGTGAGGGCAGCACCAAAGCCGCGTGGGCGCTCTATCGCTACTCGTTGCTCTACCTGGCACTGCTATTCGTTGCCATGGTAGTTGACCGTGTCATCACCTGAGCCCTATACCACCTATATGTTGAGATAGAGGATGGCTTTTGTGGCAGTCCTCTTTTTTGTGCGGTATGCTAACATTCAACCAAATCATTATTGTATGCTCTTACATTGTGGAGGATCTGTGTGATTGAACCAAACGAAACAGTCCCACCCCAAACTGGTAGTGCTGGTACCCAGGTGTTACTGAGTTGGTCGGCCCTGACCGCTTTTTTTCTGCATCTGTTCATCATTTTTCAGCTTATGGCGGCACCCTCGGCCAGTGCACTTGGTTTACCGCCTATCAACACAAATGCTATTCTGATCTGGGGCTATGTCCAGCCAATGCTTATATTGATTCCAGCACTGCTGATTGCACTCCGGTCAGCCACATCGCGCTACCGTGCCGTTGGTTGGACACTCGTCTGGGTCGCGATTCTGACAACCCTGCTCAATCTTGTGCGACAATTGTTTGCGCTAGATACGTTAAATGGCCCCGCCTTCACACGCATTGCCGTAGCACTCGTGTTCAGCCTGCCTATTCTGGTGATGCGTGGGGGCCGACCAACCAGGCTCGGGAGTGCTGCCGTCGCTTTGCTGCTGGGGACCCTACTGATGTTGCCATCCATTACCTGGGGCGCACTGGGCAGTAGTTTTGATACCTTCCGCGCCCTTAGCGAAGGTATCGCGTTGGGGCTCATTGGGGCTGCGGCACTTGCGTTACTTCGACCCGTGCTAACAACGGATCGTCGGGGCAGCGCTGCCGACATATGGACAGCGGGAGCCACCCTATCCGTGGTGTTGACGAGTGTTGCAGGTGCCTGGGGGCAAGACGACCAAAATCTGTTGTTGCTGCTGATACTCCCCATTCTGGGCTTCCCTGCGGTAGCCCTTGCACGACCCACAGAAGCACAGCAGTCATCAGGATGGATCAACGCCGTTTTGCTTATGACGCTGGTGGCCTTTGCACCACTGGCCTTCTTTGATCCCCACGAGCAGATTATCCTCGCATTACTGACCGGTGAAACAGCCACGTACGCTTTTGTGGCCGCCCTTACAACGGCTCTGCTGAGTTTGCTGCTAGGCATCACTTTGACCTTCATTAGCGCACGACCACGCGCAGCAGCCTCCATCGTCACATGGGGGGTGGCTCTCCTCGCAATTGCAGGTACAACCACCATCTACGTCCTCAATCGCCCTGGTCTCTACGGCGACCATTTCTTTGTCATGTTGCATGATCAGGCAGATCTCAGTGAAGCAGCTACCATCGACGATATCATCGAACGACGCACATATGTGTATACGACACTGACTGAACACGCCAGCCGTTCACAAGCCGATCTACGCACATGGCTGGACACGCGAGGGATTGCGTACACACCATACTACCTTGTCAACGCCATCGAAGTACATGCTGATCTGCCAACACGCCTCCAGATCGAAGGACGTGACGATGTAGATCGTGTGCTGCTGAGTCCTATACTGCGGCCCCTGCCAAACACTCCTTCCGAGGTGGGGATACCCACTGCTTTGGCACCAGAAGGACCAACCTGGGGTGTACGGGCAATTGGTGCAGACCAGGTGTGGGAGGATTTTGGCATCATGGGCGAAGATATTGTGATTGGACAAAGCGATAGTGGTGTTGATTGGGAACATCCTGCACTACAAAGCCAGTATCGCGGACGAGATGGCGATCACACCCACAACTGGATCGATCCGTGGAACAATCGGCCTGAACCCTATGATTTCAGTGGGCATGGCACACACACGCTAGGGACCATGCTTGGAAGCGATGGCATTGGTGTAGCACCGGAAGCCACCTGGTTTGGATGTGCCAACCTTGTACGCAATTTAGGCAGCCCAGCCTACTACCTCGATTGTATGCAATTCCTGCTCGCACCATACCCACAGAAGGGCGATCCCTTTACCACCGGACGGCCAGAACTCGCCGCTGATGTGAGCAACAACTCGTGGGGATGTCCACCATTTGAGGGCTGCGATGCACGCGCGCTTGAACAGGGCGTGGCAGCGTTGCGTGCTGCAGGGATCTTTGTCGTTGCATCGGCAGGGAATGATGGACCGGTGTGTGACTCACTCAACAGCCCCATTGCCATCTACGATGAGGTATTGAGTGTTGGGGCGCTTACTGAAACAGGCAATCTCGCCGATTTCAGTAGTCGTGGCCCCGAGAGCATCCTACCAGAAGAACGCCGAGGGCCAGATCTCATCGCACCTGGTGTGAGTGTCATATCGGCATGGCCAGGCGGCGGCTATTCATCCAGTGATGGCACGTCGATGGCTGGGCCACATGTCGCTGGAGTGGTAGCACTGCTCTGGTCGGCCAACCCAGACTTGCGCGGCGATATCGAGCGCACTACCGAGATTCTGCGTGACACGGCCCAACCCTACACTGGTGAACAACCACCGTGTTCAGCAGACGACCAACTTCCCGATCCTGCAACAGGTTTTGGTATTGTCGATGCATACGCCGCTGTGGAGGCTGCACTGGCCTTAGAACCATAAATAGAACAATTGAACATTTTGTCATTTTAACCATTAGTATAGGGCTATCCATCAGAGCCGTGTAAAATCACCAGATATGTTGTATCGCATACAGACGCGGATAACGAGTTATTCATTTCAATACCTTGACGCTCCGATGAGATATGTGTACAGTTAAACGAAAGCAACGAGATCTTGCGTTGTGCTATGTACATTCTGCTATACCCAATATTTCATTTGAGTTACCGAAACGACGGTTATGCTGTTTCGGTAACTTGTGGTCTGTTTGGCAGATCACGTAGCACATAATTTATTTTTACACATTATTGCCATACATAGTATTACTTGGAGGAAGCATTGGAGTCAGAATCTATCACCCCAACATCTGGAACGCATCAGCAGACCGCCTGTCCGGTCAGCAGCTCAAACGACACATCTGTGATCGTCGAAATCCCACGGGCACCCGTCAACTGTAACTCTCTGTACGAAACCTGTGAGGCAGCGCTACAGGCGCTACAGGGAAAGATCCAGCTTGCTTACAGTCGTCAATCCCAACACATTTTTAATCAGGCATTTGATCCGGAATTGATGGAATATAACATCCGCTATGAAAATTCACAGCACTTTTCACCTCGCTTCCGTACATATGCCCACGACATGGCGGCACAACTGATCGAACGCTACCAGTTGCGTGGCAAGCACATTATCGATGTTGGTTGTGGTAAAGGCGAATTTCTCACGCTGCTTGCCGATATGGCCGAAGGACACGGAACCGGCTTTGACCCAAGTTTTGTTCCCGACCGTGTCGCCGATACAGACGGCATTACATACAATGCCCTTACAGGAGCAGATCCCTCGGCATCTTCCAACGAGGTAACGACATTCAGGTTTGGACGTACTACCTTTGTACGCGATTACTACTCGATGCGATACGCCAGTACACCGGTAGATCTGATGTGTAGCCGACACGTCTTAGAACACATTCCTGAGCCCAACGCTTTTTTACATGATCTACGCCAGATTATTGGCAACCGTTATCACACCGCGCTCTTTGTCGAAGTGCCCAATGCTGGCTATATGGTGCGGAATATGGCGATCTGGGATATCATTTATGAGCATTGCTCGTACTACAGTGTCGGTTCTCTGGCGCGAGTCCTGCATACTAACGGGTTTGAGGTACAACGTGTTAATGAGGTATTTGGCGAACAATTCCTTGCGATTGAAGCGCTACCACAGGTCAGTACCACATCTGCCGAAACACCGACGTGGGATGGGGCCGCGACAATGGATCGAGAGGTTGTGGCATTTGCCGAGAATTTCCAACAAAAGGTTGATTACTGGACAGAAGCGCTGGAACGAAGCGTTGCAACGGGCAAACGTGCGGTAGTCTGGGGGGCAGGCTCGAAGGGCGTAATGTTCCTCAATACCATGCGTGTTCCTGATGCTGTTGACTATATCGTCGATATCAATCCACGTAAGCACGGTATGTTTGTCGCTGGCGCTGGTCAGAAGATCGTCCCGGCTGACTTTCTCCGTGAATATCAACCCGACACCGTCATCATTATGAATGCGATCTATGTTGATGAAATCCGCCAGCAGCTTGATCAGATCGGGGTGAAAGCCGAATGTGTCGCGGCGTAGTGAGTGTTCGACGGTACTCCAGAACACAACGTTGCATCAGCATCCGGTGAGGCACTTCGCTGTATTCAAGCAGTCTGAAACAACTGATATATAAAGAGGATTGTCTGATGGTAGCCATCATCGCCAGAGAACGCCCTGACACACCTGATGCGATCAGCCTGATTACCGAGTTAGAAGATCTCCTTGCCTCTTTCTATCCCCCCGAAAGTCGCCATGGCTTTAGTGTCGACAAGTTGCTTACCGAAGACGTGGCATTTTTTCTGCTTCGTACCAACGGAGCACCAGCAGGCTGTGGTGGCATCAAACTCATGGGCGACGAGTATGGCGAGATCAAGCGGATGTATGTGCGTCCACAATTCCGTGGCTCAGGGTTGGCGAAGTTGATGCTGGATCATCTGACAGATTATGCCGCTTCTCACAACATCACCCTGGTGCGCTTAGAAACTGGGATACATCAGCAAGACGCCATCGGGTTATACGAGCGGATGGGCTTTTACCGTATTCCCCCGTTTGGCCCCTACACCGACGACCCACTCAGCCAATGCTACGAGAAGCGACTCACGTGAGAGTCAGCACGCAGGCCTGTAGCAGTGTACACCAAAGCGTTAGGTCTATCTACTTCCTTCTCTGCTTCTTTTTGAGTATTTCAGCAAGACGTTGACTCTGTGACTTCATGCGATCCATATCTTCAGATGCCTTCTGTTGTAATTCACTGATGGCACGCATCAATGGTGCCAACTGTGGTGTCATTGCTCCCTGTCGAGTCAGCACTTCGTCGGCCTCACGCACCCGCCGCACACTGTGAATGGTGAGCGCTAGCCCGAAGAGCATCCCCGCCAACCCAATAGTTGGTGCTGTGGTCGATGTGCTGGGGAGAGGCGTGCGCGAACCTGAGTCGTCAGGTCGTGTGTTAAACGGTGGGATAGTTGGCAAAACTGAAGTTGGTGGAAGCCGCGAGGTTGGTATTGCTGGTGAACCTGTCTCAGGGCTGGCATCTATTGTTGGTAAAATAACAGTTGTTGGTAGGGTGCCTGAAGGCGCTGGATAGGGCTCTGCTGTTTCTGCTGTCTCGTCGGCCTGATCTGGTGCAGGATAGGGAAAAACATTTGTCTCGGAAGGCGGTATCACGATAGGATCAACCTCCGGCGACGTTTCGACCGTTGGGCTTTCCTGCTCCAAGGTAGGCGACTCTAGTTCAGGACTGCTTTGCAAAGCCGCCACATCTGGTAACTCAGCCGGGATGTTTTCTGCTGCAGGTACCGATACTTCAGGAATAACAGTTGGTTCTGTTAGCGCAGTCGGTTCTGCTGTTGGTTCTGGTAGCGCGGTCGATTCTGTCGTTGGCTCTGCAGTTGGTTCTGGCATAGCGGTCTGGCGATGCTCCTCAGGTACAGGAGACGCTTCCTGCACCGGTGGATCAGTAGCTTTTGCCACTACAGGCAGATCAATCGCAGTGCCAGGTGTTGCGCGTGGTGGAACAGCTGGCACGATATCTATCGAGAGTTGATCGGAAGATGCAGTACTGTAGGTATCATCCTGTGCTAACGTCTGACTCGTGATCTGTTCGCCGGGCGTCGCATCGGTCTTGACCTGTGCCTCAACAGTAATGACTGCCGTATTATCAAGTTGGGTGTCAACTATGCATATAACCGGATTTTCTAACTCACACTCCCCGTGTTCAGATGCCGCCCCAAGCAGATCGATGGGGCCATCGATACTGGTACGCGCCTCAACCTCGCGCGTTATCTCACTCGTGGTCGTAATGTGCACGGTGTAACTATAGACCGCACCAGGCTGTACCTGCTCCACAGATGCTTCTTTCCCAATTTCCAATGGTGGATCGCCGATAGTTGGTTCAGGTATGTCTAAGGCAGTTGGTTCGAGCACCTCTGGGGCAGTTGGTTTGGGTATCGCCGGGACAGTTGGTGTCATCTCTTCGATTATGTGCACTGTCGGTGATAGCGGGGTGGTTGGTGTCTCGTCACCTGATGCTTCCTCAGTTGATGGGAGCCCTATTCCAATCGTTGGAGTAGCATGCTCGACTATTTCTGAGGCAGCGGCGGGAACACTGGTGGGACTGATCCACCGATAGACCTCAGTTCCAATTGATGTCACCAACAGAATCAGGCTGACTGTAATTAAGGATAACTCAAGCATTGTCCAATGTACTGAACGACGCCGAGATGAAGATTGATGTGGATGTACACGCATTATGTAGTTGCCTTCCGTACAAACAGAACCTCTCCAAACTATCGCTGAACACGATAGTGGTATCTGATGCTATACTAACAGGCAACCAGGTGTTCTTACATGACAGAACGATGTCAAATGAATCTAGCACTACTTAGCGCCGAATACCCACCTCAGCCAGGCGGTGTGGGAGACTACACCAAAAAGCTTGGGGAAGAGCTAAAACGTCACAACCAAACTGTCCATATAATTACTAGTGTAAGACGTAATCAGGAGCAAAATAGCTTTACAGTTTTACCGCAGATCGTACTACCCGTTTCCGTATGGAACTGGCAATGTTGGTCGGCAGTCATCGATACGCTAAACCAAATTCGTCCTGATGTCCTGCATATTCAGTATCAGACAGGGGCATATGGCATGCATCCCGCCATCAATTTCCTGCCATGGCGACTGAGCAGACTACCCGGACGCCCACGTGTGGTGGTAACCGCGCACGATCTTTTAGTTCCGTATCTCTTCCCCAAAGCTGGCTGGGTACGACACTGGGTCACCCGACGGCTGCTCGCCGATACCGACAGAGTTGTGGTCACAAACCCACACGATTATGCCTATATCCAACAGCACTATGGGAGACCTCTGCACCAGCGTCCGCAACTTATTCCTATCGGTAGCAACATCGCTGTGGCACCACCAACTGGTTATGATCGAGTGGAATGGCGCAGACAATATGGAATCAGAGCCAATACAATCATTGTGGCCTATTTTGGGCTGCTGTCATCAAGCAAAGGGGTCGATACGCTCATCGATGCTCTTGGGCAACTCCCACCACCTTATTGTCTGCTTATCATTGGTGGAGCGACCACTACACCACAGGACCAGGTGTATGCTCAGAAAATTACTGACCAGATCAACAACCTTGGACTAGCGCAACGAGTGATACGCACCGGACACTGTAATGAGTCAGACGTGTCAGCACACCTGCTCGCCGTCGACATGGTAGCACTGCCCTTTGTGGATGGTGCTTCTTTTCGCCGAGGGAGTCTACTCGCAGCCCTTGCCCATGGTGTGCCAGTCATCACTACACGTGGTCATTCTATGCCTATTGTTGATGGCTTTCCACAACTCATTGATGGTGAACAGGCGTTACTGGTCCCACCACAAAATGCCTCTGCACTGGCGCAGGCAATTCAAAAACTTACCAACGATTCTGTATTAGGTACCGCACTTGGTAAACAGGGACAAAGTCTGGCACAACATTTTTCGTGGGACATTATCGCAGATCAACACATTGCACTCTATGAAAACCTCCTCGCTGAGTTGTGATATGCTACACCTTAAAGGTTTTGCAATGACAAGGAGCATCTATTATGGAAACTTTCACAACCGTTGATGTGGTAGGTGCCATCTTTCTGCTCATCGGCGCGCTTATTTCAATCGTTGGAACCATCTGGTTACTCATTCTGGCTTTTAAACGCCATATACTCTGGGGACTCGGTAGCTTCTTTATTCCCTTTGTCATTGTCATCTTTGCAATCAAATTCTGGGCTGAGGCTCAGGTGCCTTTTGTTGTCTATATTGTAGGCGGTATTGTGATGGGTCTGGCTAGCGTTTATTTTGTTATATAGGTCATTACATGGCAAAACTACCTGACATCCTGCTTCCGAACCACCTGAGAGAACGTCTTGCCGGGGGACATCCCTGGGTCTATCGGAATCACATCCCCAAAGATGTGCGACTCCCCGCAGGCAGTTGGGTGCGCTTGCGTTGTGCTTCCTGGCGAGGCTTTGGTTTATGGGAGGCCCACGGGCCTATCGCAATCCGTATCTTCTCAGAACGCTATCTGCCAGACACACGCTGGCTCGAAGCACGTCTGGCAGTAGCGTGGGAATTACGTGCACCACTGCGAGCAGCTGGCTGTACGGCCTATCGCTGGCTCTTCGGCGAGAGTGATGGCATCCCCGGTATTACCATCGACCTGTATGGTGATTTTGCCGTGATCCAAACATATATGGAGAGCGCGTCCACATTACAAGATTGGTTGGTCAAATCGATGCAGGCCATTGCCCCCCTACAAGGGATTGTTCTACGCACCCGCCATACTGATGATATCTCCGACCATACCGATGAAGGTAAGATACAACGTTTGTGGGGTGATCTGCCTCACCAGGATTACACAGTGATTGAACACGGCATACTCTTTCACGTTGATATATGGAAGGGACAAAAAACTGGTCTTTTTCTGGACCATCGCGAAAACCGCCACTATGTTGAGACGGTGAGCCAGGGCAAAACGGTACTGAACTGCTTTGCTTATACGGGAGCATTTTCGCTGTATGCGCTGCGTGGTGGTGCACAACATGTCACCAGTGTTGATAGCGGGAAAGGGCTTGCTGAAGCGGCTGAGCGCAATATCCAACTTAATCAGTTAGATCAGCATCAACATGACTTTATCACCAGTGATTGCTTTGAGTTGCTCAACCAATATGTGAAACAAGAACGCACATTTGATGTCATCATTCTCGACCCACCAAGCTTTGCCAAGAGCAAACAGAGTCGTCATGCTGCGATGCGTGCCTATGCCAAACTCAACGCACTGGCGATGCGTTGTATTTCCCCCGGCGGATTGCTCGTAACTGCCAGTTGCACCAGTCAGGTAAGTCCAGCAGTCTTTCGAGAAATACTAGCAAGTGCCAGTGCCAATGCAGACCGACGGCTACAGATCATCCACGAAGCCGGTCAACCACTCGATCACCCGATACTCGCGGCCTTCCCCGAGGGACGCTACCTCAAATTTGTAGTTGGGAGAGTGATTGAGCAACAGTAGCAACCGTAGTTGCTCAAAGTGGTACGTTATTGATGACCTCGACGCACCATCCACCACGATCCGGCTCCCAGACCAATGGCGAACACCATAAGCAAGATCTGAACTATACGCAGCGGCGCGATAGGTTGCGACACTGGTGTTTGTTCAATCTCAGGGGGTTGTTGAACAATACTTTCTTCTTCCCCTACCAGCGCCTCACCTCCATCTAATGAGGGCGCTTGTACTTGCGGAGGAGCAGCAAACCTCTCCTCAGGCTGCGGTTGTGATTCTAATGGTGCGATCAGTTCATCCTGAGCAGACCCATTTGCCTCACCGTTTTGAAGATCATCACTTGCTATGGCCCCCACAGCTTCACGCTCATTCGCTGTAGCTGCGGGCGACTCCGCTACACTACCTGCTGCGAGATCGGCCTCTTTTTCTATCATGGTATCGCCAGCCGTCTCCTCAGCCGCTTCCTCAACGGCTATCTCAGGCGCTGGTGCTTCGTTGGCCGTTTCTTCAAACCCAGTTGGCGTGTTCCCAAAGAATGCAAACTCAAACGTGAGCGTCAATGCAAAGACAATCGCCGTCAGGGCTGAACCGAGCCGTAACCAGGCGGCAACCCTAAGCCAACCTTGGCCCGTTTGTACAGTCGCCGGTTCGATGGTAAAGGAGCGTGGCGGTATTACAGATGGCAAATCTTGCAATAAGTTGACCGTTATGTGCAACTCATTCAGGGTTTGCTGCAATGTGGGGTCTTGTGCTAAACGCTGCTCCAACTGCGCTCGTTCTCCATCCGTTAGAACATCATCAAGGTAAGCTGATAGTAACTCAAGATCCTCATTGTCGAACTCAGCAACATGTGTTGTCATTATGATTATGCCATCTCAGGGGTAGCTAGTGATTATGACTTTTGGGCAACTACCCTGGTTTAATATCATTCATGTGTATGACGCAAGAGCATAGGGGAGAGTTCCCTCTGCCTTATTGCCATTACAGTAATGACCTATCCAAGAGCAATGCGTTTCAGATCATTATCTCTAATACGAATATTTTGTGCAAACAGCCGTATCCCCATGGTACCAGATTTTCGGATGCGGTGGTTATCTGATAGATAAAGGAAAGATGCAAAGACCTGTATATTGACTCCATTAAACTCACAGTGTACAATTAAACTCACAGTGTACATGTTATAAAGGAGCTATAGGTGCCAAGACCACGACGCGACGATCTTACCAAACAAAGAATTGCGGAAATCAAACGTGCCGCATACCAACAATTGGTGCAGAAAGGCACATCTGGTCTATCACTGCGTGCTACTGCACGCAGTCTTGGCATTGCACCTAATTCTATCTATAATTACTTTCCCAATCTCGATAGCTTAATAACTGCATTAATTGTCGATGCTTTTGCGAGTTTGGCTGAAGTAGTTGAACAAGCCGGAGATAGTTTGTTTTGCAACAATCATTTGGAACGATTTATTATGGCGTCACAAAACTATCGTAGATGGGCTTTATCTCATGGTACTGAATACCAACTGATATATGGCAATCCTATTCCCGGATATGAAGCCCCTGCACAGGTAACAGAACCTTTGGCGATTCGTAGTTTTCAAGGGGCTCTCCGTTGGATTGTAGCAGCCTGGCAAGAACAACAATTACGCATTCCCCACTACTATGAAACCGTTCCAGAGACCATATATCCACATTTAACTCATTTCAAAAAAGAAGTAGGTTTTGATGTACCAGAGGCGCTCTATTATATGATGTTTGTTGCTTGGTCACGCATACACGGCATGATTATGCTAGAACTCTTTGGTCATTATGATGGTGCCCTTGGTGATACGGCAGCATTTTTTCAACATGAAATCAACATAATGGTGAAACAGTTGGGTTTTACAATCCTACCCTGATCATCAACTCCCTATTAATCTATTTGCACATATAACACTTTACTTAACATTTGTAATTCTATGCTCTTATAACCTTAAATACCTGTTTTTACTTTTTATACCCTAAATATCGCAATTTACTGTTAGAAAACAGAGCTATCGACATATACACACGCTGACCATACTTACACACTAAACTGTATAGGAGCTTCTCATGACACCACGACCAGTACCGTTCAAATTGTTAGGAATTTTGCTTATCATTGTCCCCCTTTTAACAGGAATCTTGGTCCTTACGTTAGCTGCAATATTCGATACGGATGTACCAACAGATGCACTATTAACATATTTCTATGCAAACCAATCTATAATCTCTTCTTTGTTTTATATCTTTGCTCTAATCAACATAGTACATATCGTGATAGTGATAGGGCTACATGGGTTACTGGCACCAAAGCACGCATATGTAACAATATGTACTGTATTTGGGATTTTATGTAATCTGCTTTTTAGCATACAGAATATCCAGTGGCGTTTTCTAGTCACACATCTCGCCAACGTATTTGTTGATCCAACTAGTAGTCCACAACTCAAAGAAACTATGATAGGTATTTTTGACAGCAGTTATGCCTATCTTGGTTTTGGGGTAGAAGGAAACCTTGGTTTGTTACTAATGTTTTTGTGGTTATGTGGTATAGCAATCGCTGTTCTGCGCGATACACATTTCCCAAAGTGGCTCGGGGTTCTTGGATGTATCAGTACTGCGATGTTTGTACTGAATTATCTTGAATTTTTGGGGCCACAGCCTCCTTTTGTCGCCACAGCAGGAACAATTGGAAATAATTTAATCAATATCTGGCAGCTACTACTTGGCGTTTTTATTTTGCGTCAAGAGTGATGAAGACTTATTCGACGAACTAACCTAATAAACCCAACTTCGTCTCTTTGAAAAACAAAATCAGTACTAATCATCATCTGATCGAAACACCCCGAAACAAGTTGATTTTGTCTCTCTACAAAACTATACTCAAAGATAGACCCACAAACATAAAATGAGTACTATCTCAAGATGAACGTGTCAGAAATCCGTCTGTGAAGATCCTCGTGGATCGACCCGCGTAGCTCTTCGTGATAGAACTCATAACACGTCGCTCAATACGCAAGACCAGCATCAACAAAGCAGAAAAACGATCTCGATGAAAGGAACAATCATGCACACCGGATCATTTACCACCAGCGATGGCGCAACATGGAACTACCTGAGCAATGGTACGGGTTCACCAATCGTGATGATCCCAGGATAGTCACAAACAGCCGCCCAATTCAATGCTCAGATCGACGGCCTCAAAGATGACTACTACTGCATCGCTATCGACATGCGTGGGCATGGTGACTCTGCGAATGTTGACTATGGCTATAAGATTTATCGCCTGGCCCTTGATGTCCACGAATTTCTCACTGCTCACGCTTTGCATGAAATGACGTTGATGGACCACTCCATGGGCTGCTCTATTATCTGGTCGTACTGGGATATATTTGGGGCAGATCGGACCAGCCAACTGGTGCTGATTGATCAACCTCCCATGCTCACAGGCAATCCAACCTGGGCCGAGGCAGAGATACAACAATATGGAGCTGTCTTCACCCCAGAGGCCGTTCTCAACCTGGTCAATGGCTTGTACAGTGAAGCATCGGAACAGGTGGTCGCTGGGCTAATCGGTGGCATGTTTACAGAACAGGCCCCAGATGAAATGAAACAATACGTCCTCGAACTCAACCAGAAAATCCCAGGCAAACAGGCCGCCAACTTACTCTACAACCATTGTCACCAGGATTGGCGTGATGTCATTCCACGTATCAACATTCCAACACTCATCGTCAGTGGTCGCACTAGCTTTGTGCCCTGGCAATCGCAACAGTGGATCCACGAGCAAATCGCCGGATCGCAGGTGGTGTACTTCGAGCAAGACGAGGGCGGTCAACACTTTATGTTTATCGAGAATCCCACCAAATTCAATCAAACAGTCCGTGACTTCGTACAGACACATGCGTTTGAATAATGAAACAGATCCGGCACATCGCAACAGCGTTGCTTAACGACCAGTAACCGGCACTTGCGAACCAGCATCGGTATCTCGCTGTTTGACTTGCTGATACGTCACAGCAATATAGCCGACCACCAGAATAATGGCAAAAGAGAACCACTGAAGCGCATAATTCAGATGTGACCCTGGACCCAACAAATCTACAGTGGCGACACGTGCAGGCAACGCCGGATCACTGGGAGCCGGCTGCTGATCGATAACAATGGGCAGGATCGGGTAGTCGATCTGTTCCTGGATACGAGGAATCGTCACGTGAAACCATGAATCCAGACGAGGGCGGTCAGGGGTAAGCGGTAAGTCCTTTGGTCCCTGATCCCCTGGTTGAGACAAACGGGTCACACCATCAATCACCACTTCACCCTCGGGTGGGGCAAATTGCGCGCGTGCTTCACGAGATGACTCCGTGTTGGGAATCCACCCGCGATTAACAAGCACTGCTGAGTCACTCCCGGTGATCCGCAGTGGGGTGAGCACATGCACCCCTGGTGTCGCTTGATACACACGGTTGCTCCATACAATTTCCTCATCAGTATCAAACGTACCGCGCACTTCTACACGTTGAAATTCTGGTATGTCCTCGCCGGAGAAAGTGGCATCAATGAGTAGGGGGTCAGCAGCGAGACCTGCCACAATCTCTTCGTTCAGTGCCAGACGTTCATTTAAACGACTCACCTGCCATATGCCCAATTGAGAAATCAAAAATGCACCAATAAGCACTACAATTGTCATGATGAGACGTCGTCCGGTGAAAAACACTTGTATCATAAACCACCTGTGCAGTTCGAGATATTTTTCACGAATAACGTATGGTAGTGTACCACGAAACGTATAGGATCGAAAACTTCTGTGAAGTCAGTTTACCAGACCTGGCCGATCTTGCCACACCAACAACCTCAGTGTGTTGCCGCCAACGCATTAGAACGGATCACTGCCGATACTGTGCTCTGGGGCTGGAGCTGGCGAGTCATCTGGTTCTGGCTCCACCGTGAGAATGATCTGATCATAATTATTCAAATCCTGCGCTAATGTTTGCTCTAACCAACCGATTCCATCGGCATCTGTGTTGAAGCGCCCGCCAGGATCAGCAGCAGGGAGCATCCAGACTTCATATATCTTCCCCTCCACTGGTGGCAACCCCTCCACCTCAACGATGATTGTGTTGGTATCCGGTAACAAAGTGAGCGTTCCTGTGGCGTCCTGCGGGCCAAAGTTCGAGAGATCGGCCAGATAGCGTAGCGGCACAATCTGTGCATTCGGTGGTAACTCTGCTTCGTCTGACTCTGCGGTTGCTTCACCCGCGCTATTTTCGTCTGTTGGGGCCGGAAGCTCTATATCTGTGGTTTCGGTCGATGGCATATCGGTAGGAACTTCTGCCGCAACTGCCGTAGGTTCTGCTTCAGGCTGTTCGGTTGATTGCGTTTCGGTGCTTATAGTAGTTGGCACATCCGCAACATCCGGTTGCTCTGCGGTTGAACCGGTGGGGGCTGTTGCACCACATGTTGACAGTGATAGGGCGAACAATACGATAAAACCAGCTTTGTACATTGGCATATAGTCCTCTTCCTGTGAAACCATCGATTATGCAGGTATAAGGTTGAATCTCTATACGGGAAAGGAAAGATTTGACCAGCAATTTCTCACAGTACACCTGCACTGATATCCCCATGATGCGTATTGTAGAACAGTAACATAGTCAATGAGGGATGTCGATACTGTAATCAGGGAAAGCTAATTTCTAGTTGTTTCTCGTATCAGGATGGAGTAGAATGGCAACGGTACTATTCTTGCATATTGATTGTAGGAGAACTATATGCGTAGTTGGTTATGGATCATTGTTGGTATCAGTCTGGTTATCTGGGTTGTCAGTTTACAACGCCGTTTACGTGCCGCACAAATGCGTGGTGATATGTACCGTAATATCTCAGCTCGGCTAGATCGACGTATTGCTGAAATAACGGAGCAGGAGCGCTAATCGATGGAAGAACGCATCGGCGTGATTGACCTTGGTTCCAATACCACACGCCTGATTGTTATGGGGTATCGACCACACCATTCGTTTCGTCTTCTTGATGAAGTTCGTGAAAGGGTTCGTCTGGCTGAGGGCATTGGAGAGGATAAAGCACTACAACCGGCACCAATGCAGCGTGGTATTGAAGCCATGAAACTCTTTCGTAGTTTTTGTGATGCTACGGGTGTCAAGCATATTGTCCCAGTGGCAACGAGTGCTGTCCGAGAGGCATCTAATCAAAGCGAATTTCTCCTCCAGGTAAAAAAAGAAGCAGGGCTCGAAATGCGGGTGCTGTCGGCTGAAGAGGAAGCCTATTACGGGTATCTTGGTACAGCCAATGGTCTCACGTTAAGTGATGCGTTCCTCATCGATATTGGTGGTGGGAGCACACAGGTGACCATGATCCGTGGTCGCGGCTTTGTACGCGCCTTCAGTCAACCAATCGGTGCGCTACGTGCTACGGATCGTTATGTTCACTCAGATCCCATCTCTAAAAAAGATTTCAAGGTACTTGAGCAGGCTGTTGCAGAGACCTTTACCGATCTTGACTGGCTTGGTAGTAACAATGGCACAATTATGGTTGGTATTGGTGGCACCATTCGTACACTGGCCGAGATGGATCGTAAGGCACACAATTATCCTTTTGAACGTGTCCACGGCTATATATTGCGACGTGAACGCCTGGAATTAATCGTTGAGCAACTGCGAGGACTCACGCTGCGCGAACGTGAACACCTCCCCGGTCTTGGACGTGATCGAGCAGACATTATATTGTCCGGGGCGGTCATTCTGCTCCAATTGATGAGACAGAGTAATTTTGAATCGATAACTGTCAGTGGGCAGGGAATCCGTGAAGGGTTATTTTACGAACATTTTCTTGAAGGTGAAACACCACCCCTCTTCCCTGAAATCCGCAAATTCAGCACTCAAAATCTAGCACGCCTCTACGATTATGAGCCTATTCATGTGGCGAAGGTCCGTGATCTCTCACTCTCGCTCTTTGATCAACTCCGTGAACTCCATGGGTACGGTGAATGGGAACGGGAACTTCTCACACATGCGGCCATTTTGCATGATATTGGGGTGGCCGTTGGCTACTATGATCATCACAAACACGGCGCTTATCTCGTGCTCAACTCATCACTCCATGGGTTTACTCACCGTGAAATCATTATTTTAGCAACACTTGTACGTTACCATCGCAAGGGTGATGTCAAAATAGATGAATATCAGGATGTACTGGTATCAGATGATGAAGAGCGTATTGCCCGTCTTGCAGCACTGCTCCGTCTGGCCGAACATCTCGAACGACGGAAGAGCCAAGTCATTCAGCGATTAGATGTTGAGATTGGTGATTCGGTTCGTGTCCTTACACAGCGCTCCGAGGACGCCACCGTTGAAATCTGGGATGCCAATCGACGTGCTGGGTTCTTTAAGAAAGCCTATGGGAAAGATATCGAAGTGGTCTAGTTCTGGTTACCACGTTTGACGTAATACGCGCACCCAGTTTTCATAGGCCAATTTGCGTAGAGCGGCATCATCATAACCTCGTTCACGCAAAACGGCTAACAGACGCGGAAGACCAGTGACATCACCAAGTTCCTGGGGCATGGTGGCACCATCAAAATCTGAACCAAACCCAACGCGATCGACACCAAGCCGCTCGACCAAATAATCGACATGATCGGCAACAACACTGAGCGTCACATCAGCACCATGGTCATCATTCGCACTGAGAAACCCCACGTGAAAATTCACACCAACCATTCCATCCGAGTCTCTGATAGCATCAAGTTGGACATCGGTGAGATTACGTGTGGAAGGGCTTATCGCATGTGCATTTGAGTGGGTGGCCACCAATGGTGCTGTGCTCAGTTCAGCCACATCCCAAAAGCCCTGTTCATTCAAATGCGAAAGATCAATCATAATGCCTAGTTGATTGCAGGCACGCACCAGAGCACGCCCAGCATCACTGAGACCAGGACCTATGTTCGGTGAATGACCGAATTTGAAAGGAACACCACACGCAAACGCGTTAGGACGACTCCAGACAAGACCCAACGAACGTAGCCCTGCCTGATAAAACACCTCCAGCGCATCAAGCTTGGTATCGATTGCTTCGGCGCCTTCAAAGTGCAAAATAGCAGCCATCACACCGTCGTACAGACAGGTTGTCAGATCATCAGCGGTACGCACCACTTTTACTTGTCCGGCGGACTCTGCTTCAATGCGAAACAGGCTTGCGACCATCGCCATTGTTACTGTCTGAGCATAGGGGAGCTCTATTCGCGGAGCAATACGTATGTTCTCACCACCAGGTGTTGTAACAATTTCTGCCCCTTCCATATCTCGTATAAGCCCTTCATTGGGAACAAAAACCGCAAAAAAGCCGCCACCCAAACCACCTTCGCGTGCTCTTGGCAGGTCAATATGCCCAACACTACTATGCTCGAAAAACGAACGTCCTTCACCACGTGCAGGACTGTACAAATTAAGCAATGTGTCATTGTGGCCATCAAAGATCGGGGGTATGGTCAGAACCGTCATGTTGGAACCTTCCCTATCTACAAAAAGATTACATCGTTATTAGAATGTGCAGAGCCATAATTGAGCATCATGAATCTATATCATGGATTGGGCAGTTGTGCAACTCTGATAGATTGATCAAACACAACTGCTTGGTGTGGTTTAGCCAGCCTGCTTAACGACTTGCGTATTATTGGTAGACAGCGTTATGAGGAAAACAAGCACATCACGACTCGTCTGAATCACTGAGCAACACTTCGCGTGAACGGCCACTTTCGGCAGGGCCAACCACACCTTGTTGTTCTAAAAGATCGATGAGTTGTGCAGCCTTGCTATAGCCAATACGTAAACGACGTTGTAGTAGAGACGCAGATGCACGCTGATGCTGTTTGATCAGTTTGATCGCTTCTGGCAGAAGTGTGTCCTGTTCTTCCGCTTCGAGAAATTCCCCAGGGCCTTTGATAGTTGCCTGTGGCGGTGTGGCACGTTGTTTCCCCTGCTTCCCATCGGTCCCTGATGTTGCGGGTGGTTGAGCCGTACGCCAGAATGATACGACCCGTTCAACCTCCTCGTCTGAGGCATAGGTTCCTTGAATACGGACGGGCTTTGCGGCATCGGTAGCAAGATAGAGCATATCGCCACGCCCAAGCAATTGTTCCGCGCCATTCATATCGAGAATGACCCGCGAGTCAATCTGCGATGTGACGGCAAATGCAATCCGTGAAGGGAAGTTGGCTTTGATTAATCCTGTAACCACATCAACTGAGGGGCGTTGTGTCGCAATGATGAGGTGAATTCCCGTTGCACGAGCCATCTGTGCCAGGCGGCAGAGCAACGTCTCGACTTCATCGGGCGCCATCATCATCAAGTCTGCCAACTCATCGATGATAATCACAATATAGGGCATTGGCTCAAGGTCTGCCCGCTGACGCGACGCCTGTTTATAGCTATCGATATTACGAAAACCATATTTCGCAAATACTTTGTAGCGGCGCTCCATTTCAGCCGTAGCCCAACGCAGCGTCGGAACCACACGCTCTAATTCTGTCACTACCGGAGAAAGAAGATGCGGTATCTGATTGTAAACAATCAATTCAACCATTTTCGGATCGACCATGATAAATTTGAGTTCATCAGGTGTGTGGCGCAAGAGCAACGCACAAATAAAGACATTGACGGCCACCGACTTACCACTGCCAGTGCTCCCAGCAACCAACAAATGCGGCATGCGCTCCATCCCTGCGACAACTGCTTGCCCCGAAACATCTTTACCAAGGGGGAATTTGAGCTTGGCCTTCGCTTTCTCAAACTCATCACTCTCCACAACTTCACGCATGCTGACGACAGAGACAGCAGAGTTGGGAATCTCAAGACCGATCACCGACTTGCCTGGGATCGGTGCCTCAATCCGAATCGAAGGGGCTGCCAGCGCCAGTGCCAAATCTTTTTCCAGGGTTGTAATTTTACTAACCTTGACCCCCACGGCTGGTTGCACTTCAAACTGCGTGACTGCCGGACCAGTATTGACACCGGTCACACTCACCTCTACTTTGAAACTCTCAAGCGTCTCTTCGATCAGACGGGCTTTGTGCCGCCTTTCCTCATCGCTGATAACACCTTCAACATACGTGTCAAACATATCGACAGGAGGAAGTGGCCACGCACGATGCACGGCAGAAACCTCAAAGCCTTCCAAAGGTTGCTGGACCGTCTCAACAGGAACCTCGTTTGATACAGGTTCTGCTGGTGTGGTAATCGGCGTACTTAACAACTCATCAAGTACCTCTTCCGGTTGTGACTTGGTCGCTTTGCGTTCTCTGCGGGTCTTACCCTGTTTACTATCAGCAGAGGTATCACTACTCTGTACAACTTTCTCAGGGCGTTTGAACAGGCTTGCGCGGGTTGGTCGCTCAGCAATTGGTGTGAGTTCGATATCATCGGGTGCACCAGGTGGTGGCACATAGGTTGGCATTGGTGGCTCCGTTGCTGGTTGTGCCGCTAATGTTGCACGTTCGCGTGCACTGCGATTTGGTGCAGCGCTCCAAACAGTAACCCAAAAACGTGCAAAACTATCCCGCATACCCCTAAGCAGTTCACGTAGGGTGATATTAAATGTCAAAAGAATGCCAGCGAGACCTAATGCCAAAAACACTACAAACGATGCCGGGCGACCAATCGCACCAGCGGTCACATCAAGCAGCGTGAAACCGATAATTCCTCCGCCTTCACCCACTTTATCATTCAGCGACTCACGCACTGGTTCAAGGGTATATTCCAGCAGAACAAGCAATGACATCAACACAAAACCTGTTCCCATAACCATTGCACCAGTCAAGCGAATATCCTCACGCTGTTCTTGCCAGAGAATCGCAACACCCAGCAACCCCAGCGAGAGAGGCACCAAAAGTGATCCCCAACCAAGGAGTTGCTGGGTCAACATCACCCAGCGCTGACCAATGGCCCCTGCCGCACCAGTGAAGTAGAACACAATAGTAACAATTGCGATGGTGATAAGTGCAATAGCAAAAAGCTCACGCTGGTGTTCTGGCCGCAACAATGGTTCAAGCGCAGGTTGCTTTTGGCGCGTACGGGTTTGCGGTTTACGTGTGCGTGTTGTCGTTGTTTTACGGCTGGTGGAGCGTTTAGCCATGAACTGCCTTCCCATGTCGAGTATCGCACTATGCTATGCAACCCATACAGGTCATCATACGCAAACATCCCCCAGAAGCCCTTCAGTTTCAGATTATAGCACATCTGCGCGAATTGCGATGGAGCCTTTTTAGATGACGAAAATCTTATCTAATTGTGAACAGCAAACCTATTATTCGACAGATAAATCACGTATAATGCGCCGATAAGAGCAGGTAATTGGCACACAGACCCATCGGGGAGGATACGTGGAAACAGGTATCTCGTATTTTGGGAATCGTATACTGAATCATCTCGCAACTGATCTCGAAGATATAAGCACACACGGCTGCACATTTGTCGTCCATTCACTTAGTGAAGAAGACATGCAAATCTACGGCGCAACTATGCGTGATATTGTTCATACGACACAGGCATCAGGACTGCAGGCCTGGCTTGAGCCATTGGGTGTAGGCGGGGTTTTTAGTGGAGAGGCTTTCTCGCTCTATGCCGCACGTTTCCCCAACCACCAACAGGTTTTTTCTACAGGTGCGCGGGTACCTGCTATCTGTCCCAACTGGCCAGACTTCCGCGACTTTATGCGTATGTGGGTTGATGCAGCATTGGAAACTGGTACGAATGTATTACTCTGGAATGTGCCACGATTTGCGACACCCCGCCAATTTCCCTGGTATCGTGGTCCGAGCAATGCCTGGGCTTGTCGATGCGCTGCGTGTCAGTATTTGTATCGTCAACGCTTTGGTGAAGAGATACCAACCGTGTACGATTCCAGTGTGCGCCTGTTTCGTCAAGAGCAGATGCTGGAGTTTCTCGCAGAGGTAACCGGGTATGCCGCTTCACAAGGTGCCACCAATGCCCTTTGTCTGTTGCCATTTGAAGAGCATCGTGGCGATGTACCCTGGCGTGCGGCTGCATCACTACCGGGTGTCCATATTTTTGGAACATATCCTGCCTGGCTGAATACCAATATGACCCCTGAAGAATGCTTTGGCCAAAAGACTGCACGCGTCGTAGAGTTGTGTCGTTTCCTTGGCAAACAATCACTCATTTGGGTGCAGGGCTTTGCAATACCCACCGGACGCGAAAAAGAGGTTGCGACAGCCATCGAAATCATCGCAGCAAATCGCATCGACAACGTTGTTGTGAAAGGCTACGATGGCTACAAACATGTGTCATCGATTGCATCAGAACGACCTGATGTGGTATGGGACACCGTGGGGCGTGTCTATCGTCAAGCACGACGGGGCAGTCTCAGCAAAACACGCTAGCGTTACCATCAGAGCAAACAAGAGACCCGAGAACACATGACAAACAAGCATGAACGTCAAGAACTATTCGACGAATGGGCCAAACGCTATGATCAGGCCGTGCAAAACACTGTCACCTTTCCTTTTGATGGCTATGAAAATGTTCTGGAGCGCATAACACAGCTTGCTAATCCTGCCCCTCCATGCACATTCTGGATGTTGGTACAGGCACAGGCACTGTTGCAGCTTCTTTTGTTGAGCGTGGTTGTTACGTTCTGGGAATGGATTTTTTCTGCCGAAATGTTGGCACAGGCCCGTGAGAAAGTGTCCCAGGCTCAATTCATACAGGTCAATTTGCTGGGGGAATGGCCAGCAGCCCTGGAACAACTGTTTGATTATATGGTCTCAACATATGTATGGCACGAGTTCGATTTCCCAACCAAAATATAACTGATTCAGCGGTTTGCATCACAACATTTGAAGCCAGGCGGGGCTATCATCATCGGTGATATTGCTTTCCCCAATATTGTGGCACGTGAACAAGCACACCAGCAATGGCAAAATCAGTGGGACGAAGACGAATCTTATTGGGCAGCGGAGGAAGCAATGTCAGCATGTGCAGATATCGGACTATCGGTGCGGTATGAACAAATCTCACGTTGTGGCGGAGTATGCTGCGTCCGGTTGAAATCGTAGCCCCATATGTCCTGATGAGACTTTTACCCCCTCACGTTCTTTGGCTGTGGTAGTTGTAGTGGTTGGTTGTTCAACAAGGCCAGCGGCATTGTTGTTACCAATGACTCTGCCTGTGCTGGCCCAACCAATGTTGCAGCATACTCACGTGCCGCATTGAGTGTGGGAGGGCGCTGCGACGACGGACCATGGGTATCGCTGGCCAGGATGTGTATCATCTGATGGGTAAGCAGCGTTTCACAGACTTGCTGGAGTTGACGACCCTGGCCACCAAGCAGGGCGATAGCCGTGATCTGCATACATACCCCACGTTCAACCAGCGGGATTAAGAGGTTTGGATCTTGTTGCACTTCCACAATGCGTTCGGGATGTGCCAGAACAATTCGATAACCGGCAACTTGCAGATTGAAGAGCGCATTTTCCAATGTCGGAGGCATTCTGTTTGAAGAAAGTTCTAGTAGAATCGCTCGGCTTGATCCATATGTCAGAAGATCACCACGTCGCAATTGTTCAACAATATCACCATCATAAGCAATCTCGGTGCCAGCAACCACGGTCAGGTCGATACCTTCACTTTGCAACGCAGCACACAATTGATCGAGACGTTGCACAATCAGGTTGGGGCTATAATGTCGGCTGGCAATCGAGGCCGGGCTATGCGGTGTCGCTGCAACAGTGCGAATACCATCTGCGACAGCAATACGTGCCATTTCAAGCGACTCTTCCAGCGTTAACGCACCATCGTCGAGATCATACAAAATATGCGTGTGCAGATCAATCATAAAAGTGCCATCAAACAATATCCACGTCAACTACCAAACACTCAAATACAAACAATAACTCCATCCACAACATTACGCATAGTAATCATATCCCTGTTCAATCTCGGCGTTGTTCAATACCGCTCCCACAATATTTGCCTTCACCTTATCGAGGATCTCACGGGCACGCCGACCACGTTCACGACTGGTTTTGTTAGCCTGTAGCACCAAAAGCACTCCGTCGACACGCGTCGCCAACACTGCCGCATCAGTCACAGCGATCACAGGTGGTGTATCAAACAAAACCACATCGGCTTCATTGCGGAGTCGCTCGATAACAGTTTCCATTCTGCGAGATCCAAGAATATCGGCTGGTCGCGGCGGGAGTGGTCCACTGGCAAGCAACTTCAAGTCTGGAATCGATGTGGACTGTAACGGTATCGGCATCTCATCTTGTGCCAGAATCATACTGGTCAAACCAACATCATTCTGCAGGTTAAAGAATGTATGTAAGGAGGGACGCCGCAGATCACAATCAACCAGAATCACTCGTTGCTCTGCCTGCGCCATGGTTACCGCCAGATTAGCAAGCGTGGTTGACTTGCCCTCATCTGCCGAAGTACTGGTAACCAAAAGTGTGTGTAGTGGCTTATCCAGACTAGAAAACTGAATATTGGTTCGCAGCGTACGATACGCCTCAGCAGCCAGCGAGCGCGGATCACGTAGTGCAACAAGTCCCAGGGCATCCGGTGTCTCAGCCGTCATGATTTAGCTCCACGAAGTATACTTGACCGTCGCTGTTCTTTTGAAGTACCTGCTTTTTGCTCGTCTGAAACATTTGGGATAGACCCCAGAGTAGTTAACCCAACAAAACGTTCAACGTCTCTAGAGGTCTTTAGTGTATTATCTAACGCTTCCAACAAAAAAGCGAGCAAGATACCAAGCACCATGCCCAGAAAAGCACCGGCCAACACATTAACACGGGTATTGGGTTGAACGAGATACGCCGAACGGGCAGGCTGATTCACAATCACATTGATGCGGTCGGTTCCTTCAACGCCATCGTTTAACTGATTGACCAGACCGACCATATTATTGCCAATGGCGTCGGCAAGCTGTTGTGCAGTTCCCGGATCAGGATAATCAACCTGAATAACCATTTCACGTGTGTCCAGATTTGGTTGGATCGCTACATATCTCGCCAGCCAGTCTGCATTGCGATCTAGTTCAAGTTGGTCACTCATACGCTGGAGTTGAACAGGAGCAAGCGCACGAGCTTTATAGCTGTTCATGCTGTTTTGCAGCGTAATAGACAGACCATTATCAATGCGATTGGGAACGACTTGATAGCTTGCCTCTGAGCGAAAGAGCGGTGTCTGTATTCTGCTAAAAGCAAAGGCACTTGCCGCAGCAACAAAAGCAACTACTACAACAATCCACCAGCGGCGGCGAAATACATTAATATAGTCAGTTAATTGCATTGTTTACACCACAACCTTTATACATGTGTTGTTCCTATTTATCATCAGAAGCGATCGTTGCTGTAAAGACTCGATTATCCGCATCAGAAGATTTGTCTCTACGGGGCAGTGTTACCACCGATACAGGTTCATTTGTAGCTATCAGATTGCGTCCTGTTACGAAATAATGAATAAAGAAGACTATACCAATACCTGCAATAAATCCAATAAACGTACGCAAGAGCACTTCGATGGCCATAGAACGCAGACCATTGATTTGTCCCGCCTCTGTTGGAAAATTGAGTACTGCTACATTAAGTCCCGGCAATGCTGGTGTAACTGGGGCATCATCATCCCAGTAACTCAGACCATTGGTTTCCAGCGCCACAACAGCTGCCTGTGCAATCGCAATGGCAGCCTCGGGTGTGCTGGTCTGTACCGCAATTGTCACAACATGATCCTGGTTGCTGGCCGAAAGCGCATTGGCAACCATCGCAACATCCAGTGGATTGTCCTGTCGGGATAACTCTTCTACAACATCATTGTGAAAGCGTGATCCATTCATAATCGCTGGAAGATCCTGCGCGGTCTTATCCTCACTCGCTTCTGTCAAACCCACCATACTATCGCCTGCCAACAAACCTCGTGTCACGAGCATTTGAGCAGAGAGACCGTATATTGGCGGTTGCATGAGCGCTGTTACCAGACTCACAACCAACGTTATGAGAGGCAGCACCAGAACTATTAACCAGTAACGCCGAATTATGGCACCATATAATTGCAGATCCATACATGTATTAAGACGACCCAGGTGCGGGTTTCATTACACTTGTAATAAAATCGCGCATCCGCCGCAAAAAGACAACTCGTCCAAAGTCTTCTGCATGCTGACGAATGCCCATAGCCTCGACACTACTTGTGTGTGACATCGCCACTGTTGCTGCTAAGGCCGCTGGCGTTGGCTCGTGAAAGAACCAACCTGTCCTGCCTTCAATAACGCTGTCCAATGCCCCACCGGCTGCATACGCAATCACAGGTCGCCCGGCAGCCATGGCCTCCAGTGGTGTGATGCCAAAATCTTCCTCACCAGGAAACACAAACGCCCGGCAACGGGCAAAAAGTTCCTGGCGTTCCGCTTCGCTTACGTATCCAAGAAAGGTCACATTTGACCCGGCGATTGACTCAAGGGCAGCGCGATCCCGTCCATCCCCAAAGACCTTTAATGGCAAACCTAGCGCTGTGAATGCACGTACTGCCAGATCAAGCCGCTTGTACGGAATTAACCGTCCACCTGCCAGGTAGAAATCATCTGGTTCCTGTGGACTATATGTGGCCAGGTCCACGGGTGGTGGAATCACAGTCGCATCACGGCCATAATACCTGTGTACACGACGAGCCACCTCACGTGAGTTGGTCACAAAGGCATCAACACGTGCAGCACCTACGGTATCCCACAGTCTAACATACGTCAGCAGGATGGACAAGATAGCGCGCTGCAAGCCCTTAATATGCTCGCGTTCCACATAGGAGTCGGTGCGCCAGGCAAAGCGCATTGGTGTGTGGCAATAGCAAATATGGCATGTGCCAGGTGGCGGGATAACACCTTTGGCAAACGCACTACTGCTGCTCACAATAAGATCATAGCCACTCAGATCAAAGCTCTCAAAAGCACTCGGATACAGTGGCATATAGTGGCGGAAATAGCGGCGCCAACCAGGGAGGTGCTGCATCCACGAAGTGCGAATGTCCCACGAGTGGTAGGCAGAGGGCATAGTCCGTGGGTCATAGATCGATGTATAGACAGGTGCATTGGGGTAGAGATCATGGAGTGCTTCGAGCACACGCTCAGCACCACCATACTGGTTAAGATAGTCGTGGACAATTGCAACATGCATGGGTTATTACCAGTTCATTGACGCGGCAAGAGAGTACCACATTGTATTTATTGATGCAACTAAGGCTCATGTTTCAACACAGAGATCTGTTAGATTGGTTCTTTGTGAAATAATGTACAAATTATGTTATACTCAAATTGTTCAAAAAATCACAACTAGAGGATATCACTATGACATACAATACACTACAACATTGGTTTGATCGTATTGATGAACGTATTACCAGGTTTATGGCCGGATATGGAATGGTGCTGCTACGCCTATCTATTGGTATCATCTTTCTGTGGTTTGGTGGTCTGAAATTAATTGAGGGGGCCAGCCCGGCAGAGGATCTTATCCAGGCAACAGTGACGTTTATCTCACCAGACTGGTTTATTCCTTTCCTTGCAGTATGGGAAATCCTCATTGGACTGGGATTTATCACTGGTCGCTATTTGAGGCTCACCATTTTGCTCCTCTTCTGTCAGATGCCCGGCACATTTCTCCCAATCATAGTGAGACCGGATCTGGTGTTCACCACCTTTCCCGTCGTCCTTACGATGGAGGGCCAATACATTATAAAGAATATCGTCGTTATAAGTTCTGCATTGGTAATAGGCGCAACACTTCGGCATAAGCGCCTCCTCAAACAACGTGAGCAATAGATGGTGCAGTTAGCTGACACCACCTGGCTTCTGCATTGACTGCGACAAAAGAAGTCAAGTTTCGATAGCATTTACTTTTCAAACCGTGGTATAATAATTTTCATTATCCGTGAAATAAAGAACAGAATGGTAGTACACAACGTGTTGTCACACTACCCTGGCTTGGAGCACATGTATGAGCTTCTTTTCCCGTAAGAACAACGGTATCAGCGAAGAAGACGTCCTCCGGGCGCTTAGTACGGTGCAAGAACCGGAACTCGGTGGCGATCTGGTTTCGCGGAAGATGATCAAGGACGTGAAAGTTCATGGGCATAACATCAGCTTTACCGTTGAGCTGACAACACCTGCCTGTCCCTTGAAAGACCAGATCCAACAGGAGTGTGAGGACGCGATAATCAACCATATCGGGGTTCCCCGTGAACATATTCAGATTGAATGGAGTGCCAATGTACGTCCTCGTGGTGGTGTTCTTGATAAGGCTGCCATTCCTGGTGTAAGTCATGTCATTGCTGTATCGGCAGGCAAGGGCGGTGTGGGGAAATCAACCGTTGCGGTCAATACTGCGGTCGCACTGGCCCAGGAAGGTGCACGCGTTGGCCTAGTGGATGCAGATGTATATGGGCCATCGATTCCACTGATGATGGGGGTGCAAGGTGCCCAGCCTAGTGCTGTCACCGACGATCAGGGTGAACCTTCGATGATCCCCATAGAAGCCTACGGCATCAAAATGATGTCCATCGGCTTTATGATTGATGACAGCCAACCTGTGATCTGGCGTGGTCCAATGGTGTCGCAGCTTTTGCGTCAGTTCCTGTATCAAGTACAGTGGGCACCCCTCGATTATCTTATTATCGATATGCCACCTGGTACTGGCGATATTGCGCTGACACTGGCACAATCACTGCAAAATGTCGGTTTAACCGGTGCGATCACGGTCACGACCCCCCAGAGCGTCGCAACGATCGACGTGCACAAGAGCATGTCTATGTTCCGCAAGGTCAACGTCCCGCTGCTGGGCATTGTTGAAAACATGGCCTACTTTGTAGCACCCGATACCGGCCATCGCTACGACATTTTCGGCAGCGGCGGAGCAGAACGTTTAGCCGAGCAACTGGAAATTCCACTCCTTGGCCAAATCCCACTGGGTATGAGCATTCGTGAGGGTGGCGATGATGGACGACCAGCCGTATTAAGCGATATGCCCGACGCATACGCCGATGCATTTCGTAGCATGGCAAGGCAGTTAGCTGCACGTATCAGTGTGGTTGAAATGGAAGCCGTTGCAGCACCTACCCATTGACAATGACGTCTACATTCAACAAAACAGAGATGTACGATGAACAAACAAGATCTGGCAGCCACGATACCACTCTACACACACGAGGTGTCTCAAACAATACCCGAATATGCGACTGATGCACCAGCCCATGATGCATATGGACGGAGAATTGATTATTTACGCATTTCGCTGACAGATCGCTGCAACATGCGTTGTGTCTACTGTATGCCAGCCGTGGGAATGCAATTTACCCCACGACCAGAGCTACTTACTACTGATGAGTTACTGATCGTGGTGCGTGCTGCCGCCGCCGCAGGATTTCGGAAGATCCGTCTGACGGGTGGCGAACCGATGTTACGGCCCGATCTGGTTGATATCATACATGCAATTAAAGCCACACCGGGGATTGAGCATATTGCCATGACGACCAATGCTCTGCGGTTGAAAAAACTCGCACAACCTCTTAAAGATGCGGGTCTTGATCGGGTGAATGTGAGTATCGACACACTCGACTCGCAGAAATTTCGTATGATGACCCGTGGTGCGAAACTTGAACAGGTCTGGGAAGGCATTGAAGAAGCCAACCGCGTTGGGCTACATCCCATCAAGTTAAACGCAGTGGTTGTGCGGGGCATGAATGATGAAGAAGTACCACAACTGGCCGCATTGACGCGCACCTACCCCTGGGAGATGCGTTTCATCGAAGTGATGCCACTCACCGGGGTAGCTGGAGTCGCCCAGGACGGCGTGGTAAAGAGCGAAACATTGATCGCACAACTCGAGGAAATCCATGGCCCACTGGAACATCTTGGCCTGGCCGCCAGCGACTCGGCACGTCGCTACCGCATTCCAGGTGCACCAGGAAAACTGGGTTTTATCAGCTCTGTAAGTGATCCATTCTGCGCGACATGCAACCGCATGCGGCTCACAGCAGATGGCCGCCTTCACCTATGTTTGTTGCGTGATGATGAAGTGGATCTGCGGGCCGCCATTCGGAATGGTGCCACACATGCAGAGATAGAACAGCGAATTCGACACGCTGTAGCAAGTAAGCCATGGGGCCATGGCTTACCAGAGGATGTACTACCAACATTACGTGGGATGTCAGAATTGGGTGGATAAAGACTAGAAACATGCTTTAGAATTTGTTATACTTGAAAAACTAATTTTTGGAGCAAATAACAAGCCGAGGAGGCATAGGTTATGACTGTAATTGAACATGATATTACAACGCAGCCAGAACAGGATACCACATTACTCACCGTCAGTGAAACAGCAGCAATCCGTCTACAGTCAATGATGTCTGAAAAAGAGTTGACTGGCTATGGCTTGCGTGTTTTTGTCTCTGGTGGTGGCTGTTCCGGCTTACAATATGGAATGACGTTTGATGATGAAATCCGTGAAGGCGACGCTATCTGGAAAGCTCATGGATTGCAACTCATGGTCGATCCTGTAAGCGCTCGCTACCTCAGTGGAGCAATAATTGACTATCAACAAGACAATATGCTCGCTGGTGCTTTCAAAATTGACAACCCTAACGCCGCTTCAGGATGCGGATGCGGACACTCCTTCAAGGCCAAGGACGATCAAGCTTCCGAAGATTATGCTGACTATGATGAAGGCTATTCCGGTGGTGGATGTGGCAGTTGTGGACACGGCTAAAGCTGATCCATCCAACTCTATGTGAAAATACGTACATATATCTGAAATTTATTAAATAGATGAATGTATAGGTACGTTGATATTGAAACATGTTACAAAAGCTATCTCTCTTATTTAAGTAAGTATAGATAGCTTTTGTAATGTAATACTTACAGTTAGATGTCTGTAAATCATCAAACAGGATACCAAAACTTGACGCCTCAGCAGGTCAAAACAAAACTAGATCAAAATAGTTCTGTTCGACTTATCGATGTTCGTGAGGCCCAAGAGTATGCTATTGCACAGATCGATGGTGCTGAACTACTGCCAATGAGTCAGGCACAACAATGGCTCACAACTCTACCACATGATCAAGAAATCATTTTCTTCTGTCACTCCGGGGTACGCAGCGAACATGTAGCCAGTTATGTAGCCCACCAACTCGGTTATATAAACATCGCAAATATGCTTGGTGGTATTGATGCCTGGTCACTAGATATTGACCCTGATGTCCCACGATATTGATGGGTATGCTATGATACAAAGCACCATATCAGATTATGGTTTCAAATAATAGAAACTTCCACACCCATGTTGGAAACATATCTTGAAGGAATTCATCTTTTCAATACGGAACACTACTGGCATGCTCATGAACAATGGGAAATTTGCTGGTTGGCATCGGATGAACCGGAAGCAACTTTTTATAAAGGTATTATTCAGGCCGCTGCCGCCCTTGTTCATTGGCAAAGAGGTAATCCGCGTGGTTTAGAGCTAAACTGGGCCAAGAGTCGCCCAAAACTGGTTGCACTTCCCTCCACAATATGTGGTCTAGACCTGGCATCACTGATCAAAACCATGGATCAGTTTGTCATCGCTCACGGGGATAGGGAAGCATTGCCTAAAATATCTTATCAACCTGTGGTACATATATCAAAGTAGCCATATAAGACCATTTAATCAGCTGTCATTTACTGGTATACTCTAGAATGTACGATAGATCAATAGACCTCGTAACGTCCTACAACATGCCCTTGTTCTGGCAACCACCCATATTTGACAGTAAAAAATCCAACCAACCGAGATTAGTGAACGTTTGTTCGATCATATGGTTCAAAATCCTTGAATTTTTGTGAGACACCATTTATTTTGATGTATCTCTTTAGATCTCTAAACAACCATAGTATGTCTTTAGTACGCTATTGACAAAGTAAGACCATCTGTTAAAACACGTTCATAGGAGGATGCACGAATGCGTGCACAAATACTAGTTGTAGATGACGAAATAGCCATAGTAGAACTCCTTTCTCGTTTTCTAACACGCGAAGGACATCAAGTTATAACAGCCACCAATGGGGTTGAAGCCCTAGAAAAAGTGCGGCAACATCCTCCAGATCTCATTTTGCTTGACGTCGTTATGCCCGGAATGGATGGTTTCACACTGTGTCAGCAACTAAAAGAGAATGAGGAAACTGCCCTTATTCCGATCACTATGTTGACTGGCCAGGACGACTATGGGTACCGCACACGTGGCATAGAATCAGGTGCCGATGACTTTCTCTCTAAACCGTTTGAACCAAGTATTTTACGTGCACGTATTCGCTCACAGCTACGGATCAAACGCCTCACCGATCAATTGGATCGTACTGAAAATGTTATCTTTATGATGGCACTGGCGATTGAAGAAAAAGACCCGTATACTGAAGGACACATACGTCGAATGAGTGTCTACAGCGAACAACTTGCTATCGCATGTGGTCTCAATGATGCCATGGTACGAGCTATTCGCTATGGTGGGTTTCTCCATGATATCGGCAAAATTGGAGTGAGTGAGGCCATCTTATGTAAACCTGGTCCGTTGAATCCTGAGGAGATAATCCAAATGCGCCAACATCCTGAAATTGGTGCGCGCATTATTTCACCAATGCGTTTTGCACGTGATGTTGCACCGATTGTATATGGGCATCATGAACGCTGGGATGGCGCAGGGTATCCCAATCAATTGAGTGGCGAAAATATTCCTATTGGAGCGAGAATCGTCTCGATTGTTGATGCCTATGATGCGATGACTACAGATCGCCCCTATCGAGCAGCGCTAAGTGAACTAGAAGCTGTCAATCGCTTGTGGGAGGGGAGTGGGACCCAATTTGATCCTCAAATCCTGAGTATATTTTTAGCAATTATTGAACGCGGTGAGTTAAGCACCACAATACTTGAACGAGCACCTGGCATTCTTGATGATCTGTTTGATACAATGTAAAGATCCAATTTGTGGTGATTGCGTATAGTATAAGGACGAAACATAGCAACAGATTAGAAAGTACGTGTACTATAACGCCTTACCATATCTTCAATGTCTCAAGTGTTGTGCTAAACTTACCATTGAAGAAGTAGTCCTTGCAGCGGATCAAGAAATCATTGCCGGGCAACTTGTGTGTCGTGCCTGTCAGAATATCTATCCAATACGTGATGGTATTGCTGATTTCCTCGGTTTTCCTCAACCAAAAACACCAGCACAGATAACAAATGAATTACCACTAACTGCCTGGGGGTATGAACGTCTCTGGCGCCCCTTTGCACTAACAGTTATCAGCAACAAACATTTTCCCTATCGCCAAGAACTCCCACTTATCATTAATCCTATCAATCCTCAAGAAGGCGGATTATATCTTGATCTGGCCTGCTCGAACGGCCTGTATGCCCGTGCATTAACGCAAGCCATGGGAACAGCAAATGGCCATGTTATTGGTATTGATCATGCATTGCCAATGTTGCGTGAAGCCCGCAAACGCGCCCGTCAAGCACAGTTGCGGATCAGCTACATCCGAGCCGAAGTACAAAAACTACCCATTATGAGCAACGCTAGCCAGGGCGTGGTTATGGGTGGCTCACTCAATGAGATTGGTGATATCGAGACGTGTGTTCAAGAAATGCGGCGTACGCTCGTTTCACATGGTCGTTTCGCTATGATGTGTCTCACCCAGGCCATATCACAACACGGGAAGATAGTTCAATCGCTTCTCAGCACCGGCGGCATTGTCTTCTACAAATTAGCAGATTTACAAGCACTGTTTGAGCGGTATGGTCTACATATACAAACATACACTCAAAATGGAATTGTGCTCTTATTTCACGGTAACAGTACCACAATAGAAAACGACAATCGCTAGTAACATTATAGAGCTGTACGTTGTGTAATGCCTACCACCTTCTCGTGCCTGCATATAGTGGCAATCCATATAAGATAAAACAATCATCATAATACTGTGCAATTTCTTGACATATTCTGTGCATTATGATAGACTATGAACCCGAATAGATCGTAAGTTCGTATCTAAATCTTAGAAAGTAGTAATATTTTGGGGAATCTACCGTCCCTGAGTAAACTTTCGACCACACCGGTCTTTAATACGAAAGCAGTGGCACGCGAAACTGAAGTTCCAGCAGATACATTTCGTGCCTGGGAAAGACGTTACAAAGTACCACAACCACAGCGTACAGCCGGAGGACATCGGTTGTATTCTGAACGCGATATTGCGATCATTCGCTGGTTACGTGATCGTACTGCTGAGGGAATGAACATCAGCCAAGCAGTAATGTTGCTCAATCAGTCCCTTGAAGAAGATATCAGTGAGCCGCTTCCAAAGTATGTCTCTTCCTCAAGAGAGCCTCGTGGTTTAAGCAGTTTAGTTCATGACTTTACGAATGCTTTGATTAATTTTGACGGTGCACGCGCAGATCAGATACTTTCTGAGACGTTTGCAATGTATCCGTTTGATGATGTTCTCATCCAAATGGTGCAAGTGGCCATGGTTGATATCGGAGAGCGTTGGCACCACGGTGAAATCAATGTCGCGGTAGAACATTACTCAACTCAATTTGTTCGTCGCAAATTATCCAGTTTGCTAAACATGTTCGATACAGATGAAGCACGTGGAAAAGTTCTTATTGCATGTGCCCCAGACGAATTACACGATTTAGGAACCCTCATTATATCGTTATTCCTTGCCAGACGTGGCTGGAAAGTTGTGTATCTTGGACCACAGATGCCGCTTCCCGACCTCATCGAAGCAGTGCGGACGCTTCGCCCTGATCTGGTTTGCCTCTCAGCTTCTATGCCTGAAACAGCAGCACAACTTGCTGAAGTGGCACAAGCATTACAAGGCTCATTTCCATACCTTCCAGTTGGGTATGGTGGATGGGTCTTCAACTCAATTCCCGAATTACGTGAAACAATGCCTGGTACCTTCCTTGGACAAAATGCCCGTGAATTGAGCGACGCTGTTACAGAGCTTCTTGGTCGTAAATCGACATCCACTATCGAATCGTAGCCGTATCATTTCCCAAAGCAGCTATCCAACATACAAAGGTTCATCACACCAAGGATGTTACCTGTAGACAATATCCCTGGATGTTATTAAGGGCTGTGGCTTCAGAGTGTATACCACACATATTCATCTGATGTGATAGTGAGAAGGCAGATAGTGTGCGTTTATCATAAGCGTCACCATACATTTATGTTCTCTTCGTTTCGCTGTATCCGATGAAGACCGTGTGCTATATTGATACGCCCAGCAACTCCAAGTTCGTAGTTGATTAGCTATTTGTATCAGCAAAAGATGCTTGATGTGGTATTTGCTTTGGATTCATGCCGACAATCTATGATCGGCACTTGATATTAGAAGGGGCAAGGTTTGACCATCACTCATCCTAGACAATGGGCTTTGCCAGCCCACGGTATGCGCCAAGTACCGCCAGGAGAAGCCGCCGCGTTGCTGAAATCATTGCGTCATCTGTCTGAACATGATCGAACCATACCTATTGACGAGTTACCTGTTGAACAAGCACAAGTGTCGTTGGATGAAGCCTATCGCATTTGTGTTGATATTATTCATAAACATTCACGAAGCTTCTCTTTAGGATCGTATTTTTTACCTTATGAGAAACGTCAGGCTGTACGAGCCTTTTATGCCCTGTGCCGTACCAGCGACGATCTCGTTGACCAAACACAGGACGAAGTGCGGCATACACTCGCACGGTGGGTTGCGCTGGTGCAAGCCGATGAACCACCACCTGATAATGCCGTTCTGCTGGCATGGCACGATACAGCAACACACTATAACGTACCCCATTACCTGATCGATGAGCTTTTAGCTGGCGTCGCTATGGATTTAACCGTGAATCGCTATGCGACATTCGACGACCTGTGGCTCTACTGCTATCGTGTGGCCTCAGTTGTAGGGTTGGTGACCATGCATATTACGGGATATCATGAAGGTGCAACGCCTTATGCCATCAGCCTTGGTGTCGCATTGCAACTCACCAACATTTTGCGTGACGTAGGTGAAGATGCAGTACGTGGACGCATCTATCTTCCGCAAGAAGACCTCGCACGTTTTGATCTCTGTGATGATGATCTTTTACAAGGTCGCCGCGATGATCGCTTTCGTGCGTTGATGCGCTTTGAAATCGAACGAGCCCATGCCTTATATGAAGAGGCATGGCCAGGTATTGCCTTGTTGAGTCGAGATAGCCAATTCTCGGTCAGTGCTGCAGCGGAAATCTATCGTGGTATCCTTGCCAAGATTGAAGCTAATGACTATGATGTATTTACCAAACGGGCACATCTTACAACAACTGATAAAGTACTGATGTTGCCACGGATATACAGGCGCTTACGTCACGTACGTCGGCATTATGTGATACCTTCAAATGAAGTCACCTAGGAACGGACTATAACTCGTTCATGAATACATACTATCCAACTACGTCTGTACAGCGTGGTATGTGGCCTACCTGGCCATTGAAAACCTTTTTTACTATTCTCTTCTTTGGACCGATTATTGCACCGTTGTTTCAAGCAACCGGGCTGCCATTCATCGCGGACACAGGGGCACTGGCACATAATGTACTATCTCTCTACATTTGCCCTACTCCCGCAAAATCGTATTATCTCTTTGCATTTCCTATGGCCGTCTGTGTGCGTTGCTGGGCTGCAACGATCGGGCTGTGGGGAGGATGGTTTTTGTTTCAGCATGTGACACATCGACAACATCTGTCAAAATCAGGCCACTTTTTTTACCAGGCCATTCAAACTTTTCTGAGTTGGCATTGGATACTACGCCTGAGTATCACCCTCTTGCCTTTTCTTTTATGGGTACTTGAGATTACACTCTGGAGAACGGCACCACTGACAGTATTACTATTCAACGGCATACAGGCAGGTCTTATGGCTGGTTTGTTCTTCTGTTCAATCTGGCCTGGCTTACATATACGTAAACCTACTGTACAGTAAGTTGTCACCATCTATCGACATTACCTGAAAGAGAAACGTAACATGCGGTTCTTCAACAGATCTTTTCCCTTTGCCTTTGGTATATTGCTCCTGCTAACCAGTTGTTCAGTTAATGATATTCTCGAAATAACGCGGGAATCAAATGATACACAAACTGAACGTGTGGCATCAGAGCCCCAAAACACTAAGCCTGATGAACCTGTCTCACAAGCGACACACACACCTGCTGTGCCAATCAATGATGTTGATCCAGTACCCACATTACTGCCAGAAACTACTGAAGCATTGGTTGCAGAACAACAAGTGATGGTTCAGTTGTTTCGTCGCGCCAATCCAGCTGTGGTTAGTATAGAAGTCATCGGGGTCCATCCGCCGGTAGAGGGTCTTCCTATGCAAGACTTCGCATTTGGCCACGGCTCAGGTTTTTTATACGATAATCAAGGACACGTCGTTACCAATCACCATGTGATAGAAAACGGAACAGACTATCAGGTGCGCTTTGCCAGTGGGGAGATCATTGCGGCACAGCTAGTTGGGAGTGATGCAGGAAGCGATCTGGCAGTGCTCAAGGTTGAGGACCTGCCAGCTGATGTGGCGCCGTTATCTATTGCAGACTCAGGTAATGTTGAAGTGGGTCAAATGGCTGTTGCTATTGGCAATCCGTTTCAATTACGTAATACGCTAACGGTAGGCGTGATTAGTGGAGTCGGGCGTGCTCTTCGTGGTCCGCAAAGTGCACAGGGTGGCTGGTTTTCCATCCCCAATATCATTCAGACCGACGCTGCCATTAATCCCGGTAATTCTGGCGGTCCATTGCTCAATATTCATGGTGAAGTAATCGGTGTGAATACCGCAATCAGTAGTGGCTCAGGAACATTCGAGGGAGTTGGCTACGCAGTTCCCTCCAACACGGTTACACGCGTTGTTCCTGCGCTCATACGCAACGGACTGTATGAACATCCCTGGATGGGGATCGGCATGTATACCATTGAGCCACGTTATGCCCAACAACATGACTTGACCATTCAACAGGGAGTATTGGTCACCGCTGTTCAGGATGATAGTCCAGCCGCCAGATCTGGTTTACTTCCTGCTGAAACAGATAGTGACGTTAATCTTAATCCTAGAAATGGGGATATCATTATCGCGGTTGATGATCAAACCATACGGAGTAGCGACGATCTTATTCGTTATCTGGAGCTTGAAACATCTGTCGGGGACACAATCACATTTACGCTTATTCGTGATGGGGAAGAGCAACAGATTGACTTATTGTTGGCAGGTCGACCAAGACAGTAGATCATACATGCCCACCACACGTGCTACCACCCAGTCGTGTGATGGGCACTTCAGATTCACTTTGTATCGTTGCTATTCCGTTGCCGCAGCGCTATCAAATAATATGAGATGTTTACTTCTCTAACGGTTGCGTATTGCCAAATGTTGGAACAGGCCCATTGGTCGGGTTAGCCCAACGTACTGCATTCGTGATAACTCGACGTACATCGTCATTGTAGTAGGTTGGATAGGTCTCGTGACCAGGGCGGAAGTAGAAAATCTTACCACGACCCCGTGTATAACAACATCCACTACGGAAGATTTCGCCTCCACTAAACCAACTTACAAAGACTAATGTTTCTGGCGCTGGGATATCAAAGCGCTCACCATACATTTCCTCTGGCCCCATATCGATATACTCACCCAGACCACAGGTGATGGGATGGCCTGGTTCAACCACCCACAGACGTTCATGATCGTTGCCTTCACGCCACTTCAAATCACAGGTGGTACCCATAAGACTCCGGAAGATTTTAGCAAAATGACCAGAGTGAAGCACGATCAAGCCCATCCCCTCCAACACTCGCTGGTGTACCTTCGCCACGATCTCGTCACGAACTTCACCATGCGCCGCATGGCCCCACCATGTCAGCACATCCGTATTGGCCAACACCTCATCGGTCAAGCCATGTTCTGGCTCATCCAATGTCGCAGTACGTACCTCAAAGTCCGACTCGACACGAAGACCTTTGGCGATGGCACCATGAATGCCCTCTGGATATATCTTACAGGCAGGGTGGTGTTCTGATCGCTCATGACGATATTCATTCCACACTGTAACACGCACTGAACGGCCCATTACAAAGTTCCTTTCTCAAAATAGTAGTAACGAAGTATAGGAGATGGCTATTTGTTCGTCAACTCATATCATATTGTATCCATACATATACAACTCTGCTACAAGCAGTCTGATTTGTATGGTCGTCAAAAAGGTCCAATGGCTGTACAATACATAGCGTTTGAATTAATCCGACGTTGGTTGGTGTCTGCGAAGTTTTGTAGTACAATGCAAAAATAGGACACTCATGTAGTAGTCTATAGCTAGTATAAATGGGGTATTGTGAGTACTCGTTTCTACAATTCATATGTAACACGTACTACCACTGCATTCAAAAAGCACCCGCTCTTTCAAAAGATCGTGGTGGTTGGTAGCGCGGTTGTCCTTGGCATTGCTGGTGGTGCGGCAGTGGCCTTTGGTCCTTTCTGGGCTGGTTTTATCGTACTGATCGCATTGGCGTGTGGGTATGCGCTGATGGTCAATACAAATGTCGGACTATTGGCTGCCGTTTTTATTGCAACCATTCTGCCATTTGGTACCGTACCATTTCGTGCAGTGGTCACACCGAACTTTCTGACATTGGCGCTATTGGCGTTATTGGCGGTATGGTTCCTGCGGCTCCTCCTACGCCCTGACGAATCACTACACCTATCCTACCTGGGTTTACCGATTCTAGGCTTTCTGGGACTCACATTTTTTTCTTTTCTACTTGGGTCAAATGCGAGTCCAAGTTCCCTTTTATTACATAATTATTTTAAGTTTCTCCTTGGCGTCACATTCTTTTTTAGCGTAATCAACTGCATACGTAGCCGTGAACAAGCTCGATTCATGTTGCGTATTATCATCATTGGTGGGGGCATCTCAGCGGCTGTCGGTCTGCTGCTCTACGCTATGCGTGATGAGATGGCGCTGCGCTTCCTCACTGCGCTTGGTCGCATTGGCTACCCTACATCAGGGCGTGTTCTACGCTATATTGAAGATGATACCAGCGGTATTGAGCGTGCCATCGGGCTATCAGTTGACCCCAACAGCTTTGGGGGAATGCTGGCACTGGTTGCCGCGATCACTGCACCACAATTGTTAACGAAACATCCTATTCTACCGCGCTGGATGCTCATTTCCATCGTTGGTGTCATGTTTTTGGCCATCTTCCTAACCTACTCACGGGCAGCACTTGGCGGTTTGATTGTCGCCACGATGTACGTCGCCACTATTCGCTACCGACGCTTGTGGTGGATAATCCTCGGTGCCGGTACTCTGGCTGGCATATTGCTCATTGGTTTAGGACTAGGCGAACAATTCGTCCAGCGTATTACCGATGGTGTGCAGTTCCGCGATCAGGCGAACCAGATGCGGCTTGCTGAATACCGTAACGCAATAGAAGTCATACGTGCCTATCCAGTTTTCGGGATAGGTTTTGGACAAGCCCCTCAACTTGATCTCGTTGCTGGGGTCTCAAGCATCTATCTGGCTATTGGTCAACGTATCGGCTTAGTCGGGTTATTTGCTTTTCTCGCCATTATGACGCTCTTCTTTGTACGTAACTGGCAAAGTTTGCACCGCTTAGCGGCGCGGGGTGTGGAAGAATATGCCGGTTGGTTGGTCGGTATTCAAGCAGGTATTGCTGCTGCGTTAGCTGTCGGATTGCTCGATCATTATTTCTTTAATATCGAATTTAGCCACATGTCAGCTCTATTGTGGGGCAGCATTGGTCTCGCTATAGCGATTGAACGCCTTGCAAACAGAGACATATCGATTCAGGATGAAACACGACAAGTTGTGCACGAGTACGACTAAGAAGCAACACACGATCCGTTTTATAGGCAGGTGTATTCTAACGATTACATGATGACTGAGAATTCATGCACAAGTGAGGACAGGTACGATGCTTGAGTCACAGCCAATCCAGGTAAATATAGCTACTCCTGTTCACCGACGCCGGATCGGTGTCATTTATGCCATAATATCATTAGTATTACTGGCACTGGCTGTAGTACAGGATTATCAGCCTTTTCTGAGATTCCAACTTCCTGCTATTCTGCTGGCAGCACTGGTTGTGACAACCATCTTTACGGGCCTCTTACTTGTGCGGGCTCGTGCAGCACAAAGCCCCTCATTAGCACTGCTTCTGTTGTCCATCAATGCCACAGCCGCTTTGAGCCTCACTGCGGCTACTGGTGGATATACCTCGCCTCTATGGGTTGCGCTCCTGCTCTCATCAACCGCCGCACCGTTATTGCTTCCAGGGCGCTGGGCGATTCTGCTGTTGAGCATCGTCTGGCTTACTAATGGCCTCTTTATCCTGCAAGCTCCTCCAGACCTGCGCTTTGATGTCTTCGTCGCCTGGGGGTTGCGCGTCGTTGGTGTTGCTCTGGTCGCAATTGTCTTACAACGGGTGCTCTCCGCAGAAGCAGATCTGCGGCTGCGTGCTCAACAACGTGAGCGAGTACTTCATGATTTCCTTCTGCTCTCGAACAAACTGCGTGTTACGAATGAGCCTCAAAACATTCTGGAGGAAGTCTCACACGCAGTACAAGCAAGTGGGAATTTTGATTGTGTCACGTTGAGTCGGGTTGATAATCAAACGAAAGAAACGACCATTACCGTTGCTTTCGGGTCAAGTGGGCGCAGACTCAAAGCCGTCGAAGAGCTTACCATCCCCTGGAATGATATTGCACCAGCGTTGAATGAGCAGCATCGGGTTGGTCCGGCGACATTTCAAGTCGATACACTGCCTTTTCGCTCGATCAAACACGAACAGCATCTCATCCTGCCATTGAAGAGTCAGGTTGCTGATATCCATGGCGTGCTCACCGTGTCATGTGATAGAGCACATCAGGATACATTGCTGGAGGCCGTTCCACTACTGGAATTGCTGGCCAATCAGGCAGCAACGGCCCTTGAAAATAACGCCCTGTATGGCACACTCGAGCAGCGTGTGCAGGACGCGACGGAAACGCTAACCCGAAATCAAGAAGAATTAGCACTGGCCCGTGATCGAGCTGAAATGCTGTATCAAATTGTACGCACGCTCGCCGGGAGTCTGGATGAACGCGAGGTACTGGTGCAAGCACTGGCACTCGTTATCCAGGCCACGACTGCCGAGTGTGGTGGGATTATGCTGGTAGAACCGAACACTGGTCGCCTGGCTTTCCGCACCACCTTTGATCGGACCAAAGCAGGCCCAGTTTTAGGACTAGACCGTAGCCAGGAGTTGGCTGGCTGGGTGCTGGCCAATCGCACCTCTGTGATTATCCCCGATACTCAGGAAGACACCCGCTGGCATTCACAGGAAGAGTCCGAAGAACGTCATCGCTCTGCGCTTGTCGTACCGCTGCTGCTGAACGAAGAACTCATGGGCGTCACCATCCTGACCCATCCAGAGGTTGATCATTTTCGCCATGAGCATGGTCAACTTGCTCTGGCCGCATCAGGACAGATTGCCGTTGCACTCTCCAAAGCACAACTTTATCGGTACGTATCGGAGCAGAGCGACCAGCTTACCGTGACACTTGAGCAGCGCGAAGAAGAGATTAGCAAGATTCAGGCGATTCTTCGCTCTATTGGTGATGGCGTGATTGTTGGGGATCGGCTTGGGCGCATTCGGATGATCAACCCCGCCGCCGCCCAGATGCTGAACATCCCTATTAATGAGTTTATTAACCGTCAGATGGCAGATCTACCCGGATCACCACTGGAGAATCGCCAGACAGATGGATTAGAACAGGTTCATGTCAACAATCGCACACTACGCGCACACCACGCACCGGTGCTCTCCTCTACCCAGGAATGGCTGGGCAGTGTTGTGGTCTATCACGACATTACCCGCGAAGCCATGACTGATAAGGTCAAGAGTGAGTTTATTGCGACGGCATCCCATGAGTTACGCACACCTCTGACCTCAATCCGTGGCTACATCGACCTGTTGCTCCTTGGGACACTTGGTCCACTCAGTCAATCACAGATAGACTTCCTGACCGTCGTCAAAAACAATGTGGTACGCCTCGTCGAGTTGATCGATGACCTGTTGGATGTGTCCCGGGTCGAAGCAGGCGAGGTGCGCCTCCGCCGTGACCTTGTTGATGTCTCTGAGGTCATTTACGAAGTCGGCGAAGCACTCTACTCGCAATTTACCGAACGCTCGATCTCGCTTGCTATCGAAGTCCAGGAAGATCTCCCGAAGGTGACCGCTGATCGGCAACGCGTCCGACAGATCATTGTGAACCTCGTCAACAACGCCTGTAAGTACACCGAAGCTGGTGGTCATGTCGACCTCATCCTCCAAAACGGTGGTGACTCGATCCGTATTGATGTGCGTGATAATGGCGTAGGCATATCAGAAGAGGCGCGCAACCATATCTTTACCCCCTTCTTCCGCGCTGACAATCCTCTCCGTGAAACGGCTGGTGGTACTGGTCTGGGCCTCAGTATTACCAAAACACTTGTTGATCTCCACGGTGGCAGTATCTGGTTCGAGAGCAACGAAGAGCAGGGGACCACTTTCTCTTTCACCCTCCCACTTGGCAATACCGATTGGAAACC
>WYDT01000027.1 GCA_013122435.1 Chloroflexi bacterium AL-N1
GTCCGCAGGAAGATCATCTGGCCATTTCCGCAACGGTTCCTTGATTTTGCACTAGGTGATTTCCTAAGAGGTAGGGTGATATTGTTAATGTAGGGGTTTTTAATTCAAAAAGGAGGTACATAAGAACCACCTGAGCGTTGATGATTGGAGTTATGTTTGCTTTGGTAGGATGTATTCGCTCACCTGGAAGGGAGAATTTTTATGTTTAATGGTCTAGGACGACGATTAGTAGGTATATTCATTACAGTGGGTGTGTTTGCATTATTCATCGGTTCAATGACATATGTGGCGGCTCGGGGTGATCAGCCAGAGTATGAAGTGCTCTTCAAGCTTCCGGTTGGCGAGAAGGGTGTTATGTATTCACCTGCTGGTGAGGAAATGTTACAGTGGGGCCCCAAAGCTCTGGCAGTTGCGCCTGATGGTACTTTCATTATTGCTGACACGGTTGCTAACAATTTGCTCCAGGTAAACAGCACAGGAGAGATCATAGATAGAATCGATCTCAGTAAGTTGGCAGTTGGTGTGACTGACCTCGAAACAACTGAGGAAGGTATTTTTGCACTTGATAGTGCTGCTCCTGAACCATCTGTACTGCATCTCACATATTCAGGTGACTTGGTTGCGCGATATAAGATACCCTTCAAAGAACAGTTTCTCATATCAGTGACGGGTTTGGTCCTGAATAATAATAATGAACTATTTATTGAAGATCAGGCACAGATTACCGATAAATTACTTGACTCTACGGGTCAATTAACGGTTGATGAGCAAGGAAATACAGGAATACAAGCTGTTGATGGCTTTCCTGTAGGAAAACATACAATTTATGTTCCTGAGTCTTCAGTGGATCAACAGATAGATCATGATGGAACTATTCTGATTGGAGGAAAGAGTGTTGATATAACTGTTGAACAGGATTTTGGAGGTATACAAATAGTTGGTGCACGTTCCGACCAATCTTTTTATGCACAGGTAAGTGAACTGTCAAATGATACCACCGACGCATTGTTAGTCGACACCGTTCTTCATCACTATAGTATTGATGGTCACCTGATAGGTGTAGCGCGTGTACCCCTACAGGAACAGTTTGTTCATGTCGATAACCCCATTGCATTGAGCAAAGATAAAGCTGTTTATGCGCTTCTTACCCAACCTGATCATGTGTCTGTAGTACAACTGAACTTCTCTGACACACTCGCCTCAATTTTACTAGTTAAGTCACAATTGGATGGCAAGGTGCCTGAAAGTCGACCGGATGAAATTACCCCATGCACTATCTACCGTCACTATATATCACAAAATGCACACAGATATATCAGTACTTCAAAGTATCTCGATTCAGATAATACTGACGGGTCTTGTCCAGGACGAGGCAAACCACATTATATAGGTCGTCCAGGCACCTATCTCAGTGTCCCGTATGATTGGAATGGATGGGTTCTTGATTCGAGTTATAAAGCCAAAATGGATGAAAATTATCAAGCTGGAGACATTGGTACAGCGGGTGTGGAAAGTTGTTTGAGAGGTGTAGATTGTTCTGGATTTGTAACTCGTGCTTGGGGAAGATCTGATAAGAAATATGGAACCTCCACACTCCATGAAATTTCAACAGCTTTAGCAGATAAATGGTCGCTCAAAGAAGGTGATATAATGAATTACTCTTCATCACATGTACGTCTTATTAGATTGGATAAAGTCAGTTTACATTGTTTTATTTGATGTATTGAGGAATTATTGATATGCAAACTACCAAGGCTACAAAAATAATTTTTGTAGCTGTATTTAGCCTGATGGTGTTCATTAGTTGTAGTTCATCAAATACAACATCTGAGAGTTCAACTAATTCTGTTACAGAAACTGCTTTAGTAGCTGAGCCGACCACCATGCCCTCGGTTGGTGAACAGATCATTTACACACAGTACATTGAAGATTCACAGACCAATGGAGTATATCGCATATCATTTGATGGTGGTGACAAACAGCTTTTATTCACTTGTCCTAATGGTTGCCAGATAAACAGTTTATCAATCTCTCCTGATAGTCGAAAGATTGCTTATGTCACTCAAACTGATGGTCTATCTGGTACGTTACACTTGGTGAACACTGAAGGAACAAATGATCGTATTCTCACAAATGCTGATTTTATTGGGCCTCAGGCATTTTCGCTAAATGGTACTCAATTAGTATTTGGGCGATATCGTGCGGCCGACACTGTGCCAGTTCCTGAGATTTCACTATGGATATATGATGTTGCGACAGGAATCGAACAGCAGATTACACCGTGGGAATTCTTTGTGGGTCCTGCAACTTGGGTTGATCAGCAACATCTCGTTTTTTTCTCAAGCAGAGAATGGAACGCCACCGTCGGGATGGTCAACATACCAAGTCAGTGTGTCGGGTGAAACTGAGCCCCAACACATTATAGAAGGTCAGTTGATCCAGATAAGTCCAGATAACAAGACACTCCTGTTACAGGTCGAAGCGGATAATCAACAGTACAATCTCCAACTTGCCACAATTGATGGGGGAAAACCCCAGATAATCGCAGAGAACAGCGGGACAATTTCTGCTGCATCATGGTCACCAAGAAATGATACTATTGCACTTTTCAATCAACAAGAATGGGCATTACAGCTTTATGATATCGACACAGATACACTTGATACTATTGTCTCTGTATCAGACAGCACAGTGTGGAATATTATTTGGGACTCAGCAGGTGAGAATGTTATTTTTACTACAGGTACCGCTGGTGCAGAACAGCTAAATCGGTTTGATGTAACTACATCTACAGAATACCTACTAACGGATTTACCTGGAAGTTTGACTCAGCTGATTGCGACGCTCCAATAATCCAAGGTTATTATAGTTAAGGACTATTACATGCGATTTCGCTTAATCTTTGTTTGTGTCTGCCTTCTTACACTCAACGCTTGTCGACCCTCCGCTGAGACTCCTACTACACCACTCGAGCCAGCGTGGGTTGAGGCACGTGCAGACTTGCCTGCTGAGGTACCGATCTACTGACCGACGTGGTTGCCTGAGCGGTTTGCGGAGCCACCAGTGTTGGATTATGTGCATGATCAAGGTGGTGAAACGGGTGTCACATATCGCATAGCGTATCGTAGTAGTGTTGGCGAAATGATTCATTTTGCACTTGGCCCAGTCAACAGTGCCCGCCCTGAAGCAAGTGAGTCTATTCAGGTACTCAACCAGGATGGTACACTATCCACGACTTCTGGATGGCCGACGTTTGATATGATCTGGACTGAAGATCAACGCGTATATTCAATCCAGGCCAATGGTGCTGATGTAACTCGTGAGGAGATACTACAGATTGCTGAAGGGCTACAAATAGTAGAGTAGTAATAACATATGACCGTTGCTATCGTGAGAATATTGTATGAGTTCAGCAAAGTTTGTTGTCGATGTGGCTATGTCAGTGTTCATTTCGGGTATGCTTTGCATGTGTAGTACGCCTGTGTCGCTCAATGAGCGTTCGACCGCTACAGACTCAACACCGTCTGTGGTTACCGACGACGTTGAGCAGGCCCGTGAAGTGCTCGAAACGTATTTGACAGCGCTTTACGAAGGCCGTTTTGAGGACGCAGTCGCTTTGTACGGTGGGGCATACGAAACCTTGCAAGAGATGAATCCCAGTGTTGATCGTGAAGATTACAGTGGTCTCTTTGCGAATGCGTGTGAGTTCAATGGCTATCAGTGTCTGGCCGTGCATTCAATAACTTTGGAAGAAACAGTGTCACCAACAGAGCATGTTTTTCTGGTGGAATTTATCGATAGTACTGGTGAACTATTGCGCTTTACCCCGCCGCCAGGTTCCCCAAATGAGCCGCGAACCCAGTTTTCGTTTACAGTGGTAAAACAGGATGAACGGTTGCAGGTGCTTGAAATACCGCCATATGTGTCATGATTGAAAAATACTATGTTCACAAGCATTGGAGATATTAGATGCGAGGTTTCCTCATTTTTGTCAGCATCTGTCTTCTTACACTCACTACCTGTCAACCATCTGCTGAGGCTCCTGCCACCCCACCAGAGGCAGCATGGGTTGAAGCACGTACGTCCTTACCTGCTGAGGTACTGATCTACCGACCGACGTGGCTGCCAGCGCGGTTTGCTGAACCGGAACTCCTTGATGTTCAGGCAGAGGGAGACTATGCCCCCTCCTACACTATTCACTATACCTCGGCTGAAGGCGGTGATCTGGTTTTTATTCTGGGTATAGGTGCGGGAGCATTCCCCCACGCTCCGCGACCAGAAACACAGACACCTGTTACGGTACTTCGTACAGAAGGTATGTTGTTGACAAATACAGAGAATGTTTTACAACGAGGAGTGTCATGGCAAGAGGATGATCTGAGTTATCGCATCAGAGCCGTATCAGATGTACTGACCGAAGAAGAGTTACTCCAAGTTGTCGCAAGTCTTGAGTCAATTGAGTAAGTACTTCCCGAACTTCACTACACGATAAGCTGACGATTATCCCCAAAGAAGAGTGGTTTGTTGGTGTTGTATTGGTCTACTGTCGGTATTATTCATTGTACTAGCGTGTATTATGTGACGCGGAATAAGGATGTTCATTTGAACGCCATTGCAGGATGCTGATAGATCGGACGGATCACGCTAGGCGTTGTTCTGACGGAGTAGACTAGGTTATGCGGTGAGAACCAGTGCTCGTGCACCATCAAGCATAATGGTTTCGTCAGGAGACATGGTATCGTCATTACCATACTGCGTGTCTTCGTGTTGTGGTGGGTAGTAGCAACTTTAGTAGTGTTTCTATATGAGGCAGGGAAGCAAAAAGCGTTTCTTCATATTGATGGATGAAGTACAACTGTGACATACGGTTAGTTTGTAGAACAAGTATGCTAAAATTGTCCTATTGAATTAGTTAAACTCTAAGGAGCAATAGGATGAGCTTTATTGCTACAGGAAGATTATCTGAATCGCCTTATATCGAGTGCATATTACGCGGGCAAGCGGATAAAGACCACACTGTTATGTGTCCTGCTGACGGACGTTGGAACATATGCATCGCAAAAATAAATGGCAAAGCAGATGTTCTACTTGAAGGTCCAATGGCACAAGCAGTACCCAAAACACATGTTGAGGGAATTGATTGGATTGTCATCAAACTCAAGTTAGGTGTGTACATCCCGTCTGTTTCTGTAAAAAAACTTTTTGATCATGCTGTAACTTTGCCTCGGGCGGCGGGTGACTCCTTTCGGCTAAACCATGTGATACTGCCCTTTTTTGATTTTGAAAATGCCGATGGGCTTGTAGATAGACTAGCACGTCATGATCTGTTGACAATTGATCCTATTGTGACCGCTACATTGCATGATCGACCTGTAGAATTAGCATCACGTACCATTCGACATCGTTTTGTGAACACTATCGGACTACCACCCTCTACCATTCGACAAATTGAGCGTGCTCGACAAGCACTAACGCTCCTGCAAACGGGTGTTTCCATCCTTGATGTAGTTTACCAGATGGGATACGCGGACCAGTCGCATCTCACACGCTCGTTCAGACGTTTTATGGGGCATACACCTGCTCAAATTCCAGCGTTTTATTACACAGACTAGCTTGCCGATTTGTTCAAGACAATAGTCAGACTCCAAGGTTATTATGCAAATAATCTTCTTGAACAATTGGAATGAATGAATTATCAAAAGGAGGAATGGCTATGACCGAGAGCAAACAGCATCAACCACGAATTGAGGAACGCACTGAGCAGCCCTGTATTGTCATACCTATCAAAGTTACTCTGCAAGAGTGGGGTAAAGCCAACGCTCTCGTTCCTCAGCTCTTTGGCTGGCTAGCACAGCATAACACTGAGCCTGCCGGGGCACTCTTTTTTCGCTACTACACTATCGGTGATATGGATAAAGCATTTAGCCTTGAAGTCGGAGTCCCAGTCAAAAGTGCAATTCCCTGTAATAATCCTATTCATCCCAGCACTATAGCTGGTGGTTCATATGCAACATTGATACACGCAGGACATCCTGATCGTCTGACCCAATCATTTGATAAACTTCAAGCATGGGCTGAAAAACAGGGGATTGAGTGGGCTATTCGTCACGAAGATGGCGAAGATGTGTGGGGTGGACGGTTCGAGTTTTACTTAACCAATCCAGCTGAGCAGCCAGATCCTGAGCAGTGGTCTACTGAAATTGCGTGGCTGCTCCAGGATTAAACGATCAGTAGCATTCAGCCAGCATTTCTGGTTTGTATGAACAGAGTATGTCTAAAGTTGGAGGTGTTAGCTAAAATGCTCCGGCTGTCCAGAGATATTCATATGTGCTACAGGATGCATCACAGGGGCGTTCACGCGAACGCCCTTCGAGTACGATGAGTTATGCAGTGAGAACCAGTGCTCGTGCACCATCAAGCATAATGGTTTCGCCAGGAGACATAGTGCCGCTGCCACCATACTGTGTGTCTTCGCTGTCGAGAGTCATTTGCCACGTACGGCCTGCTGGTGGCGAGGTGATGGTATGTGCCGTCAAATCCAGTTGGACTTCACCCCGCAGGTTGATCAGCACCAGCACAGCATCGTCCGATTCTGCGACGGTGTAACGTAGTACGACGGTCGAGTCGCCCAGTGCTGTAATAGAGTAGTGTTCCCGTGAGCGATTACGGAAGGTGGGATGCTGCTGGCGTAGTGTGATCAGATCATGGTACAGTTGGTACACACCTGTGTGAGGCATCTGGTCGCGTTCTTCCCACCGCAGTTTGGAGTGCTGAAAGGTGTCGAGTGCCTGTGGGTCGGGAACTTGTTCGCCGGAGAAATCGGTAAACGAGGCGAACTCTGCACGTCGCCCCTGAGTCACCAATTTGCCCAGTTCTTCATTATGATGTGTGAAAAAAAGAAATGGTGTAGTTGCGGCCCACTCCTGTCCCATAAAGAGCAGTGGTGTTTGTGGAGCAAGCAACAGCAGGACAGACGCGGCTCGGTAGGCGGCCAGCTCAATTGTATGGTGGATACGGTCGCCAGTGGCGCGGTTGCCCACCTGATCGTGGTTCTGGATACAGTAGACAAAACGCATCGGAGCAACATCATCAGCGGGGGCACCACGGAACCGTTTGAGGTGGGGCGACTCCTGACCGATGTAGAACCATCCCTGCTCAATAGTGGTTGCCAGATCGTCTGTGCTGCCGTTGTAATCCTCGTAGTAGCCATCCCGGTCCCCTGCAAGCGCCACCCGAACCTGATGGTGAAAGTCATCGGCCCATACGCCATCGAGCCCTAGCCCTCCAGCCGTCGGTGGGTGTACTAGCTGTGGGTCGTTGTGCTCATTTTCGGCAATGAGCAGAAAGTGTCGGTTGGCGGGGAGAGTTTCGCGTACACGGGCAGCCATTTCAGCCAGAATGTGCGTGGGGCTATCATCCACAATGGCGTGAGTTGCATCAAGGCGGAGTCCATCAAGATGGTACTCGTGAGCCCAATAGCAGGCATTGGCAATAAAGAACTCGCGCACCTCGTGGCTATCTGGTCCGTCAAAGTTGAGTGCTGCGCCCCAGGGAGTGTGGTGGCGGTCGGTAAAATAGGCCGTACTGTATTGACGCAGATAGTTGCCGTCCGGTCCAAAGTGGTTATAGACGACGTCGAGTAAGACTGCCAGACCTCGTTCGTGAGCAGCATTGACAAGGCGCTGTAGCCCTTCAGGGCCACCGTAAGCACGGGCAGGTGCGAAAAGATCGACGCCATCATAGCCCCAATTGCGATTACCAGGGAAGTCAGCCACCGGCATAAGCTCAATGGCGGTGATGCCCAGTGCTTGTAGATCGTCAAGGCGTGCAATCAGTGAGTCGAACGTGCCATTCGATGTGGCGGTGCCAACGTGTACTTCGTAGACGATCAGGTCTTCGAGTGGCAAGCCGTACCAATGACTATCGGTCCAGGTGAAAGCTTGTGGATCAACGATCTGTGAGGGGCCGTGCACCGTCTCAGGCTGAAAACGCGATGCCGGGTCAGGGCGTGCGTCGCCGCCGTCCAGTCGATACATGTAGTGTGTGCCAGGCTGTATATCTTTGATATGTCCACTGTGGTATCCCGCTGCCTCAGCCGATAGTATATGGCTAGCCGTTGGGTCATTGCCATCATAGATAATAACTTCGACTTGATGTGCGTTGGGGGCCCAGACGCGGAAATGTGTGCCAGTCGTGTCTGGTTGTGCCCCAATATGTAATGTATATGACACTGTGTAACTCCTTCGTCAAAAAGATCTGCCTGACAGACCTTGCTGCAAAAAAGATGCCAAAAGTAGATTCTTCTACATCTTAATCATCCTTTGGTTTTTGCCGAAGAAGCGCCAACGACCGACCATGTAACTTATACTTTTGGGAAGGTCGCCATGTCGGTAGATCTTTGCCATTAGGTTCAGTTGTATCAATAAGAGTCTCCCAAATCTGCCCACGCTTAACGCTTGGTAGTTTGAAGGAAATCGCTTCGTGATAAGCATTCATCAACAGCAGCATGGTTTTGTCACGAATAATACGGCCCCGTTCGTCCCATTCATCAAGTGCTTCACCATTTAAGAGCATGCCGATGCAGCGCACGAGTCCATTATTCCATTCCTCATCATCCATCTCTCTGCCGTCGGGGCGTAGCCAGATAACATCGCGCACATCGCTGCCATGGATGCTGCGACCCTGGAAGAATTTGGGCCGATGGAGAATGGGATGTTCCCGGCGAATCTGGATGAGTTTGCGGGTAAATTCAAGCAGTTCATGAGCCTGATCGTCGAGTTCCCAGTTGATCCAACTAAGTTCGTTGTCCTGGCAGTAGGTGTTGTTGTTCCCCTGCTGCGTACGATTTAGCTCATCGCCAGCGAGAATCATGGGGACGCCTTGCGAGAGTAGGAGGGTGGCCATGAAGTTACGTTGCTGACGCGCGCGTAGTTTGTTAATCTCAGGGTCGTTGGTCGGTCCTTCGGTACCATGGTTCCAGCTATTGTTGTGGTTGTCACCGTCACGGTTATCTTCGCAGTTAGCCCAGTTGTGTTTTTCATTGTAACTGACCAGATCACGCATGGTAAAGCCATCGTGTGCGGTCACAAAGTTGATACTGGCATAGGGCCGACGACCATTATGTTGGTACAGGTCGCTCGATCCGGCGACACGATAAGCCAGTTCAGCTACCTGTGACATGTCACCCTTCCAGTAGCGCCGGACGGTATCGCGGTATTTACCATTCCATTCAGCCCAAAGTACTGGGAAGTTCCCTACTTGATAGCCACCTGGTCCAACATCCCATGGCTCAGCAATCAGCTTGACCTGTGATATGATAGGGTCCTGGTGGATAATTGTAAAAAAGGCCGAAAGTTGGTCGACTTCGTGAAGTTGGCGGGCCAGTGCAGAAGCAAGATCAAAGCGAAATCCGTCCACATGCATCTCGGTGATCCAATAACGCAGGCTGTCCATGATGAGTTGGAGTGTACGTGGGTGAAGCACGTTTAGGGTGTTACCAGTTCCGGTATAGTCGACATAATAGCGTTGATCTGTTGGCAACAGGCGATAGTATGACTGATTATCAATACCACGGAACGAGAGTGTCGGTCCGAAGTGATTGCCTTCACCGGTGTGGTTGTAGACCACATCTAAGATAACTTCAATACCAGCTGAATGGAAGGCGCGCACCATCGATTTGAATTCACGGACCTGCTCTCCTACTGAGCCATTAACACTGTAACGTACATCGGGAGCAAAAAAGCCGATGGTGTTGTATCCCCAATAGTTGGTTAAATCGTTTTCTACAAGGTGGCGATCATCAACGTGATGGTGCACCGGAAGCAGTTCGACGGCTGTGACCCCCAGCGATTGGAAGTATTCGATCACAGGGGGGGATGCGAGGCCAGCGTACGTGCCACGCAGTTCCTCTGGTACTTCCGGATGCTGCATGGTAAAACCTTTAACGTGCACTTCATAGATGATTGAGTCATGTAATGGGATTGAAGGATGACGATCATCGCCCCAGATGAATGATGGATCAGCGACAACACATTTTGGTACAAATGGTGCGCTATCAAGGTCATCAATAGAAAGATCTCCATCTTTGTGCCCTATCCGATAACCAAACATAGCGTCGTGCCACCGCACAACCCCGTTGATCGCTTTGGCGTAGGGGTCAATCAGTAGTTTGGACGGATTAAAGCGATGTCCATTTTGTGATTCGTTTGGGCCATGCACTCGATATCCATACAGTTGCCCAGGTTGTAGCCCTGGAACATACACATGCCAGACAAGATCGGTGTATTCAGGCATGTTGATACGGCGTGACTCATATAGATCATCAGGTGAATCAAAGAGACACAACTCAACCTGTGTGGCATTTTCCGAGAAGAGTGCAAAGTTAACACCCTGTCCATCCCAGGTTGCACCGAGAGGATAAGGTTTACCAGGCCAAAGGATTGCCATTAGATGTCTCCTCTATTTGGTTGTTTATCAAGAAAGTTATTCATTACTCTGTCACAAATAATTGTCTTTTGTATGGTGATCGATAGGACACAGACCTTAATGAGGATATAGCGCAAACCGATCATGCATCATCTGATTCAGGGGGCGTAGGCTGTTGATATGTACCAGCAAAGTGTGAAAGTGGGTCTCAATGAAGCGACGAAGCGAAACGTACTGATGCGATGCCGCAGGCAGGGCAGACATCACTTGTGCGATAAGAGTCGTTGTCATCAAAAGGTCATTTCAACGCGATACACATGTTTGAACCACTTTCAAGCAGTTGTATCACGATCAAAAACCACGCGAAAGAATATCATCCCGCGCGGCTTTGCAACTTAGACTTCCTCTAACCTATAGTACCACAAATTGATCGTTACGTGTATCAATCCTATTTTCACGATAGTCTGACTCAAAGGTTTTGTGTTTAGTATTCATCATGTATGATGCGTCCCCGCCATACTACGCCGTGTCCCTGCCAGGCACGTATAAACGCATAAGATGCAATACCAAAATAGCTGGCGAGTCCGATAGGATACAGGAGACCCCAGCAAGCAGAGATACGATAGCGATGATGCATAATCCAGCCAACTGAACTTATGGTAAGCAAGGCCAAACCCATGCCATGCAGCAATAGAACAAGGCCAAGAGGACCAGGTTGGACCAACCACAGCATGAGCCCCGTAAAGATGATATAGATTGGTGCAAAGGCAATAAGCGCCTGTCGAAGCCCGATCCAGACCGAACGTAGGCCACCGCTGCGATGGCCTGCTACGGCATTTTTAGCGAGTCCCTCTGAAAGGCTGTCCCACCCATCATACATGCGTATCGCCAACAAATGTGAGGCGGCAAAGGCCATAATTGCATACCCGACATTTTTTACGTGTCGTCCAAAATCAACATCTTCTAACACACTTGATCGCACCGCCGTATGACCTCCAACTGCTTCATAGACAGTGCGTCGAATAAAGATGCACGGTCCATTCGTAAAAGCAAGTGGTGAGCGGGGTTTGTTGACGAGCTCTGGTGGATAGAGGCTGTACAAAAGGGACAAAAAAGCCGGCATCACCAGCTTTTCAGCGAGCGAACCAAACTGTTGTAGTGGTAGTAAGGTAATCAGATCGAAAGAGCGGGTTTGTGTCTGATGCACCAGTGTTTGAAGTAACATCGGTGCTGGTATGACATCTGCATCGAGGAAGATAAGCCACTCGCCATTCGCATGGTTTGCTGCTTGCCAACATGCCCAGCATTTCCCAACCCATCCCGTTGGAAGTGGCTGCCCCTGTATAATAGATAACTTGGGTAGTCTGTCTGCGTAGCGTTGCGCGACATCTGCGGTACCATCGGAGGAGTGATCGTCAATGATGATGACCTCAAACGAACGATAGGTCTGGCTGGTTAATCCCTCCAGACAGAGGCCAATTCGTGCAGCTTCATCACGTGCTGGAATCAGAATGGAGATGAGTGGGGCGGGTGATAGTATTGTGTCTGGGGATGCCGGTTGTGGCATCATGATCTCGCGTTTAATATCCTGCATACATAATGTTGTGACCAGTAGGACAATGGTCGTGATGAGTATATAGAAAAGTAAGTTTGTAATCATATAGTATTTACGTTAGACAAAACGAAAAGCTCCCCCATGGCTGCAGCATATAAGATTGCGTATACAAATGATATTTGGTATCCTGAGCAAATTTGTAGTACATTGATATGGAGTTCATAATAGTGTATTTAGTCTGCTTCTAGAAAAATAATCGATCCATGTCACTCTTTTTTCGGAGGCTCGATATCAATTTAGCAGTACCGCGTGAAGGGCATCTTGATGACCTGATGGCCATCTCACGACTTCTACGCACCGAAAAACATCGATTTTTAGGTGTTCCTGGTGGTGAGTTGCCCGCACTTGTTGCAGGTGCACCAACGATGTTACTAGTGTCTGGCCCCGCCATATGGGGTGTTGTCGTCGCTAGTTGGCAGATTCAGAATGTGTCCTGGCTGCGTGTGATTGCCTTTGCGAATGGCTTACCGCCCAAAGATGGCTTTCCTGCATTGCTCGGACCATTTCATGCGCTCCTACGCACAAAAGGTATTCAACATATTTTCTATGCAGGGGATATCTCAGCCGATCTCTGGATCCAGCCACTTCTACAATCCTATGGGTATGTTCATGACACACAGGTTGTTGTGTACGAAAAGCATACCATGGATATCCCATCTTTGGGGAATACTCAGGTGCGTATTCGTCCTGTGCAACCTGTTGATCTGGCAGCGATTTTACAGGTTGATCAGGTGTGTTTTACGTCACAGTGGATGAAAGATGATGGCGTTATTGGCGCATCAATCACTGAAGCCCCCCTTTTTATTGCGGCTGAGTTTGATGATGTAATTGTTGGCTATGCGTTTGTTTCTTCGCATTTTGATGGACATCTCATTCATCTCGTACGGATCGCGGTCGATCCAGCATACCAGGGTCTGGCGATGGGAGTACGCCTATTGGCTGAAGTGACCTCATATGCGCGTTCGGTGGGGGCACACACGCTGGCTTTGAATACGCAAGCAGATAATCACAATGCCCAACGTTTGTATGAGTGGTTTGGGTTTCAACGAACCAACGAGCACCAGACAATTATGCGCTATGATTTGTAGTTCAGTGTTACTACACAGGCCAGAGAAAGTTGGTAGATGGCTTGGTTGTTAACCTGTCGTCATGGTATACTTGGCACGCAGTTAAGATACAATAGACTTACAAACTAGATTATCGACCGTTTCGTCAAAGACAGCATACTCCACTTATCAGATGAGTCTGCCTATTGAACATTGGTTACCTGAAGGGGTTGTATGGATACCATCAAACAGATTGCTGATCGCGTTATAGAAAATGTAGAACAAGTCATTATTGGCAAGCGTGATGCCATAGAGCTAGTCTTAATCGCACTGATGTGTAAAGGGCATGTATTACTTGAAGATGTGCCTGGAACCGGCAAGACAATGCTGGCAAAAGCTATCGCGCGGTCACTAGGGTGTACCTTCAAGCGTATTCAATTTACCCCTGATTTATTACCATCCGATGTGACCGGCATTTCTATTTTTAATCAGCAGACCCGCGAATTCGAGTTTCGTCCTGGCCCCATCATTGCACAAACTGTGCTGGCTGATGAGATAAATCGAGCGACACCCAAAGCCCAGAGTGCGTTGCTGGAGGCAATGGAGGAACGCCAGGTTACGGTCGATGGCACAACCTATGAGATGCCCAAGCCATTCATCGTATTAGCAACGCAGAATCCTATTGAGTACGAGGGGACGTTTCCTCTTCCAGAAGCCCAGCTTGATCGCTTTTTGTTACGTATTCATCTGGGCTATGCGAGTAAGTTTGATGAAATAAATATCCTGCGTCGTCAACGTCAAGCGCATCCCATTGATAGTGTTGCACAGGTGGTTTCCGCAGAGACCTTACTCGATCTGCAAGAGCGTATTAAAGATATTTACCTTGATGAGTTAATTGAGGAATATATTGTTTCGTTGGCAACTGCGACACGTCATCATGAAGATGTGTATCTCGGAGCGAGTGCTCGCGGCTCATTGGCGCTCTACCGGGCGTCTCAGGCACGTGCTGCTTTACAGGGGCGCGATTATGCTTTGCCTGATGATGTGAAAGCCCTTGCTGAGGCAGTGCTTGGCCATCGACTGATTATCAGTCCGGCTGCGCGTATTCGCAATGTTGCTGCCTCCACAGTCGTCAACGATATTTTGAATGCGGTGTCAGTGCCTGGTGCCCGTGCTGGTCGTCGCTTTGATCGTGCAACGGCCCCAGCGACAGGTTAGCCTAAACTGCCATTGTCAATGCAATGCTTGTTAAGACACCGACAGATGGAGCGGTGTCTTACTATCTTTAACCAATCCCTGATCTCAATGTACCTTATTCCAAAGGCAAAATCCCTTGTATTTCCATATTATATGTATGTTATAGTCATCTTGACAATTTGAGCATTGTCTTCTATACTTGATGTTATTGTCAAATTAACACATTTGCAAATGGCCGTAAGGCCGTTTTTTACAGTCTTATTTAGTGTGAAGATAACACTAACATGTGTGCTAAAGGAAATCATCATTATGACTACAATCGCAATGTCGCCTGCCCAGGAGCAGACCGCAGAGATAGTTGATATGATCCAGCAACGTAAGCGTGAGCGCAATGCTGTGATTTTGGCCCACAATTACCAGTATGGTGAGATTCAGGATCTGGCTGATTTTGTCGGTGACTCGCTCGGTTTATCGCAGGTCGCAGCGCGTACGGATGCCGATGTTATTGTGTTTTGTGGTGTGCATTTTATGGCTGAAACGGCAGCTATTCTTTGTCCTGACAAGACCGTCCTGTTACCCGATCTGGAAGCAGGGTGCTCGCTGGCCAGCTCGATCACGGCGGATCAGTTGCGGGATTGGAAAACTGAACATCCTGGTGCTGTCGTCGTTTCCTATGTCAACACCACGGCTGAAGTCAAGGCTGAGAGTGATTATTGTTGTACCTCCGGCAATGCGTTACGCGTTATTCAGGCCATCCCGGAAGACCGCGAAATCTTATTTTTACCAGACATGTTTTTGGGGAGCTATCTCCGTAAGGTTACTGGACGCCCCATGCATATCTGGGCCGGTGAATGCCATGTGCATGCCGCGATCAAACCAGCAATGGTCAATGGTATGCGCGAGGCCAATCCCGATGCCGAATTTCTGATTCACCCTGAGTGTGGTTGTGTGAGTTCAACCATGCATTATTTAGAGCGCGGCCTGATCGATAAAGAAAACACCCATATCCTTTCGACAGAAGGTATGATCAATCATACCGAGAAAAGCTCGTCCTCGCAATTTATTGTAGCAACTGAGATCGGTGTGTTGCATCGTATGCAGAAGGCCAATCCAGACAAGCAATTCCTCCCTATCGATGAGTCGATTTCGTGTCGTTATATGAAAATGATTACACTTGATAAGGTGTTACGCTCGCTTCAAGAGAATGTGCATCATGTTACCGTGCCACAGGAGGTTGCCGAACGTGCGCGTGGCTCTATTGATCGTATGGTCTCATTGTAGCCGAATGTAATTGCTTTTATACCCTAAACTAGGAAACGTGAGTATGAGTTTGAATTTGCCGACGACTGTAGTCGATGTACCACGCTATGTTATTCCATCATTGCCTGAACACTATGAGCAGTGCACCACCGATATTCTCGTGATTGGTGGTGGCGCAGCAGGTCTTGCTGCGGCACTACGTGCCGCAGAACAAGCAAACGTTATGGTGCTTACTCGCGGTTCACTACCCGAGAGCAACTCGTCCTGGGCACAGGGAGGCATTGCTGCGGCCCTTGATGCTGTGGACTCACCTGCGATCCACATTGCCGACACACTGGTAGCGGGTGCGGGCCTCTCCGATACCGATGCGGTGAAAGCGCTTGCCTGTGAAGCTCCTGCCATGATGCGTGAGATGGCCCAGATCGGTGTCCCCTTTGAGCGTGTATCGGAGGATACGTTTGCGCTAGGGCTAGAAGGCGGTCATTCGCGGCGTCGTATTTTGCATGTTGGTGATGCCACCGGCTGGGCCTTAATGCACACTTTAATCGAACGTGTGCGAGCATGTACGCGTATTCGTGTTTTGGAGTGCTATCAGGCGGTTGATCTGATTGGTGCACCAGGTCGTTGTGAAGGGGCGCTGGTGCGTTCCGATGATGGAAAATGGACCGTCGTTCGTGCACAGGCAACCATTCTTGCGACAGGTGGAGCGGGAGCACTGTATGGTTTGACCAGCAATCAGTCTGTGGCGCTTGGTGAAGGCATTGCAATGGCCTATCGTGCCAGGGCTTCCGTGGCGGACATGGAGTTTGTACAATTCCATCCAACCGTCTTTCGTACGCGCACGGGCACAGGCTTTCTGATCAGCGAGGCCACTCGTGGCGAAGGTGGTCGGCTGCTGACAACAGATGGCCATCGGTTTATGCTCGATTACGACCCGCGCGCTGAATTGGCGCCCCGTGATATCGTGGCGCGGGGGATCTTTGCAGCGATGCGCCAGTCTGGTAGCGATCATGTGTTGTTGGATCTGACACATCTGCCCGAAGATGTGCTTGAGCAACACTTTCCCACCATCTGTGCACGCTGCCGTGATGAAGGCATTGATCCACATGTTACGCCTATTCCAGTGGCACCTGCCGCACATTATCTGATGGGTGGTATTCGTACTGATCACGATGGCGCCACTGATGTTGCTGGCCTCTATGCCGCAGGTGAATGTGCATGTACCGGCGTGCATGGAGCAAATCGGCTGGCCAGCAACTCGCTTCTCGAATGCTTAGTCTTTGGGAGACGTGCTGGTGCTGCTGCGTTAGTGTCTGCTCAAAAATCGGCTTCTCTGACCGATATTCGAGCTATGTTTCAACCTTACGAGGGTCGATCAGTTACCACACAGACCATGCCAGACTGGCGCGACCGTCTGGCATCGATTATGCGGACATATGCTGGTATCCAACGATCAGCCGGTGAACTTGCGGCGGCACTCGATTTTCTCGCCACATTGCCTGTGAATGCCTCGCTTACCGATGCTGAGTCGATCACGGCTGCAAATGCGGCATTGACAGCATGCCTGATCGTGACCAGTGCACTGTTGCGCGAGGAGAGTCGTGGCGCACATTTCCGCTCTGATTTTCCTGTTACTGATGATGCGTGGCGTGTGCATCTGGTATTTAGCTATGGTCAACAACCGTATCCTGTTGAACACATTGCCGACGAAATTACGTTGCAGGCGGCGTAAGATACGGATTAAAGCGCGAATTTTTTTACGAATGAAGAGGCAATTTTAATGGAAATCCCACTCAATCGTATACAAGATATTGTGACACAAGCATTGCAGGAAGATATCGGAACTGGTGATCTTACGACCATGGCGGTTGTCCCTGCGAATGCCCATGCGGAGGCGCAAGTTGTGTTTCGTGAACCAGGTGTGGTAGCCGGGTTGTCGGTGCTTATGGCCGTATTTACGACCGTTGATCCGTCATTGGATGTAACTTTGCACGCTGCCGATGGCGATCACGTGACGGCAGGTGGTGTGGTTGCAGCGGTAGTTGGTTCGGCGCGCAGTGTGTTGACCAGCGAACGGGTTGCGCTCAACTTGTTGCAGCGCATGTGCGGTATCGCAACGCTGACGGCACGTTATGTTGCCACGCTCGAAGGGCTTACCACCAAAATCCTGGATACGCGCAAAACAACACCAGGGTTGCGTATCCTCGAAAAGTATGCCGTACATGTTGCTGGTGGCGTCAATCATCGGTTTGGCCTGTACGATGCCATTATGATCAAAGACAATCATCTGGCTGTTCTTGCAACTGAGGGTTTGGATTGTGGCGAAGCAGTGCGACGTGCAAAGGCGGCTGTCGGCCCATTGGTCGCGGTTGAAGTCGAAGTCGAAAGTGCAGAGCAGGCGAAGGTTGCGGCAAAAGCAGGTGCCGATGTTATTCTCCTCGACAATATGTCGCTTGATGAATTACGGAAATCGGTACATGTGATTGGGGGGCGTGCTGCAATTGAGGCTTCTGGTGGCATCACGTTAGAGACGCTCCGTTCAGTAGCCGAAACAGGTGTAGATTATATCTCGGTTGGTGCACTGACACATTCAGCACGCGCTGTCGATATAAGCCTGGATATGGCTATATGTCAATGCCATAGACATGAAGCCATATGATTGGTGATCGTATTTTCCCAATTAAGATGGTTGCCAGCCATTGAAGCCTATGCTATAATGCGGTTTCTGAAAGATATACACGTTGCCGGATTGTGTAATGGTAGCACTACGGACTTTGAATCCGTCTGTCCAGGTTCGAATCCTGGTCCGGCAGCCATTTTTTTTGAAGTATTGGGGAGATGTCCCAAAACAGTAAATCAACAAAGCGGAAACGATTTCCAGCTTTTCCTGGCTATAGGCTAAGTTAGCACAGTGAAGAACTACTTCACTGTGTTTCTTTTTGTTCTTGTACTATTTGTTTCTTTTGGTGTTACAGAAGCTGTCTATCTACAATGGATTATGCTCGTACAACCTTGGCTATAGTTGTTTTAGCTGCTGGTGATGGAACGCGTATGCGCTCATCAACTCCCAAAGTGCTGCATACTTTATGTGGCCGCTCATTGTTGCAACACGTTCTGGCCGTCGCTGATGAACTAACCCCTCGAAAAACAGTTGTCGTTTTAGCACCACATACGATTGAAGAAGTTCGTTTCCAGGTAGGAACTCGCTTTATTTGTGTGGTGCAGTCGGAGCGTCTTGGTACGGGACACGCAGTGCTGCAGGCGCGTGCAGATTTGCAGGATCAGTCAACCTATGTTTTGGTTTTGTATGGCGATACGCCCTTGCTCCGTGCGGAAACGGCACAATCGCTTCTCGCATTACAGGTTGAGCAGCAGGCGTTGGTCGGCTTTATCAGTTTTATAGCTGATCCACCGACAGGATATGGTCGTGTCGTGCGAAACGCAGCGGATCAGGTGGTTGATTTGATCGAAGATCGCAATGCGACAGCTGAACAACAAATGATCACCGAAGTCAACAGTGGTGTGATGTGTTTTCGGGCCGACTGGTTGTGGGAACGAGTCTTACAGATAGCTCCAAATCCGATCAAAGGCGAATATTATTTAACTGATCTGGTCAAGATGGCAGTGGCTGAACAAGGGCTGGGATCAGTGGTGGCTTTCCGTGTTGAGGATCGCCGAGAAGCATGGGGCATCAACGATAGGGTACAGTTGGCCCAGGCAGAAGCAGTTATGCGTGAACGGATTCTGACATCGCTGATGCGTGAAGGTGTTACCATTGTCGATCCAGCAACAACATATGTGGATGTTGATGTTGTGGTTGGCAACGATACAACCCTGCTGCCCGGAACGATGCTACGCGGTTCCAGCCAGATTGGTCACAGATGTGTGATTGGGCCGTATACCAGTATAAAGGACGCAGTCATTGGCAATGGGACACAGATCAGTTATGCTTCGATTGAAAAACAACAGATTGGAAATGAACAGCGTATTGGTCCGTTTGCCCAGTTAGGTGGTGAAGAAATGCTGGAATCATGAAGCGTGTTTATGTCGTTTGGTAAGGTGTGGACATTGTATATTGATATTAGCATTGAATGGTTCTAATCGATTGTAAGTTACATTATGGGGTATGCAAAAACAGCCATGGAAGGTAGACTACAGATTTTTAGTGGGAATGCCAATCGTGTACTGGCTCAAGAAATTGCGAGCTATCTGAATATTAATCTTGGGCGTGCCGTGGTCGGGACATTCAAAAATGGTGAGACACGTATTAAAGTCGAAGAGAATGTACGTGGATCAGATGTGTTTGTCCTTCAACCAACCTGTACGCCAGTGAATCAAAATCTGATGGAATTGCTGTTCTTGATTGATGCGCTACGACGCGCATCTGCCGCACGTGTAACAGCGGTCGTTCCTTATTATGGCTATGCAAAACAAGAAAAGAAGACCACAGGTCGTGAGCCAATCTCAGCTAAGCTAGTTGCCAACCTTATTGATGTGGCTGGAGCTGATCGTCTCCTAACGATGGATTTGCATTCACCAGCTATTGAGGGATTTTTTGATATTCCTGTCGATCACCTGCAGGCTGGCCCACTGTTAGCCGAATATATTCGGGAACTCAATCTGCCTGATCCTGTGGTTGTTTCGCCAGATGCCGGTGGTGTTGGGCGTGCCAATAGCTTTCGGGAGCGTATTGGTGCAGGTCTTGCCATCATTGCCAAACAACGTCCCCAGCCGGATGTGGCTGAAATATTGGAAATGGTGGGTGAAGTGGACGGAAAAACAGCTATCATTGTCGATGATATGATTTCCACCGGGGGTACCCTGGCTGAGGCAGCCAAATCGCTGCGTGCGCGTGGTGCGCTAGGTGTCTATGCCTGTGCTACACATGGGGTCTTTGCAGGCGATGCTATTTCGATCATTGCCGATTCGCCGCTTGTCGAAACCATCACAACCAACACCATTCCCCTTACAGCAAAGTGCAGTGATGCCCGTATTCGGATTATTAGCGTTGCACCATTATTTGCCGAAGCCATTATGCGTATCCACAAAGACTTGTCGTTGAGTGCATTATTTACCTGAGATTGTAAAGTTTCCCATTGCTATTCTATGCAGATTGTCTCATAATAGTATTGATGGAATAATTATTTGAGATAAGGAGATTCGTCCTTGGACCCTGACCTTAGTAATATACACATTGATAATCTGGCATTGTTTGATGTACAGGCGATTATGTCGGCATACATGCAGCAGAGTTCTTCATTCTCTATTGACAGCCTTGCGTTGATTGGTGTCGGATTGTGTTTGATTGTACTGGCGTTTACTTCGGCTGTTGATGCATCAATTAGTGTCATTAGTCGCCATCAGATACACACTCTAAGAAATGAACGTGCCCCTCGTGCAGTTATTATTGATCGCCTCTTAAACAATCCCTATCAATTCAAAGCGACAGTTCTCTGTCTTAATGCGGCTGCCATTATCACTGCTACTGCTTTTACCTTTCGGCTTACTGCTGATTTGTCGACCACAGGGCGTTTTGCTGCGTTGGTACCCCTCCTTATTCTGGTACTTATTTTTACAGAAGCGGTTCCTAAAGCACTTGCAACGCGCTTTCCCAGCCGTACTGCAGATATGTTTGCACGACCCATGTCATGGCTTACACGCTTGTTGTGGCCGTTGATCAGTTTTGTTGATATTGTTACACGTCCGCTGATTCGTTTACTGGTTGGCCCGTCGGCACCGCGCACCCCATTAGTGACAGAAGAGGAGCTATTGCTTCTGGTGAATGTTGGTGAAGAAGAGGGCTTTATTGAGCCGGATGAGCGTGAGATGATCGAAGGGATTTTTTCTTTTGGCGATACGATTGTGCGCGAGGTGATGTGTCCACGAGTTGATATTGTGGCGGTTGATGTCGATACGTCGCTTGATGAGGCGTTGGAGCTTATCATTTCTGATGGGCATTCGCGACTGCCTGTATTTCGTGAGACGATTGACAATGTGGTTGGGATCTTACATGTGAAAGATTTGCTTCCAGCATTCCGCACCGAACATCATCAGAGAAAAATAGCAAGCTTGATGCGCCCGCCTCATTTTGTTCCTGAGACAATGAAGGTAGCGGCCCTTCTGAAGGATCTCCAAACTCGCAAGACGCATATGACTGTTGTCATTGATGAATATGGTGGAACTGCAGGTGTGGTCACTATTGAAGATCTGTTGGAAGAGATAGTTGGTGATATACAGGATGAATATGATGCTGAAGAGCCATCGATCCAACTTGTCAAAGAGGGTGAGCTACTCGCTGATGCCCGTATTTCGCTGGATGATATCAATGATGTGGCTGAATTAAAGCTTGAGTCTACCGAGTCTGATCGACTTGGCGGTCTGGTGTATGAGTTGCTGGGACGGGTGCCTGCGGTCGGAGATGAGGTGCATGTGTCGACTGATATCAAGATCACCGTTGTTTCCGTCGAAGGTTTAGGACCACGGCAACTGCGTATTACCTATCCGACCTTATCACAAACAGTGGCTATGAGCGTTTCTGAGGAAGCACACGATGGATCCACATGACTACCAGGCATTGATTACCGCAGCACACAAAGCTCGCGCGAACGCCTACGTTCCCTACTCCAATTTCGCGGTCGGCGCAGTGGTGCTGACACACATGGGCCGCATGTTCCCTGGTTGTAATGTTGAGAATGCTGCATACCCGGCGAGCGTCTGTGCTGAACGTGTAGCGCTACTGAGTGCCTATGCCGCCGGCGAACACGATATTGCGGTGCTGGCTGTGGTTGCTGATACTGCCGGTCCGGTGAGCCCGTGTGGTGTTTGCCGTCAAGTGTTGCTCGAACTTGCGCCCCTGTGTGTTGTGGTGTTGGCAAATCTTCGCGATGCGATGCAAATCACGACGCCTGGAGCATTGTTACCATCTGGTTTTACTGGTGATGTTTTGCGAGAGACCTGGCAGAGATCAGGATAATATGACGATTGTAGTGGTAGTTGCCACTTTTGGTCTGTCGATGAGAATTTGGTGGTCATGTGAACATCACGGTGTAAGTGACTTTAACAAGTCTTCATAGCATCTTGTAATATTTTTTTGATCAGAAGAGTCAGCTAATCCTGTTTGTCCACTGTGTGCAATGATAGCAGCATGGTGAAGCAGAATATCTTGATATACTTTATTGGAAGTACAACGCATTATAGTAGCGATTGAAGCTAATAATCGTAGTGTCACTTCTGCATTCGTTCGACCATACTGCCGAATCTGACTAAATGCCGTGTCAGCCAATTCTTCGAATTGAATAGTTTTAAACATGAGACGAAGCTGGTGCGTGTCGTCATAACATTGGGATGAGGGATCATACTGGTTTGTAATCTGACATAACGAAGCGGTAAGTTGATCGATACAGGTGATAGCGGTAAAAGGATCATTGATGCCAGGTGATAATGCTCGTACAGCAATCTCCACAACTTGGTTGATAGCAAATCTGATATCCTGAACAAGGGTACGTTTTTTACCAATAATAAGGCTATTATTAATCTTTTTGTCTATTGTTTCGTTCTGGGTAGCAGTAAGCCAGATAGTTGCAATAGCATCACCTTGAACGACAAAATCCCCTGGACAGTGCAGAAGTTCGATCACGATATTTTGTTCTGTCGCAAGTTGTAGGAGACGCTGGCTGTCGATTACTTGCACATATCCCGTGCAATGAGCTGTGACCGTATACGAGGCCCGATTGGGAAATATCAGATTAGCTTGTTCTTCAGTGCGGTTCGGTTGTTGCGAAACATCATTACCTTGTGTGGTAAGCGTATGTTCGATCACCGTATTTAATTCGTGGCTGGCCCTGATAATGACATTATCTGCTTGAATAGACATGGCAACATGGTGTATAAAATAAATCAAAACACCAATACTCATCATCGCCAATATGACGCCAATAGTTACTGAAATATGTGGTATAAATGTGCTCTCTTCCGATCCTCGTATGGTGCGTAAGACAAGTAAACAGTAGACAAAGGTCGCGATGAAGGTTCCGAGTACGAATTGATTTCCCACATCACGAACAAAATTTTGTAAGAGACGTGGCCCAAATTGCGAAGAGGCCATGGTGAGAGCAGCAATCGTGATAGAAAAGGTGACACCAGCTATGCCTATGATCGAACTAGCCACAGTTGAAAGCAACAATCGTGCCCCTTCTGAGTCTCCTGTATACAACCATCCTAAACTGTCAATTAACTCGAAACCTAGACGTTCATCAACAGCAATCGTGGTGAATGCCAATAAAATGGTAGCGCCGACCATCGTGGCTGGTAAAAACCAAAAGCTTGTCCGCAACTGATCCCATAGTTTCGCTAATCGAGCCTTGATATTCGTCACACGCATGATGTAGGTGGTCTCCTGATACGTTTACGAGGTCTTTGGTCCATTGTGCCAAAAGTCGTAACAGCTAATCATACCGCATATTTTTCAAAGCGAATGTGTATAGTTTGTTACCGCAACTTCCTTTTATGTTCGAACGTCCAATAACAAGCATGTAGCTGTTGTTTTGAGCAGATGACTACGTTGAAGATTATTGTATTGATACAATAGACTGACTACACTATCAATATATTCGTTGTCAGGGGCTAGTTATTTTAGAAAGGGGAATGACATGCCATTTTGCCATCAGTGTGGTGCTGACAACCCAGATTCGGCACGTTATTGTGATCAGTGTGGTGCGGCACTTATTCCGGCGTCACCGCCGCCTGCACCAGTACCTACGCCTGCTGTCACAGGTGCAACGCTTGTGGCTGGACCAAGCACCTGTGCTCAATGTGGTGTGTCGGTTATCCCTGGTGAGGCATTCTGCGATAATTGTGGTGCACCACTCAATGCACCTGCCCCGCCCACCGCACAAGTTCCTGAGCCACCATCTGGTATTGGTCTGTCGCCCCAGCCAACGTATCCGCCACCGCAACCAGCACCAGTCGCTGTTCCACCGCCCGTGTCACAACAAAGCACCGCACCACAACCAACCGTGCCTGCTCCGCCGTCCTATCACAGTCCAGCACCAACACCCGCGCCGGTAGCCCCACCACCCATGGCACCTGTGGCTCCACCACAGCGTATGATGCTTGCGCCAGCTAAGTTGTTAATCGTATCGAGTGGTGTTGAGTTACCGCTCCCCACGAACCATCAGGCGATTGTTGGGCGTGCCGATCCGGTCAGTCACTTTTTCCCCGATATTGATTTGGCAGCGCATAAGGCTCTTGAGTTTGGGGTTGGTCGTCGTCATGCACAGATTCATATTCAAAATGGGCAGATTGTACTTGAAGATCTCGATAGTACCAATGGAACGTTTCTCAATGGCCAGAAATTGTCGGCCCATCAACCACAGGTGCTGAACCACGAAGATCAAATCCAATTTGGCCAGCTGATTGTACGAGTATATCTGTAATTTACATTTATGCCCCTTGTTAGAAGTAATGATATGATGAGGCTACTGGTCGTTCGTGGCGGTTTGTTGACGATTATCTGCGTGCATATTGGCGTATATGATAAGGCCTAAGACGATGAGGCCAAGAATGATCAGTAATGCTAGCTTGATATATGCGTTCGCCGGAGAGAGCCCTACGAGACCAAAACTTGTACTGAGGGTATAATAAAAAATAAGCACCTGACGCGGTGTGTACCCCAGATCAATCAAACGATGGTGGAGGTGATCACGTCCGCCGTGCGACGGTGAGTGGCCAGCTACCATGCGCGAGACAATTAGCCATGCGCTATCGATGATTGGTACGGCCAGCACCAGTAGTATCGTGGCGAGTTTGGCTCCTCCAATGATGGCACTAATGCCTAAAACAAAGCCCAACACGTGTGCACCACTGTCTCCCATAAAAATACGTGCTGGTGGTAAATTGAAGCGTAGAAATGCGGCGCATACTCCGGCAATGGTGAGTGGTAGCAAGGCAATCGTAAATTGGGGTTCTTCTATCAGCAGGGCTTTGAGTGCCAGCGTGATACCTGCAACAAGCGTGATACCTGCGGCAAGTCCGTCTGCCCCATCGGCCCAGTTAATGGCGTTGCTCATCGCCACCAGCCAGAAGACCGTTGCTCCAATCGCCAGCCATGGACTCATATTCCACAGGTTGATCTGCTCAACAAAGGGAAAGTTAAAAGCAGTGAGTAGAATGCCATACGCTTCGGTCGGTTCGCTGCCTGCAGGAGCATTCGGTGCAAGATAGCGTTCGTGGGTCCAGAGAAATGAACCAACTGCAATGAGACCAGCTATAATCTGTACTAGAAGCCGTGGGAGTGCTGGCAACTCACGTACATCATCAGCCCACATGATGAGAAAAATCGGTAGACTTGCTAGTATCACTAACCAGATACGCATTGTTTCAAATTCAGAACGTTGAAAAGCCGAATCAATGAATCCGAAGGTAAATGTGGCCAGCAATGTGACCACAAGACCAACGTACATTGCAATACCACCGATAGTTGGTGTGGGATGCGCGTGCAGCCGACGTCCGCCTGGTTCAGCGACCCAGCCGCAGCGTTCGCACAAGCGTTGTACAGGTGGTATCAGCCATGTGGTGATGAGAAATGCAAGGAAAAAGGTTGCAACCAGTGTGAGTGCAATGATCATTGTTCCTGTATTACCCTGTCCCAAACTGTCGATCACCCGCATCGCCAAGTCCGGGAACAATATACCCTTGTTCATTGAGATGCGAGTCGACGGCGGCCAGATGTATAGGAACATCAGGATGAGCGTGATGGAGTGTGGTTACGCCTTCCGGTGCAGCAATGAGTCCCAGAAATTTGATACGGTTCGCTCCCCATTTTTTGAGGATATCCATCGCAGCTACTGCAGATCCACCAGTTGCCAGCATTGGGTCAAGAATCAGGCACAGATCGACATCGGACTCTGGTGGGAGTTTGTTGTAGTAGGTGACTGGTTGAAGTGTTGTATGGTCACGGTACAGGCCGAGATGCCACACATGAGCAGTTGGAATAAGGTCCAGAATAGGATCGACCATGCCCAGGCCAGCACGCAGGATCGGGAACAGACCAATATGTGTAGCAATATGTTGGCCTTCCAACCTTGCCAGAGGTGTTTCAACATCCACTGTTTCAAGTCGCAGATCCAACGTAGCTTCATAAAACAGGAACTGGGATAGTTCATGGACCAGTTCTCGAAACTTTTTGGGCTCAGTCTGGGTTCGACGTAATAGCGTTAATTTATGTTGAATAAGCGGATGTTGCGATACGTGGACATTATCCATCATATGTTCTTTACTCACCCAGAATAGAGAAGCAGACAGTTGTGTCTGTACTACTTCACTGCTATGTGTTTGTCAATTTATACCCCACCCCACGTATCGTAACGATAATACGTGGTCGAGATGGCTCAATTTCGACTTTCTCGCGTAGTCGGCGCACGCATACATCAACCAGATTGGTCTCACCTACGTAGTCATAGCCCCACACCTCACGAAACAGGGTCTCACGGTCAAAAACATTACCAGCATTTGCTGCCAGGAAATATAGTAACTCAAATTCCATTGGCGTCAAATTGACCTCGTGTCCGCGGACCACCACGCGATGGCGCGGCTCATCGATTTCGATGTCGCCAACCCGCACAGTGGCGGGCGCAACGCGGTTTTTATAGCCTTCGACTCGTCGTAGGATTGACTCGACTCGTGCAATGAGTTCAGCCGTTTTGAATGGTTTGGTGATGTAATCATCGGCACCCAACTCAAACCCGTGGACGATGTCTTCCGTCCCATCACGTGAGGTGAGCATTACAATAGGAATGTCAGATTCCTCTCGGATGCGCTCGCAGGCTTCAAATCCATCCACATAGGGCATCATCACATCAAGAATAACAACGTCAAAATGCTCCTGCTTAAAGGCTGTGAGTGCTTCAAGTCCATTCGTGGCAGCGATCACTTCGTAACGTGGGTCTTTCAGTGTGACCTGGATAAGTGTTGCAATAGACGGGTCATCATCAGCAACCAGAATACGGCGTGGGGTGGATGAGTCTTCATTCACTCGATCAGAGGTTCGTCGAATAAGTCGCATAGGAGTGTTCTGCATTCTGTTTGATTATCGGATGCGCTTACCAAAAAGGGAACTCTCCGAGGAAAGCTCCCATTAAACCGCTTCGTCCATCCGTCGACGATAGTCATTGCGTTCTGTCGGACGGGGTACCATGATAGGCTGTCCTCGTCCCGTAATAACCTCGGCATTAATAATACAGCGACCAATATGCTCCTGAGAGGGGATGTCGTACATAACATCAAGCAAAGCACTTTCGACGATGGTGCGTAGTGCTCGTGCACCGGTACGTGCTACTAATGCTTGTTCAGCAATAGCGGACAGGGCATCATTAGTGATTTCAAGCTCGACATTATCCAATGCTAGCATCTTCTGATACTGTTTGACAACGGCATTTTTGGGTTCAGTAAGGATGCGAACCATAGCCGATTTATCAAGCGCTTCGAGTGGCGCAATGACTGGCAGTCGACCAATAAATTCGGGGATGAACCCATAGCGCAGCAGATCGTCGGGAATGGCCTGTGTCAGAATGGTTCCACGCATTTCCACGGAGTCATCAGCGTCAAGTTCTGTGTTCTGGAAGCCCATGACACGTGTCGTGCCCACTCGCTTCTCTATAACACTATCGAGACCTTCAAACGCACCACCACAAATAAACAACACATGGGAGGTGTCAAAAGCAATGTATTCTTGCTGCGGATGTTTGCGGCCTGGCAGTGGTGGAACATGGGCCACACATCCTTCAAGAATTTTGAGGAGTGCCTGTTGCACACCTTCACCCGATACGTCTCGTGTGATTGAGGGGTTATCTGCTTTGCGTGTAATCTTATCAATTTCGTCGATATAGATAATACCGGTCTGTGCACGTTCGATATCGCCATCAGCAGCCTGGATCAGACGGAGCAGAATATTTTCAACATCTTCTCCAACATAGCCAGCTTCCGTCAGTGCGGTTGCGTCGGCAATGGCAAATGGGACATCTAAAACACGTGCGAGGGTTTGAGCAAGAAGCGTTTTTCCACTGCCAGTAGGTCCAATCAGCAGAATGTTACTTTTCCCTAATTCGACCTCATCAACCTGATACCCGGCCCGCAGTCGTTTGTAATGATTGTAGACTGCGACAGAAAGAACGACTTTGGCACGTTCCTGTCCAATGACATACTGATCGAGTTGATCGCGAATACGGCGTGGATTGGGTAAACGTGTTGGCCCTTGTGGCGAGGTACGTTGTGCCATGGTCGGACGAACACCGGACTCTTCGGCAATAATTGCACTACATAGCGCGACACATTCATTACAAATGCATACGGTGCCGGGGCCGGCTATAAGGCGTTGCACCTCGTCTTGTCCGCGGCCACAAAAAGAACAGGTGTATGCTCCACGGCCTCCGGTCGTATTATTGTTACCTCGTGTACGGGTCATACTATCTCCTGCATAGTAGGGGTATGATGGGTGGGACCGAGTATGTCCCACCCTCAGTGTCAGCTAGGCCAATTTAACGATCCTGTGCTAAATTGACGATATCTTCACGGTTAAGAATCTCGTCGATGATCCCGTATTCCTGCGCTTGTTCGGGTGACATGAAGAGATCGCGGTCAAAGTCTTTCGCGATACGCTCTACGGATTGCCCGGTATCTTTTGCAAGCAATTCACGGACAATTTGCTGCATACGCAACAACTCACGGGCCATAATCTCGACATCAGGTGCATAGCCGCGTGCGCCACCACCGGCGGGGTGCATGTGGATGGTTGAATGTGGCAGGCTAAACCGCTTACCTTTGGCTCCACCTGCGAGAATAGGGGTAGCCATACTGCCAGCCATACCGACACAGACCGTTGAGACATCAGGGCGAATGGCACGCATGGTGTCGTAGATCGCCAGACCAGCGGTGACAGAGCCACCAGGGCTATTGATGTAGAGTGAAATATCCCGCTCTGGATCGTCGTGCTCTAAGAACAAGAGCTGGGCCACAATAAGATTGGCCATTTGATCTTCAATCGGGGTTCCTAATAGGATGATACGTTCTTTCAGCAACCGTGAGTAAATATCAAAGGCTCGCTCACCGCGATTTGTACTTTCAACAACCATTGGCACCAACGCTTCAGGTCGTTTGATGCTCCAATCAATGTTATGTGCTGATATCCATTCCATACAAGGTACTCCATTTACATAAGGTGTCTTTATCTACGTAAAATGTGCTTGCGTCTCTCTTTACCATCCGAACATGATCACTTACTCACGAGACTCGGCTATTTCCGATGGTGTAGTTGTGCTCCCAGCGACCGATTGCTCTTGTCCGTCGGACTGTTCGTCATTATCATTGGTAGACGCTGCAAGCTCTGGTGCAGCGCCAGTCGCAATCAGGAAGAGACGCTCCATCAATTTTTGATTCAGGACATTGTTGGCGATGCTTGGGCGCAACTGGGTATTGAGCATATTACGTACGGCATCACGCTCTTCTTCCTGGTATGAATCCAGCAGACGAGTCACTTCTTCTTCAATCTCACCTTCATCAATCGATAGTTGTTCATGTCGAACGATCTCGCCCAGCGCAAGCGTTGTTTTCAGTTGTTCTTCCGCCTGTGGAAGCAATTCTTTCGCAGCATCCTCACGAGTCTGGTTGCGATACTGGAGCATTTGATCGAGTGTGATGCCGTAGCGCTCAAACGACTGCGCCTGGTTTTGCAACAATCTTTCGGCTTCACGATCAATCATCGTATCGGCAATGTCATATTCAGTCTGCTCAGTCAGTTCTTTAACATACGCATCGACCGTGGTGCGCTTCATTTCTTGCTCTGCAGTTTCTTCGAGTTCTTTTCTGGTTTTCTCACGCAGTTCTGCGAGGGTACCTTCGAACTCTTCCAGCACCGGCAATTCATCCCACTCAGGCAACAGTCGTTCTTGTAGTGAAATGAGCTTTATTTTGAAAAGCACATCCTTGTCGCGTATCTGTTCATTTGGATGGTCTTCCGGCATACGAACGGTTATTTCACGTGTTTCTTCTGCCTCAATGCCGATAAGTCCATCGAATAGTCCCTCAGCGAGTCGGTCTGGCTCAAGCACCAGTGTTGACTCAGGAATTTCGCCCTCTTCGTTGCGGTCATCAAGCGGCTCATCATCGACAAAGCTCTCTAATTGAACTGTAAGTTGATCAGCTTGCTGGGCAGCGCGTGGTTCTTCTGGTTCGCGCAACACAACATGCTCTTCACGTCGTGTATCCAAGGCTTGCTGAACCATCTCATCAGTAACTTCACGCAACTCGGCTGGCACCTGGATAGCGCGGTAATCAGGAATGGTTACGGTCGGTGCAACAGGAATGGTAGCTCGGAAGTGGAAGGGCTCTTCATGAAAATTAGCTTCTTCAAGGCTCGCCTGGCCAATAGGTTCAATGTTTTCCTGCTCAAGCGCTGCTTTGAACGAACGATTGATCAGATCTTCAGAGGCTTCTTCGACCAGAGTTTCCCGCCCAAAGTAATTTTCGACAATAAAACGCGGGGCTTTTCCTTTACGAAAGCCAGGAATATTGTGTTTTTGCGAAACGCGTCGTGCTGCACGATCAAGACCTTTCTCGACTTGTGCACGATCAACCTCAATAGTAAGTGAGAGTAAACTCTTTGGTAATTTTTCTGTTGTAACTTTCACCGACACTACTCCAAGTGATATTGTATGATAGACGTATGTGTAAACCATTGTCCGCGCACATTATAGCACGAAGGAGATACGCTGCAAAACAATTGTTAGGTGTTTGTTATTGAGAAGTAAATAGACCGTTTCAGAACCATACGTTGTACAATTCGTGATATTTGCGGAATATGCTATACTATATGGCTAATACAGAAAATAGCTTGCGTTATGAAGTAAAATGATACGTATGGAAATAGAAGCGAAATTTCGCGTCGAACATGCAGACTTCTTCGAAACAATCCTCAACACAGACGTTCTAGGCTCCTTTCAACTCACTTGTTCGGAAGACATCGAAGAACAATACAATCGGTACTTTGATACAGCAGATGGCCGTCTGCGTGCACAAGCGTATGGTTTACGCATACGGGAAATAGGTGATCGACGTATTGTGACGCTCAAGGGCAAGGGTGCGGTAAAGGATGGGCTGCATCAGCGTGACGAATGGGAAGTAGAGATTGGCCGGGAGGATGCGCCTGAACACTGGCCCCCTGGTGAGGTACGTGATCGAGTGTTACAACTGCTTGATGGTACGGCGCTTGTGACTACTCTTGCGATCAATACCTCACGTCAACATATTTTTGCGAGCACGACCAGTGGCCCCGTGGCTGAGATAAGTCTCGATGTCGGGACCTTCATTGCGGGCGATGTGTGTGAGCCATTCCGCGAATGTGAAGTTGAGTTATTGCCTGAAGCTTCACGTGAAGACTTTGAGCAGTTGGTCACCGAGCTTCAGTGTCGTTTTAACCTGATCCCCGAAAATCGCAGCAAACTCGCTCGTGGGTTAGCTTTACTCGAACGTTAGCACACCACATTTTGTAGAAGCACCCCGTCTCTTCAATATAAATCACGTACACACCTTCATTGAAACCTAAGGATGAAGTCATGCTTGAATCAACAAAACACAAAACTGTAGTTCTGCTTCCTGAACAGTCTTTACAGGCGAAAGCATTAACGTTGTTTGATGAAACAATCGATGGGCATCAACTTCCGCGTAAGTCACGACGATGGCTTGCCTATGCAGCTGCCTATTATGCACTTGCCCAGATATCGGATGTACCACGCAAAGAGCGTGTGGCGCGTGATATCGTTTTAGCCGAACCAATCCCCCATCTTGCTGCAGAAGAGCAGTGTGTTATTGCAAGTGTCGTGGCATTTCAACGCGATAAACCTCGTGCTCATCGTGAGACAGTCTTCCTGAGATTGAGTAATAAAAATCAAAACGTAGCAATGCGTTTAGCAGCTATCTTGCAACTTGCTCGGCATCTTGATGAAATCAAACCACAGCGTGTAGAGTATGAGATTATTGGTAAACAAACCATTATTACAATAGGTGGGAAAATCTCCAAAAAGCAATTAGAAACAATAAATATGACCCATTGGGAAAAAATAATTGGCCCCATCGAGGTGCGCCTGGCTGAGAAAGATGTACTTGCAGATGCTCAAAGTAATGGGATGTCGTCGATTGAGGCTTCCGCACTCATCAGCATTGGTTTGCCGTCGCACCTCCCCGATCAGTTGTATGGTGATGAGCCTTTTGGGGAAGGTGCGCGTCGGGTACTCCGTCGTATTTTTGAGAAAATGCTGGCTCGTGAGGAGGGTGTGCGTACAAGCGATGAAGATCCGGAAGATGTTCATCAAATGCGTGTGGCTACGAGAAAACTGCGTGCAGCGCTCCAGATAGTTGAACCAGTGTTTGAGCAGAAGCTCATCCGTCAGTATCGGCGTGATTTACGACGGGTCGCACAAGATCTGGGTGCAGTACGCGATTATGATGTGTTTCTCATGGATGTGCAGGCGTTTCAACAGACGTTGCCAGAAGACGAACAATCGCAAGTGCAAATATTTCTGTCTGCTATCACAGAAGAGCGCCTGAAACGCCGATCTGGCCTCCTCGAAGATCTTGAAACAAAGCGTTATAATCGCTTCAAACAACTCTTCGCAAACTTCCTCACCGAACCAGGGGCTGGTGTTATTACCGCGACAGAGACGGGAATTGCCCCGCGTATTCGGGATATGGCTGGCTCAATGATCTGGCGACGCTATGAACAATTGCGGGCGTTTGAGGTACTACTGGACAACGGGCGCGAAGAAACGCTACACGATGCTCGTATTGCCGGGAAGCGCTTCCGTTACACCATTGAATTCTTCGCCGATGCGCTTGGACCACGGGTCGAACAAGTACTTGAGCCACTTATTGCGCTGCAGGAAAATCTGGGCAACATTCAGGATGGTGCGGTATTCCAAAACCATGTTCAGGAGCTGGGTCTTGCCAAAGATGCCGGTGTTCAGGCCTATCTCGCTGCACGTTTGACCTCCAACGATACCTACCTCGCGGAGTTTCCTGCCCTGTGGGGGAAAGTGGCCAGCGCAACGTATCGTCGCAACCTGTTTGGCCTGATTGTCAAAATGTAGCATGTGTTTGCATCGCTTGTTGTCGCCGCGTATAATAGCTAGGACATTTTTTCGCAAACTTGTTCTGGTTATAACGCGGCGTTGTTTGTGCACGTCGCCTATGATTGTTTAGCAGAGGCGCTCGTGATTCCACGTAAGTTGTTGCTCCGTAATTTCATGTGCTATCGTGAGGACGTTCCACCGTTGGAGTTTGATGGCATTGGTATCGCCTGTCTTTCCGGTGAGAATGGTGCAGGTAAGTCTGCGCTCCTTGATGCACTTACCTGGGCGTTGTGGGGAGAGGCTCGTCTGCGTAGCGATGATGAGTTGATTGCACTGGGTGCTCAGGAGATGGAAGTCGATTTTACTTTCGCTCTTGATGGGCAAGACTATCGGGTTATTCGTAAACGGAGCAAAGTCAAGCGTGGCCAAAGTTGGCTCGACTTCCAGGTGCGCCATAACGGCAGTTGGAAGGTCTTGACAGGTGCCACATTACGCGAAACACAAAAAACTATCACCAGCACCCTGCATATGGGCTATGAGACATTTACAAATTCGGCTTTTCTCCGCCAGGGGCGTGCCGACGAGTTTACGCGTAAAGAACCGGGGCGCCGTAAACAGGTTCTTGCGGACATCCTGGGCTTAGATGTCTATGATACACTTGAAGGTGGTGCTAAAGAGAAAGCCAAAGACATCGATGGACAATTACGCGTTGTTGAAGGGCAGATGACGGAACTTGAGCGCCACGCAAACCAACGTGAGATGTACGAGCAGATGGTTGTTGTGGCTGAAGAAAAGGTGCATCGGGTGAATGAGTCCTTTAATGAGGCTGAACAGCTTTTCAACGAAGCCAACGAGCGCGTTACATCACTAGAATTCCTCAAACCCCAGCGGGATGACTATCAAAAGCGTCGTCAGTCGCTTCAGGAGAGTCGGATCACGGTCGCCCAAAAGATTGCAGAAAACCAACGTGCTCTGGAAGCAGCCCAGAAAGTGGTGGCTCGCCGTGATGAAATTCTCGCTGGGGTGGCGCAACTCCGTGCGGCTGAAACTGAACGTGATCGATTAGGTCATTTGCAAGCTGCTTATAACACGTTAGTGGAGCGAAGACAGGGCTATATCGATTCAATCAAGGATGAAAGAAGGCGGCTTGAAGGCGAACTTTCCAAAGTGGAAAATGCGGTTAAGCATCTCCAGGAACGTGCCAACCAACGCCCGCGACTTGAAGCGAATATAGCACGACTCAGTGAACAACTCAGCAGCACGTCCAACTTGCAGAGCGAACTCGCGATTGCCCGTAGCAAACATAGTGAATTGGTGGAGCGTTCGCACACCGTTGGTAAGTTGCAAGTTGAGCGCAGCGATTTACAAAAAAAGATTGACCTCAAACATGACTCGTTAGTGGCCTCACGAGAAGAAACCAAAAGGAGACTGCGCGAGACAGATGAACGATTGAAGAAGATAGAAGGTTCACGTACGACATTAGAACAAGCTGTGCGTGAACGAACTCAACTTGAAGAGGAGCGAAAAAAACTGGAGATGTTGCGCCAGGAAGAGCAATTTGCCCGAGAACAGATCGGTGCGTTGCGAGCCCAGTGTGAGACCATTAAGTTGCAGGGTGATGACATCAATAAAAAGTTGGCCCTCCTCACCGATGATACGACGATCTGCCCACTCTGTGGTAATGAACTTGGTGATGATGGAATTGCCCATATTGAAGCAAAATATACTGAGGAACGTCAGTTATTGCGGCAGAATTATAGCGGCGCAAAAAGCCAGGCGGATGAATCCGAGGAGCGTCTCCAGACCATGCAAGAGGAGATACAGCAGATTGAGCGAAAATACGCTGCGCTTACCAATGTGATTGGTCGTATTGCGCGATTAGAGGGAGAACTCGAAGAGGTTGAAGATCTCCGTCGTCGGCACGAAGAATATCGTCGGACCCACGATGAATTAAATCTCCAGGTTGTTAAAGGTGATTATGAACTGCCGGTACGGGCTGAACTGTCGCGTGTTGATGCACAGATTCGAGCCTTAGGTGAACCACAGGGCCTTCAACGTGAGATGCAACGGCTCTCGACGCGCATTAAGACCTTGGAAGGCCGAACCAACGAGCTAGCCGATCTCCAGGCACAACTCAAATTTGATCAGCAGGAAATTGAGCGTGTTGAGCAGGACGCGCCAGAGTTGTATGAACAACAGGGGTTCATAACCCAGTTTCGGCAAACGCTGGATATGGACGACTACGCACATGATCATCGTGTGGCACTCTTGCGGGTCGAGGCGGAATTGCAAGAGCTTGGGTATACACCGGAACTCCATCAGTCTGCTAATGCACAATGCATGGATTTGAGTATCTGGTATCGAGAGGAAACGAGTCTTCAAGGCGCTGAGTATCGCATGACAGAGGTGCAAAAGCGCCTTGGGGAGGACGAGACTTTGTTGCAACAATATGATAACGATATAACCAGATTGAACGATCAACTTGATGAGTTGGAAGAGAAGCTACGTATGCTTGCTCCGGCTTTCCGCCAGCGTGATGAGGCGACACAAGCACTGAGAGAGCAACGTGAAAGCCTTAAAGTAGCCCAGCGCGATTTGATAGAGAAAGAGACGGGTCTCAAACAAGCATTGGAATCTGCTGAAAAACTCAAACATTGCGAAAAAGAACATAAACGTTTGACAAAACGTAAAGGTCTCTTCGATGAATTGACCAAAGCGTTTGGTAAAAAAGGCATTCAGGCGATGTTAATCGAAACGGCGATTCCTGAGATTGAACGTGAGGCCAACCAGCTCCTATCACAGATGACTGACAACCAGATGCATCTTACATTTGAGACGCAACGTGGTACCAAGAAGGGTGATACCAGCGAAACCCTCCAGATCAAAATCGCCGATGCGCTGGGAACACGCGATTACGATGCCTATAGTGGTGGTGAGAGCTTTCGCGTCGATTTTGCCATTCGTATTGCGCTGGCCAAACTCCTGGCACGACGCGCCGGTGCCCGCCTGGAGACGTTGGTTATCGACGAAGGCTTTGGCTCACAGGACGCCCGTGGCCGTGAACGACTTGTAGAGGCGATTACATCGGTACAACGTGATTTTCGTCATATTCTGGTCGTTACACACATTCAAGAACTCAAAGACATGTTTCCTGTCCAGATTGAAGTTACGAAAACAGATCAGGGAAGTTTATGGACAATCGCTTAATTACAACACTTCTTCCAGCATTTGTTACGGTTCCCGCCGCCTCTTTTCGCATGGGGACACCCGAAAGTGATTTGAGTGGCTTAGCGAAGGCATATGGTGGAACACGTGAGTCATACCGTGAAGAAACTCCCCAGCACGACGTAACACTGGTGTCGTATGCCATTGCAACTGCCCCTGTCAGCAATGCTCTGTATGCGGCATTTGTTAGTCAAACAGGGACCAGCGCACCAATGAATTGGCGTGGCCCACAACCATCGGATTCCTCCCACCAACATCCGGTTGTCGATGTAAGCTGGGAAGACGCACAGGCTTTTTGTACATGGTTGCGTGATCGCACTGGCCAGGTATATCGTCTCCCAACTGAAGCAGAATGGGAACATGCAGCACGTGGTGTGGACGGGTGTATATTTCCCTGGGGTAATGAATGGGAACCAACATTGGCGAATACCCGCGACTCTGGCCCTGGTCGTACCACCACACCTGAGACGTATCCGCAGGGTGCCAGTCCTTACGGATGTCTGGATATGGCTGGGAATGTGTGGGAATGGACTGCTTCACTTGATGCACTGTATCCATACGATCCTCACGATGGACGCGAAGACGTTACTGCTACCGGACGGCGTATTTTGCGTGGGGGATGCTATGCGAACCCACAGGGATTTGCACGCTGTGCCTGTCGTTTTCGCTTGCCCCCGGTCACGCGTAATGAATTTTTAGGATTTCGTCTGGCACAGTCACTATCTACATAAAGATTATGACATAGGTGTAGTAGAATATTGAGATCGCTGCTATAATATGAGTGGAAGCAGTTGTTGGAAGAGAGTTATTATATGCAGCGTCTCATCAACATATCCATCATTTTTGTCCTCCTTATAACCACTGGTCTTAATATTGCACTTCTGGTGCAGAATACCCAATTGAGGGGCCAGGTCGCAAATCCGCTTGTGCAAGAAGTCAGCGCCCTGCCAGATCAGGATCAGGCTGATGAAATTGCAGAGTTACAACAACGTCTGGAGCGTGCTGAAGAAGATCGAATCGAAGCCTCACGTGAGGCCACCAGTTTGCGTACACAGGTCGAACGGCTACAACCAGCGGCTGATGGTCAGACCAGTTTGCAAGAACAGGTGGAAGCACTAGAGGCAGAGAATGAACGCTTACGGAATGAAGTCGCCAATCTTCAAACGATGAACCAGATCAATGGTCAGGTCGTTGATGTGCGTGGTCTTGTTCCTACAGGGAGTGTGCCACGCGAATTCATGAATCGGGAAGAGTTGCAGGTCTATTTCACCGAAGTATTGGATGAAGAATTCTCGGAAGAGGCCGAACAAGAGCAACGTGCAATCCTCCAGGCACTCGATATGGATAGTGGTGGATCGGATCTGCGCCAATCCCAGATAGATGAACTCGCACGCAGTGTGCTGGGTTTCTATGACCATGAAACCAAAGATCTGGTGGTTGTGACTGATCGTGCTACGATGGGAGCAACTGACCGTATGACCTATGCCCACGAGTTCACGCATAGTTTGCAGGACCAGTATTACGATCTTGGTGCATTATTCGAGCGGGCCCAGGGTAATTCCGATTATGAAACGGCGATTCGTGCGTTGGTAGAGGGTGATGCTACCTTAACAATGTCGTTGTATGCAGAGACTTTCTTTTCCGATATGGATCTCATCAATTATCAACTGGAACAGATTGAGAATCTTGATCTCACCGGTATTCTGTATGGGAGTGGTGGTCCATATGTTGAGTCTGCAGCGGCGTTTCCCTACAACGAGGGCTCCATTTTTGTTAATTCGATCTATCAGGCCGGGGGGTGGCAGGAAGTCACCCGCGCGTTTAACAACCCTCCGCGTTCTACTGAGCAAATCATCCATCCTCAAAAATATTATAGCGGTGATGAGCCTGTCGCGGTGACGTTGCCCAATTTTGCACCTGCGCTTGGTGGTAGTTGGGAGTTGGTGTCAGAGAATACGCTGGGTGAATTGTATACCCGCATTTATCTGCAACGCTACATCTCTTTTAATCAGTCAGCACTTGCCGGTGAGGGCTGGGGTGGTGATCGCTACCAGGTACTGCGTGATGATGAGGGTCGGCTGGGATTTGCTCTAGCGACTGCGTGGGATACGCCGAATGATGCTCAGGAGTTTTTCACGGCTGCTAGTGCGTTTGTGATGACGAGAGGTGGTGGCAATCCTGCTGTGATGGCGTCTACACCAACGCAGATGCGCTGGCAATTAGCAGATCGGCAGTATTATCTGAGTCTAGTCGGCAATCAAGTATTGCTGCTTCATGCACCAGATGGCGCTACGCTTGATGGGCTGCTTGGTCAGTTTCAGGGTTTCTGAGTTTCGCGTCCAAGAGTTGTCCGCAGTGCTGTAATCTCACGTCGTAGCCGATCGACTTCCGTATGACAATGAGATTGATCGGCGAGTTTGAGCTTTGATTTGCAGAATGCCAACTTTGTGGTAAGGTGATGAAAGCGGCGAACTCGCTGAAAATCTGTCCATCCTCCAGAGAAAAAGGTATCAGCTTGTTGACGCATCCGTTGTGATGGGGACGCAATCTCGTTATAATCGTAGGCTGAGATGATGCCGTGGTGAATTTCTTCCCCTAATTCATGTTCAATCCACTGACGTTCGTGGCGCCAGGACAGCACAGCCACCATGAACAATACAACAATTCCACTGCATTGCACCATCCATGATACCAACAAGCCTGTCATATTAAACCCGACTGCCAGAAAGTTGTGTGTAGCATGGAGCACAATCGCAATCATGAGCCCGATCAATAATGCTATCGTTTCTTCCAGTAGATTGTGGCGATACCGCACCAGACCAAAGGCTAGCCCTACCATACTCGTGAAAAAGGCATGGTTCATACCAAAGGCTACACTTCGCACCCAGAAGAGCTCACTTGGGTTGTTGTCGAGGAGAAAGTACAGGACATTCTCAGTCATTGCAAATCCAAAGCCAATCAGCGCACCATAGACAATGCCATCAAGTGGTCCGTCGAATTCGTGGCGCGCCCAAAAAAAGAGACCAATCAGTGCGAGGGCTTTGAGCGGTTCTTCTACGATTGGTGCAATGCCCAGCCGGGTCATGTGTGGGCCTAGCGGTGAGTGTTCGAAGGGGATAGCGAGAATAAACTCAAAGAGCACGGCCAGGGCAATAGCGGGGATAGCGCCCCAGAAGAATGCGGCGAAGAGCAAATGAAGCGGCTCTTTTTCATAGCGATCGAGCCACCATAGGAGTATGCTGTAAATGATTGTTGGAACAATAGCCGTAACAATAGACGTGAGGATATGTGGTGTAGACATTGAAAATTAGGATATTAATCAAACATATGTTTTATGTACAGATCGAAGAATATGGCACTTCTTTATGTTAATACGCGTATACTCAAAAGAAACAGGTAGTACATTACATAAACACAGTCCTAGTGCAAAATATCACGTATTTTTCCAGAAGTTAAAGATGAATTCCCAGGTCTGCCAGTCGTTTTTCGGTGGGATTGCCCTGCTCGTCCCAGAGGTGACGGCGATAGTATTCTGGCAGCATGTCGTCTAATGCTGGTAAGTGCCCCGTTGCCCGTCCATCTGTGAGTGCTGTATCATTCCAGCGGGCCGGCAGGATATCTGCAACACTTGTCGTACCATGCTTTTGAGAGAAGACCCGTTCCACAGTGACAATACGTTCTCCAAGCCGTGCTATATCTTGTCCAGTCATAGGGCGACCAAGAACAGCACTGATAAGCTCGGTGAGTTCTGTTGGTGTTATTTGATATGCGAGGAGTGCCAATCGACGGCAAACTCCTGCAGAATCAAGTGCAGCAGCAAAACGTTCATGCCATATCAATCGTAAAGCTTTACCTTTGATTGCCTGTGGATGGGTCGGCTCGTCTGGCAGCCAGTTCGGCGGATCGGGAACTAATTCTTCATAGGCCATGGCATAGCGATAGTCTCCTCCAATAGGAGATGTGGCAATAGCCAGGGCAACTTCGTGAAGCGCACGTGGATCAAGAGGGGGCATAGCAAGCCCTTTCACTTGTGGTGCAAATGCGGCACTCCCAAAAAAGATCTCTTGCATCTCACCAACACCAAGGGAGAGCACATCCCGCTTTTCCTGACGTTGCCCCAACCGCTGAATAGCAGCCAGGAGTGCATCATCGTCGCCCCAACTCAGGGTACCGGCACGACTGAGCCCCTGTTCCTGACACTCGGTCATGAACGCGATAGCGTTACTTGTCGCAACGACATCAAGCCCCAGACGGAGACATTGATCATTGGCAAGAATCAGAGAATCTATGTTGGACACACCATAACGACCACTAAACCCGGCTACAGCTTCCAGTTCTGGATAAGCAATAGATTCACCATCGCGGCGTACATAATGGCTGTGGCATTGTAGTGGGCATTGGGCACAACCAATGGGTTCCCGTTTTCCACGTTGAGCCAGTGTTGTCCGTGTGATAGTGTTGAGATGAGAGAGGCGTCCGTCCTGACCATTTCTACCGGTAAGCGCACCCCATTCTTTGGCAAAGGGAAGGTAAAAGTTGCTACCAAACTGTTTGATCCCTGCGGCAAGTTGACTTTGCTCGGTGCGTTTATTGATTTTGTCGATGATGGCCTGAGCGTTCTGGGGTTCAGCAACAGGGCGTGGGTCTCCCCCACGGACAGCAATCGCTTTGATGCGCTTGTTGGCCATCACGATGCCTGTGCCAGCCGGTTCTGCTGGATACACACCTTCAACAACAATATTACTGTAGGAGACACCAGCTTCACCAGCAGGGCCGATGCACAGCACGTTATACTCATCACCAAGGTGTTTTTGTAGTGAATATACCGTCTCAATGGTATTGAGACCGGTCAGTGCTTTGGCTGACTGGATCGACATCTTGGAACCATCAATCTGGAGATAGCACCACTCAGCACTTTGTCCATCAATGGCCAATATATCGAACCCTGCCCGCCGCAGGGTTGCCCCCCAACGCCCATTAGCCCAGGAGTGGGCAATGCCGCCTGTCAGGGGTGAGCGTGTACTGATCACGAGATTTCCTGTTGCAGCAAGATTAGTTCCACTCAATGGACCAGCACTAAAAAGCAGTACATTGGCAGGAGAAAGCGGGCCTACACCGCTCGCCAGTTCATGGGCAAGCATCCATACAGCGATTCCGCGACCACCAAGATAGGCCTGCTCGATAGCTTCGGGTGTTTCTTCCAGTCGTGCGGTATTGGTATCTAGGTGAACTCGCAATACACGAGAAGACATAACGGTTGACCTCTTACTGCCTCAGTTGGTGTTTCGTACGATTCGGAGGTCCGATATGGACACAGTCCTTTACTATAACGACGCCTTTTTCACAGATTGCCCAAGATAGATTGGTTCAAGTGTGACATAATCATCAGTTTCATTTGACTGTAATCGTTGCCATGCTAATTCTGCGAGATAGCCGGATCGCCGTAAATTGGTTGCGGGGCCTGGGAAAAGTGCATTTGGTCCCACCCCTTTTTGTAAAGATGCTTGTACCCCTGAATCGATATCTCCGCAAAAATACGCTCTTCCATCAATTTCTGCAACAAGTTCACTCAATGTCAGGTTACGATATTCACTGGTACGCTGCCAGGGTGTTGAATCGGTATAGGTGGCTGTTGCAAACCGTTCACGCCCTAGTCGTATGAGGGGATAGATCGGTATCCCTGGTTGAAAATGCTGATAAGCGATCACGTCAAGTGTGCCAATGCCTAGCAAATGGGTTTGACGTGCCAATGCCAGCCCTTTAGCGATACTCACGCCGACGCGCAACCCACTCCAACTGCCGGGGCCGAGGGCTACACCAACAGCAGTAATATGTTCTTGTGTACGCCCAAGATGTTGAAGTAAGAGGTGTAATTGTGGCAACAATTGTGTTGTGTGATCTCGCCCTGAGAACCATGAGCATTCCCCTAAAATGCCATTTGCATCATAACAAGCCAATCCTGTTTGTACTGTGGACGTATCAATTGCAAGTAACATTGGCATACAGTCAGGCACTTCAAGAACAATCGCACATATTATACGCTAGATATTTCAACTAAGCGAAAGCGGTATTTTTCAGAGTGTGAATAAGTGATTCATACTTTGTCCCGTAGGGGATGAATCGCACAATGCGTTTCGTTTCACTAAGATGGCTAAAATGAATTTCGAGACGGTCGTTTTCAAACCAATCGAGCGCACGTTCGGCCCATTCAACTAAGCATACGCCGCCATCTATAAGCGCTTCTGTGAGACCAATACCGTATAATTCGTCGCTTGTTTCAATGCGATAAAGATCAACATGATAAATTGGCATATGGTGCCACTGTGGACCAGCACGATATTCATTCATGAGTACAAAACTAGGGCTGTTTACCATATCTCCCGAGCCAAGGCCCTGGGCAATACCTTTAGTGATTTGTGTTTTACCCGTCCCCAATTCCCCATGTAAGAGCACCACATCACCACTCTGTAACAGTTCACCTAATCGTTGTCCGATACGAACAGTTTGTATCGCGCTGTGGCTGATACAATCAAGTACATGTGGTGATTGTACTAACCGTGACAGTTGTGTATTCATGAATAACTATTGTAGCACAGTTCTACCAGACACAGATCAACGGCCAAGTGGTCACAACCACTCAGGCCGCCAACAGCACATAATTTGCACCAGATCGATCCACGTATGTGCAACTAGGGCTACCACGAAAGTGATTTTAGTGCCGCCACAACTTGCCCTGACTCTGGCCTGTTTGATGCTGATGCTGATGCTGATGAATGGACCACGCAAAAACGTAGACGTTGATCGTTGAGTTCTTTTAACGCTCCCTGTGCGGCTGGACTTAAACTCCCACCGTATGCAAGCAATACACCGCGATCTGGGCGGCGCAGGCGCACGAGGTCAGCCAGGTCGTGGACATCTGCGGAACTTACGAGCAAACGTGCCTGGACGAGCACTAAAATAACGCGCTTTGTCTCGTCGCGCAGTGTAAGTACCCAGCGGTTAGTGCGAAGTTGTTCCACTTTGAGCACATCGTACCCGGCTTGACGAAATTCCTGCTCAAGGTAGTGCGATGAGGATTTGGCCATGTTGTATCTCCGCATCGATCGTAGATTCAGCGACCGATACATATGAACCTACCAGCCTATCTGATTATGATAGTGTCACAGGAGTGAATCGATCAACAGATTGGAACGTTTTAGGACTGTGGAAGAACGTACCGACACACTCTCATAGTTTAGATTATACCATAGTTTTATGCTTGGAGAACCTGGTAATTTTCTGATACCACATGATCGTCAAGGTTTTGAACAGATTTGTGAGATTCTAGATGAATTTTTGTGCAAAAACTTTGCATTTTTGTCTTATTTTATGTTAAATGCAGTTTTTGTGATGTATAAGGTCTAAAATAGCACTATTCACAGTGAGGCACCTTATTCATAGTTTTGCATAAACTTTGCATGGTATGTGTTTATAAACCACAATTGACATCTTGTATACCTCTAAAGTATAATGTGATTGCCGCACTATAATAACTTATAATTTTCAACATACATTACATCCTGCACACAAAGCATCTTTACAAATAGTTGGTATTTCTTCGATTTGAGATACTTTGTATGCTCTTTTCTAGTTTTCTATCGAAAGGGGGTGAAATCATCTATGGCAGAGACAACAACGACACGTAGCCGAACGACGACTACAACGGATAATGACTTAGTTCCTGAAAAATGGAAATCATTGTTCAATAATCAGGAATGGCTCACCCATGACATTATTGTTAAAACAACGTACGGGTATCTCGCAATTGCGGTTGTAGCACACATTCTTGTGTATGCATGGAATCCATGGCTACCGTAATGAATTGTAGATTCGAAAGAGGCGATCTATGAGACAGAATCGACCATTTGAGTTTAACACGATAGCGATCCTCTACACCTTACTTGGCATTGTTATCGCGTTAGTTATACACTTTGTTGTGTTGAGTTCTCCTCAGTACAATTGGTTAGTTGGTGGATAAAACAAGTTGAGTAGTGCAAGACAATCAGTATCTATCGCACATGATATGTACTGAACAGTGGGCTGATAAGGCGCATACCTGCCAGCCCACTGTCTTGACAAGGGCTATGTTTATTATCTAAGTCGTGTTGAGCCTTGCGACAGGTTGAGAATTGTTTATCTTCTCCACGGCTGATTTTTTCGAAGCTAGAAAGCGAGTGCCTGCGATGTCAGATACGCCACGTGCGCCGCAGCAACAGCCGGATGAGGAGCCGCGTGCCCAATCAGGGCAAGCGTCACAAAGCGTGGCGCCAGGCACGCAGCCTTCCAGCACACCAACAACAGATCCTGAAGTTTTGCCCCTTTCTGTTGTTGAAGAATATTATAAACGTCCAGGCCGAACCATGCTTGCAAGTATCTTTGGTTTTGAACCATTTGACTTTTGGTTTGGCCGTTTCTATGTCGGATTTTTTGGTATCCTTGTGATGCTTGGTACCATACTTGGCGTTACTTTCTATTTTTATGAAATGCTGATAGTTGAAGGTACATACAATATCTTGGCTGCTCGTATTGATCCTCCACCTATCTCAGACGGGTTGCGATTGGTAACGCCTGGTGAACCTGGTGGCTCGTGGATTGTCATTATGATTGCTGCGACCATTGCTTTTGTAGCTTGGGCGCTACGCCAGGTTGATATCAGTCGTAAACTTGAACTTGGTTACGAAGTTCCATTGGCTTTCGGAGCTGTTGTTTCTTCATGGATTACGCTCCAATGGTTACGTCCCATTGCAATGGGTGCATGGGGCAACGGATTTCCCTTGGGTATTACGCATCACCTTGATTGGGTTTCGAATATTGGGTATCAGTACTACAATTTCTTCTATAACCCATTCCATGCAGTTGGTGTGACCCTGCTCTTCGCATCGACGTTGTTTTTAGCAATGCACGGTTCAGCTATTCTGAGTGCTGCTCGCCGACCTGTGACCGATCGTCATGTGGATACATTCTGGCGACAACTATTCGGATACAGTGTCGGTGAAATCGGTATTCATCGAGTGGCATTTTGGGCTGGCGCTACATCAGTGATCGTGTCAAATCTATGTATTTTTCTCTCAGGTACTTTGGTACAAGACTGGAACGCTTTTTACAGCTTCTGGGATGGTATGCCAATCTGGAGTTTTAGCGGTGCTGGCCTAGCCCTTTTTGGTATTGGTTTGGTGTTTGCCCGTCGTAGAGACGAAAAACCAGTTGATCCTGATGAGATTGAAGATTTAGATGCACGCGGACTGGATGGTAACATTGGTCGGCCATTCTATCTACCGCCTATTCTGCAACGTTTTGTTGGCAAAGATGGTATACGGGTTTTCCCAACTTATTTGGGTGTGTGGGGCATCATCTCGGTTGTTACTGGTAGTGTAGCGGCACTTATCATTCTTCTTGATTATCTATTACAGGTTGGCTATAACCCAATCCTCTTTGTTCGTGAATTTTTTAATCTCGCATTGATGCCGCCAGCAAAAGAGTATGGTCTTGGCTTTGCACCGTGGAATGAGGGTGGTTCGTATCTGGTTGCAACTTTCTTCCTCCACATCAGCGTGTTAGCCTGGTGGGGTCGTGTGTATACACGTGCCAAAGCTACTGGTCTTGGGACTCATCTGGCCTGGGGCTTTGCTGCAGCATTATCACTCTATTTTGTGATTTACCTCATTCGCCCGATAGCGATGGGTCGTTGGTCTGAGTCTGCAGGACATGGGTTCCGCGCAATCTTGGACTGGACCAACTATGTCAGTATTTTGCACGGAAATTTCTATTACAATCCATTTCATATGCTTTCGATCTTTTTCTTACTAGGTTCTACCTTACTCCTGGCCATGCATGGTGCAACCATCTTAGCTGCTGAGCCTTATAAAGCTGAGAGGGAAGTTGATGAAATGCGTGTAGAAGGCACTGGAACCCAACGGGCACAACTCTTATGGCGCTGGGTCATGGGTTTTAATGCCAACTCACTCACTATTCATCAATGGGCTTGGTGGTTTGCCGGACTCTGTGGAATTACCGGTGCAATTGGTCTCCTGTTGAGTGGAACACTCATTTGGGATTGGTACGCCTGGGCGATTGATGCGCGGATTGTGTCACCATGGCCTAATCCAGATTGGGCTCAGTATCTACCGCGTTAAACATGTGGATATTTCTAGGGCGATATGGGCCTCTATGGTAGTAGGCCCATTGCCTACGAACTAGAAGGAATTGAGATGTTACAGCGTAGCTCTTTTCCCCCATTAAGCCAGCGTACCATTTTCTATATTGTGGTTGCACTGATGGCGGGAATATTTGCCTTCTCAAGTATCGGTATTGTCGTGTGGATTGCGACTATCCTGCGTCCTCCAGAGGCAGCAGCACCATCGACATATGTAGCTTATGACCCTGCTGGTGATTATTTTAGTCCTGAGTCACAGCAAGCCATGGCCGAGTATACGACACAATTTCCTGAACCACAGGCTGTGGAGATACTTCAGGGGATGTCTACTGCTGAGATTTCAGCCTATATGGTCAGCCAGGTATCGGGTGGTTTGAAGGTCGATTGTACCTATTGTCATGATATCAGCAATTTTGCTGGGGAGGGTACTGCCCAAAAAGCCACTGCCCGTCAAATGATGTTGATGACTGCTGATCTTAATCAGAACTTCATTACACAACTTCCAGCTACTGTAAATCAGGATGTCGGTAATATTCAGATTACCTGTGCGACATGTCACAATGGTCAAAATATTTTTGAGACTTATCCAGCAGAAGCATTGGTTACGTTGCCTAAAGACTTCCAGCTACCACTTGATCTTGAGTATCCTGGTGGGCTGGTGGTTACCGGCCAGGAAGATAAATCACTGGATGATGTTGAACTCAACCAGAATGTTATGTATCATATGAATCTGAGTTTGGGTGTGGGATGTACTTACTGCCACAATGCACGTTACTTCCCACTTAATGATGTTGAGAACAAGGGGTATGCAACAACGATGTTACTGATGACTCAGCATCTGAACGAAAACTATCTTGAGGCTATGAACAATAAGGTTCCGTCGTGTTATACCTGTCATCAGGAAGCACAGGTACCACCAGGTGCCATGAGAGACCCAAGTCTCGTACCAGCCGTTCTCTCCACGGAACCACCACAATAAGTTATATATGAAGTGTTGTGTGTGAGGTGTAGCACAGTTGCTGCACTTCACACCACTAGTCAGGACGATAATGCCGGAGTCCTCTGTTTCGACATCTTCAATGACGGTAAGCCGGCGGCCATCCGTACTTGCGCGATCAGTTGGACTGATGAAACCAGTGACGTGGTTTGCGCCGGCTTGGGCTTTTCTTTGTGGGGCCATTGCCAGTGGTGCGCCGTTGTGGTCTTTACAGCATCTGGGACTGATGGCATTAGGGATATTTCTTGCTGGACCTATCGTCTGTGGTCTTTCGCAAGTTATTAATGATTATTGTGATCGAGATGTCGATGCCATCAACGAACCGCAACGGTTAATTCCCTCAGGACTTGTTTCAAATAAACAGGTATTTATCACTATCGGTATTCTTGCCGCATTAGCATTGGGCATTGCCTGGTTTCTGGGTGAGAAAGTGGCCTTGCTCACAGCAATTGGTATGGTTTTGGCAGTTATCTATAGTGCCCATCCGGTGCGTGCCAAACGCAATGGTTGGATTGGTAACGCGCTGGTAGCTATTTCGTATGAAGGGCTTCCCTGGCTGGCTGGTCATCTTGCTTTTGCAGATATGATGTGGGTTAGCTTTAGTGTCGCAGCTTTGTATTCAGTTGGTGCCCACGGTATTATGACTATTAATGATTTCAAAAGTACTGAGGGTGACAAAGCTGCCGGTATTAAAACCATTCCGGTCATGTATGGCGTGTGGGGTGGAGCCTGGATTGCTGTGTTAACTATGAATACATCCCAACTGTTTGTGATTATGATCTTTGCAGCCTGGGGGCGCTGGGTTCCTGCGGCGATCATTGCTGGGTTGCTTTTGCTACAACTTCCGTTCCAGGCACGTCTTATCCGTGATCCAAAGGGTCAGGCGGTCTTTTACAATGCAACTGGTATTCTGTTGTTCGTGCTTGGTATGCTTGTTGCTGCCATTGGATTACGTTAATCCATAATCAAACTAGTGGGAGGAACCATGGACGAAGTACTTATTGTCGGCGCTTCCGTGGGAGGTGCTACTGCTGCAGAAACGCTTGCACGAGCTGGCGTTCCTGTTATCATGCTCGAGCGTGATCTTTCGTACATCAAGCCCTGTGGTGGTGCTGTTCCCCCGGTGGCGTTTGATGAATTTGATATTCCACAAGCAATGATCTCGCGTAAGGTGCATCGTACCTTGGTTCACTCCCCCTCTGAACGCGTAACAGAAGTTGAGGTTGCTGGTCTTGAAGCGAGTGAGAACGACTATGTTGCCATGGTCTGCCGTGAGGATTTTGACGACTATCTGCGCCAGCGTGCAGTACAATCCGGTGCAGAACTTATTGAGGGCCAATTTCTCGATATGCAGGTAGATGCCCATGGCGTAACCGTGCATTATCGAGAACGCACTACCCAGACCAGACAGACGCTACGTGTTGCTGCGGTCATTGGTGCTGATGGCGCCTACTCTCCAACTGCGAAGGCACTTGGTCTGCCGAATCTGCCTCGTTGTATTGCCATTCAAGAGCGTATTCGCTTGCCAGAAGACAAGATGGCCCGTTGGGAAGACAGTGCTGATCTCTATCTTGGCACGGAAGTAAGTCCTGATCTTTATGCGTGGGCATTCCCGAAAAAAGACCATATTGCAGTAGGGATTGGTGCGGGACCCAAACATACCAAAGCAGCGCGTCAGTTGCTGGAAAATCTTAAACAGCGTATTGCTCCTGATTTAGTTGGCGGCGATATCTTTATGCGAGAAGCTCACGCACTCCCTATGCATCCCCGTCGTCATATGTCGTTTGATCGGACAATGTTAATTGGTGATGCTGCTGGTTTAGTCGTCGGCACTTCGGGCGAGGGTATCTACTGGGCGATGAAAAGCGGTAAGATGGCTGCCGAAGTCCTTGCAGAAAACATCTCGAATCCTGTACAACAAGCACTCCGCCACTATGATCGTCAGTGGTGGCGTCAGTATGGCACGATGTATCGGTTTTTACGTGGACTGCAAGTCTGGGGATATGGCAACACACGCCAGAAAGAAGTATTTACCGATATGTGCCGGAATTTGGATGTGCAACGCCTGACATTCGAGTCGTATATGCACAAAAATATGACACCAGTGCCATGGTTAGTCCAAATGCGTATGACAGGAGATATCCTGGCAGCACAGGTTCGGCACTATGCACCGCAGATGCGACGGCGTGTGGCGAATGCTACGCGCAATGCCTGAATCGACTCAGCGCGAGTCCATTCTGGGACTGAAAGGCGCCCATGCAGATTTATCTGTTACCAATCGTGTTTACATTCTTTTTGTGGTGGTTTAGTACTGGGCTGATCTTCTACTTAGACGGACTGCCCCGGCATACTTTCCGCTGGAGTTTTATGGGTGCTACCGTGTTACTTTTTGTATCATTATGGTGGATTGCAACCATACGTAACGATACCAGTCTGAGTGGCGCGTATCTTGCGTTCACATTCGGTACATTGGTTTGGGGCTGGCAAATGATTAGTTTTTACATGGGCTTTATCACTGGCCCCCGTCACACCGCCTGCCCACAGCCCTGTAGCTTAAGGCAACGTTTCTGGTATGCCCTGCAGACCTGTATCCACCACGAACTCGCGTCGCTTGCTGGAGCAATTATGTTGCTCATCTTAACATGGGGTAGTCCTAATCAGATTGCGCTATGGACCTATGTTTTGATGTGGTGGATGCATCTGAGTGCCAAGCTCAACGTCTTTTTCGGTGTGCCAAATCTGGATGAGAAATTTTTGCCAGAACATCTACAGTATTTGTGTAGCTATCTGCCAAAACGAGCGATGAATACCTTCTTTCCCGTCTCGGTGAGTGTTTCGACAGTTGTAGGTATATGGCTGATTGTGCAGACAGTTGCGCCAGGCAACAGCGCATTTACCACAGTTGGACTGACCTTTCTTAGCATATTGATGGTACTGGCCATTTTGGAACATTGGGTCTTAGTTGTCCCTCTTCCGTTGGCCTTATGGGATTGGGTTCTTCGCATTCGTGAGGCATCAGAACGAGACAAGCGAGAAAAGCAACAGACCAAGGCTATCAAACGTGCCGAGTTATCTGGCATCAAACATAGTGTGATCGATGTGGAAACGCCATGAGTGATCAAACACAAACTATCACCCTTGAACTTGATAGCGGGCCAATGGTGGCAACCGTGTTTCCGTCGTTGAAGCCGACGCCGCATCCGCCGGTGTTGCTTGTGCACGGTTGGGGCGGTTCAGGGCGCTATTGGATGCATGCAGTGGAGCGCTTGCGTCAACGTTTTTGCTTTATCGTACCGGACCTGCCAGGTGCCGGGCGATCTCTGCCTGTTTACAAGTCACTGGATATGTTTGATCAGGTCAGTGCCATCGAGTCGTTAGTCGATCACCTTAATCTGAGACAACTACACGTCGTTGGCCATTCGATGGGTTCTGGTATTGCCATGTTATTGGCAGCCAAACATCCCTGGCTGATTGATCGTTTGGTGTTGACAGCTATTAGTCTGTTTCGCAGTGATGCTGAGCGAACATTCTTTGCGACGTTTACAGAGATGGTTAGCGCAATGATGCGTTTTCGAGCACCGTGGATGGCGGATATCCCGCCTTTATCACGTCAAATCATCGGACACTTTTTCTATCAACTCCCTGAAGATGAACAGTTGATCCGCGACCTTTTTCTCGATTATTTGCAAATGGATTATGATACAGCGGTCGCCCTGGCTCGTTCAGCAGCAGATCCGGCCATCAATGCTGCAGCTCATTGCATTGAGGCCCCAACATTACTCGTGGTCGCACAAAACGATTCGGTAATGCCCACATCAAATGTCGATACAACACTCAAAACAATCCCGGATTGTCAGGTGCATTGGATGCGACAGTGTGGGCATTTTCCCATGATCGAGTATCCAAACGAGTATGCGGCAATCCTGAGCGTTTTTTTGCGTAAACAGGCGCATGAGCACATGCTTATTCGGCCAGTTGAATTTGCTGTATAAACGCTACTTTGTATAACTAAGCTGGCACATTGTAACTATACAACGCTAATACAGGCATTTGCGCTTGTTGAATAACACGAACGGTAGTACTGCCGCGCAGAATATCTTCAGCCGAACGTGGACCGTGTGACACCATCGTAATCAAGTCGATGTTCTCCTGTTTGGCATAACGCATAATCTGTGAATGAGCGCGCCCCTCAACCGTTTGCACGACAGTCTGGACACCCTGCTGCGATGACTGACTCTCATATTCGCGAATGTGCTCTTTATCCAGGTTGTAGAGTTCACTCGGTCCTTGAGCAGCGAGACGGCGTTCCTGATCGTGTTTTGAACGCGGAGCAACATCACTCCCAAAAACATGCAACAGATGCAGTTCAGCGTTCAATTTTTTGCACAACTCGGTCACTTCGCCGAACCAGATTTGAGACCGTTGTGACAGATCTAACGGAAACAGCACTTTCTTAATCTGGCCAATCTTGCCATTCGGTGGCAGTGCGAGTATTGGAAGTGGGCCATTATGTAACAGTGTTTCGTAGTCATTGGCCAATATCAATCGGATGATGCCGCGCCGCCGACTGGGCAGCAAAGTGATCATGCCCTTCAAGGGAGTGACTGTGGAGATGCTGGTTTCATTGCCAACCATCCGCTCCTGAAGCGCACCATTATGGCTGTTAGCAAGTTGTCGAACGGAGGGGTAGAGTGCTGCTGGTGGTGAAATCAGGGTTTCCTGAAGCGCATATTCAGCTGGCATGGCGTCGTTGATTTTGCTGATAGCAGCTTCTTGTTCACGATCACTCGGCATTTGGTCGCGCTTTCCTGCCCGATAAATGTACAGGGCTTTGAGATGGCAACCGATGGTTTGGGCGAATGGAGCGATATGAGGCAATGCTGAGAGCGAAGCTTTTGAGCCTCTGGTGACAAAGATAAGTGAACCATTGGTTAATTGCATAAATGCCTCCGTGCAAAGCAATTGACAAACTTTTATTACGGGGTTGTCGATGTTGCGAATAGGGTATTCAGCATTATAATAGAACTACCGTGGAGTCTCAACTACAACGATAAAGATGAATGACAGTTATGGCTACATACACCGCTGAACAAATGGCTCGACGTGATAAGAGTCCCTGGACACGTGTCCAGGTTATTCTGGCACCCATTCAGTTTCTGGCCTTTATGGTCAGTTTTGTGCTGGTGGCGCGCTATCTGCTTACGGGCGAGGGTTATGCCATTGCCAATATCAGTGTGCTGATCAAAATTGCGTTGCTGTGGGCGATTACGATCACGGGGATGATTTGGGAAAAAGAGATTTTTGGACACTATTTCATGGCTCCCCAATTCTTTTGGGAAGATGTTGGCAATGCAGTCGCGATGCTCTTCCATAATCTCTATTTTGTGGCCCAATGGCTTGGCTGGTCCAATCAAGCGGTGATGACGGTAATGTTAGTTGCGTATTGTACCTACCTGATCAACTGCGCCCAATTTGTGGTCAAAGGGATTCAAGCGGGACGTGAACGACGTGCTCTGGCAAATCAATTGCGTCACTAAACACGTTTGAGACAGTTATGGTGGAGCGTATTCGTGAGTGTAACCCTATCGATTCGATCAGCAGATAACACAGATATAGCACGTCTGGTTGAGATGAATAAACGCTTGATCGAAGATGAAGATAGTCGGAATTCCCTGTCCTTTGTGGAGTTATGCCAACGTATGCAGCGGTGGCTCATGGAAGATTGGCACATTGACTGTTGATGGTAGATCGTTTGGTCATTGGGTACGCCATCTACCAACTCCGTAAAGATGCGTACGAACCGGATCAACCAGGGGTGTATCTATGTCAGTTTTATATCGAACGAGATCAGCGTGGCCGCCCACTGGGCCGTAGAGGTTTTGGAACATTGGTACAAGATCGCTTTCCTGTTGGTAGCACCGTGGTTATTGATGGATTGGCAGCCAACCCATCCGCCTGTCAATTCTGGTCCAAAATGGAATTTGTTGATTGCTGTACAACTATGAAACAACATATCACGTAGAATTGTGAATACATAAACAGATGCAAATGACACAGGCCTTGGTTATAGCTGAACCACATAACGTTGAGTTGCGCCCCGTCAATCTGATTGAGCCGGGTGATGACGATGTTGTAGTTCGTACATCACACACCTCGATCAGTGCTGGGACGGAACGTATGCTGCTATCAGGGCGCATGCCACATCCGATGTTGCAGTTTCCCGTCGTTCCCGGGTACGAGACGGTTGGTCAGGTGGTGCACTGTGGTGCACATGTGCCAGCAGATCTGGCTGGTAGCTGGGTGTACGTTGGTGGCGCGCTTTGCTTTGAGGGGGTCAATCCAGCGTGGGGGGGACAGTCTCAAACGTTGGTCGTGGATCATCGGCGGGTGGTGCCACTTGCTGGTATTGCGCCTCAGCAGGGCGTATTGCTGGCTCTCAGTGCTACGGCACTCCATGGTATTGATCTGCTGCAATTGCGCCCTGAACAGCGGGTGTTGGTCCTTGGACAGGGTCCAGTTGGCCAGCTTGCCGCCCGTCTGGCCGTTGGTCAGGAGCGTTGGGTTGCTGTTGCTGATCGTGTGGCAAGTCGTTTGGAACGTTCTGTTGCTGATGTGATCTTTGATGTACGTAATACATCACTGACCGATCAGCTTAACGAATCGGTTGATGTCATTATCGAGTCAACCGGATCGATGCAGGCTTTGAGCGCTGCTCTTGCGCTTTTGTCAGAAGGTGGTACGATTCTTTTACTCGGGTACTACGACGAACTACATCTTCCCTACATGCCCTTGTTTTTGAAACAGGCACGTTTGCTTACTGCTCGCGAATGGGGGCCGGGCGATCTTGCCGAATGTCGTGACAGGTTGCTCGATGGTTCGCTCAATGTGGAGTCGTTAATAACCCATCAAATACCTGTTGAACGTTTTAAGGAAGCGTATCATACTGCGCTGGAAGACCCGGAATGTCTGAAGTTGGTTCTGGAATGGTCACAATCGTAAGGAGGGAAACCTATGGCGCCACGTATGCTTGCAATCTATGGTAAGGGTGGAATGGGGAAAAGTTTCTTCACTTCCAACTTAACTGCGCGGCTCACCTTTGATGGTGCTCGCGTGCTCCAACTTGGCTGTGATCCCAAACATGATTCATGCAATACTGTGTTTGGTGGTTATTCCCTCCCGACGCTTGGCGAGCAGTGGCGGATGTTCAGGGAAGCAGGTAAAGAGGACGAGTTAGGCGTGAGCGACGTTATCTTTCGGAGCGAGTTACAACCAGAAACCTATCTCTTTGGATGTGAATTAGGTGGCCCAGAGGTTGGTCGTGGATGTGGTGGACAGGGCATCTCTTCCGGCTTCAAAATTCTTGAGGGCATGGGGTTAAGCAAGTGGGGTCTCGACTATGTCGTCATGGATTTTCTTGGTGATGTCGTGTGTGGTGGCTTTGCAACACCACTGGCTCGATCATTGGCTGAGCAGGTTATCATCGTGGTGGGGCACGACCGCCAATCGCTGTATGCCGCAAACAACATTGCCAGAGCCGCCAAGTACTTCCGTTCGATGGGAGGGACGACATCGATTCTGGGCCTGGTCGTTAATCGAGATGATGGCAGCGATACCGCAGATCTGTATGCTGAAGCGGTTGGTTTGCCGATTCTTACGCGTATTCCGCTCAGTCGTACGGTGCGAGAACTGGCCGATGCTTGCCGCTTGGCATTGGAAGATGAGCAATTTAATGCCATTTTTGGGGATCTTGCTGATCGCATTGCCCGTCGTGCTATTGCCCCTTGTGATGACTATGAGCCATTAGATTATCACGAATTCCTGCGTGTCTTTGGGGCAGAAGAACCAGATGGTCAACCAACACCGGCAACGGCTGATGACTTGTTTGGTGACAAACGCACTGTTGCAGCTCTTCCGGTAATGTCATTGACCCCGGTCATTCCACAGGTGCAAACAGGTGATCCTGTGCTCCGACAAGTGCAAAAAATGCTGGACTCTATAGGAGTTCATGTGACTGATATGGATCGCAACGACAAAGATGGTATTACGATTACGTCCGGTTCTATCGAAATGCGCTTTGGTGATACGCAGGATCTTGATGCAAAAATGGCATTCTTGTCAGCTTTACGCCGTTCTGGTCAGGCGTTTAGTTTTGTGGATTTACGCTACGCCGATGCCCCATCGTTTAGTTGATTGAACGATGTATGTAAGTTTGAGGATGGAAAATGACAGATCACGATGTTGATTTGCGGTATCTCAATCGTTTATTGGTTGATAAGATGCGGGTAAAACGACGACCTGTGGCGATTACCTATTGTGCAGACGGTCCACCAGCGGGGTATGAATCGGTTAATGTTGTTGCCTGCGCCATCGTAAACCATGCCGAACAGGGCCGACGGGTTTATATCGATGCACAGCACCATGATTGTTGGGTGGGTCAATATCACCTTGGGTGGCTACCAGATGCCTCTGAGTTTATCAAAAACGGTGAATACCTGACCATGGCACAAGCATTTTTTACCACTGAGGGTGCGCGCTGCAACAAAGCACAGAGCTATTCTCTACCGGAGGGTAGCATCAAAGCACTCGCCGCAGCACCACTTGATGATGTGCCAGAGGGTGTCCAAGTCGATCTGCTGATCTGCATTTGTGATGCTCAACGTGCTATGCAGATTGCCGGAGCGGCATCGGTCCGTGAGGGTACTTTTCCGCATGGTGAGCTTGGCCCTTCCGCTTGTGCATCAATCTTTGCTGCACCATGGCACACACAGAATAGTGTGTTTGCAATTGGTGATGGTGGTGGTCGCATGCATAATAAAGTCGCCCCCGGCGAATTATTTATCTCGATACCGCGCCATCATTTTCGGTACATTGTTGAATTGGTCGAACATTTTCAGATTGATCCAGTAAAAATGCGACAGCTTATTATGCCGTCGTATGCGTCCGAATAGCATTTGTCCGTAAGAAATCATGCACATGTGGTTCGATTGTGTTACGATTCTATTGGGTGATTCGTGCTGCTTCCACGTCGAAGGAGTGGAAGGAGTAGCTAGATAGGATAGTGTCATGGACCTTATTTTGTTACAAACACCAACGACACCGACTGCACCAGCGTCAGCGTATCTTTTGTGTTTTGTACCACTTGCAGTTACGATTATCGGGTTTATCGTCTTTGCATTTTTGACCGACCGCGATGCTACACGACCGTACATGCGATTTGACCCGGCCAAAGATGAAACCGCTACTGCTGGGGATTACATTCACGAGCATGGTGATGTGCCTGATCTTGGGCCAACGCCAAGTGAACCAGATCCAGACTATGATGACGCTGGAGCTCCAGCCCCAACAGCAGCACGTGCCACCTAACACGTTATTCGTTTTCATACTTAATTAAAGGGTGTAATTGTGCGACGTCAACCAATTCTAGAGTATCACACGGAAGAACCAGAAACACAGCGTTCCAGTCAATTTTACACGGTGGGGGCCGCAATATTTCTTGCATTTGGCAGCCTTATGGCACATATCGGTCAGATCTGTCTGAATGTGGGTGAATATTGGGCTGGTAAACGAACGGTACGTATATGGATCGCATCAATTGATCATTTCCGTGGTGTCGTTCCTGGCCAATCGAAACCTGAACGACGGTGGGAACGTGACCTGTTGCGATTTGGTTCATCAATTGTGCTTGCGATCATTGCCACTCTGGTGTTCCTGTGGCTGTTTCTCAGCGTTGGTGGCGTGCTTGCGTGGTTCGCAGTTCGTGGATATGGTGCGTTCATGTTGTTGGGCGCAGTATTGATTGGTACGCTTGTTGGAGTTGGATTGGCACGTCAGGGCCATAAACCATCGCAACATGACCGCTTAAACTAAGTATTGGACAACGTGAGGCACGGAGGAGCATTTGCTCTTTCGTGCCTTTATTTTGGATAAACAAGGGAGTTATCTATGCAGGAGCCGATTGCGCTGGTAAATGAACAACCCCAGGGTCAACCATGTAAGCTCCATCCCCAATCAATGTGCCCAGCCTTTGGTGCGTTACGTATCTTGACACGTATCGAGGGATCGCATCCGGTGATGGCTACCGATATGGGGTGTCTCTATGGGTTGACATTTATTACCCATTTCTACGGTGCCAGCAAATCGATTTTGGCACCGACACTGGGGACTGCTGAATTGATGAGCGGCGAAGTTGTGGAAGGGACCCGTGCAGCGATTGATGTTGCTGCGAAAGAACCAGGGTGTCGGCTTATTCCGGTGATTTCATTGTGTGTCGCTGAGACAGCGGGGATGCCTGAAGAGCTTTTACCCAGGCGTATTGGTGATGCAGAAGTAGTACTTGTGCGCGTTCCGGCGTATGCGATCCATTCCCACCCAGAAGCAAAAGATGTCGCGATGGAAGCATTGCTGCGTCGTATGGGTGATCGTGAGACGGCGACCGAAAAACGTACTGTGGCCATTATGGGCGATGTGTTTCCCGGCGATCAACTTGCAATTGATGCCGTCTTGCGGCGCATGGGTGTGCAAGCCACGATTGCCTTACCAGGTCGATCTATTGATGACATCCATCGGGCTGGTCGTGCGGCGGCGCTTGCCCCACTACATCCTTTTTACAAGGGAACAATTAAGCTCTTTCGTGAGTGGCACCTACCCGTCATTGGTGGCGCACCAGTGGGCATTAGTGGCACGTATGCCTGGCTCAAGGCGCTTGGTGCGACGCTCGAACTCGACGCAACTGTAGTTAATCAAATCGCTGAAGAAGAGCGTGAGCGAGCCCAATCAATGGTCGATGCCAAACCGTTATCGGGACGTATTCTGGTCACTGGTTATGAAGGCAGTGAACTCGCCTATGCGCGACTGCTGATCGAAGCCGGTGCCGAAGTGCCCTATGTCTCAACGTCTATTGGGCAAGATCCATTGGTGTTGCCTGATGAGATGTGGTTACGCAGCCATGGTACGAAAGAAATTGTCTATCGTAAGGCCCTTGAGGAAGATGTGAGTGCGCTTGAACGTTATGCTCCTGATCTGGTGCTGGGAACAACGTCTTTCTGTAGTGAAGCCAAGGCACGTGGTATTCCGGCGGTTTATTTCACCAATCAACTGGCATCACGACCGTTTTTCCTCAGTGGAGGTATGGTGGCGACTCTGGAGTTTATCCAGGGGATGTTGGGCCGCGGTAAACAATATCAATGGATGCAGGAGTTCTTTGCCGAGTAGCAACATTTCACCTAAGAACGATGGAAAGAAGGGTGCATGCCTCCTCAAATTATACGTGATCTTGCCGAAACCAGTGGCTATTGGGCTGCCGTTTGGACGATGTGTCCCATGCCCGATCTCCACGTCATTTGTGATGCTCCGGTCGGATGTTTCAATCTGGTTGGTACAGCCGTACCAGATTATACCGACTCGATTCCTCATATCGAAAATCTTACGCCTTCCGTCATAACTGAGCAGGAAGTGGGTGGTAAGGGAACGACGGAAACCGTTAAGTGGACCTACGAAGGATTACGCGATACCGGTAAACTCGCAGGCAAACAATTGATCGTCGTGTCAACTGCCGAAAGCGAGATGATCGGCGCCGATCTTTCTGATTTGGTTAAGCAATTGCAACCAGGGACCACTTTCTACTACAGCAACTCGCTTGCAGAAGATGAGTGGGCTGGGCGTGATCGGGTATTGCGCTGGCTGTGGGAGCAGTATGGTAAATCTGCCGATTCGGAGATACAACCGGAGCCGGGAACAGTAAACATTATTGGTCCGACATATGGTTGTTTTAATGCCCCCTCAGATTTATCTGAAGTACGGCGTTTGATCGAAGGGGCGGGTGGACGTATTAATCTCATCTATCCCTATGAAGCGAATTTGGCCGATACGCCGCGTCTGGCAGCAGCACAGATCAATGTGGTAATGTACAAAGAATTTGGGGCTGGTCTCGCCACCGATCTGGGCCAACCAACCCTCACTGCGCCCTTTGGCATGCGTGAAACTGTCACATTCGTCCGTCAGGTAGGCCAATTACTTGGCACAGTTGATCAGGCCGAGGCATTTATTGCCAATGAAAAGAAAACGACGCTTCAGGCGGTATGGGATTTATGGCGTGGTCCGCAGAGCGATTGGTTTCCCACCACCAACGTTGGGATCGTGGCTGGACACTCATACGCCGATGGGTTGCAACGATTGTTAGGCGAGGAGATGGGTATGCAGATTGATTTCGTTTCTGCTCGCCCACGCCGTACTGATGACCTTGATAATGAAGGGATTCGGAACCGTATTCACGAACGTGCGCCCGCGTTTGTGTTTGGCTCAATCAATGAACGAATTTATCTGCGGGAAGCCAATGCACGCTATACCAACTTTATTCCGGCTGCCTTTCCAGGGGCAGCGGTGCGACGTGCTGTTGGAACACCGTTCATGGGCTTCCGTGGTGCGGTCTACATCACACAGGAGATCGTCAATCGTTTATATGATGCGCTATTTAGCTTTCTGCCGGTTGATGGGGCCTATGCCCAACAGACAAATGCACCTGCTGGCCCTGCTCAAGGTAATATGCCGTGGCAAACAGAAGCAAAACAGCGCCTGGATGTGGTGTTGGAGAAGTTACCCTACATCCCACGTATCTCGGCTAGTCGTCAACTTCAGATGACCATAGAAATGCTTGCAAATCAACGTGGTGTGACCGAGGTGACACCAGAACTCGTTGAAGAAGCACTTGCTCAGAATGCCCCACAATAGCCTTGTTTCTTAGCACGCGTAGCATGTAGATCTCGAAAACCACAGGTGGTTGAAGTCGCATAGCTCGTGTGCTATACTTCCCTGACTAAGTCTCTTTGTTGCCAGGTATGGATAAATAGTGTTTCCCAGGCAGGATGTGGTGTTCATGGTACGGAGTGATCTGTATGTGTGCATGTTCGTGCGTTGTGGAAGCGGAAACAAGTAGATCGCTATGATGAATTCATCCCACTACGACGTCATCATCGTTGGTGCGGGTCCTGCTGGTCTCTCTACTGCGCTTCATTTAGCACATGTTGCCCCGTCTCTGGCAGAGCGTATACTTCTTCTTGAAGCAGCCACCCATCCACGTCGTAAAGTATGTGGTGGCGCTATTACGTTTCACGGTGCCGAACAACTCCGACAGCTCGGTCTCGATATGGATGTTCCAGCCGCAGTTGTGCACAATGTTGCTTTTCGTTTTGGCCATCACGAATTTACGACTGAGAGCCAGAACACTATGCACATCATTCAACGTGAAGCGTTTGATGCCTCGCTGGCTTCGGAGGTCTGTTCCAAGGGCATCGAAATTCGTGGTGGCGAGCGATTGGGTGATCTGCGGCCAGTATCTCAGGGCATTGAACTCACGACCAATAAAGGAGTGTATCAGGCATCGGTGGTGGTCGGCGCTGATGGTTCCAACAGTGTCGTGCGGCAAAAGTTGGGTATTCGTTCCACAATGGGTGTTGCTCGTCTCCTGCGTGCGATGACTCCGGTTGATGAACAAACCACACCTGCATTTACGCACCATACGGCCGTGTTCGACTTTACGTGTATGCAACAAGGAGTACAGGGCTATATCTGGGATTTCCCTTGTTTTGTGGATGGACAGGCTTTTCTCAATCGAGGTATCTTTGACAGTCGTATTGCATCACGGCCACGTGGTGATCTAAAAGCTGCGTTTGCTACCGCTTTGACCGAGCGTGGCATTGCGTGGGACTCGATCAAGCTAGAAGGGCATCCGGTACGTTGGTTTAATCCACGTTCTGTGTTCGCACGTCCGCGTGTGTTGCTTGCAGGCGATGCTGCAGGTGTTGACCCGCTATTTGCCGAAGGCATCTCTTATGCCATGGAATACGGTGCGATTGCTGCAAGCACTATTGTCGAAGCCTTTAGCCAGAAAGAGTTTACCTTTGCTGACTATCGCAATCGCATTTTGCGACATGATTTAGGGCACATGTTGTTAACGAAAGTGAGAATTGCCAAAATGCTTTACAGATTGCCCTTTCCCAGGATTTGTTCACTGTTATGGCGTTTTGCAGAACTAGCACCACCTGCCTTTAATCGTCGTATCGGGGCTATGTTGGGTGTATTCTCACTCAAAGGGTAGCCAACCTCTAATGAAACGCTGATGAACAGTTGTCGCGTAGCGCAATTGTATTTACACATTCGTTATTCTTCGTCAGAGAATAGCAGACAAATCACCCTTAGCCGTGGTACAATACACAAGAGATTTGTTAAAATATAAAGTAGCAATATTCCTGTTAACAGTATCTATCTCAGACTGTAAAATTAAACGATAACTAAAATATACATCTTAAGGCTCAAAAGGAATGGCAAAAGTTATAGTTGCAATGAGTGGCGGTGTTGATAGCTCGCTTGTGGCAGCTCTCTTGTGTGAAGCTGGCCATGAAGTGATGGGTGTGACAATGCACCTCTGGGAGGGTGATGATGAGCGTCTGGCTGAGAGCTTGTGTTGTTCACAAGAGATTGCTGAAACTGCCCGTCGTGTGTGTGCCCAATTAGATATTCCCTACTATGTGTTCAACTATCAGCGTGAGTTCCGTCGCCATGTCATTGAATATTTTTTGCGTGAATATGCTCAAGGGTATACGCCCAATCCCTGTCTGGCGTGTAATCGTGATATCAAATTCCGTGCGCTCCTGATGCGAGCACAGGCGATTGGGTTTGATTACGTTGCAACCGGGCATTATGCGCGGATTCAGAAAATAGATGATCACCACCATGTGTTATTGCGGGCTGCGGATCTAGACAAAGACCAATCCTACATGTTGTACATGTTGCAGCAACATGAGCTGGCTCAGCTGATGTTTCCTATTGGTGATTATACAAAAGCACAGGTACGCGAGATGGCCACCAAGCGTGGACTCGCCTCCGCAGATCGACCAGAAAGTCAGGACATTTGTTTTGTCCCTGGTGGGGATTATCGCAATCTTATGCGAGAAGAGCGCCCTGATAGTATCCATGCCGGGCCAATTCTTGATCAGGAAGGTCGTGAGTTAGGTCGACATAATGGGTTGCCGCTGTATACGATTGGCCAGCGCAGAGGGCTTGGTATTGCGACTGGTGAACCTGTCTATGTTACCGCTCTTGATGTAAAGCAAAATGCTGTCATTGTTGGTCCCGCCGAAGCATTGATGCGTGATCATCTTGAGGCTGTTGATACCACATTCATCAGTGGTGAGTGGCCAACCATACCATTTGAGTGCCAGGCACAGATTCGTTCACACGCAAAGCCAGTAGATGTACAGGTAGTACCTGGTGAAGAAGGCCGCGTTCGGGTTGATTTTGCGCGACCCCAAAGAGCTGTGACACCTGGTCAGGCAGTCGTTCTTTATAATCAAGAAGCTGTGTTAGGCGGTGGGTTTATTGCTGCACCGTCAAATGGTGCTACGAAGAAGTCATAATTATATTAGGCACGTGTACTTTTATGTCACCCGCACCACTCTTGCTTTTTTTGATAACAACTGTAAGTATGTCATTAGCGCATGTACTGTGGGGACAGCGATGGGTCCAAATACCACTCTTCTGGTTTGCTGCTTTTGCAGGAGCGCTGATCGTGTATTCAACAGGACTGCGTCTGCCGTGGGCGCTTCCCACACCATCTGGTGTACCAGTTCTTGAGGTAACCATGGGTGCCTGGTTCGTAATGATAATTGCCTCGAAAGTACGACTATGATATAATCTCGCCCACTTTACTATATAAGACCATTCTTAGGATTCGCCTTTGTGGCTTGTCGCAATAAAGTCACCCGCACCAACACAGGAGCCTTATTTTGAGCAGATGGATTGTAATAGGTATAACACTAGTCGCCATCATCGCCGTTGTTGGTATCATTCTTTTAGCTATTTTCCCTGAAGCTCGTGTTGTAACACGTGATATTTCGATCGTTATTCTGGCCGTTTTTCAAATGATAGGAGCGATTCTCACGATTGCTCTATTGCTGGTGGTTTTATACGTGGTCACAACACTCAATCGATTGGCACGCACACAGGTTATTCCTCAGGTTAATATGATCCAAAACAAACTTGATGGTATTTTGGAAAACACTCGTTCAATTACGGGCAATGTACAAGATACTACTACCACCGTGACTACGACAACCACATACGTGGCAGAACAAGTTGTGACACCTGTTATTCGTGCTTCTAGCCTGCTAGCAGGTGTGCGTGCTGCCGCAGGTTCGCTGGCCCGGCGTGGTGGTGCTTCACCACAAGATGAAGCACCATAAACACATGCGTTGTAGATTTGGGTGGAGGGGCAACCCTGGCAAATAATTTATTTTTATAGGCCCTCTACTAAGTGGTACTTGATCGCTATTGTCGACGTTCATACGACATGGTATGATAACAAAATAGATAAGCTCAAGAGGTACTCGTATTCATTAGAATAGTTTACACTCAAATCTTTGATTAATGTTTGAATGTGTATAGGTTGTATTTCGACTCATTTTAGAGCGTTTTTAGGCAATTAAGCATTGGGTCTGTAGTTACAAACTATGATATGATTATATAAAGTGAAAGTGTAATCACTCATAATTATAGAAATTCAGAAACGGGATAGAAGTATTTGGTTTAAACATCTGTATAACCATCAGCTAGTTTCTCCTTGATGATGTACAATTGTCTGAATATTTCTTCGGTGAACACATTACACATGAGTTTTGACAGTGTTTTAGTTTGAGTATAGGAATGTCTAGGTGATGGCAGGACAATACAACCTTCAAGGTATGACATGGACTGTTATTTGCACGCCTGACAGTGAGTGCAGCGTAGTAGGCTATTCCATACACTGCTCCACGCCTTTGTGCGGAGGATGAGATGGCGCTGGTAGGCAATATTCGTGATTTCGGTCTTTCCGATTTTCTCTATTTGGTAGATCGGGGTTATAAAACAGGGTGTTTGCACCTCAATCGTGGAGATGATTCCGCATCACTTTACTTTGAAAAAGGTAAATTGGTGACAGCGGCTCGTCGCAACAGCAAAAAAAGGGTTACTGATGTTCTTGTGAGTAAAGGTAAGTTAACGACTCAGCAAGCACAAAACGCCCATCAAGCCCTGAATGGAAGTTCTAATTTGACTCAATTACTCGTTGATCTCAATTATATGTCGCGTGATGATGTTCAGCAAGTTTTGCAGCAGCATATTGAAGAGTCTGTCTATAGCTTATTTGGTTGGCCTGATGGTGAGTTTCGTTTTGAGCAAGGACAAAAACCTTCTTCTGAATCACCGATTATGCCCATTCCCATTTCTGTGGAAAACCTGATTATGGAAGGCGTTCGCCGTATTGACGAATGGGGACGCATTAAGGACCGTATTCCCAGCACAGATATGGTTGTTAAATTTGTTGAACAACCTGGCGAAAAAGCAAAAGGGGTTAATCTTTCGGCTAATGAATGGCGGGTTTTCGCCAGGATCAATGGTCAGTACACCCTTTCTGAAATCTCGCAGAAAACTAATTTGAGCGAGTTTGAAGTATGTCGTATTGTCTATGGCTTCTTGACAGCTGGCTTGGTTGAAGTAATCAAAAAAGCCAGACCTCAATCACCACATTCAAGTAGTCGTTCTCCACAGGATACGCAGCGAGTAAAACGGAGTCTTGTCACAAGGATCATTAATCGTATTCGCGGTATGTAAGGGTACAAGGTTGCAACCATGCAACTATTTGGATATATACAATCTAATATGGCAAAAGCGGCAGTTGTGCAGATGCTGAACATGCAGCACGGCAACGGAGGGCTGGTGTGCAGACGGTAAAGATGGTCATCAGCGGTGCGGTAAATTCAGGTAAAACTGAGTTTATTAAAACAATCAGTGAGATTGAAGTGGTCTCTACTGAACGGCGCGCAACCGACGATACAAAACTAATCAAAAAAGAGACCACTGTAGCGATGGATTTTGGGCGTATTGCTGTAGGCGATGATTTGGTGTTGCATTTGTTTGGAACACCTGGACAAAAGCGATTTGACTTCATGTGGGAAATTCTCTCTGAAGGTATGCTTGGTCTAGTAATCCTGGTTGACAGCACTCGTCCAGAGACATTTCGTGAAACCAATCGAATCATTGACTTCTTTGTTTCATATCGTGATACACCGTACGTGGTTGCTGCAAACAAGCAAGACCGTCCAAATGCATGGTCACCGGAAGAGCTTCGTTTAGCGCTACGTCTCCCTCAGGAGACAAAAGTACTGCCTTGTGTAGCAACTGATAGAGATAACGTTAAAAACGTTTTGTTAGAGTTATTGTACGTTATCTTGCAGCAAAGCGAAGAATAGTCCGTAATTCAGCATCATATGCAGAGGTATAGATATATGTCTATGCCTCTTTTTGTTATGTTTTTATGCTTAGTGCTAAGAAGCAGAGTAGGCTATAAGGTGAATTTACCCCCTCTTATAGATTTTTGTGAGTTTCTCTTTTCTCAAATGGTATAATAGTAGTAGATCATGACTGAACAAGATCAACTATTACATGAACATTCACGGGCTGATCTAGATTACATACAGGATCAGATCCTTAAGTGGTTTTCTGGCGACGGGCGTGATTTACCCTGGCGACATACACGCGATCCGTATCGTATTCTGGTTTCTGAGGTGATGTTACAGCAGACACAGGTTGATCGGGTTTTGCCCAAGTATCACGTATTTCTAAAACAGTTTCCAACCCTTGAGGCGTTGGCTGCTGCTTCAACAGCTGAGGTAATTCGTGCATGGGCTGGTTTGGGCTACAACCGTCGTGCAGTAAATATGCAACGTACGGTTCGTGTTGTGCGTGACGAATTTGGGGGTAAGTTTCCCAAAGATGTTACAACCTTGCGTAGCTTGCCAGGTATTGGACCATATACTGCCGGCGCGATTGCGTGTTTTGCTTTTGAACAAGATGTCGCGTTTATTGACACCAATATTCGTCGAGTTACTCAACGTTTGTTTATTGGTCCTGTAGAAAGTGAAGTAAGTGAACGTCAATTGTTACAGGTTGCCGAGCGTGCCATTCCCCCAAACCAGGGATGGAGTTGGAATCAGGCAATTATGGAACTGGGCGCACTTGTTTGTACTGCTAATAACCCGGCGTGTTGGCGATGTTCTGTACAGCAGTTCTGTCGTGATTATGAGGCGCGTAAACAAGATGATGAACGTATCTTTGATGCAAAAGATGTTAGTTCAGATATTCAAAAATCTCATCGGGTTGCCGAACGACGACAGAAGTATAAACGTCGAGTTGAACAGCCTTTTGAAGGTTCAAGTCGTTTTTATCGTGGCCGTGTTATTGATGTGTTGCGTCAGCTTTCTCACGATGATCATATGACCTTTGAACATCTGGGTGCACAGATCAAAGAACCATTCAACGATGATGATATGCCATGGCTCACTAAACTTGTCGAAGGTTTAACGCGCGATGGCCTGATTATGGTGGAAGGCGATGTGGTACGATTACCACATTAAGGTGCAGGAATTTGTATGACTACAGCTATTGTTACTACACCATACCACGAACCTCATGATGACCCTACACACGTTGAGATTGCTGCACGTTTAAAGGCAATTCACAGGGCTATTGAACAAAGTGGTTTGTTACATCGGTTAATTCAACTTGATGCTCGTTTAGCAACAGAGGAACAAATCCAAGCCGTACACGCTGCTCGAATGCTAGAACAGTTACACTGGGCCTCGTCTGAAGGTGGGATGTTGCTCAACATTGATACATACACGACGTATGGTTCCTGGGATGCAGCACTTGGTGCTGCAGGGGCTTCCATACAGGCTGTTGAGGCTGTTGTTCAAGGTCGTGTCAATAATGCGTTTGCACTCGTACGGCCCCCAGGACACCATGCTACCCCTAATCAATCAATGGGGTTTTGCATGTTTAATAATGTTGCTGTTGCCGCTCGCTATGCGTTAGATGTGCTCGGTATTGAGCGTGTTGCAATTGTTGATTTTGATGTCCATCACGGAAATGGTACACAGGATATTTTTTACAATGACAATCGAGTGCTTTTCTGCTCAAGTCATGGGTATGGGGCTACTTTTTATCCTGGCACCGGTGGGGCAAATGAGATCGGTAAAGATGTTGGATATGGATTTACTCTCAACCTGCCGTTACCGTTTAATGTTGGTGATGAGGGAATGCTGTATCTTTACGAACGTCTTGTAACGCCCGTTATCAGAAATTTTTGCCCTCAACTCATCCTGGTTTCGGCTGGTTACGATGGGCATTGGGATGATCCGTTGGGGTCGATGAATCTCTCAGTCTCTGGTTATGCCAGAATTACAGAGCAATTGATTGCCCTAGCCCACGAGCTTTGTCAGGGGCGCATTGTGTTTGTTCTGGAAGGAGGGTACAATATTCAAGCGTTATGTGCATGTGTAATTGCATCACTCCGTATGTTACTAGGCAATGCTCCAGGACCTGATCCGTTTGGTTCTGTTACGGCAAATGAACCTGACTTAACGATACTGACACGGCGCCTGCGACAGACGCATCCATTGTTACAGGGACTCATTGTCTGATCTGATGCGTATTGAGATGTTCGGCGATATCATGTATCTTGATATGCTTCGTGTATAATACTTTTTATGAATACAATACAACATATTGCTGTTATTGATTATGGTGCCGGGAACCTCCCCAATGTGATACGCGCATTGACGCGGGTAGGTGCTCATCCGGTTGCAACCAGTGATCCTGATGTTGTGCATAAGGCTGCGGTGGTTGTGTTTCCTGGAGTTGGTGCTACACTTGATACCATGCAGAGTCTTGAACGTTTGGAAATGGTTGAAGTGATTCGGGAAAGTGTACGTTCTGGTAAGCCAGTGTTAGGTATTTGCGTGGGTATGCAGGTTTTATGTGACACCAGCGAGGAGTTTGCTCAGCACGAGTGCCTTGGTATCGTAGGTGGCCATGTTCGAATGCTGCCAGATGGGCAGAAAATACCACAAATCGGTTGGAATCAAGTTCATTACGCTGATACGGTAAAGCAACACAGGCTTTTTCACGATATTGCTGATGGGAGTGATTTCTACTTTGTTCATTCCTATTATTGTGATGTTACTGACTCACAAGTGATTGCGGGAACAACCAACTATGGTATTCCGTTCCCAAGTGCCATTTTGCGAGATAATTTGCTGGCAGTGCAATTTCATCCCGAGAAAAGTGGTTATTACGGGCTCAAGTTGTTGTCTAATTTTATTGCATGGGCTAGTTAAGCTATGGAAATCATTCCTGCTATTGATATTCAGAATGGACAGTGTGTGCGGTTGTACCAGGGCGATTTTGAGCGTTCCACTGTTTATGGTACTGATCCAAGCGCAGTTGCACAGCGCTGGGTGGCTCAGGGCGCACAACGGCTTCATGTGGTAGACCTGGATGGTGCGAAAGCCGGATGTCCCATTAACACACAAGCTATTCAAGCTATTGTTGATGCTGTCAATGTGCCGGTTCAGTTGGGTGGAGGGCTGCGTACGGACGATGCAGTTCAGGCCGCACTTGGGTTGGGTGTATCGCGTGTTATTCTTGGGACGGCTGCTGTGCAACATGCAGAGACGGTGGCAGGTCTGGTGCAGCGCTATGGTGAGTCGATCATTGTGGGCGTTGATGCGCGTGATGGTTTTGTGGCTACTGCAGGCTGGATGACAACTGCACACGTTAGGGCCGAGGACCTGGTGGCTGAAATGGTGCAGGTAGGTGTACAGCGCATCATTTACACCGATATTAGTCGTGATGGCACATTGACTGAGCCAAACTACGATGCAACGGCGGCTCTCATAACTGCTGATGGTCCGGCGATTATTGCGTCTGGCGGAGTAAGTCGTGTCGAACAGTTACAGCGGCTGGCTCAGCTTGGTGCGGAGGCTGCTATTGTAGGGCGTGCACTTTACACAGGCGATATTGATCTTTCGTATGCTATTGAGGCGTTACAGTAATGCCTGGGCCCTTTCTCGTAGACATAAAAATTTTCACAGACATGTTGGAGAACGTATGACCAAAGGACAGGATATTACCAGCAAATACGAACAAGAACGTTTACGTGCGGCTGAACAGTCACAAATCGTATACCTTCAGGGGCAGATTGATGAACTTCGTCGCCTGATTAAAGATCAAACGAATAAATACAATTGGGTGATGGAGCAAGTTCGCCGAGTTGAAGGTAGTACCGCGCAAGTCGAAGGGATCTTTGAACGGCATCGCCAGGAAGTCTCGCAGTCGCTTGACACCTATCGTCGCGATATTGCTACCCTGCGTCGAGAGGTAGCAAATGCGCTTGTGAAGGCTGAAGAGAGTGTCAAGCCAATTCGCGAGATTCAAACTCAAATTCATCAACTTGCTGAGGTGCGTAAACAGGATCGTGATCAGGTTGCTGGTTGGCTTGTTCGTATTGAGGATCTAGAACAACGTACGCTCTCCTGGCAATCGCAAATTCGTGAAACCGATGAGCGTTATCGCACATTGTCTGAGCAGTTGGATGGCTTTCACGCTGCTGATGAGCAAGTGCGTGCGGAGGTTCGCAAGTTCAACGAAGATTTACAGGTTGAACGCCAGAATCTGCGACGCCAGTCCGTTGAGGCGCAACAGTTGGTCTCTGATGTGCGTAATGTGCTGGATGAGCATCGTAGTCGCATTGTCCGTCTTGATGAAATTCGGCAACAGATCGATTTGTTTGCAGAGCAGCTCCCTGAGCGAATTGATGTTGCTGAAACAAAAGTGAGTGGGTTGATTGATGAAATCAAACGGATTGAGCGGGTATCAACAGAGCGCTTTTTAATGAATCAGGAACGCTTGGAAGAGGTCCGTCATCAACAGGATGAACGAGTAGTTTCGTTGCAAGAGACCGATGAGCATCATATGCGGCAATTGTCGGCATGGCTCAATCGTGTTGATGGCATTGTGCGTGAATTAGAGCAGCGACTGTCTCGTACTACTACGCGTATCGAAGATGCACAACGTGAACAGTTATTACAGTTGTCTCTGTTGGAACAACGTGAACCTAAAACGCTTGAAATATTGTTAACTGCTATCGAAACTCGTTCTGAACAGATTCGTGCTGAACAGATTGAACATGGTGTAGCTACATCAGATTCAGAGTGATCAATGCTAAAACGAAGAATTATTCCGTGCCTGGATGTGAAAGCTGGACGTGTGGTTAAAGGGGTGGCGTTTCTGGCCCATCGTGATGCTGGTGATCCGGTTGAGTTAGCAGCAGTGTACAATACGTCGGGTGCCGATGAGTTAGTGTTTTATGATATCACGGCCAGTAGTGACGAGCGGGCCATCATGGTTGATGTTGTGGAGCGAACGGCTGCTCAGGTTTTTATTCCGCTTACGGTTGGTGGTGGGATTCGCACTGTTGATGATATGTATCGAATGTTGCGTGCTGGTGCCGATAAGGTGTCCATCAACACAGCGGCGGTACTGAATCCACAACTTATTGAAGAAGGTGCCAAGCGCTTTGGGAGTCAGTGTATCGTTTTATCGATTGATGCACGACGTGTACCACGAGCAGACGATGATGCGTCACATGAGCCAAAGTGGGGTGTTTTTACCCATACAGGCCGTGATCCACGCCCGACAGGTCTTGATGCTATCGAATGGGCGCGTCGGGGGGTAGCGCTTGGGGCAGGCGAGATTGTGATTAATAGTATGGATGCCGATGGCACAAAGAGTGGGTATGATATTCCACTGCTCCGTACTCTGTCACAGCAGGTTGGTGTTCCGGTGATTGCATCTGGTGGGGCGGGGAAACCAGAGCATTTACTGAGTGGATTGATTGATGGCCTAGCTGATGCAGTGTTAGCGGCGTCGATCTTTCATTTCGGGACCTATAGTGTTGCGGATGTGAAGAACTATCTAACGCAGCATGGCGTACCAACACGCCCGATACCAAGTGAGTTATTTGAGAATTAAGTAAGCGCAGTTATCGCCTATAACTGTGGCATTGGGAGTCAATTGTGGAAGTTGTTGTACACTACTTTGCGGGGCATCGCGACATCACAGGTTGCAGTGAGGAACGCATTGCACTGGCTGAGGGCGCTACTGTGGGGATGTTGTGGGAGCAGTTGATCGTGCAGTATCCCCGGTTAGCTGGTTACACTGGTAGTGTGCTGTATGCTGTCAATCAGGAATTCAGTACCCTCGAAACGCCACTGTCTAATGGCGATGAGATTGCGTTTTTGCCACCGGTGAGCGGTGGTGTGCCATCAGAAGTATCATTGTTCCGCATTACTCAGCTTCCACTTGACCCGACGCCGCTTGTGCTACATGTACAGTCTCCAGATATGGGTGCGCTGGTTACGTTTACCGGGATTGTGCGAAATCATTTTGGTGGGAAAGCGACTGCCTATCTTGAATACGAAGCGTATGAAGCGATGGCTGTTCCGGTATTGGAGCGTATTGCTGCAGAGGCACAGCAGACCTGGCGGCTTGGTAAAATTGCCATTCATCATCGAATTGGGCGACTTGAGATTGGCGAAACAGCCGTACTCATCGTTGTGGCTGCACCACATCGCCATGAAGCGTTTGAAGCGGCTGAGTCGATTATGAATCGGATTAAACAGATTGCCCCCATCTGGAAGCGTGAGATATGGTCGGATGGGACAAGTGAGTGGGTGGGAGGAGAGCATGAACGGAAGGCGCACACAAACGACAAGCCGGTGTAGCTTTTGTGCTCTCACCGGCTAAAGCATATATATAACCAGTTACTGAAGCAGCATTTCGAAGTTTGGTTCGTCACCACCACCTGTTAACCGGCGAAAACCATTTTGTATCGCGCGCATGGCTCCTTCCCCGATCCAAAACGTGAGTAATGAACCAAGAATGAGACCAATGGCACTTCCCAAAGCTGCACCGATACCAAACAAGAGATATCGAGTGCGCTTGTAACGAATTCGTCTGATGCTCGTAGGCATTTGAGGTTCCTCACTGAACAACAACCACAGGCGTTGCTTTACTCCATAGTCGCTCAAGACGGTAGTAGTCGCGCAACGCTACGGAGAATATATGAACTACAACATCATCGTAGTCAAGCAGTACCCATCCAGTATCAGATGTTCCTTCAGCGCGTGCGTGACGCTTGAATTCCTGCTCAACCCCCTCTTCAACAGCGGCGAGAATAGCTTTGAGTTGACGGTCACTCTCGCCTGAGCAGAGGACAAAGTAATCAGCAAAAGCATTGAGTTCACGCAGGTCTAACATGACAATATCACTAGCCTGCTTATCTTCAACTAACTCAACGATACGTTGGGCAAACACTGTCGATTCGATAATTCTATCTCCCTGTAAATAGACTATTTCTGTAGCTTTAATTCTACCAGAATTGCTGTGCTGTGTAAATATGATCTAGATTTTGAGCTGTGGCGATTTCGCTCCCTAGAGCTTCTTTCCAAAAATGCGAGGGGTATTCATAACAATAAGGAATTTGGTTTATGTTAAGCCAAAGACAATTTGAGTTGCAAATTGAAACGATGCCGGTAACAGGTCAAGAATTCCACCGAATGCAGATAATAGGACCGGTGCTATCTGTGAGTCATTGAGTGTATCAAGCCAGTTTTGTTCAGGAACGGCTGCTCCTACAGTGATGAGCACGGCGCATGCCAGGGCTGCCTGAGCAAAGCCTAGAATACCACCAGCCAGGTGATCGAGCCATCCGAGAAACAGCAGCCCCACAAAGCGATGGAGTAGAGAGGCGAGTAGACTTGATAGACCGCTAACGGCTACCATGACAAAGAGAAACCCCAGCACCTGTGTAATAATATCGTTTTGAACAAAGGATGAGAGTGTATCGGCAACATTGGAGCCATATCTGCTTGCCAGAACGATGCCGGCGATGAGTCCTGCCGTTGAAAGCACTTGACGAATAAGCCCCCAGTAAATACCCAGCGTGCTCGATGAGAGGATAATAATAATAATGGCAATATCAATACTGTTCACCGTAGTTTGTTCTCCAGGCAGCCTCTATCAATATTTTTTAGAGTCTAAATGTTATAGTAGGGAATTAGCAGTATAGCATGTGCAATGTGCATGTAATAGAGGGAAACATGAATGCTAGATGACAATACCTGTTGGATATGCCTGGCTGAAAGAAGTCATAGTGTAATAATAAGAGGGTGCAACCACCGTTACACCCTCTTGAACCCGTTTGTTTTTTACAAGCTATTCTACGGTGTACTCGCCTTCAACGACTCCATCGTCTTTTTTCTTACCGTCTGCTTGCGGAGCGCCAGCACTAGCAGATGCCGGTTGTTGCTCACTGTAAGCGGCCTGCCCAACCTGAATCATGGCTTGTTGAAGTTCGGTTGACAGTGTACGCATGCGCTCTTCATGTTCCTCTTGAACTGCCTGACGCAAGTCTCTGATAAGACCTTCAATGCGCTCCTTTTCGACTGAGTCAACTTTGTCACCTAGCTCATTGAGTGACTTTTCGCTCTGATACGCAAGACTGTCAGATTGATTTTTTAACTCAATCAATTCACGGCGCTGTTTATCCTCTGCGGCATGAGCCTCAGCCTCACCGACCATGCGATCAACTTCATTTTTGTCAAGGTTAGTGCTCGCAGTAATGGTGATACGCTGTTCTTTGCCTGTCGCTTTATCCGCTGCAGAAACATTTAAGATACCATTTGCATCAATATCGAAGGTAACCTCGACTTGTGGCATGCCTCGTGGGGCTGGTGGAATACCTTCCAGGCGGAACCGACCGAGTGACATGTTGTCGTTGGCCATTTCGCGCTCACCCTGCAAGATGTGAATATCAACAGCGGTCTGGCTGTCTGCGGCAGTAGAGAAGATTTCACTCTTCTTAGTTGGGATGGTTGTGTTACGATCAATCAGTTTGGTCATCACACCACCAAGTGTCTCAACGCCGAGAGAGAGTGGTGTAACATCCAGCAACACGACATCTTGCACCTCACCACCGAGCACACCCGCCTGGACGGCTGCCCCGATAGCGACAACTTCGTCCGGGTTTACGCTCTTATTAGGCTCTTTGCCAGTTAACTGACGTACCAATTCCTGTACGACTGGCATACGGGTTGAACCACCAACCATCACGACTTCGTTCAATTGCTGAGCAGAAAGGCCCGCGTCACGCAGCGCCTGAGTGAAAGGTCTTTTGAGCCGTTCAGTCAAATCTTGCGTAATCTGCTCAAATTTGCTGCGTGTGAGTTTAAACTGCAAGTGTTTTGGTCCGCTCGCATCAGCGGTGATAAATGGAAGACTAAGTTCGGTTTCCGACATGCTTGAAAGCTCGATTTTGGCTTTCTCTGCGGCTTCACGTAGTCGTTGCAGTGCCTGGCGGTCCTGAATAAGATCGATGCCCTGGTCCTTCTTAAATTCTTCGATCAACCAGTTGACGATGCGTTGATCATAGTCGTCACCACCAAGATGCGTGTCACCGTTGGTAGCTTTTACCTCTACCACACCATCACCGACCTCAAGCACGGACACATCGAATGTACCACCACCCAGGTCGAACACCAGAATAGTCTCATCGGCCTTCTTGTCTAAGCCATAGGTAAGGGCAGCGGCTGTCGGTTCGTTGATAATACGCAGCACCTCGAGCCCGGCAATCTTACCGGCGTCTTTGGTTGCCTGACGTTGTGAGTCGTTAAAGTACGCAGGAACCGTAATCACTGCCTGGGTGACTGGTTCACCAAGATAGGCTTCAGCATCGGCCTTGAGTTTTTGCAGGACCATCGCTGAAATTTCCTGCGGTGTGTACTCTTTGTTCGTTTGGGATGAGACGACACGAACATCATTATGTGGTCCTTTGGTTACCTGGAAGGGGACCATCTCGCGTTCAGAGTCAGTCTCTTCATAATTACGTCCAATAAATCGCTTAAGTGAAAACAGTGTATTTTCAGGGTTGATGGTTGCTTGTCGTTTAGCGGTCTGACCAACTAAACGCTCACCGTTTTTGGTGAAAGCAACAACCGAAGGTGTTGTGCGATTGCCTTCCGCATTAGGGATGACGGCTGGATCGCCACCTTCCATCACCGCGACAACTGAATTTGTAGTACCTAAGTCAATACCTACTATTTTAGCCATTGTATGCTGCCTCCTCAAATGGGTAGAGTTGCGATATTGCGATGGTTACGACATATCTATACTTCGCCGCAACTCGCGCTGGTTATAAGTGTATCCTGTTTACACTAATTGGCTGTAAGAGGTGTGTTAGAAAAGTATTAGAACTATTATGATTATGACAAGTGAATTATGAAAATTATGAGATTTTGATTAGTACTTCTTTCCTATCTGGGGTTACTACAGAATATGCTACAATATTATAAGCCCGCAAACTACTCTGTATGATTGCCTTGCGGAAGGGGAACACGTTTCATGGTATGTAATCGTTTTTTTGTTGTTTTTTTCATCCTGCTCTCATTTGTAGCCGGAAATTTTGTGGCTTCTGAACAACCAGTGGTCATAGCTGCGGTTAATAATTATGTGGTGGACAATGCTGGAGATAGTAATCTAGCAAGTGACCCTGATGCTTGTACTTCGGGAAATTCATGCTCACTACGTCAAGCAATCGAACGCTCTAATAGTGACACTGGCTCAAGTGAGATTACATTTCAGATTCTTGCTAATCCTGCAAATGGCTATGATAGTACGACAGGAACTTGGACAATAGAACCAAATTCTCCTTTGCCGACACTAAGTGCTGGCGATACTACTATTTTAGGACGCAATGATAACGTTGGTGGAACATCACGAATTGTTCTTGATGGTTCTTCAGTACCGACCAGCAACGCGGTTGGTTTTAGGATCAATTCAGCCAACAACGTTATTGAGCAAATGACAGTAATCAATTTTGGTGGTACAAGTACCACATCTGGTATTGGTATCCGTATTTTTACATCCAGTGCAGTTAATAATACTATTGCAGGTAACTACATTGGGAATCGACCAGCTAATACAACACCGTTTCCTAATCGAAGGGTCGGTATCCAGATAGATAATGGTGCAACCGACAACATTATTGGTCTTGGTATTGATCCTGGAGATCGTAACGTAATCAGTGGAAATGGAACTGGGGGGACTGGAAATGGAGTCCTTGTGCTCAACGCTCCTGGTAATAAAATTCAAGGCAATTATATTGGTATTGCCATATCAGCATCCAGTACTATTGCTCTTCCTAATGCTGGTTTTGGGATTGAAATTTCCGACAGTAGTGGAAATATCGTTGGTAGGTCTTCGGATGGTGGTTTCACCTCCAATCCCCGTAATATTGTTTCTGGGAATGGCAGTGATGGAATACTCATAACAGGGGAAGCTAGTACTGAGAATGAGATTAGAGACAATTACATTGGTGTCAATGAACTTGGTGACACCAGTTTGAGTAATGGTGGGAGTGGTATCCAGATAGCTGCTGAGGCTAAAAATAACCTCATAACAGGTTCTATCATTAGTGGTAATAGTACCTACGGTATTTTGATTACAGACAATCAGACTGCGGGAAATCAAATACTCAGTAACAGGATTGGAGTGAATATAGATGGAGATGCGCCAATAGCTAATGGTAGTAGTGGCGTACGGGTCCAGAATAGTGCTTATGGTAATGTAATTGGTTCCGTCGGCCAGCCGAATATTATTTCTGGGAATGACGGATACGGTGTTTCCTTTGGGGCCAAAGCATTGGCGACCGAACCAAATAGTATCATCGGTAACATCATTGGCCTGAATGTTGGGGGTAATGGACCCGTTCCTAACACCTCCGGTGGGGTTATTCTCAACGCAGATTCGCGGGTCAATGTGGTTGGTGGTGCTGGTGACGGCGAAGGGAATATCATTGGTGGTAATACCGGACCAGGGGTTGTTATTAGTGGAACCAATGCATTGAGCAACACGGTTGTTGGCAACTTTATCGGCACTGATGATGAAGGAGGGAGTTTGGGGAATGATGGGAGTGGTATTGTTGTTGGTGGTGGTGCGACATTTACGCGTATCGGTGGTTCTGCTGAAGAAGGTAACGTTATTGCACTGAACACTGGTGATGGTATTCAGGTCACTGGATCTGACACATTCTCTACGACCATTCGTTCCAATGCCATTGGCTATATCGAAGAGGTAGACGCATCGCTTGGAAATGGTAGAAATGGTGTGAGTGTGCTCGATGGCGCACAAGCCACTGCGATTCTGAGCAACCAGATTTCAGGGAATGCTGGTAAGGGTATCAATCTCGACCCTGCCACGACTGATGATGCTGGTAACGGGTCGAACTCGAACCATGATATCAACCCACCGTTTGATCTGCGGCTGAACCAGTCTGGACAGCTTACTGGCCGAATCCTGGTGGATGGAGCACCGGCCTCTTGTGTAACATGTACACTGCAGATCTTTACTCCTGATCTCGATATTCTTGATGGGCAGGGGCTTAATCAGATTAATACTGTACCGCAGATCGATAGCACCGGTAATTTCACTGCGACATTGCCAGGTGTTCCCAAGCAGATCGCGGTAACGGCCACAGATCTTGCAGGCAATACATCCGAATTTGCAGTCTTTGATGCGACCGTTGAGTTAGAGATTGAAGCTCCCCAAACAGCAAATGCTTTCCCGACAGAAACAGTTATTTATCCACATACTGTGAGAAACGTTGGGACGGTTGATTTGGAGGATTTGACGTTAATCGGTAATTCGACATTAGGTTGGACAACAGCCTTTACGCCAAGTGGTCAGTTTGCTTTAGAAGCAGGTGGAGAAGCGGATGTGGCCTTGTTCCTTACATTGCCCATAGGTACCGATCCAAGCGTTATAGCTGGTTCAGTTGATGAAACTGGTGTTACGGTACAGTCGGTTGCTCTACCGGATTCAGCGGCAACTGTGACCAATACGACCACTGTTTCTTCCGCATTCGTGTTAAACGTTGAACCACTAGGGCTGACTGGGAGCAATATACCTGGTGAGACAATTCCATATGTCCATACGATTACCAATCTTGGTAACCTGACTGGAACGGTTGAACTAGAAGTCGAGACAGAATTTGCGAACTGGACGACTGAACTCACGCCAACCAGTATTTTCTTGCCACCGGGACAGGCTACGCCAGCGACAGTCAGGGTGACCATTCCATCCGATGCGATTAGCAATACAAGGGTTGATACAACGCTTACGATCAACACAGTTGATCCGCTTGATGTGTTGACTCCCACGCTTATTCTGACCGATACGACCATTGTGGCGTTAGCACCGGAAGCACAGATTAGTCCGCTGAACGTGGAGGTTGATGGGGTTTCAGGCGAGGTGGCGCGGTTGCAACATACCGTCACGAATCTGAGCAACGGCCCTGCAACGTTCAGGTTAACAGCTGTATCGAGCCTGGGTAGTGAGATTTCTTTTGTCTCGCTGAATCCCAGTATTCCGATTGCCAGTGATGGCACATTTACCCTTGATACCGAAGGTAACAATGTGTTGAATTTCGCTGTTGAAGTTACTGTGAGCCCAACAGCGCGTACTGGTGATATCGATCAAATTGCAATTAGTTTGTTCAATCAGGATGGCATTCTCATTGCGGGTGCTCAGGATCAGATTAATGTTGTACAAGGCTTAATGACCGATATTTACCTGCCAATTATCCGACGATAGTCGTATACACCTCATAGCTTTACGTATGCGCGATATATGGAAGTTGATAATGTGATGCGTGTGAGTGTATCCCCACGCTCCACGCATCACTGTGGAACCTAGATAATATCATGTTGACAAACCAATAGTGAGGTGCATCGTGCCAATCTCTTCTCGCCGTCTTAGTTCGTTGGTGGTGATCGCACTTGTGGTCGTGTCGGTGTTTAGTGCTCGTCCTGCTCTGGCCAATGATTTTGTGGTGACGAGTTTTGAGGACAGTGGTCCTGGAACGTTACGTCAGGCGATTCTTGATGCGAATGCCAGTTTTGGCCCCGATACCATCACGTTTAGTACTGGTGGGACTATCAATCTTCTGTCGCCACTTCCCGAAATCATCGGCGGTGATCTGACCATCGATGGAACAGTCCCCTCAGGCGGTACCATTCCACAAGTTGAATTGCGAGGAAATGGAACAGTTGAAGGACAGGGACTTCTCATCAAGTCGTCAAATAATACAATCCGTGGGTTTATTATCAATGGATTTAACGCTTCGCTCACAAGGGACAAGGGCGGCGCGGGGATTGTTATTTCGGCGGTTGCTGTAGCAGCGGCCAGTAATAACACCGTTGAATATTCTTATATCGGTACCAATGTAGCTGGGACCGATATTGGATTTGAGAACAAACCAATCAACAATTTTTATGGTGGTGTTCTGCTGTTGGGTGGTGCCAGTGACAATATTGTGCAAAACAATGTCATCTCGGGGAACTTTGGCCCCGGAGTGAGTATTGAGCGCGGAGATTTTGGGACAAGTGAGAAAATCCAGAGCGGCAATATCATTCGCAACAATCTGATTGGGCTTGATGCTACTGGTGCCAACGCCCTTGCCAATGATTTTTCGGGCGTATCAATTAGTGATAATTCAAATGCGAATATTATTGGTCCTGGCAACGTCATTAGTGGCAATGGGCGCGATAGTTTTGTGCCACCGTACGGCGTGTTGATTGATGGTAGCCTGTCTGATGGTGGGTATATACGTGATAACAAGGTGCAGGGCAACCTGATTGGTACCGATCAGAATGGCAGGATGAGTATTCCCAACCGTGGTGGTGGGGTGCAGGTGAGTTCATCAGAGAACACACTGATTGGTGGACCGAATGAAGCAGATCGCAATATCATCGCTGGTAACCCAACTGCAGGTGTAACGGTTGAGCGGGCGCTTGATACTCCTTCGGATGAGGTAGGTACTGTGGGGATTACGATCCAGAATAACTGGATCGGGTTGGGAGCGAACCGTGAGCCGCTTGGTAATACAGATGTTGGTGTTTTGATACATCGTGGTGCGCGGGGTGTCACGGTTGGCCCCGATAACCTTATTTCATACAACCAGCGAGATGGTGTGCATATCAAAGGTATTGAAGAAGCAACACCCGAAGAGCAAACCCGTGACAACGTTATCAGCAGTAATCGGGTTACGAACAACAATGCCGATGGTATTCTCATCTCAGATGGTGCAATCAACAATCGTATTACCGGGACGACGACGAATGCAAATGGTGGGGACGGTATTGCGTTCGAGAGTGGTGGTAATCTGGATGGCACAGTTCGCCCGTTGTTAAATAACCTCACGCTTACAGACACGACGGTATCGGGCACCTTGCTTAACACCGAGAGTTGTACTCCTGATTGTACTATTGAGGTATTTAGTGGTTTTGGCAGTGATCCTGGCGAAGGTCTGATCTACCACACTGGCACGACAGCGACGGATACCTTTAGTGTTGACGTGCCGTTGTGTCGTCCCTTCCTGCTCTTCACCGTTACTGATGGTAGTGGAAATACCTCGTCATTTGGTAGTCAAATTGGGCCCTTCGCTCAGTGTGATGCCTGGGTCGTAGGACGTGCATTTCTTCCATTAACCATACACTAGTATCTGTGGTTTTATATTTGTCGAGGGGATGAAAATGCCCCTCGGCTCCATACCTTCCCGACAACTTCGTAATGTCATTCTCTTCTTTACTGAAATTGATAGTAACGGTGATGTCCAGTTATACGGTATTCAATTAGTCTATTGAGAGTAATACTGAAATAGAAATGTACTTCTGCTTTTAGTTTCTAATGTTTGGTTTTATCTGCGCTGGTTGGGCATGCAAATGTTCGCTGGCTACACGCAAGGAGCAGTCTTGTGTCTTCATCTTCTCGACAACGCATTCTGTTTGCAATCCTGATTATGTTGTCGGCGCTGCTGCCGCTAGCCCAACCAGCGTATGCCAACAGCTATGTGGTAACCAGTTTTGCCGATAGTGGGGCCGGAACGTTACGACAGGCAATTATTGATGCGAATAACAGCGCTGGTGCCGATACAATTACCTTTAGCAATCCAGGAACTATCACCCTATCGACTCCACTGCCTGCCCTGACAGGCGGTAATATCACCATCGATGGGACCGTGCCAGCAGGTGGCACTACGCCAAGGATTGAGGTGCGAGGGAATGGAAATACTGCAGGTCCGGGCATCCTTATTAAATCCTCTGGGAATACTATTCGTGGTCTTATTATTAACGGCTTTAATTTTGCACCAACCCAACTCAAAGGAGCTGGTATTGTCATTACATCATATGATGTTTCTGGTGCTAATAACAATACGATTGAACATTCCTATATAGGAACAAACTCTGCAGGTTCAGATTTTGGGTTTGATAGTCTTCCGTTCAATAATTTTAATGGTGGGGTGTTACTTCTAGAAGGAGCAAGCAGTAACATTGTTCAGAATAATGTTATTTCAGGAAATTACGGTCCTGGGGTGTTTATTGGGCAGGATGGCATCACTCTTGGTTCTAAAATTCAGAGCGGTAATATCATTCGTAACAATATTATTGGTTTAAATGCTACTGGCAATGCAGAAATCAGAAATGATTCTGCGGGTGTATCGATTAGTAATAATTCAAATAATAATATAATCGGCCCAAATAATACTATTAGTGCTAATGGTCGTGATAGTGCTTTTCCTCCATATGGTATAGAGATAAATGGAAAGGTGAGTTCCGGGGGGTATATTCAAGGAAATGTTGTCCAAGAAAATCGCATAGGAACTAATCTAAGTGGCACCAGCAGTATTCCTAATCGTGGTGGGGGAGTATTAATTAGTTCTTCTGAAAATACAGTTGTGGGAGGATCGAACTCCAGCGATAAAAATATTATTTCTGGTGGTAATGATAAGGCAGGTGTTGCGGTTGCCGAGGCAAATGATACCCCTACCGGAGAAATTCGTGTAATCAATGCGAAAATTCAAAATAATTGGATTGGTTTAGGTTCGACAGGAGCAGCCTTTAACACAGGCGGTCAAGGTGTTTTATTACACCTGCGAGCTGCTGGTGTGCTGGTAACTGAAAATGTGATCAGTGGTAATCGAGATGGAGTGCAAATTATTGGCCGTATTAATGAAACTGATCCTGCTCGACATCCACGCAACAATACCGTTAGTGATAACTTGATAGGCACAACAACTGATGGCAACGGTATCAGACCTAATAGTCGCCATGGTATTGTAGTACGAGGTGCGGCATCTGGTAATGTTATTACGGGCAACCGTATTGCGGGGAATGGCTCTTCAGGTGTCACACTGGAAGATGACTCTATTTACGGGACTTCAACCCCTCAGGCAACCCGCAACAACACGATCTCAAATAACGAAATCATCAATAATGGTCCCACAGGTGTGCAAATACTGGCTGGTAGTTTCAATAACACCATTGGTCCTGGCAACACGGTTCGAAACCATGGGGTGTCGAATACAGGCGCTGTTTTGCTACAGGGTACGAATACCCGCTCAAACACCATCAAGGGCAACACCATCACCAATAACCAGATTGGTGTGTATTTGACAGCACGTGCAACCAACAACACGATTGGTGGTAGCGGAAATGGTGATGGTAACCAGATTTCAAATAATGCCTCGCATGGTGTTCTTATCTCTGGTATAGAGACTGATGGCAATACAGTGCAAAATAATCGTGTGGAGAATAATGCGGCAAACGGCATCCTTGTAAATAATGGAGCTGTTGAGAACCGCATTACGGGTACAACGACCGATAGCAACACTGGGCGTGGTATTGCGCTGGCAGCCGGTGGGAATCGGCAGGGTGATTCAAATCTGCCTGGATTGAGTGGTATTTCGGTTACAGGTACAAACCTGTCTGCAACGGCTAGCAACTGTAGTGGCGGTTGCACAGTCGAGATCTTTACCGACGATACGCCTCTATCAGACGAGGGGCCCACCTTCCTCACACGGGCAACCAATGTCAATGGCTCATTTAGTTTAAGTATTGCCGGGTGTAAGCCGCACCTTATCTTCACCATTGCCGACAGCAGTGGCAATACCTCAGAGTTTCGTAATCCACAAGGGCCATTTAGCCAATGTCTGCCTGTTGAGCCTGGTGTAGCGCTTACAGCGGCCAATCCATCGACAAAAACCGTTGAGCCTGGTCAATCGGCTACCTACAACCATCGTGTTACAAACACTGGTACGGCTAGTGGCACTTTCAATGTAAGCATTTCTTCTACGCAGGGCTGGGCAACCGATGATTTCCCTGATGCCGATGTGGTGCTGGCACCCAATCAGTTCCGAGATTTCACCGTCACCGTAACAGTGCCACCAAGTGCACAGGTCCCCAGCGAGGATCGTACAACGGTAACTGCAAGTGTGGGTAGTGAGACGGCCCAGCGCACCGATACCACCGTTGTCGCGCAGGTGGGCGGGGTAGCATTTGCGCCCGACCGTGAGCAAACCACGCCGATCGATTTGCCGGGATCGGCAACTTATACCCACGTGCTGACCAACACTGGCAATGGGCAAGATGTGTTTGATCTGATCGGTAGTGTTGATACTGGTGGCGTGACGGGTGTGACGTTTAATTTCGATCCGCCTTCACCGATCACTCTCAATCCTGGACAAGCGCAAACTATTGAAGTAACAGTGAACTTCCCGACCAGTGTCTCTGTCCCGCTTGTTGTGACCCGTGTAGAGGCGCAGTCACGTGCCGATGGTGATGTATCTGACGACGTGACGCAGACAACCACTATTGAGTTAGCGCCCATCCCTCGGTTGACTCCTGATGGTCAATCGCAGTCGGGTGATCCCGGCACATCAGTGACCTATATCCATACGCTTCAGAATATTGGGAGCGAGTCGGGCGATTTCCGTCTTGACGTGAATCTGGCTGATTGGAACTACACCATTGTTCCGAATGAGGGTGATGCGATTCCACTCGATCCGGGCCAGACCACACCTGTCACCCTTACGGTTGATATTCCTGCTGCGGTGCTTGTGGGTGACTCACGTGAGGCAACTGTTACCGCGTCGGTGGACGGCAATTCGGTGACGGATGATGCGAAGGATCTCACAACGGCGTTGCTTGTGCCATCACTGACTTTTGTTGCGGACGAGGCGCGTAATGCTGGACCGGGTGAGACGATTACCTATGTTCATACATTGACGAACACAGGCAATGGCATCGATACGTTTACGGTAACAGCCAGTCCACCAAATGGGTGGCAGGCTAGTATTTTGCCTGTGGGTGAAATTACGCTGGAGCGCAACGCCAGCCAGCCTGTGACACTCACACTCACCGTGCCACAGGGTATAGCACAGGGCCTCTACGACACCATCGTCACGGCACAATCTACCAGTGATGTTGCAGTCGAGGAAAGTGTTACTGACACAACGACGGTAGTACCTGCGGCGGTCCCACGCTTCGATGCCCCACAAATGCAAGCCACCGACCCTGAGGTTACTGTTGACTTTGAGCATACTCTCACCAACGTTGGGAATATTGATGGGGCGTTCGATCTGACCGTTGAAGGTCTTCCAGTCGGATGGACATCGTCGTTTACTCCGGCGGCTTCTGTCAACATAAATGAAGGCGATAATGCGCAGGTAACGGTACTGATTACGCCGCCAGATGGTACGCTTGCTGGCAACTACGACTTTGTGGTACGTGCGACGGCTCAGGGTGGCACCAATGCGACCGCCACAGTTGTTGATACTGTTGAAGTCAATCGTAAGGCAGCCTTGGCTCTGGTGAGTGATGAGGCGAATACCGAGCCACCCAACACGGTCGTGACCACTACGCACACGTTGACGAATAATGGGAACTTTACCGATACGATCAATGTGGCGACAAGCGCATCGGAGGGATGGGGTGTGCGCCCGATCCCTCCGATATTGGATATACCGGCGGGTGCCTCTGAGAAAATCGAGGTTGAATTGACTATTCCACCAGGGCAGGTAAAAGATCTGGTCAACACGACGCTGGTAACAGCTACATCCGCATTTTCGCCATCAGTACAGGCGAGTGTACAGATTACGACCACCATCGCCGAGGCGCCGGGTGTGCTATGGATTGAGCCAGTGCTGTCGCGTGCTGGAGAGGCTGGTACGCCAGTAACCTTCACCTTTGAGTTGCTCAATAGTGGAAGCATATCGCAAACCTATGCGATGGAAATTACGGATGTGCCTGACGATTGGACGGCAACGCTCATACCAACGACCACCGCATTGCTTGAACCTGGGCAGATTTTGTCGGTGCAACTGGTGGTGCAGGTGCCTGAAGAGACACCGCTTGGTACTATAGGTGAGGTGCAGCTTCTTGCAACGTCGGAGCAGGCGGATGTGAGCGATCCACGTGGTAGGGCCGCAGCGACCGCCATTATGACTGTCGGTCCGCAATTTGGCGTTGTCATTACACCCGACAATCAGGGCTCGGCACTGCCGGGCGAGTTGGTGAGCTACACCCACACGGTGACGAATACTGGCTTTACCACGGACACGATTATCCTTGATGTGCGTTCATCGCTTGGTTGGCAGGCCGATGTGTCGCCGGTAAGTGTGTTCCTGGAGCCGGGGGAAACGGCGCCAGTCACAGTCACGGTGCTTGTGCCGCTGTTTGTTAATGCGGGAACCGTGGATCTCACGATTGTGTCAGCGCGTTCTGCCTCAGACCCACGTGCACCATCAGGTGAAGCAGTTGACACGACAACAGCACTCCAGTATGCTGGTGTTGATATTTCATCGGGACGGGCTGTATTATTGGAACCTGGCAAGCTAGTCAGTTTTGATCATCAGGTTTTGAACATAGGCAATGGACGGGATACGTTTGTTATCTCAGTGACACAAACGTTGGACTGGGATCTGACGCTTACACCGACGACCACACCACGGTTGTCACGTAATATTCGCTTCCCGGTGGAGGTTGATGTACAGATCCCGGCTGATGTTGATCCTGTGTCCATCAATGAGATTACGGTCATGGCAACATCTGAATTTGATCCTGCGATATCATCGCGTCTTGTCAACATCATTGCTCCGCTTACGGTACAACAAGAACCACCGAGAGCGCAGGATTATACGATTCATCTGCCGATAATCCGGCGTTGAGTTGGGATTGAATGTAGGTATAATGTGAAGATACTGGTTATTCATGGTCCGAATCTGAATATGCTTGGCCGGCGTGAACCGGCTATCTATGGCCACACCACGTTAGCACAGATCAACAATGCCCTCACTGAGAAAGCGCGCGCTTCTGGTGCAACGCTCCTGGCGTTTCAATCCAATCACGAGGGCGCGCTGATCGACTTCATTCAGGCGGAGGTAGATGATGCTACAGGGATTATCATCAATCCAGGAGCGTTTACCCATTACAGCATTGCGCTACGGGATGCACTGGCAAGCCTCACGCTACCCATGATTGAGGTGCATATCTCCAACGTCTACAAACGTGAGCCCTTCCGACACGTATCGCTGATCGCCCCGCTGGTTACTGGACAGATTTCAGGGTTGGGATGGCGTGGCTATCTGCTTGCGTTAGCGTGGCTACTATCGACACATGTAGATAATTGATCGACTGCATCAGGATGAACTGCAATACGTGCTACCATATGGGCGTGTTGCGGTTCTTTTTTTGTTAAGAAATGGAATATATATGCCAGCATCATTCCAGGAGCAAACAGATGTAAGTTGTGCAGTGTTACAATCGTTGGTGAGAGAGACAACGGTGATTGAGCAAATAGCACGGTTGGTTTGCGATACGGTGTTGGATGGGCGGGTGCTGCTTACCTGTGGGAATGGTGGCAGCGCTACGGATGCCAATCATTTGGCAGAGGAGTTAGTGGCACGGTATCGCGCTAATCGACGAGCGTTGCCAGCCATTGCGTTGACGGCAGACTCATCGGTGTTGACCTGTATAAGCAATGATTTTGGGTTCGAGCATGTTTTCTCACGGCAGATCGAAGCTCTTGCACGACCAGGGGATGTGGTGTTGTGTTTTAGCACAAGCGGTAACTCGCCTAACATTGTGGCGGCGTTGCAGGCTGCAAAGGCGCGTGGTGCTGCGACGATTGCACTGCTGGGGAAAGATGGCGGTGCGGCACGTGATATGGCCGATCTCGAACTCATCGTTGATTGCCAGGATACGGCGCGTATTCAGGAAGCCCATCTGCAGGTGCTCCACTACATTTGTGAGGTGGTCGAGCGCGCAGTGGTTGAGTAATGTATTTGTACATTGCAATGCTCGTTGTGGTTGTTGCTGAAGTGTCGGTGATACTGGGTGGGGTCAACACTGTTGCTTGTATCCTGCGTTGGTACCGTTCCTAACGGGCTAGCCGACGGACAGGTTAGCCATTCACCTATAGAGTTTTTTTCATTTTGTGCCTTTGCCGCCCTTTGTTTCAACGTGCCAGCGCTCGCTGGGGTGCTCCACGCCCTGCGGCCCAGGCGTGGCACCCTGGACACCGGCAAGCGATACTGGCAGCAAAGCGCATGGTGTCGGCGATGCCCCTAGAGTGGAGCTAGCACGCCTGCTCACAACAAAGGGAGCGTTGCACGCCTATGCATTCGCCATATCTGATGTGGTAAAGCGTCAACAGCCTGCGTGAGCAGGCGCCGTTAGCAGCCGGCTGCTTAAGTGGCAGGCGTGTCTGAGAATGCTCATTCCTGTCAGGGTCCCCGGCAGCCCCACCGATGCCCAACAACCTAGCGCCCCCGTGCCCGCGCTCGTTGCTCCTTGCGGGTCAGCACGCCCAGCGGAAACAACACCTTGGGCTGAGAGGGATGCACTAAGACGATGACTTCCACGCCTTCGATGACCTTGCCATTCCAGGGGCGTTCGAGCTTGAAGGGCATCTCCAAGGTCTCGGTCCCCAGATCCACCTGCCAGGTGCCGAGAAGCGTGCCATGGTCCATGGCGGTGAAGGAGGAACGGTTTTGTCCATGACGCACCACCTCAATCACTTCTGCATAGCCTAAACGCCCATAGCGCAATGCCCGCCACCATTGCCAGACAGCAATAAACGGTGTCGACATCAGGAGTGCCCCAGCAATCAGTGCCAGCACCGCGCAGAGCAGCGTGAGACGATCAGAGAGATCGAAAAAGAGGAACAAGCCCATCCCGGACAAAAAAACCATCAGGCCAAACAGAAAGCCAAAGATTTCGGTCTTGTCAAGTAAGACCGCAGATACAAAGTCCTTGTCCAGACGCCGTGGTGGGCGCGGTTGTTCCGTGGTTATTGCTTGTCCCATCTGTTCGAGACGTGGATTAGCCATCCAGATCCTCCTTCGTTCTAGGTATACAATTATTCTATGGTCGACTGACGATGACGGCTCACGATGTCATAGGCACCACTACCTACCACACCTGCGG
>WYDT01000028.1 GCA_013122435.1 Chloroflexi bacterium AL-N1
ATATTCATCACATCACATCACATCACATCACATCACATCACATCACATCACATCAAGGAGAAGTGTATGGAAACAGGAGTACATGTGCTGTTATCGTGGGGCGTTGATATACTGGTGTTGCTAGGGCGTCTTGCGGTTGGACTGTTGTTAGTATTTGCTGGGTGGGTGAAAATAAGGTCGGGTAAGTCTCGCTTCTTTCACACCCTCCTTGCTTATGATATGTTTCCTCCCTTTGTTGCACGAAGTTTAGCACGGATTCTTCCGCCAGTAGAGGTGGGAATTGGTGGTCTGCTCATACTTGGCATTTTCACTCAATTTGCAGCAATTGTCAGTTTATTACTCTTACTGCTTTTCACAGGCGCTGTTAGTATTGCACTTCTTAACCACAAAGATATCCCCTGTGGCTGCTTTGACTCCCATAAAACGATTCAGCAACAACGCTGGATTATTTTTAGCCGAAACGTGGCTGCAATTCTCGCTTCCTATTTTATATTCATACAGAATAGTCAGTTCTTAACTCTTGATGGAGTCTTTTTCATTACTTCATCCTACTGGTTCACAACGCTTACTATCATCTGTAATTTTGTATTATAAATACAAATATAGATATGTAACCATTTTATGAATGTGAAAGGCACAAGCCTCAACATTTATGAAGTAAAAGTTTCCAGGATTATTGTTTAAATAAGATATCGAAAGAAAGGAACAAAGAACATGGCTCGACCTCGACGATCATTTCTTAAGCGCATGACGGCAGCAGGTTCAGCGTTCGCAGCGACATTGACAGGTATCTTTCCGGAGATGTCTGCTGCTAAATCTACGGGTACTACAGACATTAATTGGAGACCTTTAACTGATGCAGAAGCAATACGTGTAACTAAGCAAGCGCTAAATTCGAAGGATGGGCAACAACTAGCTGAGTATCTCCTTGCAAAAGGATTTACCCTGAATCAAACTGAGACAGATGGGATCACGGTTCAACAAAATGGGCAAAAAGGTCATCTGATCCGAATTGCTTTCAGTAACACTGATGGACAAAAAGGGGTTCTATTTCAAGCAACAGGGAAATATGCTGATGGACAAGCAACAACAGCACTCGCCATTTATAGTAATAGGCCCGATAGCTCTCTTCAGGTTGATGTTTGGGAGGTTGTTAATGATGATATCATGTCCACCGAATCTTTGACCATCGAGCAAAATACTTTGCACTTTACTAATTTACGGAATGGCGAAACACGTGTTTTGACACTCCCACACTCCCAACCCACAAGTGCAGATTATTCACCAAAAAGCAGTGATACTGACGAGATAGCACCTACAGCGGTTGGGGCTGGTGTTGCATGTAATACCTGTTTGCAAGTTTTTGATTTTCTATATGGCTTGGGTTGTACATTTTCAGGAGCTATAGTTTGTCTTGCTTGCGGTGGTACACCTATTGCAGTAGCTTGTGGTATCTTGTGTGCATTGTTTTGGTATCTTGTGTGTTATACCGGTACTGTAAACAATCGCTGTTTTTTCTGCCAGACAGCCGGCTCTTGCACTACATGTTAAGTTGTGAGGCACAGAATGCTTTGAAATCAGATCATACGATCTACAAATAGTGAATATCATTATATTTCAACTCTGTGTGAAAACAATACGAGTCAGGTTTGTCAAGCAACACTGTTGACAAGCCTGATTGTATGAAAGAGACATATCATATGGTAAGTTTTAGTTTTTTCATCGGCTCATTTCTAGGACTTTTGCTGGTTGTGCTAGGGACATTCTATGCGCTACACCTTCGTGAACATCACCCTGAGAACTATCGTGGTATTTGGCGCTACCTGGGAAGTGTCGGTACGCGCCGAAAAAACGCCATGTTTCTGGTTGGAATAAGTGCCGGAACCGTGATGGGAGCCATTCTTGTTGCTACCCTCCAACCAGACGTAACACAATCCAACGTTTTACTGATAAACTCACTTACAGGTTTAGTTATGCTGTTCAGCATCCTTGTGGCGATCACGATCCACCAGCAGAAAAATAAGGGCGAATAAATGAAACAGCTTGACATGTAACCGACCCTACAAACCTGTCTCATTATCTCTATGGCTTTCCTTGCACGACCTCCGCACGTTGCTGCAATAGCAGGTAGGCATCTTCAAGGGAAGTATTGGTTTGTACACCCGTGTGGTCTGGTGGGAGGTCGCCAACCACACGGAGTAACGCCTGACCGTCATCGTAGGAGATATAGCTTACGCAGTAGTGGGTGGTGTACCACTCAACCTCATGGGCAGGCACCCACAGCTCATGGACGCTACCCAGCGCCCAGGCACACAGGGCTTCGGGTGTATCGTCGGCGATCACGTGGCCCTGCCTCAACACAACAACCTGCTCGGCCAGTGCCGCAATCTCGTCAGGTAGATGCGTGCTCAACAGGGTGCTGGTCTGGTGTTTCCGCCGATGCAGCACCTGCATGACATGGCGGTGCTCATCAATATCGAGACCCGCAAATGGCTCGTCGAGCAGCAGCAACCGGGGATGGCCCAGCAGTGCCTGAGCGATCCCCAGGCGACGAACTTGCCCACCCGAAAGTCTATCGATACGTTGACGGGCCAGTTTCATTAAGCCAAGCGTATCGAGGATCTCAGGAACATGTCGTTCAGCACGACCACCCTTGAGCCGTGCTACATAGCGCAACAAGGAGCGTGGCGTCATATGACCCGGTAGATCAAGCTGCTGTGGCACGTATCCCAACGAATACCGAATGGCGCGCAGCTGACTGGTATAAGGCTGGCCATTGTAGACGAGGTTGCCAGAGTCAGCAGGGAGCAATGTCGCAATGATCCGCAACAGTGTCGATTTGCCAGAACCATTGGGCCCAAGTAGCGCACAAAGGCCCGGCATACACTCAAACGAGATATCGCTGAGCGCGAGTTGATCGGTGTACTGCTTCGAGACATGGTGTACCACGAGGTTCATAGTTGCGCTGCTCCTCGCATATAGTGCCCACTCCGATGTATCATGGTGAGACCAACTATCAGCGCAACCAGGGCGATTACGATTATGGTGTTGGAGTTGCTTACATAGATGATGATTGTTTCGGCAGAGGCTTGCCGCAGCTGATCGGCGCGTTCAGTCAGCCAGGGGCCGCTCAGCAGCACCAGTCCGCCCCACAGTCCAAGTGGCACCACCATGCCAGGTATGCTCCCCCAACGCACTGAGGTGTAGAGGGCCACCCCGGCGAGTGCACACATTGGCCCCAGCCAGATAATCATCAGACGCCACAACACGATGCCTGGTATCTCGGCCCAGACAAAGGCCAGGGGAAACAGGTCCATGAGTGTATTGATCCCCACCACTAATCCAAGTCGTGCGTAGAGCAACTCCAGTGGATGCGTTGGGTTGGCCCGTTCAAGGTCTCCCAATGTCTGCGATGAGGACTGGAAGGCGAGTGCTACACCAACAGCGGTCAGCACCGGCGCACACAGCACAAACAAAAGCGCCAGCCATGGCCCTCCATTGAAGACTCCTACCAATAACCCGATAGCCGTGATGATCATACTCGCCCACCAGAAGCCACCCTCGAAGATCGTTGTCTGAGCCCAGGCCAGTGCGATCCACTCACGCACTCCTCTGTGTGGCGCGATAGGAGCTTCTCTCCGGGCAGCCACATGTGGTTGCAACTGAGCTAACAGATGTTCGGTCGCACCCTTAGGAACATGCGGTGCTGTATCGCTGGCAAGCCAGGTCATCAGCGGCTCCAGATTACCAAGTTCCTGCTGTGCTGTGGGGGATAGCTCCTGTCTGATGTCGTGATTATTCGTCATGCTGGCCTCGCAATACGGATGTGTTGGTACGTTCTTCAAAGTAGCGTTTCATCTGGCGTAACGCATGAAACATACGGCTTTTGACGGTGCCAAGCGGTACGCCAGTAATCTCCTCGATCTTCACTCAACCTCAGATCGTGATAGAAACGCAGTATGAGCACTTCACGTTGTTCAGGTGTCAGATGTTGGAGTGCCTCGGTGACATCACTCTGCACAGCGCCCTGCCGTATGTGTTTGTCCGAGCCAGGCTCGATGTGGGGTTGCATGGCTGCCAGATCAATGATGCCCTGCTGTTCACGTTGTGCGTAGGCTGAACGGTAATGGTCATAGACCAGGTTTCGCACGATGGTAAAAGCCCAGCCACGAAACCGTTGGGGTGGCGCCCCGTGATAAATCACCATGCGCGTAAAGGCATCCTGCACCAGATCCTCGGCCAGTAAGCGGTCGCCCGTCTGGCGGTAGGCAAAGGCCAGCAGCGAGGCATGGTAGCGAGAAACGAGGGGCACCAACGCTGTCGTATCACCAGCCAGCACCTGTGCATACAACTGCTCATCGGTGTCCGCTGTGGTGGTCGGGGTGCCTCCTGAGTCGTTTGCACATGACAGAGTTTCGAGTGTCGTACTGGTGCGCCATTTCTTCACAATAGACTCTACTCCTGACAACTCATGGAATGTGCCGTCGGTAGGTTCCAATGATACCGTTCACGACCATTAGTATTACGCCGAGGGTACTTACCGCAATGCGATTCTGTGTCGGATGAATGTCCGCCAATGGCCACCGTTCATTGAACAGAAAGAGCAGTTGGGTGTATTCGCCTCGGGTTTGAATGTCAAAGAACCACCAGGCCAGCGCCACTCCTGCCGCAACCCAATAATTGCCGGACAGACTGCCCGTGAGGAGAGTCGCACCGATCAGGCAAATCGTCGGCGATATGGTCGGGAACCATACACCAAACAGGTCGTATGGGCCATAACTCACCCAGAGGACGAAACTGCCTACCAGTATCAGGCTCAGTGTGATGGCCAATGTGTTGATCGTTCGTACAAGTGGTAACAACCAGCGCGGTTCGGCATAGCTGGCCCGCAGCTCGACCATGCGCGATTCCACCTCCAGCGTCATCACATGCGCGATACCAAGCGCTACACACAGCGGCAGAATGAGCAAGAGATCATTGGTCATGTCGGTGGCTGTGAGCGGCGGAGCACCAGCCTGTTGCGACCACCCGACGAATGCAGCATAGCCAAGCAGCATCAATATCGCACAGACCATTGAACTGCTAATGGTCATTCTGGCTTCGTAGTAGGCCATGGATCCAGGGTGCATTAGCGACCTCCTGTACCCACTCACGCAATGGTGCGTCCTCTAGAAACCCAACATCATCCTGCTCTTCAGCAAAGGCATTCAGCACGCACCACTCCGGCATCGCCATGTTGCCCATGCACTTCAGTCAGGAAGCGATCCATACGTCCGCTGAAATGATCGGCACCCATTTGTTCACCAGGTGGACGATATGTTTGTGGCTCACCATTCGTCTGATAGTGCTTCCACAGAAAGTTATCAACCCCGCTAAAATCTGACCAACCATGTGAGTCTCCACCAGCCACCTGCCACAAATCCTCTAACAGTACATGTTCAAGCAATCCGTGTTCAGGGCGTTGTATTGCACCAGTGAGACCTGGTCGATCATACATCACAATGAGTTCCTGCGCCGAGGGTGGGCTGCCCATGGGAATACCGACATTATTGTCCAAAACCGTTATGGTGATACCTTGTACATCGACGTTGGGAAAGAAGCGTAGATAGTAATCAAGTGTATTTTGGACTCTGGGCGTACTAGCTCGTGCCATCTCGATATTGTTTCGAGCTGCAAGCAACCGCACATCACCTTCCTGCTCAATAGCTAACTGCGGTGAGCCGACCAGATAGACCCACGTGGTATTATCACCAGCAAAGATATTATCGCTTACTTCGTGCAGGTTCGAGGCAATGGGAAAGGGTGCTGGATGCTTGATTGTGATCTCGAATTGAGACGGCTCAGGTAATTCATTGAAGTTAGGTACAGCACGCAGATGGAGGGCTGGCGAGATACGACCCGGCAATGGATACCAGCCCGCCGCCGTGGCAAGCCGCACACCCTGTGGGTGTGTGAAGTAGATCGCCTCAGGAAAGCCTTCCCAGCTAATCCACGTACTTAAAAGCTGTCCAGTATAGTTGAGGGAGATGGGCAGCGTTGCATCGGCTGCCAGCGGCTCAGATAATGTGATATGCACTATATCACCTGAGCGCTCAAACGGGACACTGGCACTGGTGATGTGGAAGTCGCGGTTGAGTGTGAGATCGAGTTGTGTCAGGGGTTGGTCGCTGGCATTACGAACCTCCAGATCAACCGCAAATGATGGTCGGGCTGGATCACGCAGATCGGCAGCAATGGCGTATGAGTCGATGCGTTCGGGTGACATCGCTGGCTCTGTGGCATAATCGCGTGGGGGTGTGTCAAGTGGGCGGGTGGCCTCCAGCCATTCCCGGACGTGTGTGTGGTAGTTGTATGCGCTGGTTATAGCGAGCACAAGGCCACTACTGATGACAATCAAAGGTAACACAGTAGCCTGTCGTGTTCGTCGTCTGGTGCGTTGCCACATCAGGCCAAGGAACAGGAGCGTCAGACCAATGTAGAAGAGATTGAACCACAGGGGGCGATTCCCCTCGAAGAGGCGTCCCCATAGCTCATGGTAGCGACTACTCTGGGCGCGTGCAAACATGATTAGTTCTGTTTCTGCGATCCGTAGCCCGGTGCGGTTCGGAAACAATGGCCCAAAGTTGCATCCAACCCATCCAAAGAACAGTAGCAAATAGACCCAGCGCCCACGGAGCCCTAGCCAATCCATGAGCCACCACACACCAGCAGTAACAAACGCCAGCGTGATTAGTGCCTCAAGGACAAAGAGCAGCGCGCCCACACCAAATGAGCTAAGTGGCCCTTGCGAAAATGCAATACCGAGGGGGATAATCAATAGCGTCGCGAGTGCACTCAACACAGCCAGCCAGCGCCCAAGCTGTAGCTCAAAGCCTGCGGGAAGGACACGTGCAAAGGCGGCAAAGCGCGTGCGTGTGTCACGGGAAGCACTGATGCCGCTGACAAACAGAGCTATCACCGAGAGCAAACCAATAGCGAACCGACCAAGGTCGCCCTCCAATACCGTCCGTGCGGTTCCCAGGGCACTACGTTGCAGGTAGTCCTCGGCCATCACCACAGAGATCCCCGTCCACACAATCAACAACAGCAGAAAGCTCCAGTGCCAGCAGATCAGCCGAAGCTCCATCCGCCACGCCACTAGCAAGCGTTCCATCAGGTTGTTCTGTTGCATGTCTGTTTGTGACGTGTTGGCATCGCGATAAGTGGGCATTGATGGGGCAGGTACATTACGCATGGACCACCTCCGCTGGTCGAACGCCGTGCATAACCGCCATATACCCATCTTCCAGTCCAGGCTCAACCGACGTTGCTCCGGCAAGCGGCAGGTCATCGGCAAGCACCCGCAGCAGCATCTTGGCCCCAGACGAACGACTCGACACGATCCGCAGATCGGCATGCAACTGTTCCCACTGCTCGGGTGTTGTTTCCACCTGCCACACTCGACCACGTGCTTGTTCAACCAGATCGGTGAGCGTGCCGGTAAACACAAGTCGACCTTGGTTGAGCACGGCCAGTGCTGTACAACTCGCTTCGATATCTGCAACAATATGGGTCGAGAGCAGCACGGTACGTTGTGTGGCAAGGCGTACCAGCAGATTACGCAACCGTAACCGTTCCTCGGGATCGAGCCCTGCGGTTGGCTCATCGACAATCAGCAGTGGCGGGTTGCCCAACAACGCCTGGGCAATACCAAGCCGTTGGCACATGCCTCCCGAAAACCCACCAACACGCCGCCGTGCCACATCGATCAGGTTGACCTGCTCGAGCACCTGCCTAATCTGTTGATGGCGCTCAGCACGCGCAATCTGCTTCATGGTGGCAATATAACTCAGCGTCTCGTAGGCCGTGAGACGTTTGTAGAAGCCAAAATCCTGCGGTAGATAGCCAAGTTGTGCGCGTATGCGGGCGGGATGGCGCAGTACATCGATATTGTCGATAAACATCTGGCCAGCACTGGGCCGCAAAATGGTTGCCAACAGCCGCATCAGCGTGGTTTTCCCAGAGCCATTGGGTCCAAGCAATCCAAACATGCCGCCCTCGATCTGCAGTGACACGTGGTCGAGGACGCAGAAGTTGCCATAATATTTGGTTAGATTTGTAAGAGAAACAGGCATACCCTACTCCCACCATAGGTTCAATCAAATGATTCAACACCTACGACGAGAGCGACGGGGAAAAGGTTCAATCAGGAGCTTCCGGAAGCTGGGGACGTAAGCAATTTCTTCATCCATTGTGTGTCATCGTCTGATAACGTTGGCGGTGGGGGTGTATCAGTATAATTGATGGAGAGGTCATACCCGGCCTCATCGTAAATAGCACTGAGCGCCATCTCCAGATCCAAAATAACATCAGTATCAGGTGGGCGTAGTGGGATCGGAATACGTGGGAGTGGGTCGCGCAAGCCGATGGACCACATATCGGTTTTACCTGTCTGTGCGCGAGTTACGCTGACTATGTAGGAAGATTCAGGGATTCGGGGATGTATCACTGGACGTGTGCCACGGCGCAGGAGATCAATCTCGACCAGATGCACGCCGTCCTGGTACAGTCGCTGTCGTTTCTGGCGGTACGGTGTGAGTTCTGGTTCACGTTTGTTGACAGGAGAAAGTATTTCTAGTGCTGTGACCAATTGGTGGTCTGCTGCGTCACGAATCTCCACATTCACCACTTGTACCTCGATCGGCAGTATCATTGGGATGGCTACTGTTGCTGGAGTTGCCATGTGTGGTTCCTCTGAGCTTCCCAATGGATACAATGAAGTTGGTGTTATGTTGGTTGGTTGAGCAAGTATGACCTCAATATCAGGATACATAATACCAATATCTCCTTCGGGGGCGCTGTCTTCGACAACGTAGATCTCTAATCGTGCAACGTATCGTGGACGCAGCAGTGGCATAAGCAGTTGTCGTACCTTGCCCGCGAGTGCGTTATGTACGTCGGGCCAGAGATATCCTTCGAGATATGGGTCCATACCTGGGAATGGTGACGGCATAGGTGTGTCCTTGTTGTTGAGGCTGCCTATATTTCAGCGTTCTTAATCGGCCTGTCTCTACGGAATTGTACAACAAAAGCTCAGGGTTTACATGGAGCTTCCGGAAGCTCAGGGTGGACATGTGTGATTGCAAAGGGGTGAATTGTCTTTCGGAAGTGGTTAGTGGGCCAGCTTAATGTGCGAAATGGATAACTGGAGCTCCCGGAAACTTGCTTGCAGTGTACTCTGAGAGTAGATGGCATAGAGCATCGATGAGGCCTGGGTGGATCGGATAATGTGGTCGCTGGATCTGGCAGAAACCTGTCGGCAGCCTGCGTGAGTGGTCGGTGGGATTGAGGTCGCTGCGTGAGCGGCGGGTGGGTGAGGTGGCTTTTGAGGGTAGGTTTTTGAGATGAGCCACATCAGTTGTATCATGGTTGCACCCCTACAGCCGTGATATGGAGGAATGGTATGGCTCATCCAGATGCATTATCGGAGTGGACCAGATGCGTGTCAAGCACCTTGCCGCAGCTCACGAAACCCTAGGCAACCGTGCTGGCGGACCGGGGCTGTATGCCCGCTGGTTGTTTCGGCGCATTGGGCAGTTGGGGTGGCAGCCGTTCCTCCGCATTCATACCGGAGCCAAGTTCTGGCCCACTGGTACTGGCTCCGCGACCGCCTGCCGACCGATGACTGGGCGTGGCAGGCGCAGGGGATCTGTTGCAAAGAACAGGCGCGTCACTGGTTTTGTCCCTTCTGGCATGGGGCGATGACCGCTCCACCACACCCTGGTTGGTGATGACGACGCGAGAGCCCGATGCTGCTGATAGCGCCTGGTTGTCCTGCGGGCTTGGTGCGAACAGGTCTTCAAGCGTATCAAACGGGGGATCTGGCAGTGGCAGATGAGCCCAATGAGCGACCCGGCTCGGGCGGCGCGGCTTTGGTTGGCCCTGGTTCTGGCTATGGTCTGGATGGTCAGCAGCGGGATCGATCTGGAGTGGAGGTTGGGCCACCGTCCCGCAGCCCGGACGTGCCGGACTTCCGTCCACTGCTTGGTGGTGGGCGGCGGAGCCGAATCCGGCACATCCTCCGGTTTCGGCGCGGCGGGCGCTCGTGGTTGGTCCCATTGCTCCGCCAGGCACCACTCCCTCTACCCACGCACCTCGTGCCAGCAGCCTAGCCGATGTTGGAACTGCCGTTGGCCATGTGCGTTCCGCCCTAAAACCTACCCCAAAAGCTTTGGCCGTCTCCGATATCAAGCGATGGAGATGCCGGTGGCCTGGCGGGTGGCACGGCTGCCTTCGACAAGCTCAGGCAGCGGAGTGTGGGGCGCCGCACCCATATCCTTAAACTACCATTGGATTGATACCATCAGATAGTGAAACGCTGGGACGGCGGTGACAAACCGCCGCTACATCTGGTGTTGTATTACCCCTGACCTCTAATCATCCTATCTCACCGTCATCGACATGACGATATGGATGAAGCTGGGACGGCGGTGACAAACCGCCGCTACATCTGGTGTTGTATTACCCCTGACCTCTAATCACCCTATCTCACCGTCATCGGCATGACGATATGGATAAAGCTGGGACGGCGGTGGCAAACCGCCGCTACATCTGGTGTTGTATTACCCCTAACCTCTAATCACCCTATCTCACCGTCATCGGCATGACGATATGGATAAAGCCCTCGGTGCCGATGGGCCGAAAAACGCCAGGGCTCTGGGCTGTCTGTGTTTCCAGCGCAATCTGAGAGGTTTTCATGGCATTCAGAGCCTCAGAAAGAAAGCGCACATTCAATGCGAGTTGTCCACCTTCGCCGGTGATCATAACATCAAGGGAGCTTTGATTGTCGCCCACCTCTGCCGCATTGGCACTCAGAGTCAGCTTACCGGGCTCCAGATCGCCCCCCGACTCAAAGGTGAGTTTGACGATGTTGGCTGAGGCGTTGGCAAAGTAGGAGGCCAGTTTGACGGCTTTGGACAGTTCCTGGGTCTCCAGAACGCTGCGTGTGGCATAACTACTGGGAATGATACGCTCAAAGTCGGGGAATTTTCCTTCGATCAGGCGTGAGACCAGATCCATCTCGTCGGTGTGGAACAGAATCTGCCCACCCGATGCCGTGACGGTTACTTCAACTGGCCCTTCCGTATCGCCAATAATCCGTGAGAGTTCGGTCAGTGTGCGGGATGGAATAATGACTTCCATGGGCTCGGTAACTGGTTCTGGCAGGGCAATGGTTCGTACAGAAAGACGAAAGCCATCTGCTGCGGCGAAGGTGGCTGTGTCATTTTTAAGCCGTAGCAAAACCCCGGCTAGTACGGGACGTGTATCGTCGTTGGCGGCGGCAAACGCGACCTGCTCAATCGCTTCGCGTAGCACATCTGGTGGAAAAGACACAGTGGGCGTGCGATCTTCGATGGTGGGAATGATGGGGAATTCTTCGGCTTCAATGCCCTTCATATTGGCGACAAATTCACGGCCACACTGTACGGTCAGCATCTGTGTGCGTGCATCGAGTGCCATGCTGATTTTGTCGTTGGGCAGCCCTCCGACATAATCGGAAAGCAGCTTCGCCGGAATCGTGACCGCACCTTCCTCATCGACTTTGGCCCCAATCCAGCAGGTGATGCCAATTTCCAGATTGGTGGCGGCCAGTTTGAGTCTCCCCTCATCGGTAGCGAGCAAGATGTTGGAGAGTACTGGCAACGTACTTTTCCCCGCGACAGCATGCCCGACGACGGCCAGGCCTCGTTTAAGGTTTTCCTGTAGACAGGAGAGCTTCATCGGACACCCTTTCTATACTTGTGACAGATATGTTATGGTTTGGCGGACATTGATTATAGCATAGGTTCATCACGCTATCAATATAAAGAACTGTCATCAAAATAGGGATGCAGCTTTGGTGTGGGTACGGTATAATGTCGCCAGCATTACGTACCTGGAATTCAGTTATCAGCAGTGTTGCCAGTACAATGGGGAAAAAACAGAGGAGGTTTGTTCCTTGGGTATCGGCGGTACTGTATGCTGTTCCCGGACAATAGCCAATTCATTTTGCAGGGGGAAGCATAATGCATGTTTTTGAAACACTTCAGCATACCGATCCGGAAATTGCAGCTGCAATTACCAACGAAGCTCATCGCCAACGTGATGGCCTGGAGTTAATCGCTAGCGAGAATTATACGAGCAAGGCGGTGCTCGAGGCACAGGGCTCGATCCTGACCAACAAGTATGCTGAGGGTTTGCCGGGTAAACGCTACTATGGCGGCTGTGAATTTGTTGATGTAGTTGAACAACTTGCAATTGATCGGGCGCTCAAGTTGTTTGGGGCGCAGGCGGCCAATGTCCAACCGCACAGTGGGGCGCAGGCGAATATTGCTGTTTTTACCGCGCTCTTGCAACCGGGCGACACTATTCTGGGGATGCGCTTGGATCATGGAGGCCACCTGACACACGGTAGTCCGGTCAACTTTAGTGGGAAGTGGTACAACGTCCATTTTTATGGTGTTGATCCCGAGACGGGCCAGATGAATTATGATGAAATTGCCCGTGTGGCACGTGAAGTGCAACCCAAACTGATTACCTCAGGTGCCAGTGCCTACCCGCGTATCGTTGACTTTGCCCGATTGCGTGAGATTGCCGATGAGGTTGGTGCGCTGCTGCTGGCCGATATCGCTCATATTGCTGGTCTGGTCGCAGCCGGTGAGCATCCCTCGCCCGTTGGCCATGCCCAGGTCGTGACCACGACCACCCACAAGACCCTCCGTGGACCACGTGGCGGCTTGGTTATGTGCGACACGATGTATGCCAAACAACTCAACAGCAGTGTCTTTCCTGGTACGCAGGGGGGGCCGCTCATGCATGTGATCGCCGGAAAAGCCGTGGCCTTTGCGGAAGCACTGCAGCCGTCGTTTCAGGAATACGCCAAGCGCATCCGTGAGAATGCGCGTGTGTTAGCCCAACACCTGATGGCACGGGATATCAAACTGTTCAGCGGTGGTACTGATAACCATTTGATGCTGGTTGATCTCATCCCGCTGGGTTTAACGGGCGCACAGGCACAGAAAGCACTTGATCGTGCTGGCATAACCCTCAACAAAAATGCCATCCCAAATGATCCGCAGCCGCCCGTCAAAACCAGTGGCGTGCGTCTGGGGACTCCTGCTGTGACAACCCGTGGCATGGGGCCGGACGAGATGGCACGTATCGCAGATTGGATTGTCCAAGTGTTGCATAATATCGATGATACCGCTTTGCAGGGCCGTATCGCCGCCGAGGTACGTGAGATGTGCACGGCCTTCCCTGTTCCCGGACACGAAGGGTATGCGGTTTCCGTGGTCGGAGTTGATGCTGGTTGAGTATGGTGAAGGGGAGGTAGTTGTCAGATATGTCGATATTATCTAAAGTCTGTTGAGATTGGATAACAGCCAGGCTATCGCATTCCAAGGGGATTTTTATGTGGTAGCATGGCTGTTGTAATACCAAAGACATAACGAACAGGCTTTTTACCTGGATAACAGAGCATTATGATTCGAGATTTACGTATTGCGGTGATCGGTGCCGGCATTATGGGTGAGGCGATTATCGGTGGGTTGTTACGGCAGGAGCTTGTGGCACCCGACCAGATCACTGCCGCCCACCCAAGGCCAGAACGCCGTGAAGAACTTCAACAGCGTTACAATATTCATCTCACGGCGGACAACGCCGAAGCTGTTCACTGGGGGCAAGTGGCGATCTTTGCTGTCAAGCCCCAAATGCTGATGAATGTGCTGCCGGATCTGCGGGGCAAACTGGGTGAAGGCGAATTGGCGATTTCAACTGTAGCAGGTGCGCCCATTCGCTATTTTGTCGACCTGCTCGACCATCCGGCCTTTGTACGTTCCATGCCGAACACCCCAGCACAGATCGGCGAGGGCATGACAGTGTGGACTGCTTCGGATGCTGTCAATGAGCAGCAGCGGCATTGGGCCAGCACGATTTTAAGTTCGCTTGGTCGTGAGTTGTATGTCCTCGATGAGAACTATCTTGATATGGCAACCGCGCTCTCAGGCACCGGCCCTGCTTATTTCTTTTTGCTGATGGAAGCCATGATCGATGCTGGTGTGCATCTTGGTTTCCCGCGCTACATGGCTGAAGAACTGGTACAGCAAACCATGCTTGGCTCGGTGCGTTATGCCATGCAGAGTGAACGGCATCCTGCCGAACTACGGAACGGTGTTACATCGCCAGGTGGCACGACGGCTTCAGCATTGTATGAACTGGAACGTGGTGGACTGCGTACGGTGCTCTCTGACGCGATCTGGTCCGCGTACCGTCGCTCTGCGGAACTTGGGAAGGGCAAGTAAGTTTTCGTGATTGTGCCATTGATTATTGCAATCACAGGATTTTGAGGTGTAAAACATTATGACAGAGACCATAGACATCTTGCTTACGCGTGGCACTGTTGTCACGATGAACGCACAGGAGGCCGTGATTCACGATGGTGCCGTGGCGTTGCGTGGCCACGATATTGTGGCTGTAGGCACTACTGCGGAATTATCCGAGCGCTATGCTGCAAAAGAGACGATTGATTGTGCTAACTGCGCTATCATTCCTGGATTGATCAATGGGCATGCCCATGTGCCAATGAGCTTGCTGCGCGGACTGGTCTCCGATCAACAGCTTGATGTCTGGTTATTTGGCTACATGTTTCCCGTTGAAAGTCGTTTTGTAAACGCAGAATTTGTTTACACAGGTACGCAACTCTCCTGTGCCGAAATGATCCGCAGTGGCACCACGACGTTTGTGGATATGTATTACTTCGAAGAGGAAGTCGCTCGAGCTGCCGACGAAGCGGGCATGCGGGCGATCTGCAGCCAGACGGTGATGCGCCTGCCCACACCCGATGCGGCTTCCTACGACGAAGGGTTGGAGCGCGCACGACGTTTTATTGAAAGCTGGCACGGCCACGAACGCATTACGCCTACGATTGCGCCCCACGCACCCTACACCTGTACGGATGAAATTTATCAAGAAGCTGCTGCGCTGTGTCGCCAATACGGCGTACCCCTGAATACCCATCTTTCCGAAACCGCGCGTGAGGTTACCGAGAGTCGTGTGGAACGTGAAGCGACGCCAATTGCCTATGCAAATCGGGTAGGTGCGTTTGATGTGCCCTGTATCGCGGCTCACTGTGTGCATGCGACCGAAGACGATATTGTACTGATGCGGTCTCGTGGTGTTGGTGTGGTGCCCTGTCCCTCATCGAACCTGAAACTTGCCAGCGGTATTGCACCCTTCCAACAGTTCATTCAATCTGGTCTCCGCACTGGGCTGGGTACCGATGGTCCGGCCTCGAACGATGATCAGGATATGTTGAACGAGGTACATCTGGCGGCCCTGTTGCCCAAAGGTGTCAGCGGCGATCCGACGGTGGTTTCAGCCCGTGAGGCGCTGTCGTTAGCGACCTCTTCCGGTGCGCGGGCGATCCACCTTGAGCATCTGATTGGCTCACTGGAGGCAGGAAAGCGCGCCGATATCACAATTATCGCACTTGACCAACTCCACTCATCGCCGCGTTACCAGTATGCACCTGATGGGATCTACTCGCATCTGGTCTACAGTGCCCGTGCCAATGATGTTCGCGATGTGCTGGTCGATGGTCGCTGGCTGCTGCGCGATCGCACACTCTTGACGCTTGACCAACAGGCGGTGATCGAGCGTGCACAGGCGATGGCTGAACGAGTGAACACTTTTCTGGCAGAGCGTGAGTCAAATCTGCTCGATAAAATTCTGGCCATTGGTGGTGTTGAACAAACAGAGTTATTCGAGGTTCAGGTCAAGGCACGTATCTCTGAAGCAACCATCCAACACATCGAAGCGATGCTGCGCGATCCACGCATTCGTGTCATCAAAACCAGCGAACGGTCGCAGTATGATACGTACTTTCTGTGGGATGATGTGTCCAAGGGGCGTATTCGGTTGCGCGAAGACCATCATACCAGTCCAGGGGTGCGCCCGGAAGAGAGCTACATTTTGACGCTGATGGCTGCCGCAGTTCGTGACGAATACCCGTCTGCTGTGTTGCTGGGACGGGCGCGCTACAATGCCCCGGCAGATCGGACACGGCGTTTTTATCGTGAGTATTTCCACCCCGACCGTGTAGTGGAGATCGATAAGTGTCGCCGACGTTGGCGTATTGTCTACGCTGGTGAAGACTTTGCCATCAACATCGACAGGCTCGAAAACCATCGAGAGCCCGGACCGTATCTGGAGATCAAGAGTCGCACGTGGAGTCGCAAGGATGCCGATACAAAGGCGGCGATGATCGGCGAACTCATGGCGTTGTTCGGCGTCGAAGAAGGTGATCGTGTAAAGCGAGAGTACGTCGAAATCCTGTGATAATAATTGACACAGAGGCGCAGAGACACAGGGATATATAAATTAACACAGTCCTTCTTGAAGCTGTACAACTAGTCGCTAGCCTCTTGTCTCCAGTCTCTTGAGAAAACCTATGCCAAACAAGCTCTATCTGATCGGTATGACCGGCAACATCGCCTGTGGCAAGAGTACTGTTCTGGCGATGCTCGCCAACCACGGTGCTCACGTCATTGATGCGGATGTGGTGGTGCACAAACTACAGGCACCGGGTCAGCTGGTGTACGATCAGATCGTTGCCGCATTTGGTACCGACATTCTCACCGAACCAGGCGGCCCGATAGATCGACGGCAGTTGGGGGCCATTGTGTTTGCCCATCCTGATCAGTTACGCAAACTGGAGCAGATCGTCCATCCGGCGGTGCGTGCCCATAATCTTGCGTGGCTTGAAGAAGTGCGTCAGCAGGGTGGCGGGGTCGCGGTGATTGATGCGATTAAACTGCTTGAGTCGGGGTGGAAAACTCACTGTGATGCAGTCTGGGTGGTCACGTGTCAGCCAGAGCAGCAGCTTGAGCGCCTGATGCAGGATCGGGGCATGAGTGAGGAGGAGTCCCGCACACGCATGGCCGCACAACCACCACAGTCAGAGAAGGTCGCGCAGGCAGATGTGGTGATCGATAACAGCGGAACATTGGGAGCAACACAGCAACAGGTGTATGCTGCCTGGGAAGCGATCAAAGGTTTGGTATAGGATGCTGGCACCTATTGCCTCTGCCATCCTGTTGCGGGCATCAAGTGACACGAGTTGTGCAATGCCCAGGTGCATCTGTCTGTATCAGGTTGTACTGCCGTGTCGAGCGATCAAAAACCCCTTGGTTGCGAAGGAGTCTCAGACCAACTTCAATTCAGTAACCACCCTTGTAAGACTGTCTTGCTCCCCGCTCCTGTACCATTCACCACGTCCACATTCTCTGCCCTACTATACGAGACGCAATAGGTACCCAAAAAGTTTCTCTGTTATGATGACATGTACTGGAAATGGCACATCTTTACGACGGATTGACGTATAACTGAAGAAACTCATCATTTTCAACACTGTATAACACTTGAAAATAACAATCCCCGCCGTGTGAAACGACTACCAGGGTGTGTTCCCATCTCTCCGAAGCCTCGTCCATACAAAAGCTGTTGGCAAAAAAACCTGTTGTCCGTTGCGGACAATACCCGCATACTGCCGTTTATAGTCAGTTAGTTCTTCTCACATGCGCTTGCGTTCAGGTTGAGCAGTTTGTTTGAGATAAGTTTTCAACTCTGCCTCCATTTGCATTACGTCGTTCTGGGTGGGGGGCCAGTACCCTTCGATTTCACGAGGTAGCAGCTGACTCAGTTTGCTTCGTTCAGCTGCTTGTGCCTTGAAAATAATTCCTTCAAACGCATCTGTTTGTATTAATTGTCCAGATGTGTTGAGTGACTGAAAAACACCCCAGCCACCCAGCAGTAGGATGATCAGAACGACACTTTCTGGCAACATCTTCCTATCCATACATGCTCCTTATCTTAGTCAAGACACAGGAAGAGTTTCTCTCATGCCTCACCATTAACTTGTAGATCAAAGAACTGATCATTCTCAACACTGTACTGAACCTGGAAGAAACACTTACCACCATCATCCACGTCGACAAGTGTGTCTTCCCAATTATCAAATTCGGTACAGAAAAAATTGGTGTAGATACTTGGTTGGCCGTCCTGCGTAATACCGACATATGGTCGTTTATAATCAGGTAATTCCTGCCAGATGCGCTCATGTTCCGGTTTAGCGGTCTGCTGAAGATAGGCGGCCAGCCCTGCTTCTAGTTGCAATACATCCTCTTGCGTTGGTGTCCAGAAGCCATCGATGTTGTTGCGGAGAAACTGCACGGAGCTCTCTTGCGCCATCTGATCGTTGAAGATAACACCCTCGAATGTATCAGTCTGAATTCGTGCTGTAGTGGCATCTGTTAGTTGGGAGTCAACTGTGACGGTTTCTGAACTGGGTAGTTCCGTCGGTGTTGAGTCGGTGCTGTCGGTCGGCTGTGTTGGTGGTGTGGTCGTTGCTCGAACACCACAGCCGCTCAATATGAAGATTATCAGACAAATCCCCACTGTAATCATCTTCCTACGCATGTCTTACTCCATGGTTACTATGTTCACTATGCTAAACCTGCCTGGATGAAACGGTGCTCACGCCTCACCATTAACGCTCAGGTAGGAAAACTGATCATTTTCTACGGTATATAAAACCTGGAAGTAGCAATCACCACCATCTAAAACGAACACAAGCATGGTGTCAGAATTATCGCCTTCGCAGAAAAAGTTAGCGTAAATCTTTTCTTGCCCATCCTGAGTAATACCCACGTATTGTCGTTTATAGTCGGCGAGTTCCTGCCAGATGCGTTCCTGTTTCGGTTCAGCGTTTTGTTGGAGATAGGCGGCCAGCCCAGCTTCTAGCTGTAGTATGTTGTTTTGCGTTGGTTTCCATAAACTCTCAAAATTACTAATGTAGAACTGTACCGAATCTAATTCAACGATGTCTACGTCGATGATAACACTGTGCATATCTTCCAGCTCTGTCGGTGGTGGCGAGATGGTCTTGGTTGGATCGTTATCCACCACGGTTTCCGGAACGGATGGCTCCGTTGGTACTGGGTCAGTGGTGGTGTTTGCGTGGTCAGCAACTGCTGTGGCCGGAACAGGCTGCTGAGTCGGTGATGTGGTCGTTGCTCGAACGCCACAGCCCCCTAACAAGAGGATCATCAGACAAACTCCTCCCATAAGAATTTTCGTGTGCATTCCCTTACTCCTTGGTGCATTTGTTGATAGAGTCGAACATCTGCGTTCTCTGCTAGAGACGTTACCAGTGCAGTGAAAGTTCCCATCCATGACGACATCGACTGACAATGGTACAATACCTGTTATCGCATTCCATTTTTCACGAGGTAAGGCCATGTCAAAACGTCAAGAATTGCAATCGGAAGTACGTAAGTACGGGATTGGGCTATATAAACGACATATTTTGCTCTGTGCCGACCCAACAAAAGCCAAATGTTGTAGTCGCAAGGAGGGCAATGATGCGTGGGATTATCTGAAGGATCGCCTCAAAAAGCTGGATCTCTCCGGTTCGCGGGGAAGCGTGTTTCGCACCAAAGCCAATTGTTTGCGTGTGTGTGAGCATGGCCCTATCGCAGTCGTCTATCCTGAAGGTGTTTGGTATCATTCCTGTACACCTAAAGTTCTCGAACGCATTATTCAGGAGCATTTGATTGGTGGGCAGGTCGTCGAGGAATATGCGTTTGCTGCCAACCCACTGTCTGCAGAAGAAGAGACCATCAGGTTGTGATATGCGTGACATCGATCGTTATCGAATACGCTGGTACAATACCTGGTAAAGGTTGTATCAGCAAGCTAGTGTGCCATAAAGGAAGACCTACAGCCTATGCAAATCAGAACGATTACCGCAGGAGCGCGCGAGGCAGCTGTGAGTCGGGTGGCGAAGGCTGTGGAGTTGACCCGTTCGCGGCTGGAGGAGGCTGGATACACCGTGCAAACCATGCGTCTGGCCCTCACACAGGTCGCGAATACCTGTGCAGATGTTGCCACTGTTGTAGCAGGCGCAGAGCAGCTTGCACTTGACGCTGGCTTTGATTATGTCTCGATTGGGCAGTTGGAGAGTCGTCGTTTACCAGAGTTAGCCGAAGCGTTTGCTGCGACAGATACAGTCTTTGCCTCGGCCAACATCGCTGGGCCAGATGGGTCGGTGCGTTACGATACGATTCGTGCAGCGGCAGAGGCCATTGTGCAGATCGGTGCGACGACACCCCAGGGCTTTGGCAATTTGTGTTTTGCGGCGTCGGCGTGTGTCGCTCCTGGTTCGCCGTTCTTCCCTGCGGCGTATCACAATGGTGATGACCCATGGATTGCCATCGGCCCCGAAGCCTCAGTACTCGCGGTCGAAGCGGTACAGACGGCCCATGATCCTGATGCAGGGACTTTTGTGGATGTGCCACGGGATGCTCAAATTCCACTGACGGGGTCTTCCACGGCATCGCCACGGATGATCAGCGCACTTGCTCGTCTGACTGCCTTGATCGAGGAGCACGATGCGCGCATTGTGGCAGCCGTGCGTAGTGGCCCACCCTATATCGAGCACGATGTCAATTTCCCCGGTTGCGATTGGTCGCTGGCACCACACCCTGCGCCAGAGCGAAGCATTGGGTTGGCTATCGAGGCACTGAGTGGTGTGCCATTTGGGGCGTGGGGAACACTGGCTGCCATCCGTGGTTTGACTTCTGCGATTCGTGCGGCACAGGTACCACAGGTTGGTTTTAGTGGTGTGATGTTGCCGGTACTGGAAGATACGACGCTGGCGGACCGGAACAATACTGGTCCGAATGGTGAGCATTCTGCATACTACACGCTGCGCGATCTGCTGGCCTTTAGTGCGGTGTGCGGCACAGGCTTAGATACCATTCCGCTGCCTGGTAATACCACTGCCGATCAGATTGCAGGTATCCTCACTGAGGTGGCTGCGTTGGCCTCAACCCTTCGCAAACCACTCACAGCACGACTGTTGCCTATTCCTGGCTTGCAGGCAGGTGAACGTACAACCTTTGATTTTCCCTACTTTGTGAATACCCGAGTTATGCAGATCTGAGTAGGTGTATATAGTATGAGTACTCCAACCGAAACTAGTCATCAGCACCAGCCAACGTTGATTGCCGATTATGCATGCGTTACAGGCGAGGGTCCGTTGTGGCATCCTGATGAAGGGTGTGTCTACTGGGTGGATATTCCCATGGGGCGTTTGTTTCGTTATTACCCATCTTCCGGGCGTCACGAGCAATGTCTCCAGAGTGATGCGATTGGTGGCTTTACTCGTCAGGCGGATGGCTCATTACTGCTCTTTATGGATAAAGGGGCAATTCGGCGCTGGCAGCATGGTGCGCTGACCACCCTTATCGACGAAATCCCCGACGAACGCGATACGCGCTTCAACGATGTGATAGCCGATCCGCTTGGACGGGTCTTTTGTGGGACGATGGCGACACCTGAGCGTGGTGGGCGGCTCTACCGACTCGATCTCGATAGCACACTCACTGTCTTACTCGAAGACATTGGGGTGTCGAATGGGTTGGGGTTTACGCCTGACCTGACACAACTCTACTACACCGATTCTCCCAAATGCGAAATGTATGTGTTTGATTATGACCAGCAGACGGGTGCACTCACCAACCAGCGCGTGTTTATCCAAACCGATCCACATGATGGCGTTCCCGATGGTCTGACTGTCGACGCACAGGGTTTTGTCTGGTCGGCCTTTTGGGATGGGAGTTGTATTATTCGGTATACCCCTGATGGTGTGGAGGAGCAGCGGATTGCCTTCCCCACACGCAAGGTTTCGAGTGTGACCTTTGGTGGTCCCGACTATACCGATATGTACATGACCACGGCTGGTGGCGATAACAAAGTTGAGGAGGGTGCTAGCGCCGGAGCGTTATTCCATCTCAATCTCGGTATTCAAGGCAAAGCTGAGTTTGTATCGCGGATTGTAGTGCCTTAATAACGGTTACGATGATATGCTATTTGTTTTGCTACAATGCCTATCGTTGCATACATGCAAAAACAAGGTATAATCCACGAGTGCAAAATAACGTATGGTCGTATATGCGTAACATAGATAGAGTGGTACGATAGATTTTGTTGAGGCGAACAAGTAATGACCCAAGCATTTCCTGAGCGTCCTGCCGAAATGGCAAAAGCGTATGAACCGCAACAAGTCGAGCAGCGACTCTACGATTGGTGGGAGTCGAGCGGCTTTTTTTCTCCCGAGCTTGATCCTGATCGTAAGCCCTTTGTACTTTCCATGCCACCGCCTAACGTGACTGGCGAGCTGCATATGGGGCATGCGATGTTTGTGACGATTGAGGATGTCATCATCCGGTGGCATCGTATGCTCGGTGAGCCTACTTTGTGGCTTCCCGGCACCGACCATGCGGGCATTGCAACCCAGACCCAGGTTGAGAAACTGCTCCGTAGCGAAGGCACCAGCCGCGAGGAGGTTGGGCGCGAGGAGTTTCTGCGCCGTACATGGGAGTGGAAGGCGCGCTATGGTGGCGAGATTACCAACCAACTGCGGCGTCTGGGTGCATCGTGTGATTGGTCCCGTGAGCGATTTACCCTTGATGAAGGACTGTCACGGGCGGTGCGTGCCGCATTCAAGAAGCTCTGTGATGATGGTTTGATCTATCGTGGTACCTATCTCGTCAACTGGTCGCCCGCCCTGCAAACGGCAGTAAGCGATCTCGAAGTTGAATATCAGGAACGCCAGGCTAACATGTGGATTGTACAGTATCCCTTAGTCACAGAGGGATGGCAGGCTGGTACCTGGGCTTCTGGCGAATGGGTTAATGGCGCAACTGAATACATTGCTGTGGCAACCACCCGACCGGAGACGATTCTCGGTGATACGGCTGTGGCGGTGAACCCTTCTGATGAGCGATATACGCACCTGGTCGGGCGCGAGGTGGTGCTTCCTGGGATTGGCCGCCGTGTGCCGATTATCGCTGATGACTATGTTGATGCTGAGTTTGGCACAGGTGCGGTGAAGATTACCCCGGCCCACGATCCCAACGACTACGAGGTAGGGCAACGACACCAACTGCCGATGATTAACATTATGAAGCGCGATGCGACCCTCAATGAGGAAGCAGGGCCATACCAGGGCCAGGACCGTTTTGAGGCACGCAAAAAGCTGGTGGCCGATCTGGAGAAAGAGGGCTTGCTTGTCGAGATTCGCCCCCACAAAATGTCGGTCGGGATCAGCCAGCGTGGTGGTGAGGTGATCGAGCCTCTGCTCAGTGAACAATGGTTTGTGCGTACCAAAACCATGGCTGAGATGGCGCTAGCCGCCGTAAAAGAAGGGCGCACGAAGATTGTGCCTGAGCGCTTCGAAAAAGTCTATTACCACTGGCTTGAAAACATTCAGGACTGGTGTATCAGTCGACAACTCTGGTGGGGTCATCGCATTCCGGTGTGGTATACCCCCGCTGGAGAGATGATCATCCCCGGACTCGATGATCCTGCGCCAGAAGGCCCTGGCATCACTCAGGACGCTGATGTGCTCGATACGTGGTTTTCCAGCGGCTTATGGCCCTTCTCAACGCTTGGGTGGCCGGACGACACGCCAGATCTGCAGTATTTTTATCCCACCAGTGTGATGGAAACGGGCTACGACATTCTCTTCTTCTGGGTCGCGCGGATGATGATGATGGGCTGTTATCTGACGGGGCAGGAGCCGTTCCACACGATTTATCTGCATGGTCTGGTGCGCGACAAAGACGGGCGCAAGATGAGCAAGAGCTATGGGAATGTCGTTAATCCACTGGAGGTGATGGAGCAGCACGGGACCGATGCCCTGCGCTTTACGCTGGCGACGAGTGGTACGCCCGGACAAGACCTCAACCTGAACCCAGAGCGCATCGAGTCGGCGCGGAATTTCGCCAACAAGCTGTGGAACATCACCCGCTTTGTGATCTCCAAAGGCGTTGGTGGGCGCAACCAGGCCCCAGCACCACAAGATGCACTACCTGTTACACTCGCCGACCGCTGGATTGTGTCGCGCTATCAGCGACTGGTCGCTACCGTGGACCGTTTGATGCAGGCCTACAACTTTGGTGAGTCGGGCCGCCAGATTCAGGATTTCCTGTGGAGCGAATTTGCCGATTGGTATGTCGAGATTGCCAAGGTCCAGCTAGAAGGTGACAGTGCACAACAGCAAACCACACGTGCAATTCTGTTCACCATTCTGGATGGCTCATTGCGATTGTTACACCCCTTTATGCCTTTTGTTACCGAAGAAGTTTGGCAGTATCTGACTGACTCTTCGGAGCAACAACAGCCAACGTCGATTATGCTGGCGGCCTATCCGACAGCAAGTACGGCTGCGCCAGATGAGGCCAGCGAACGCGAATGGGATCTGGTGCAAGAGATTATCACGGGTATTCGCAATGTTCGCAACGAATATAAAGTTGAACCGGCCCGTTATGTGACGGCTACCATTGTCGCGGGTGCGCGGGTGGCCCAGCTTGAGTCACAGCAGTCTTTGATTGTCCGTCTTGCGCGGGTCAATGCCGATGAGCTTACGATGGTTGAACGTCTCGACCAGAAGCCACAGCAGGTTGCCACACTGGTGGTTGGGGATGTGGAGGTGTACTTGCCACTCGCAGGGATGATCGATCTCGATGCCGAACGCGAACGTCTACAAAAAGAGTTGGCATCAATCGAAGCTGATGTTGCACGTCGCGAAGGCCGCCTGAACAACAACAGTTTTGTGGAGAAGGCACCTGCCGCAGTGGTGCAACGTGAGCGTGACGGGCTGGAAATGGCACGCGTAACGGCCCAGCGATTACGTGAGCGGGTTGAACAGTTAGATTAATGTTATATTTTGTGTGACCTGTCTGACTACCGCCTGATGAACACATTTCGTGAACTACCCGAGTTACGCTGGGCAAGGTCTTAGGGTATTCTCATCCGCATATCAGGCCATCCGTGCAGTAAATTTGCAAAGATATGGTATAGTACGTCTACTATTCTACGGTATTTCCGTAAATTTATCAGATTATTGTGTACGTTTGTGGTTCCTCACCCTTGTTCACGCCGATGAGGACGCTTTTGTTCCTACATTGAACGCCATATAGACACACGTTTTACCACCGAGGAACCTGGTCGGACGATTAAGCCACGAAGAGTACGGAGCATTGTGTATGACGCGTCCAGGGCGACGTATTATCCTGAGAGGACTGTCCATCGTTCTCATTATCATTTTTGCCGCGACGTTGCGTTTAGGTTGGGAATGGAAACAGGCACTTGATAACGTTAATGCGATGACGATACCAACGGTTACGTTACCAGAGATTACACCTACGTCACATCATCAAACCAATCCTGTTTCACAAGATATTGAGCTACAGCCTACAGCGATACCTGCTACACCAGTTCCCACTCCGGATGAGCCGGTGAATATTTTGCTGCTTGGTATTGATGCCCGTATCGGTGAAGAAGTCAGTCGCACCGATGCCATTGTGGTGGTGCGTATTGATCCACAGCACAATAGCGTGAGTATGCTGTCGCTCCCGCGTGACTTGTGGGTGGATATCCCCGGATATGGGAAAAACAAGATCAATACGGCGTATCCCCTTGGTGAAAATGATCTTGGTCCTGGCTATGGACCGGCGCTGGCAAAACAGACCGTCAGTGATCTGCTGGACATGCCAATTCATCACTTTGCCATGATTAATTTTGAGGGTTTCCAAACCTTGATAGATAAACTTGATGGGATCGAGATTGATGTCCCACAAGAAATCTATGATGATAAATATCCGGTTGATGAATTTGAAGGTGATCTTCGCACAATGGAAGTGCATTTTGAGGCTGGCACACAGATGATGGATGGTGAGCGAGCATTGATCTATGCTCGTACGCGCCACGCTGACAGCGATTTCGGGCGCAATCAACGTCAACAACAAGTTCTGCTATCCATTTTCAACCGTGTTCTTGATAAAGATCTGTTCTCACAAATGACCAGTCTGGATGACTACACATATGCGCTCCGTGACTATGTCCGCTTTGATCTCTCGCGTAGTAAGATGCTGAGTCTGGCAAGCATTGGACCACGACTCCAGACAGACCATATTCAGCGCTATGCGATTGACTCGAAGATGATTACGATGGTTTCATCAGAATCAGACGCCTTCTTCGTCGATCCAGACGAACTGGAACAACTTGTGAATGATATGGTGGCAGTCCCCTCCATGTCCGCTGGTGGTGAGTCGACCGTAAAACGATGACCACTCCGCCTCCATCACCTAGTGGCTCCAATACATTTGTACGACGTATCGCAACGGCGGCAGTGCTGATAGCTATCGGTAATGTCGCCAGTCGCTTTTTGGGGCTTATCCGTGAGTCGGTGATTGCCCAGACTTTCTCGATTAGTGCTGCGGTTGATGCCTTTACGGCGGCATCACTGGTGCCAACTACCCTGTATGATCTGTTGATCAATGGGGCCATCAGCGCGGCGCTGGTGCCGGTGTTTAGCGAATACGCTGAGGGAGACGAACGTGAATTCTGGCGGGTTGCCTCGACCATGATCAACCTTGCTGTGCTGATGCTGGCTTTTGCGACGCTCGTCTCGATCTGGCAGGCGCCGCTGGTGATATCGCTTCTGGCGGGTGGCTTCGACGAAGAGATCAGTGCGTTGGCGACGAGCATGGTGCGCTGGATGATGCCATCAGTTATTTTTGTGGGCCTCTCGGGCTTAATCACTGCGCTACTCCACGCCCGCCAGCGCTTTCTGTTGCCCTCTTTCACGGCGAGTGCCTATAACATCGGCATCATCATTGGTGCGGTGGTCCTGACGCCATATCTTGATCCGGCGATTCAACCATTCAGTCTGGTGGCTGGTGTCGTGTTAGGCTCTTTGTTTCAGGTGTTCCTGCAACTCCCCGGTCTGCGTGGTATCTCGTACCAATTCATTCTCGATCTGCGGCATCCGGGTGTGCGGCGTATTTTGTTGCTCTACGCGCCGGTGGCCATGGGGATTAGTTTCTCTATCGCGGGGATGATACTGGATCGAAATCTGGCCTCGAATATGGATGAGGGCACCATTGCGACCATGCGTTTTGCAACCACACTGATTCAGTTTCCACTCGGGTTGGTTGCTGCTGCGGTTTCGTTCGCCGTGCTCCCCACGCTCTCGCGACAGGTGAGCGCTGGAGATGAGACAGGCTTTCGTACCACCCTTGCTATGGGCATTAAGGTGGTATTACTGCTTATTTTACCTGCAACTGCGGGACTGGCAGCCCTGTCGACACCGATTGTGGCGTTGGTGTTCGAGGGCAATCAGTTTGGGGCTAATCAGACGGTACTGGTTGTGGCGGCCCTGTTGTTGTATTTGCCAGGGTTGCCTGCTGCAGCGGTGGATCAGATGCTGCTCTTTGGGTTTTATGCCCATCGTCGTACGCTCACGCCTAATCTGGTGCAAGGGGCCGCCGTCGGGCTTTATGCGATTACGGCCTTTACGTTGATGGGATTTGGCCTGGGAATTGAAGCGCTCATCCTTGGCAACTCGGCGCAGTGGATCGGGCATATGCTGGTGTTGCTGGTGCTTTCGCGGGGCCTGTTCAGTTTGTGTGGTTTAGGCATTGGTGCCGCACTTGTTAAGTGTACTGTAGCGAGTCTGGCGCTGGCGGGCGTGGCGTGGGGGTTGACAATGGTGCTTGAGCCGTTTGGCCGCATTGTGCAATTTCTCGTAGCGGGGAGTGCTGCTTCGATAGTCTATTTCGGTGTATGTATGGTGCTGCGTGTCGAAGCACTGACTTTTTTTACACGCGCGGTACAGCAACGTCTACGCCGGAGGAATGGTGGTTAGTCTTGTTACATGATGTACAATGGAGTTAGCCTGAATGCTAACGAATGCGGAGGTTTTTAAGATGCCCATAACCAGACATAATCCATCTGAATTGTTTCCACCGTACCGTAATTATAGTCATGCTGTCGAAGTATCTGGTGACTCACGCATCTTATTCATTAGTGGTCTGAACGGTTATCTTCCCGATGGGAAAACGATGCCGGAGTCGTTTGAAGAGCAGGGTACGATTATTTGGGAGTACATCGGAACGATTCTAAGATCAGCAGGTATGGGGTATGAGCATATTGTTTCTCTAAGGACTTATTTAGCCAGTCCTGAGTATGATGAGGCAAATGTGCAATTACGAATGCAGTATCTGGGTGCTAATGAGCCTGCATCAACCGTTCTTTGTTGTCAGTTGCTCGAGTCGAAATGGAAACTGGAGATTGAAGCCGTTGCCGCGATGTGAGAGATCCATTGTATTTGTTTTTCAAACAGGTCTGAAAGATTATGCACTACGTAGCTGATACGCGAAACGTTTTCTGAACTCATCGGGGGAGACGATTCGGGGTTATGAACTCGCTCAATTGTGGGATGAAGAAGAGTAGGAATGGTCGAACTAGATGGATGTGCCTATTTTCCTTACTATTGGAGAGTGCGTACTGTCGATTTCGTGGCAAAAGCTTGATGATCTGGCGATAGCGTCTGGCCGTGTGTTGTCCTTTTCACTGGTTGGATCGACTGTGCGCTGGGTAAGTGAAGGTATTCCCCCACACGACTCGATGCTGGGTCACAAGATTGAGTCCGTTGCGTTAGGGACGGAAGCAGCATCGGTTGGGGAAAACCAAAGCGATACCTAGACACGTCTGCTGATCAGTCTGAACAATGGAACAACTTTTGAGATCTATAACGCGCTTGATGAGAATGGTTTTGCTTTGCAAGATACAGCCATTCCTGGCACTATAAAGCCATGTGTTTAGTACCCTAGTCTTGCTTGTTGCGAATGCTCTGATCGACTAAAGTGGTATACTGGCATTACCGCATATAGATCAGAGGGAGGAAATGTAATGACACTTCTCACTACTCTCAGCATTATCTTTGTTGGAATGGTGATCGCCTGGGCTTGTGCGCTCTATGCACAACACCTGCGAACCAGACATCCCGAAAAATATCGTGGGATGTGGGCGTTCTGGGGGGATGTCAATCGACCAGCATGGCGTGCTACCCTGCCTTTTGTAGGCATGTTTCTAGGTGCCATACTGGTAAATGGGATTCGTGTCCTGTTAAATCCGAATGAAACACAGACCATGGCACTGCAAATCAATGCACTCTTTCTGTTGATAACCTTTCTTGCTATTGTGTTTGCCATAGCACTGTACAAGTTGCGTCAAGGAAAATAACTGAGTTTTAAGGCATGTGCTTTTGGGGTTCTGGCTGGAAGGAGCAGTTACACTCAAGCCGCAGATTGGTGAAATGGAGCTTCCCTGGAACCGTATCTGATCGGTACTGCGGCATGTCCTGACTGCTGATATCGAAATCTCCGGTAAAGGGCTGACCCTTGGGGCTTTTGAAGAAGATACCTCTGTAGTAGATCCAATCACCAGGAGATGATCCATCAAAGGTCCAAATTTCATCGACCCACCAGGAGGTGCTGTTGCCTGTGAAATAGAGATAGAGGCGCATCTCCACACCATGCTCGAACCAGGTTAATTCAAGAGTACCCTGTTTAGGATACACGTAGCTATTCAAGAGAACAGGATGTACCTGGGCAGTATAGCGCTTACTATCAGCTTCGAGGTAGAAGTCATCTGCTGTCAATATAATCCGCTCTGCCTCTGCCGTTATGCCTCGATTGAGCGGAAGCGATTGCGATGATCGCATGGCAAATCCGCGATTTTCTATTGTATCTGGGAGCATGTTCGAACACGCAGATAAAGTGATTAATAGGCATGTAGACTACACAACCAGTACTCTGTATCGCATATCTATCTCCTTTACATTCAACAGCAGGGATAGCATATACTAGGTGCCCCTCCCTGTTGCTTGTAACCCTAGAGTATTATACTTTATGAATTGAGCCAGTCTCTGCATACTGACAGTAGGGTTGACATGGGGCTATGTTTGGTGTATCATTCTGCCTAGTGAAAATTCGTTAGATGAATGCTATGTCGACCAAAACTATCAATGAATCACGTGAGCGCGTGCTCGATGCTGCAGAAGGGCTCTTTATGGAGGGTGGCTACGCAGCGATCAAAATCAAGCATATTGCACAACATCTGAAGATGAAAGAGTCATCGCTCTACTATCACTTTCCGAAAGGCAAGCAGCAACTCTACGTTGCTGTCATGCGGCGTAATTTACAGCGTCACCAAACTGGCATCGAGCAGGCTATTCGGGAAGCAGGAGATGATTGGGCTGAACAGTTGCGTGCGGTTGCCTATTGGCTCATTTCACAACCCCCCATTGATGTCATGCGAATGAACAAAGCTGATCTTCCTGCGATTGAGCCGGATGTTGCTGAAGAAATTACCGAGTCTGCATACCGAGCCTTGAATCTGCAAATCAGACAGATTTTAGACCGTGCTGAGGCCAGCGGCGAAGCAATCGTCCCCGATAATGAGCTTTTGGCAGGTGTGTTTATTAGCATGATTAGTACGCTCGACATTATTAAACCGGAGTGGAATGAGAAAACTAAACACGAAATGGCTGACATACTTATTCAAACGTGGATCAACGGTCTGCGTCGACGCTAATTTTTTTGTCAACCTTACCTAAGAAAAATTCGTTAGATAGCGTTGTTTATGTATGACGCGGAGGAAATGATGCAGAACATACAGTACGAATCAGACCTTATCGCATTGCCGCCCAAGCAGTGGCATTGGTACCATGGTATGGTTTTCTATGTGGGAGTCCAGGCGGTTTCGTTTGCTCTTGGGAAAGCTGTTCAGTCAGTCTCGACGCACGGAGAACCGCAATTGGGTGAGTCATTCATTGGAAATAAGGATAATGATGCCTTTTACAATAGCCTCAGGCAGCCAACATTTGCGCCACCAGATTGGGTCTTTCCACCTGTGTGGATCATTAACAACGCTTTGTGTGTCTGGGGTTTGTTACGTGTGCTCAATATGCCGCCCAGAAAACCTGGACGCACGACATTTCTTGTATCACAATCTCTGGTTTGGTGGTGTTTCACAACTTTTAATGCAAGCTACTTCGGTCTCCGCTCACCCATTAACGGTGCGGTGAATACGAACATTGGTCTCATATGCACGATCATAAGTGTGTATGTTGCGCTGTTTCAGTTAAAAGACACATCTGTGGTTCTTTCTCAATCGACTATTTTGCCGTGGTTATTGCTGGCCTCTCCAACAGCTACAGCAGTAGCCGTGTGGAACAAAGACGACTGTTACGATGTTGGACCATTGATCAAACCCTCCTCAAAGTGGGTGAAATAAGACGAGTTTATATTCGATGAAATGTATAAGCAGATGCATGTTTTACCTAACACACTTGTCTGGAGTTCCAGTACATTGGTATTACCCGTTCTTGATGAATATAAAACCCATAGGAGCCCCAACAATGAATACTCAATATATTCAAACTTCTATCTTGAAAATGGCTTACGAGGTGCATGGGCCAATTGATGGTACACCGATCATATTACTCCATGGCTTCCCTGATGATGTGCGTGGCTGGGATCAGGTGGTCGAAGGGATTGTACCTCACGGGTATCGTACCTATGTGCCTTACCTGCGCGGTTATGGCCCTACTACATTCCTGTCTGAGGATACGGTCCGTAGTGGACAAAATGGTGCGATTGCTCAGGACATCATTGAGTTTGCCAATGCCCTCTCAGTGGAGCAGTTTATTCTGTTGGGTCATGACTGGGGAGCAAATGCGGCTCAGGCAATTGCTGCGTTGTATCCAGAACGGGTAGCTCATCTGATCAGTTTTGCACCTTACTCACTTACCTGGAGTGATTATCAGGAAGGACCACCCAACTATGATCAGATTCGAGCTTTGTGGTATCAAAACGTATTACAAAATGAAATGGGAGCAGGGTTACTCTACGGTGATCGACGTGGTTTTGCTCGCTACCTATGGCAGACATGGTCGCCATCATGGACATTTAATGATGAAACTTTCGAAGCTACCGCAGTATCTTTTGATAATCCGGATTTTGTGCGTGTCGTGCTGAATGCCTATCGCTGGCAGACTGCCGAGATCGATCCGCGCTATGATGAAATCGAAGGGCGATTGGCGCAGCGTCCACACATTACTGTTCCAGCGACGATTATGTTAGGGCAAGCGGATGGTGTCAATATTTTTGAGCCATATATGCTTGAGCAACAATCTGACTTTGTTGGTGCATACACAACTAAAGTCTTTGATGGTGTAGGGCATTTTATTCATCGAGAACGTCCAGAAGCCGTTGTGAATGTCATACTCACGTGGTGAAACAGCATGTACTCATTGGAGACAGATGGTATACTCAGAGGCAGCATTATTGTAATCAAATCCAAAAGGTAACACTTGTACACATCAATCTAGCGCACTTTTTTGCGCTAGAGAATGTCTGTTTCTTGTGTGTACTATGCGATTCTTACATATCGAGTGAAGAGGAGGATTTCTATGCCGCAACTGATTGTCTCTATAATCATCCTGTTGCTTGTAATCGGTTGTAGCCAGGAAACACAGACAATAACCTACATCCAACCGATAACACCCTTACCAACACCTCTATCGCCGACTCCAGCTACAACGTCGTTGGAGTATCTTCCCGCCCGCCCTCAGTTATCTGAAACTTATCCTCAGGCCATTCTCGATTTTCTCAATGCTGATGTGCAGCATAAACATCGTTTAGATGAACTGCTCACAGTGTGGGATGCAGAACAGTCTGTGATTGCGTCCCCTCCCGAGGGAGTACCAGTGCTGGAAGACGATCTGGATGGCGATAGCAGGAATGATATCCTGATCACCTTGCCGATCCCGTATAGTGGCAGTTTTATGACGATCTATGAGACCGACAATGGGCAATATCAAGGTTCGGTGTACACCTACCCTGAGTCGCTCGATGCTACGCGTATCTGGCAGGTTGCAGATATCAATGAGGATGGGAAGAGAGAAGTCGTTATTCGCGGAAATTCCTGTGGAACCCATACCTGCTTCTTAACGATCATCATTTTGCAGTGGAGTGATGATGTGTACCGCGAATTGTTGAACGTAAACCAGTCGTATGCAACTGCTACGTTTCGTGATATGGATGGCGATGATATTGTGGAACTCGTCCTGGAGGGTGGGACGATTGGATCGGTCGGTGCGGGGATGCAGCGTACCCAGACAGACGTGTATACATGGGATGGACAAACATATCAGTACACCGCAACGACATTTGATCCAGTAGCCTCACAGCATCCGTACTGGCAACTGCTCGATGGGAATACGGCGCTGGCTGAACATCAGTATGACCAAGCCATTATGTTCTATCAGAAGGCTATCGCTGCCCAGCCACCATATCCATTGCTCAATGAAAATGTCGATGTTGATGTGATTAAGGCCGCTGCTCGTTTTCAATTAATGTTTACCTATGTACAACTGGAAGATGATGCAGCCGTCAGGAACACCTATCAGATGGCCCAGCAAGAGGATGGGATGTACGCAACCTGGACGAAAACTTTTATCGATGTATATGAGCAGAATCGCGATGTATTAGTAGCGTGTGAAGCGGCACAGACTGTGACTAGCGATATCTATCTGCCTGGATATAACTATGCTACCCATGCGCTTGGAGTTGATGGCGTGTTGTGTTCTTAACATAGTGGTTATCCAAACTCCCAACAGCCGATACAATTGTCAACAAAATACATACAGCATCTGCACTGATGGTTTTACCCTGTTATAACCACTTTCCATATTGTTGACACAAAGCAATCTTTTTGCTTCATACCCTATGATCATTTTGATAGATCTGTATTTACAAGGTATAAACGCAAATATCTTATATTAAGCAAAATTCTGTAAGTGTATAAAGCACGTCCCCAACGTACTCCCCTGCCGTAGTGCGTCTTACGGAAGAGCTAGAGGTGTTTTCGATGTTGCTGGCCTTCATGCTTGGTGCAGCTATCGTATCCAGTGCAGGTGTCCAATCGGCGCCCGGCGTGATTGATCTTGATCCGGATGCGCCACTTGCTCCTATTCTTGAAGAGGACAAGGTTACAAAGATTGCGGAATTGCAATCCACGTCAAGTATGTACATGATGCGCCCAGACAGCCCTGATGAGCAAACGGTTCTGACTTGGATCGATGGTGTCCCAACGTTCGTCGATGTGCAGGACGGTTCAGCAGTTCCAATCGGCGATGCGTTTTTTCAGCTAAGGTCACTAGAGGGTACTTTTGGTACCTATCACTGGAGCAATGCAAATACCCTGGAAACGCTGGCTGTCATTCCATCCGAGGAAGAGGAAGCTAATCCCCAATTACAGCTGGTGAGCATGGATCGGACCAGTGGTGTAGTGAGTACTGAGCCATTGAGTGCAACTCTTTCAGGTCTGTATGTCGATGTTGTACCGGATTTGACCCAGATGCTTGTACTCATCGAGCCGCAGACACAACGTGCACCAGCGACCCAGTCGGTACGGCTTTCGTCTCGATTGAGCCTAACGATCCGGTCAACCCGCTAGAGCCTCAGGCACTGGAAGTCACGACAGAATCCGCTAACCTTGCACTGATCGATATTGCCACAGGACCCAGCCGCACCCTGACCGGTTTCCCCGCTGGTACTGTGGTAGGTGATGCCGCATGGAATATGGCACAGAATCAATTGACGCTCATTTACTCAGGGCTGCAGGATCGTGTCAATAGTCGCCAAGATCTCGACGGCGCTTTATTATCATCACTGGTGTATCGTGATGCCGTTGGTGCACTTCCACCTGATGAGAAGCCCTTCTTCCAAAATAATGAACTGTTGCTATTCAATTTGGAAAATCAGGAGGTACAGTCCATTCGTGCTGTTGATGGTGATGGTGACGTGTTTGGGGCAGCAGAAGGTTGGAGCACCGATGGCCAAACATTGATGGTACAAACCTATGCGCCAGCAGTGTTTGAGAGACGGGAACATCCGATCTACCTGGTGACAGAGAGCATTGCCTATCGTTTTTATAATACGAATCTTGCAGAGCAAGGACAGGTTGCAGTTGATGAATGGGCCTCCAGTTATGGTAAGTTCGTGTCTCCGACCACAGTGCTTTTTGCGGCAGGAATAGGTACCAACATCTGGTTATATACCTACGATCTCACAACTGACGAGTTACAAGTCGTGAGTGAGGAACCCGGGACATTTAGCCCTCGGTTTGATACGAATGCTCATATTATCAATGACGGGAGCGCGATTGTTTATACGTTTAGCTCATTTTTGAGCCCAACCGAACTGTATCGAAGCAATATCGATGGAACGGAACCGCAGCAACTGACTCAGATCAATACAGCGGTTGCAGAAGCGAGTGATACGCGTATGGATGCGGTGACTTTCACGTTAGCGAATGGCCAAACGCGTGAGGGATGGTTGTTGCAACCGGCTGATGCGGCCTTCCCACCGGAGGATGTACCTATCGTAGTCTGGCAGGAGGGCGGTCCTGGTCCCATGATGAACAATCAATGGGGGACTTCGGTGGAGGCTCCGTTTGCCTTATTGCCAAATTTCGATATTGCGGTGTTAGTCATGCCGCTGGCTGGTCATGATGGTTATGGTTCAGATTTTAGCAATGCCCTGTATGATGATGCAAACTTTGGGCAGATTGATATCGATGAGATGTCCGAGATTAGTCAACAGGTTTTAGATCGTGGTTGGGCTGTTTACGGGCAACTGGGTATCAGTGGGTGTTCCTATGGTGGCTACTTTGCTCTCCAGAGCATTGCTTGCCATCCCGATCTGTATGCCGCTGCCAATCCACAGTGTGCATTGATTGATTTAGTCGTCGAATGGTCCTGCGGATATGCTACAGTAATGCCTCAACTCCAGGGACCGCGTATGCCCTACACCGATCCACAAGAGTATCAGGATGACTCGCCGAGCTATAATGTTGATCAGATAGTCGCACCAGTTCTAACCTTTTATGGCACGGAAGATTTGCTGCCGATCACGCTCAATGAGAATTTGCACCAGCAACTGGTAGATCAGGAAGTTCTGGCACGCATGATTAAGTTTATTGGTGAAGGGCATGGATTAGACGCTCCTTCGTCACAGTTGTATGCGGCACAGGAACAAATAGACTGGTTCCGCACCTACCTGGTGGAACGACTCGACCCAGGCCCTAGACCAGGTCCTGGCCAGTTCAGAGTGATGTTACCACTCGTAGGTCGCTAAATAGGATATCGCATATCTGACTTGTATAGCATCCTCTTTGTCATACTGGCAAGGGGGATGTTTGATTCATGGTATTCCTTTGATAGATGAAATACAGTAGCTACAGATAGGAGGTCTTGTATGCACATCATCGATTTTGCAACAGCACCTGGGGCAGTGATTGAGCAGTTTGCCAGCGTTGGTGCCACAAGCGTTCATCTTGGAAGTGGTGCAGGTGAGTCGCATGTTTATATGGTGCGTTTTGTCCCCGATGGCCAGATCGGGGAACATCCCACCGGATTTGGTCAACTCTTTCTGGTAATCGACGGCTCAGGGTGGGTGAGTGGCGCAGATGGACAGCGTAGAATGGTGTCGGTTGGTTAGGGGGCCTACTTCACACGTGGTGAACCTCACGCAAAGGGGAGTGATACAGGTATGACGGCGCTGATGATCCAGGTGTACGATCTGGAGATTGTAGAATGAGTCGGATGTATTATGATGATGTGATGTATCCCTGCGTCTGCGCCCACCCTTGAGCATGGTGCACAAACGCATCTACCAGCGGCAACATGGTGTTGAGTGAGCGCACACCCAGCGCCAGGTGGCGGTACTCCTGTGGTTTAAGGCTGACAGTCTCGATGCCAGGTAACTCATCGGGCAACACCAGCCGTGGCACAATCGTGATGCCGAGTCCCTCACGAACCATGGCCATGATCGTCGTGGGATCGCTGACCTCGAACTGTGGTTGTAGCGCTGCCTTCGCAGATTGGAAGAGCGAGAGCACCAACGGCTCACATCCGGCTTTAGAGATGATAAAGGGTTCCTCAGCCAGTCGTTGAAGCGACACACCTGACTGATCGGTGAGCGGATGACCTTTAGGTACGAGTAGCAACAGTTCATCGTGGGCGATGGGTATTCTCTCAACATGTCTGGTAACCTGTGTGACAAAGCCGATGTCAACGATACGATTGATGATCCAGTCATACACTTCCTGGTCAGTCCCCTCAAACATCACGATCTCGATGCCACGATAGCGTTGCTGGAAGCTCCGAATGATGCCGGGGAGTAGCCGTGCCGAAACACTTGGAAAACTGCCAATGCGTAGTTTCCCCGCCGCGAGACCGTTGTGTGCCGCTGTTTCTTGTCGTATGCTTTCGGTATGCAGGAGGATGCTCTGGGCATGCTCAAAGACCCGCGCACCAATTTCTGTCAACATAACACCGTTGCGACCACGTTCGAGGAGGGTGTTGTCCAGTTCGGCCTCGAGACTCGCCAGGGCATGACTCGCTGCCGATTGGGTAATACTCAGTGCTGCGGCGGCGGCAGTGAAGCTCTTGTGTTGTACGACTGCGACCAACACTTCCAGTTGGGCAAGCGTTATATTATTTCTCTTCATATAACTTAGAAAAAATATGCATTTGACTCATTATATAAGACTTGCTACGCTATGGCAAGGAAACGTTGGAACGGTCGGCGCGTTGGTTTGACTAGTCTCCAACCTCCAGCCGCTCGTCTCTTTATAACGAAAGGATTATCAGTGCATATACGCCATCTGGGAATGTTGATTGTACTGGCAGCGCTGTGGGGCGCTTCATTCTTGTTCATTCGTGTAGCAGCACCTGTCTTAGGTCCCTTTTTGCTAGTAGTGGTGCGGGTCTTGCTGGCCAGTGGGGTATTGTGGCTGTATGCCCTGCTTATGAAACACCACATCACGATGGATGGCCGCTGGCGTCAGTTTGTATTGCTTGGTACGCTCAATGCAGCGATGCCGTTTACCTTGATTGCTATCGCTGAATTGCAACTCACTGCGTCGCTTGCAGCGATTCTGAATGCGACGACACCCCTCTTCGCGGCACTGGTGGCAGCCGTGTGGATCAATGACGCGTTGACGCTCAAGCAGAGTTTTGGGTTGTTACTCGGTTTGTGTGGCGTAACGATTGTCGTTGGTTGGAGTCCCTTACCGCTGACAGTGCCAGTGCTGCTATCGGTGGGAGCTTCGCTCACTGCAGCATTTTTCTACGGCCTTGGTGGGGTGTATGCCAAAGTGACCTTTGCTGGCACATCACCACTAACGATGGCGACGCTTCAACAGCTCTGGGCCGGGGTAGTGGTGCTTCCGTTGGTGGTGGTTGCTCCTCCACAGCAGGTGCCCTCATTCGGGATTGTGTTGGCCGTACTGGTGCTAGCCATTTTGTGTACAGCCCTGGCGTATCTCCTGTATTTTCGTCTGCTGACCGAAGTTGGCCCGACCAGCACGCTCAGTGTGACTTTCTTAGTCCCTGTTTTTGGTGTTTTCTGGAGTGCATTATTTCTTCAGGAGGCGCTTCGTGCCGGGCAATTCGTTGGTTTAGGCATTATCCTGGTCAGTCTGGTGCTGGTGACTGGTGTTCGGATTGGATGGTTGCGGGCGCGTCCAGAGTATTCCTAACACTGTCGACTTTGTTAAGCGATTTGCGCCGCCAGGCCCAACGTGAGACGAGTACCTGTATGGGGTTTACCAGCCAGAAGGCGGCCCACACGGCTGCCAGACTCTGATTGATAAAGGTCACACTGATGTAGGCAGCACAGACAGCGGTCCACATGGCAATCGCTGAGATAAGCAACGGCGTACGCGTATCACCAGCGCCACGTAGTGCACCGGCATACACAAACACAATCGCCCACAGGGGCTGGGTCAGCGCAATGACGCGGATGCTGGTAGCCCCGGCGTCAATAACGAAGGGATCGTCAGTGAAGAGACGCATACACCACGGAGCGAAGAATATAAACACGAGGGCGACTCCACCCATCCACATGACGGCCCAGCGCTGTGCGATGGCTGTTACTGACCGCGCTTCGCCCCAGCGTTTTGCGCCAATACATTGACCTACCAGCGATGTGGTGGCGAGACCAAAGCCAATCCCCGGCAAGAACGAGAGCGACAGCACATTAAACACTACACGATGGGCTGCCAGCGTTGGGGTGCCAAGCCCAGCAACGACAGGTGTGAGTGTCGCCATGGCCGTGATGACCAGTACTTGCTCCAGAGCTGCAGGAAAACCGATCCGTAGCAAGCGCCAGACAACGCCAAGTTGTGGTTGCCACACACCGACACCACTGATGCTGACACCATTGCGACCACGCAGTAGGATAACCACCAGAATGATGGCACCAATCAGACGGGAGAGAAAGGTGCCCCAGGCACTGCCAGCCGTGCCTAAGGCTGGCAGAATCCAGACGCCATAGATCAGCAAATAGGTGAGTACTACATTGATTGCATTGGCAAATGCCGTAACCAGCATTGGTGTGCGGCTATCGTTGGCGCCACGCAACACGCTACTGCTCAGGAGCATAATGGTTAATGTGCCGATCGTGCCAAAGGTGATTCGCAAATACTCGATGGATACCTGTGCCACATCAGGCTCCATTCGAAAGATTGACACAATGGCAGGGGACAGAAACCAGCCAACTATGGAAACCGGGATAGAAATGAGGATACTCCAGACTACCGCCTGTCGTGCCATGTCACTGGCTTCCTTCAGTCGTTTGGCCCCAAATGCCTGAGCCACGAGCACAGAAGCACCAACAGACAACGCGCTCAATGCAGCAATCACGATAAACATGGTTTGCAGTGCCGTGCCAACACCAGCCAGCGCGACGGCACCTAGCCCGGCCACCAGAATAGTATCTGTGATACCGAGCAAGGTTTGCAGCAGATTTTCACCAATGACGGGCCCTGCCAGCCGAAAGACGCGTCGTCGCAGGAGCGGCGTGGGCGCCTCAGAGTCTTCAGACTCAGGTGATGCAGTTGTGGTATGTGTTGATGATAGCTGTTTGGCTTGCTGCGATGACTGTTTTAATGATGCCACATAACCTCGTTACTTTGTAGTGTGCTGTTCGAGAAGTTTTACACTCGCATAGATTGCATCGATATGCGGTGTTGGTACCTTGACCAGGCGCCCCAATTCCACAACTGTGCCAACTAGTGCATCGATTTCCGTTGGGCGACCTGCTTCGATGTCTTGCAGAGTCGATGTTTTGTGGGCGCCTACCTCCTCTGCCCCGGCCATCCGCTGCTCAATACTGAGCCCAAACGTCACTCCGAGTTGGTCGGCGACCATCTGTGCCTCAGCCATCATCGCTCGCACGACCTCGCGTGTCAGTGGGTACTGATAGATATCGATCAACGTTGCGCGTGTCAAAGCGCTGATAGGATTATAGGCAAGATTTCCCCAGAGTTTCAGCCAGACTTCATTGCGAATGTGTGGACGGATGGGAGCCTTAAATCCGGCTTTAATCAGGATTTTTGACAGTTGCTGGATACGCTCGCTTTTTGCGCCATCAAGCTCTCCCAACGTAAAGCGATGACCTTCGATATGCTGGATGACACCCGGCTGTGTGATTTCTGCTGCCGGGTACACCACACAGCCGATGACACGGTCGATCTCGGTATGTGCTGCAATGACCCCGTCTGGATCGACCATCTCGATCTGATGCCCATCGTAGGGTCCACCATGCTTATAAAAATACCACCATGGAATGCCGTTCTGTGCCGTTACGATCATGGTTTCTGGCCCATAGAGCGCTCGCATTGCTGGGGCTAGCGCCGGGAGACTCTGGGCTTTGACAGCCACAATCACCACATCCTGTGGCCCGGCTGCTTCCATGGAGTCGGTTGCGAGGGTAGGTGTAGCGGTTTCGCTGCTCCCATCTGACCACTGCAATGTCAGTCCCTGCTGGCGAATCGCTGCAAGCTGTCCGCCACGCGCAATCAGTGTAACTTCCGCGCCAGCCGCAATCAGGCGGGCTCCCAGCAGCCCACCAATCGCCCCGGCACCTACAATACAAATCCGCATACCTTTATTTCTCCCGTATATAACTGTTTGTTATGACGTTACGCATATTACTTTGCCAGATTCAGTTGTTTGGCCATAGATATCCGTTGAGGCTTGCCGGTGGCGCCACGCGGAATGCTCTCCAGAATGTGAATGGCCCGTGGTACCTTAAACTCTGCCAGTGATTGGGCACAGTGCTCACGTAGTGCTTGCTCGGTGGCCTCGCTCTTGAGCACCACCGCCGCGTGGACTTCCTCTCCCAGCGTTTTGTGGGGTACCGCAAAAGCCAGCGCTTCCGCAACCGCAGGATGGCGGAGCAGGACATCGTCGATCTCCAACGGGGAAATCTTCTCGCCCCCGCGATTGATTAATTCCTTCAATCGACCCGTGAGTGCGAGATACCCATCCTCATCCAGCAAGCCCTGATCGCCGGTGCGAAACCAGCCGTTCACAAAGGCCGTTGCGTTGGCTTCGGGATTGTTCTCATAACCATCGACGATGTTGTTGCCACGGACGACCACCTCGCCTTTGTCGCCAGACGGTAGCAGAGTGCCAGCCTCGTTCATAATCCCGACTTCGACCCCAAAACCATAGCCGACAGTGCCAGCTTTGTGCACAGATGGTGGTAGTGGGTTTGATGTCATCTGGTGGGTGGCTTCGGTCATCCCATAAGACTCAAGCACTGGTGCATTGAACGTGGCTTCGAGCCGTTCCAACACAACCGGAGGAAGTGGTGCGCTGCTCGAACGAATAAAGCGCAGTGGATTGGCCGCGATAATCGTGCGGTTGCGTTCTGCACGGGTCAGGAGTATCTGGTGCATGGTTGGCACGGCAGAATACCATGTCGGTTGGTAATGGTCGAGCCACGACCAGAACTCCAGTGCGTTAAAGCCTGCTGGACAGATGATGGTGCCGCCCGATGCAAGCGTGGCTAACATTGATGCGACAATGCCGTGAATGTGAAACAGCGGCATCACGCACAATGCTCGATCTTCCCTGGTGAGCTTGTACGTTGTGGTGATGTTATGGGCCGATGCTGCCAGGTTGCGATGGCGGATCGGGACCCGTTTGGGGCGGCTGGTCGTCCCACTGGTATGGAGGATCATCGCTACATCGTCTGGCTGGGCTAACTCAACCGTTCGTGCTGGATGGGTTGGGCTGGTTGCCACAAAGTCGAGTGTGCCATCCGCCTGTGTGTGTGCGCTGATGATGACCATCTCGGGTGTCGCAGCAGCGTGGGCAGCTTCGAGAGTATTGGGTAGCGTAATCAGTGCTTTCGCGTGTGTGTCTTCGTAGTAGAAGGCAAATTCCTCTTGCTTGTATTTGGGGTTGAGTGGTGCCGCTGTGCCACAGGTCGCAGCCGCGAAAAACGTGATAATCATCTCCGGGCCATTGGCCATGGCGATAGCGATTCGATCACCGCGCCCAAGTCCGAGTCCATTGAGTTGTGCGGCCAGTGCCATCACATTATCGTGTAGCTGTTGGTACGTGAGAGTTGGATAATCAGGAGCCATCAGTGCTGGCATAGCTGGATCGCTGTTTTCCATCATCAAATGAAGCAAGGTTTTGGTGTAGGTTTCCTCGCGCATACCTGGCATCCTTCCCGAAACATAGAAGATAATTATTTGACATAATGTGTCGTTGCAGTTTCTGTTGTATCCTCCAGTGTACCGTAGAGTGGTCGGGAAGACAAACCGTATATGGTTGGCCGGTGGGTTTATACTGTATACATTCTTCCCCATAAAACCATAGTTAAGTTGGAGGCACTGCTCATGGGCAATGTAGCATACCAGACCTATTCCGCTGAACACTTACGCACCTTCTGTACACAGGTATTTGAAACATTTGGTATTGTACCTGAAGATGCGACTCTGGCTGCCAATGTACTTATCACGAGCGATCTGCGTGGGATCGACTCACATGGGGTTGCGCGGATGCATAATTATGTGGATTTACTCGAAAAGAACGAGGTGAATCCCCACCCAAAGTTGACGATCGTGCGTGAGTCGGCCAGCACCGCAACAGTCGATGGTGATAATGGTCTGGGGCTGGTTGTTGGTCCCAAAGCTAATCAAATTGCCATGGACAAAGCGGATCAGGTCGGGACGGGTTGGGTGAGTATTGCCAACACCAATCATTTTGGGATTGCGGGGTACTATGTATTGCAAGCACTGGAACGGGATATGATCGGCTGGTCGATGACTAACAGCACACATCTGGTTGCGCCGCTGTGGGGGAGCGAACGCATGCTCGGTACAAACCCGATTGCGATAGCCTTCCCCGGCGCACAGGAGCCACCCATCGTGATCGACATGGCCACCTGTGCGGCAGCGTTTGGGAAGATCGAGATTGCCCGTCGACACCAGAAGAACATTCCTGATGGCTGGGCGATTGATGCCGCTGGCAACCCGACCAACGACCCGCATATCGTGACTCAGAGCGGCGCGCTATTGCCGCTTGGCTCAGACCGTGAGCATGGTGGACATAAAGGCTACAGTCTCGCCATGATGGTCGATATTCTTTCTGCGATATTGAGTGGGGCGAATTGGGGGCCGTTTACGCCACCCTTTATTGTCAATCAGGCGCCTGCAGCACGCTCAGTGGGGAAAGGCATTGGGCATTTCTTTGGGGCTATGCGGATAGATGCCTTCATTGATCTGGCTGAGTTCAAAGCACAGATTGATGATTATGTGCGAACGCTGCGTGCCACCAAACCGGCGCCGGGGACCGCTGGCCCGCTTATTCCTGGTGATCCCGAGCGTGAATGTGAGCAGGTGCGAGAAAGCGAAGGGATTCCACTGGTTATGTCGGTTGTCGAAACACTCCGTGATGTTGCGCGGCGGACCGGTGTCGCTTTTGATCGATAGTTCAGAGAGATATGGTAGGAAGACACTTCACCAGAGACTAAGCATGATCTCTGGTGGTTTTATAAAAATGCTTAGACCGGGTCAATCTCGTTATACAGTTATTTGCCCCGTATGCCTGACATTTGGTTTCGTATCCTTGCATTCGCAGACCAGTGAGTGCCTGGATGTCACCAATAATAACACCGAGCGCCGGCTCAGTAGCTGTTTGCCCATATGAGCAGGCGCGTTCAGTAAGCTTGACAGTATAGCCACCATTTGGCTTATTAGTTATGTTGTGAACAAGACACAGGCGTGTGCCCGCAGATCCAAGTACAGTATTCTCTCACACCTAACTAGGCCATCGTGTGTGATTCCGAGGAAACCAGCAGCATTCATTGCATCGTAACCACGTGCTCGACTCGCCGCAATGATTGGAGAGCGTCCGGTGAGGTCGCTCACAATGTTACAGAGATACTGGAAACAGACCACATCTACCGTATTTCCAAGGGTTGGCCGATCAATGTTGATTGTGATGTTGTCTGCGATATCACCCATAGCACTCATACAATGCTCCTTGGGGTTAAGTTAGTGAGATCATGTAAGACATAAGACGAGCTGATACGAACATGCTCGACTCGATGGGCCATAGTGTGATTTTTGATAATTATGTTTGTTATAACTGTTGAAGTTGTATTATAGCTTTTTAAAGGCTTATTTGCCGGATAATACGACTAGTAAGGTAAATGAAGAAGATAATGCCTTCATATTGTCGATAAATATCAGTAATAGGACTGTTTTTGGATAGAGAAATACATAGTGTCAAAATATAATAGAGGAGCTGATATGGATGCCTGGGCAGAAGTAAAAACACAATGATTCCATTACACGCATAAAATGCAAAGGTACACAGGATTTTGTGATATATTTTTTTTGTGACCAAATAGAACTATTGTTACCTTGGAGGCGTGTTTTGGATTGCAAACATTTATTTGGTGGTAAGTTCCAGATAGCTAATGGTTCTATGAAGAACGATTGGCCAATTCATCGAGCTTGAGCACGGTGCGCCAGTTTCTCGCAGTTGCTGGTGAGCCGACCAAGCGGTCGAAGAGCGCAGGTGATAGTTTGGACTTCCCCGCACCACTTCCGTAATACACCCAAAGCGCATCATCAACCTGTGTGATACGTTCGTCATTGTTTGCACGTTCTCGCAGCCCTTCTACGGCATCTGGGTGAGGTGGTGCTTTGGAGAGTGTCAGCATCACACGGTTTGGCTCAGCCTGTGACTCGTTTGGGTAGGGGTTGCTTTTGAGATAGTCTGGCCAGTCTGCTGTTGCCCGAACAATGACAGGAATCGACAGCGCAAAACGGCGTTCGATGGCTTGCTCCAACTCGGCCTCAAGACGCGCGGGTGTGGCAGTAGCCTGAAACACTAGATTACCACTCTGGATATAGCTTTGCACCTCCTGCCAGCCAAGCTCAGTACACAGCGAACGAAGTTCAGCCATCGGTATCTTGTTGTGACCGCTGACGTTAATGCCACGGAGTAATGCAATGAAAGTGAGGTGGGACATGTTTATTCCTGTTGAAGTACAAACAATGCTGAGTCTAACATGTCCCTGAGAATTGAACAAGCGGGTCAGTTTAAGGAAGGAGATGTAATATGTGATAGATGCTATTTTGATGAAGCAACCACATGATCTGCATTTATCCTGCTTCAGGAGCGAGCAAATGCAGATCGATGCGTCCGATATCATAAAATCCCAGACGACGATAGATAGGTTCCCCCATCTGTGTCGCTTGCAGCGTACCGACCTGGTAGCCTAGTACATGTGCATCGAGCAGGGGCAGTCGGGTCATGGCTGCGCCAATACCGCGCTGTCGATACGCTTCTAGTGTCGAGACAGCATATATTCCAGCAACACCCGCGTGCAATACCAGCACTGAGGTCGCCACAGGCACATCATTCACGTAGCCGATGTAGCGGCGCGAAAGATGTTTCGGACGTATCCCAACGGCCTGTTCGAGCACTCTCAACGGCTCATTGGCGTTCGGCGGTAGCTCACTGCCGATGGCAACAACATGCGCCCAGGTATCAAGCGTCTCTTTATCTTCGACGACTTGTAGCGAGAACTCTGGTGGTAAGGGTGTGTCAGTATCCAAATCATTGAGATTAACGACCATATTGGTAACATAACCAGCCTGTGCGAGGCCAGCTTGTTCAAGTCTGGTGCTCAAATCGTGTGGTTTGCTGCTGGGGCCTACCCACCAGAAGGCTGCCATTTGCCACCGTTGTACGGCGGCCTTGAGCTTCTCAATCTCTGTTGCAACAGCGTCGTGGTTAAGCTGGGTATAGTACACCCCGTTGAAGAGTGGAAAGGGGACGTCTGTCATACACCTTACGATATCTTCTCGTTCGTATGCTTCATAGTTTGGTGCACGGCCATAGGTTGCCCAGAATTCGACCAGATTGGCATCGAAGGCAGGCATCAGTTCTGGTGCAGAGACGTTATCAACAAAGACACTCATAAAGATTTCTCCAGTAATTGATAATGTATATTTAATTGTGTAGGTATAGATGAAGTATACTATTATCTTGATGGAGTTACAGCTTAACATTACCTGAGAAGTTGTTGGGTAGTGAGGTATTGGGGTTATTTGAAATGGAAGTGATTAGAAACAACACTTTTTATGTTACTCTTTAAGAAAATTGTATAAGGTGTAAATATTTTTGTTAGTAAATTTTGTACTTGCCAAAACTACGGAGTAATGCTTATTTCTGTTTTTTTAAATACGTGGGTATATAGGAATTTCTTTGGGTTCAGCTTTCCCATCAGCAAGCACTATCTTCTTTAATATTAGGGGGAGATTTGATATGTCTTCAGCTAGAACCAAAATAATTTGACGCTCACTCGCCCATTTTTGATATTTTTCAACGTCATGATTATCTCTTGTGCTCTTTGAAACAGTACTGACAAGTAAACCAGAACACATTCCTTTACCTAGCTGTTCCATCTTTGAATGTAATTCTTCGAACCACACTCGTTTGATAGTGTCTTCTGTTTTACACGATACTATGACTATCTGACCATTAAATATACCAGTAAAATCGATTTCCCCTTTGCCATTAATGTCTTCAACACCCCATCCACATTCATCGAACAGTTTCTCGCCTTTTTGGTTTGTAAGTTCGACAGCTTTCTGATAGACATAAAATTCTAACCAGTCTCCCCCAATAAGTACTTCTCCATCTGCCTGGCTATTGATAGTCCAACGTGTTCTTTCTTGATCCCTAGACACATTACTAACAAATCCAAGCTTTTCTATTTTTTGTAGTAAAGCTAATTGATCTTTATCGATTTGTTGTGGTGTTGAACAGGTTCTTTTTCCCTTTCCCTGACTCGGTTGACGAATCGTTGCAAGGAGTGCCTGTGATGTGGGAGGATTTTTGGCCATGTATTGTGTAAAGTCTTCAAATCTATCGTTTGGATGGTTGGTTTTCCAATGCACATCCCATCCATAACTTGAAAAGTAATCTTTCAAACCAATTTTTACAGATTTTATGTCGTTATCAAATATATAAACAAGCCCTTCACGTGCTAAATAGCAGACCTCTATCTGAACGCCCTGATGTTTGCATTCCTTAGCCACATCATAAACACCAAATGCCATAGTTTTGGGACCGAGCGTTGTGTTTATGATGATTTGATCATTTTTGTGTTGGGAAACTATTTTCTTACACTGAGTGATAGTGTCCTGAATAATATATGGTTTTACCACGGAAGGCTCAGAGGTATGTATAGGTTTAGGCAAAGCCGCCAGTGTTTTTTCATAATCTCTATTTGTGCCAATAGAGTCTTGAGAAACTATGAAGTAAAGATAGTCTGGTTTGAAGTGGAGTGTAAGAAGAATATTGGGAAGAGGTCGTCCTCCTACAAGCGAAATAAGCACTATAGCCATGTTCTTACTCCCGATTACAATACTCTCCTGTACTTATCATATTGGGACTTACTTGTTATTGTAGTATAACACAATTCACGACGAACAAACTGACGCTTACAACGGCAATCTCGTAAACACTGAAAGTAAGGGTAAGTGTAATCAGTCGTGTGTGGAATCAGCCGTGCGATGTTGTTTACGCTGGATAAACGTTGGCAGGCGTTGGTGCATGCGCTGAAAGATATCCTGTTGGCAGAGGAGAATGAGTAAAGGCTGAAAGACGCCGCGCTGCCAGAGGAGAATGAGGAATGTTGGTAGGTAAATCATCGCCATAATATACGGACCACTGGGCCATAGTGTAGTGAAAGTCAGTCGCACGTAATAGAACGCCGCCCAGGAACTGAACGTTAATAGCAGCATTTGATGCTTGGTTTGCGGGATCATCCAGAGCAAAAGCTGATCGTAAAAGAAATACTGTTGGGGCACAATCGTCATCAAAAAGAAAAAACGGGCATTCCAGAACCGCCAAAACCATAGACTGATGATAAAAATGGGACCAATAAACGTTAGCAGAGGGATAAATCCACCATATCCGGTTAACTGACGCACCCAACGGATAGGCCAGTCGGGCATTACGAGTAACGAAATACCACCAATGAAGAGGCCGCCCACGACGTGCCACCCAGTCCATTTGATGGAGAGGGCGACTGGAAGACCGAGAGTTGGTTTGGCCAGCAGAACGGGAGCCAACACTGGATAGAGTAGGACGAGCATAAATAAGGGCGACCATTGCATACTTTTGATGGCCATGAAGAATGTCGGTGTCGTAAATACCATCAACCGCCAGTATTGCCCATCGCGTATCAACCCATAGGCTAAAAAGCCTGAGATCAGGCTGAAGAGTAGCACCAATCCTGCATTGCCAGGTACGATGGCCCACGGAAGCACGATGATTGCAGCGGTGAGGGGGTAGGGCACCAGCAGGGTCCATGGCTCATGTCGGTACGGATCGCGTTGTGCCACGATATCACGCGCCGCATTAAACGACCAGCCCATGTCCACCAGTGTGCCATCAATAACAGGATTAAACCATCCACAGATACAGCCAGATACAATGCCAATGAGTACAGCAAGTGTGAATGGGTGGCGAAGCATAGAGTGTTGCATAATGATGTAAGTTGGTGATTTTAAACAAAGTCCTCGTAGATCTCCTTCGCATTGTAGTTCAAAACAGGGGTGGTGTAAAGGTCAGAAACTGTAAACAAATAGTATGGAATTGCTACCAATCAGCCCCTGAAATGGCCCGAAACGCAGCGATGCTTTCGCCAAGATTGAAAGGGATGCTATCGGTGTGGCGTGTTTGTTCATCCAATAATGCGTGATATTGCTGATGTGCTGTCTGTGGATTCGCGTGTAATAAGGCACCCCATTCGCTCTCATCAGGATAGGGGTCTAATGAGGATTGAAAATCTGTTGCTTGAACCATCAGGGGATGGTCTAACGTAAGTTCCTCCAATACAATAGCCAGTGTCGCTACTTCAAGTTGCCAACTGGTGCGGAGCCGCGTGTGATCTGTTTTATGGTCGGTCTTTTCAGGAGTTGGGTTCTCTACCAGGCGATTAATCATGTGCTTCAACGAGGTTCGTGCTGTTTGGGTAGGTGTTGCAAAAAATGCCAAACCAGATTGTTGTGCCTGTTCGTTTAATATCCCTATATTGTGAGCAATTCGTTGCAATATCACCCCAGGTCCACTGAAATGTAGATATGGGTTGTGGTGGTTATATGGTTGTGTGGTCATATCCTGCCACACATGTTGTATAGGAGATGACAGGAGCTGTGGTAATAGTTTTGCGGCGCGGGACAGAAAATGATTTGGAGTACGTTCTGTTAGGTGTTGGAATGCTGCAATGCTGGATCGAAATGGTGAGTTTGGATTAGCTACTAATACAACATGGTAAAAATAGCGACGACGTGCTCGGAGGGCATCCTGGTCAAGCAAAAGCTGCCATTCTGCTGTGGTAAGTGGCGTTTCTGTGTTGTTTTGATGCATCGTATAATTACACTCACTACATCGATTGCTGGTGATCTGCGACCATTTACCATCATTCACCTTCACGCCATTCTGCTGAAAGTGGTGCAGACAAGTCCAGCATTGTTGTATGCGGTAAGTGCCAGATCATGATCTGTTTGTCTGGTGTAGGGAGTATACCATCCTTACATCGAATCAAGAGCGGCCCACGCCAGTATCCCCAGCCCAATCGTGTGTAAAGGCTGGTCGATGCTGGTAAAAGTGCGCCCATATCAAAGTCGTAAATATGTTCCTGCAGGGTTTCCATGACCCGAGTGGCGACACCGCGCTGTTGGTAGTCCAGATCGGTTGCAACTGCTTCGACATATGCGGTGCGTAGCATAGCATAGGGTTAGTGTCACAGTGTAGCCAGCGTGTAACCCACAGCGCATGACTGATGAGCACATCATCGTGATAGGCTAAGACATGAGTGGCGTTATCAAAGGTACAAAAGAGTGGCCCTAGATCTTGTTCGTATGCACGTGAACACAGATCGATGATGTCTGAGCGACAGCGAAATGAGAGCTTGTTCGTATCTACAATGGTAATGGTGGTTTGCATAATGGTCATTCGTCCCCACCTCCACACTTGAATATAGCTAACCCATAGTATAACCACAAAAAGCGCCTAATTTGGTGATGGGGAGGAAGCAGGTTGAAAAAAGGACATGGCCCAGATTTTTAGGTCATGTCCCTGTAAAGATGTGGTTCTTGTATGTATGTGGTAAGTAGTTCTTGTACACCTATCGTTGGGCAGGCATGACGACCCAGAGGACGATGTATGGTATAACACCGGGCAAGCCGCCGGGAAGTAGCAGAATAACAAACAGCAGACGAAACCAGAATGGACTAATACCAAAGAAAGCTCCTAACCCACCACAAACCCCAACAAACATACCATTTTGACGGCGTAATTTACGAGTATCATTCATGGATATGTACCTCTCATATATACAAATACTAGATGTGATTATCTAGAACATGTTATAGCAAATTGCATGCCTTTATGGTGTGTACCCATATTGTTTTGCATACGTTCCAGTGCATTTGACGATGATTGGAATGCGAATGTTTCACGCACATGATAGTTTACAATCCAAGGGTGGTGAGTTGGGTTTCCGCACGCTCACGCCATGACGAAGCTGGTGCCATATCGGCAGCACTAATCAACGCCATGCGTGCCCCATCGCGATCCCCAAGCAGGGCCAGCGCCCGCCCCAGATAATAGGTCGCCTCAACATCGTTAGGATTGAGTTCCAGCGCGCGGGTCGCCGCATTTTGGGCACCAACGTAGTCCTCACAACGGAAACGTGTAATAGCCAGTGTTGTCCAGGCTGCCCCTGTGTCTGGTGAGAGGCGCACCGCTTCCTCGGCTGCCAGTTGCCCATTGTCACAGAGTTCGATAGTGGTGTCGGCATGGAACCGTGCGAGGGCCAGTGCATACTTGCCCTGTTGGTCGAGCGGCGCATCTTCTAAAGCCTGGCGATATGCGGCTGTCGCTGCCAGATAGTCGCGTTGGGCTGCATACCACTGTCCCCATGCGAGATGGGTGTCAGGAGCACGTGGCGCCATACTGCGGATGATAGTAAGTTGTGTGTGGGCATTAGGAGCATCGTTTTGTGCGATATAGGTCAGGGCCAGGAGCGCCCGTGCACGTGGCTCTTCGGGATGTTGCTCTACCAGGGTTTCAAGGCGAGTACGTCCGCCTTGCTGATCGCCCGCTAACCAACGGGTGTATGCAGCATAGGCGGCGGCTGAGAGCGCATTGGGGTTTGTAGGATTGATCCTGATAAATTGGGCCTCTGCGAGGGCAAAGAAGCCAGCATCAAGATAGAGTTGCCCAAGGAGTTGCGGACGTTCCTCTGAATTTGTGCGTAAGACGGCTGCCAATTGTTGTGGGGTTGGTTCAGCCTGAGGGAGCAGTGGTGTGGTCAATGTTGCAAAAGAGGGCAGACGAGCAACACCACGAATATCAGGTGGGTTGTCGATATATTGCAATTCCTGGATGGCACTGATCGGGTCGCTGGACGCGCGTAGTGTGGCGAGACGGCCATGTACCAGTACACGCCATTCTTCGGGTAATGGATGTTGTAAGGTGTCCCGATAGATGATCTCGGCGCTTGCGTAATCCTGGACACGGAGAAGACTTTCGGCTTCGAGCATGCGGCGCAAAGGGTAGATTTCCGACTGCTCATTGATTGTACGCCAGAATGATGCCGCTTCGCTATGACGTCCGATCATTGACGAGACATGTCCCTGATAGAGCCGTGCAATGTCATGATCGATGCCTGTGATACCGAGGTGGATGGCTTGTGCAAATGATTTTGCTGATGCATCATGCTCACCGCGGACAACCTCTACCATGCCACGTCGGGCGAATCCAGGCGCAAAATCTGGTGTTTGATACGTTATTTCATGGTAAGCTGTAAGTGCTTCATGGTAGCGTTTCATGGTAAACAGCGTATCGCCGCGACGTAGATCATCGCGCACATCGTCTTGAAAAACAAAACGTGTACTCTGCCACAAAACTATCAAGAACAGGCTGAGTGTGACAATATGGAGGATAAATTGTATCCAGCGTACGTTAGTATGGGTGCTTTTCATCGTGTATCATTACATATTCGTAATATGAACAGAGCAAAAATACGAATTATTACCTTATATATTGTTGTATCATACGTTGACTTGGTGTTTACGTCAATTTTTGCATTGGACGATGCTGGCACAAAAATTGCTACTTTCGTACCTAACATCAACACATGGACCTGATAAGTCATTCTAGTGTCGCTAAACGATTTTTTAACGTGAAAAGAGAAGAGATGCCTGCGACACATTTCTTAAGGATTGTCTAACCTGATAGGATATAACATACACTATTGTGCTGTTTTGTGGACGCTTGGTTTACCAATACTAAGTTCAGTTGATTGAAGCAATAGAAGTGTATGTATTATGATTTAGAGATGCGTATGATACCTTCAGCAGTCCATCAATCATCATCCAGACGCTATGGAGTTCTAGAGTCTATGACTTTACGCACCATTCTTGTGGTCGATGACGACCCTGATATTCGTGAGCTGATTGCCCAAACGTTAAGCGATGAAGGCTATGCAGTTGTCGCGTGCGGTGATGGTCGGACAGCGCTCTCGCTGACCAGCTCCAACCCGCCGTCGCTTATTTTACTGGATCTAATGATGCCGACAATGAGCGGATGGCAAATTATCAAAAACCTCAAAGCTGCATCGCGGAGTGCCATCATCCCGGTTGTTCTGGTATCGGCCAGTCGTGATTTGAATTACACAACAGAGGAATTAGGGGCATCAGCGTATTTGCCAAAACCTTTCGACCTTGACGATCTGATCAACATTGTGATGAAACACGTTGGAAAACCCGAATATCGTGAACCGTTAAATCACAAAGAATTGTGAGGCATATTTCTCTGCCTCTTCGTCTCTACACAATCTGCGGGTTATGTTGCACAGGCGTAACCCGCATTGTTTGATTTGTCAAACCTTGTATATCCTGTATGTGATATTGTTTAAGCCCCAAGCAGCCCAAAAAACTCGAAATAACTCAGACTATCCATCAGTAAAAAGAACCCGATCAATCCTATAACCCATAGGAATGTTTCACGTGCCTCGTTGTCTACCTTTTCACGATAACGTGCAAAGCGTTGTTCAAGATGATCCCCCAGTACACAATAGAGAAATAGTAAGACCAGTGGTGGTGTTACAAAAATAACATTATATACCACAAGAATAAGGAGCCATTGTATAATTGAGAGATTTGCATTAGTGAGTAATCCAAGGGCCCCAATATAGGGTAGAGCTGTAGAGAATTCGACTATTGTGACAGTGATACCGAGTAGAAAAATGACCATCAGGCTTGGTGATTCTGGCAAGTGAGTTGTGCGTGAATCTGCTTTATTGGGTGCGATAAAGCTATAGATAAGCATAAACGCACCTAACATACCTTGAATTGCATATGCAATAGGGCTATAAAGCAAATCACCGACTAAGTCGGCTACTATGTCCAATCCCAACATCACGACAATACCAATGCTCAGGTAGGCCGTAAATATGGCTGTGATGTATGTAATGACCTTAACCTTAGACCTCTTTTGTGTTAGTAACAATAGGGTTATGACGAGGGCTGAAGGATTGAGGCTGTCAAGCAGCGCAATGCCTAAAACTAGCACCAGTAATTCAATCATCAATGTGCTCCTCTTTTCCTGCCCCGTGCGTGTAATGCCAATCGATAATCTGATCGATATAGTCCATCAATGCCGTATCCATGCCATACACCTTGTTTGGTTGTCCTGGATCGGGTCGTATAAGACTCCAGTATTTCTGAACAAGTTCTTCATTTCCCTGAAAAAAGTCTCTGGCACAATCGATGATACGGACGGCGATATCCTGTATAACAGATGAGTCAGGTGGCAGGTGCATATGTTCCCGTACTTCACGTATCAATTGGACCCACCGTCTGGTACGTGGATCTTGAGTGTCCATGCGGGGCAGGTTTTTCAGGATTGCAATTTCATTCTTATGAAAAGTACTTTGCAGAAAGCTGTGTTGTTGTTGTTCATTCGCCGGGTGTATGGATTGAACAAACAGAAGGATATCTTCTAATTGAATAGTTCCATGCATTGTAATCGCGTGGAACGTTGTCTGTAAGATTTTTTCAAGAGCCTGAAACCGTTGTTGTTCTTGCCGCACCATGTCAATCTGTTTTTGAATAGCAGTACTCCAGTGTGCTTCATTGAGACAATCCTTATCGTGCGCTACTATTGCTTTTATTTTGGTCAGGGAAAAACCAAGCTCTTTCAGTACAAGGATATGATGTAGTTTTACAATGGCATCTGCAGAGTAATATCGATAGCCTGACTCGCCAATTTTCGAGGGTGTGAGTAATCCGAGTTCATGGTAGTGGCGTAGGGTACGTGGTGTCACATTGGTGGCTTTTGATAATTGACCAATTGTGTACATAGAAGTCCTCCAGAAAAGGTACAATGGCATGCAGTATAAATCTTCTCGTACACGTAAGAGTCAAGAGCTATATTCGTTGAGTTTTTATACTGGAAGGGTATGAAGTCTGTGCAAATATGCGACAGGCTATTGACAAATGCTGGACAATACATTATAATTGCTAACAAATATTAGTTTGTGTTTCGATTGAGCAGAATTACTTATGTCAGAACACTCATCAAGTCCAGCTCGTGAACGTGTGCTCCAGGCTGCTGAGGGGCTTTTTAGTGAGCGTGGATACAATTCAGTCACATTACGTGATATTGCTGATGTATTAGGCATGCGTCAGGCATCGCTCTACAATCACGCACCCGGTGGCAAAGAACAGCTCTTTGTCGAAGTTACCGAGCGTGGCCTGAATCGCCATCGGCGTGGTATTGAGGAGGCTATTGCTACAGTGCCACCAAACCTGCGTGCTCAATTACGTGCAGTTGCTCGTTGGCTGGTTTCACAACCACCATTGGATCTTGCTCGTATGTCACGCTCAGACATGCCTGCTATCGATCCGGTCCACGCCCAGAAATTGGCGCGACACGCGTATGCGTCATTGCTCCAACCAGTTGAAAATCTTATTCAGCAAGCGTATGAGCGTGGTGAAACTCGTATGGTCAACACCAAATTATTCGCAGGGATGTTTCTTACAGCTATTGGTGCTACATATGATGGAAACCAGTACAGTCAGCTTCCGGTAGAAGTTCTGGCAGACGATACGATTGATATCTTGCTTGATGGTGTTTATCGTCAGAGTCCCATCTAAATACTATTAATATGTTCTTTGGTGTTCTTTATTTGTATATTATAACTTGAAAAACTAACAAATTTTAGTTCGTATGTTTTGCAACAAGGAGTAACACGTTGACAACGGCATCACCACCGCAATCAAAACTTCCTAAATTTCAAATGCCGCCGCGCTGGCTTACTGTCACTGTCGCCGCGCTGCTTATTATTGCTGTTATGGCAACATTGCTTAATCAGGGTACATTCTTCCAGACAAGTGATCCTTTACAGGGCAACACTATCGTTGCTGTTGAACAGGGCCCACTGGTTGTGCGTATCAACGCAACTGGCGAGATCGAGCCGCGTGTGACAGCGAATCTCTCGTTTAATCGTACTATCGGTCAGGTGAAGGACGTATTGGTAACTGAAGGTGATCGTGTTGAGGCGGGAGACACACTGGTCACACTGCAGACGCGCCAGCTTCAAGCCGATGTTTCTGCTGCACAGGCGTCTCTGGCTGAAGCACAGGCCGATCTCCAGGCCCTGCAAGACGGTGCGACGCCTGAGGAGATTGCGGCAGCCCGTGCTCAGATTACCTCAGCCCAGGGAAGCCTTACGCAGACACAGGGGAGTGTTACCGCTGCTGATATTAATTCGGCACAGGCATCAATCACGGAAGCACGCATACGTATTGCGGAGCTTGAGGCTGGTGCGGAACGCGCTGAGATTGTGCGTGCCGAGACCGAACTGGCGCAAGCAAAAGCCGCATTAGATCGACAACGCTCGACACTCGCGACTGATAAAGAACAGGTGCGTCGAACGGTTGATCAGCGTGCCAATGAGCTACGCGATGCACAAACCGCCTACAGTACCGCCTTCTGGGATCGTGAATTTGTCGATGATAACGGGCAAGATCCTCGTATCGTGGCTGATATTGGTTTGACCGATGCCCAGAAGCAGGATTTTTCTACTGCTTTTGAGCAAGCCACGCTTGATCTGGAGAATGCCGAAATAGCGTTAGCACAGGCCCAGGCAGACTATGAAAACGCCAAGAATCTGGAAGTGACTGGCCTGGCTGATGCTGAGGCACGCATACGTTCGGCTCAGGCTGATCTTGATGAACTGTTCGCTGGTGCTGATGCAGACGAGCTAGCGGCGGCCCGTGCTCAACTTGCTCAGGCTGAGGCCGATCTTGCGAGTTTGCAGGGTAGTGAGCGACAGGGTGCTATCGTATCACAGCAAGGCAATGTTGCTAATGCTCAGGCGCAACTCGACCAACTGCTGGCTGACCCAACGCAGAGTGAACTGGCTCGATCTGAGGCGCGTGTGGCACAAGCAGAAGCCCAGCTTGTACGGGCCGAAGCCGATCTTGATGATGCAACGCTGCGTGCACCATTCGCTGGTGTGGTTGGGCGCATCGATGTCGCTCCCGGTGAAACGCTTGGTCAGGACTCAATTATTACACTGCTTGATGTTGAACGCTATCAGGTCATCTTGAATGTCGATGAGGTTGATGTTGCTCGTGTTGCCACTGGCCAGCCTGTCGAAGTGTTGATTGATGCGCTTGGTGCACCAACACTTGAGGGGACAGTACGCAATATTACGCCGCTGGCCTCAGACGATCAGGCCGTGACAGCGTATGAAGTTACAGTTGAGATTGACCCCGCCAATCAGCCGGTTAAACCAGGTATGACGGCCAGTGCCACAATTGAGGTTGCCCGTCAGGACAATGCTCTCAGTGTTCCGGTGCAGGCCATCTTTACCGAAGAAGGTGAAACCGTGGTCCGTGTGGTGACCAATGCCGATGGTGATGCGCCACAGATTACTATCCAACCTGTGAAGACCGGCTTGCGTGCGGGAGATTACCAACAAATTCTTGATGGTTTAGATGAGGGGCAGCAAGTGCTCATTACATCAGATGATGTGTAAGACGGTGAAAAGCCGTACGAGTTATATCAATCTCATTGTTCTTGTCATTCGTATTCATACACTACATTAAATTGACAATACAGAGGACTCCATGACCACAGATTATATTACCGAGAGTGTTGTACGTATTGAAGATGTCATTAAAGATTTTGAGGGAAATGGTTCTGATGTGCCGTTCCGGGCGCTCGATCATGTTTCGTTTGAGATTCAGCGAGGGGAGATGGTTGCCATTATGGGTCCTTCGGGCAGTGGCAAAAGTACAATGATGAACATCATTGGGTTGCTCGATGTGCCGACCAGTGGGCGTTACTGGCTTGATGGTGAGGATGTGAGCAATCTGGATCGCAAGCAACAGGCGCATGTACGTAACGATAAGCTGGGGTTCGTTTTCCAGAATTTTAATTTGTTGCCGCGTCTTTCTGCACTAAAAAATGTGGAACTCCCACTGGTGTATGGGCGTATCAGTGCGGCTGAACGCACCGAGCGCGCCCGTGCGGCACTCACCGCAGTCGGGTTGGAGTCAAAACTGAATAACCGTCCCAATGAGCTTTCTGGTGGTCAGAAGCAGCGGGTGGCGATCGCCCGTGCGCTTGTGGGCAATCCCAGTATGCTACTGGCCGATGAACCAACCGGGGCACTTGATACTCGTACGGGTAGTGAGGTGCTTGAGTTATTCCGTGAATTGAATCACGAACAGGGTATCACACTGGTGGTGATTACGCATGATGCTGAGGTAGGACGACAGATGGATCGTGTGATTGGTCTTCGTGATGGGCAACTTGCTGACAACATTCTAGAGTCATACTACGGTGTAGCGCTTGAACCATCCATTACTAAGGTACCAGAGATGGTCGAAATAGCGCGTGATTAATAGGCTGTAGTTGAAGCAAAAGGAGCACCAAAACCATGAATACAACGGCACGGCAGATCCTGAATATTATCGCACTTGTCTTGGTCATTGCGGTCAATGCACTGGCAAACATGCTGCCGCTCAATGGTGTTACGACCGGAGAGTTGTCGGATCGCTATCCAATTTTGACAGTTCCGGCAGGGTATGCATTTAGTATCTGGAGTTTAATCTATACATCATTGATTGGTTTTGTAATCTATCAGGCATTGCCAGCCCAACGTGACAATCCGCGTATTCGTAGCGCTGATCCGTTTTTTCTCTTGAGTTGTGTGGCAAATATTGGATGGATGTTTACCTGGCACTATCAGATACTCTGGTTGAATATTCTTATGATGGTTGGCATTCTAATCAATCTCATTTTTATTCTGCTGCGACTTGGTATGGGTAGTATAGCAGTATCCAGGGCAGAGTATTGGTTGGTGCGATTTCCCTTTAGTGTGTATACAGGGTGGATCACGGTGGCCACCATCGTGAATATGACCGTCATCCTGTATGCAGCGAACTGGGGTGGCTGGGGTGTTCCGGCGGCTGTTTGGGCTGCATTGTTGCTGGTCATTGGTGCGGCGATTGGTCTGTTTGTCGGTTTTCGTCTCAATGCTCCAGCGTATACGCTGGTCGTAGTGTGGGCCTATATCGCCATTGCGGTCGAGCATGCCGATGTTACATTGGTCGCTTCCATGGCAGGTGCTATGGCGGCAGTGGTTGCGCTGACTCTAATCGTGAATGCAGTACGTGGCCGTTTCGGGCAGCCGCGTCTGGCAACCTGATTCTTTCTGATTACCATTCTTTATCTCCGTTTGGAGCACATACATGTTCAAAGAACAAATCGCCATGGCACTCGATAGCTTACGTGCCAACAAATTTCGCTCACTGCTCACGATGCTTGGTATCATTATCGGTACGGGAACATTGGTCGCGGTCTTGTCGCTGGGGAATGCTGTCCAGAGTTCGGTGTTTGAGCAGTTCGTTGATCTGGGCACGCGGCGTATTGCGGTGCAACCGGGTGATCCTAATGCACTTGGTGCGCGTGACGTTCCTGGCTATGGCTTGCTCTCGATACACGACTACCGTGCCTTGGAAGGTATGGCGGCAGAGCATCCCGATCTCTTTCGTGCGATCACACCAGAGGTCATCCAGCCGTTAGATGTGCGTTTTGCAACAACGTCTGTTGGTGCATCGGTGGTAGGTATCAATGAAACCTATAGTGACATTCAGACCGTGCCATTGGCCCACGGGCGTTTCCTGACGCCGTCTGACGAAGCAGATCGGGCACGGGTTGCGGTGATTGGTGGTATCGTCGCTGCCGATCTGTTTGGCGATGATCCGGCAGCCCAGGAAGCGGCGATTGGCCAGTTTATCGAAATCAATGGTCAGCCCCTGGAGATTGTGGGGATACTGGAAGAGCTTGGTGGGCCATTCTCCTCCGACACGCGGGTGCTTGTTCCAGTGAGTACGCTCAGATTGCGCGTTGTCAGTGGTCTCGATCTGCCTGGACGTGGTCTGCAGATGAATAGCATTCTGCTTGGGCTTTCCAGTGAGCAGAATGTCGCTCAGGCCGAGACCCTGATCCGTGATACACTGCGGACAAACCGTGAGGTACCTGAAGGTGCCATCGACGATTTCGAGCTGGCGCTTCCTACCCAGGCGCTCGATGTATTGAGCGGTATCAATGGTGCGATTACGGGTTTTGTCGCACTGGTGGCTGGCATCAGTCTCGTGGTTGGTGGCATTGGCATTATGAACATTATGCTGGTTGCCGTGACCGAGCGTACCCGTGAGATTGGCGTGCGGAAAGCACTCGGTGCAACTGACGGTGATATTCTGGGACAGTTTGTGCTCGAAGCGCTGGCGGTCAGCCTGCTTGGTGGCCTGATCGGTGTCAGTGTTGCCATTGGTCTGGTGGTACTGGTTGGGACTGCTACCGGACTGGGTGCACCAATCGCGTGGGGGGCAGTAGGGGTTGCCCTTGTATTTGCCTCGGTTATTGGTCTTGGTTTTGGTGTGTACCCCGCCCGACGAGCGGCGTTGTTGTTGCCCGTGGAAGCGTTGCGGTATGAGTAGCGATTGGGAGAGGCTAGTTGCTCTGTCAATGTTTGAGTCGATATTGTACGTTTGGGGCGGCCCTCTGTTAAAAGGGTTGGGCGGCCCCCTGTGGCCGCCCTGATTAATTGGTAGTCGCCGGGGCAAGCCCGACACCTTCAATTCGTTGTTACTCGCTTTCGTCGATCTGCCACCTTCCTGCATAATCAGGATCGGCTTGTTGGGCGCATTCCCCCGGTTCCCCGTCGTTCTGCACACAGTTCCAGTACTGTGCGGTCACGGTCTGGGCCTCGGCTAACTCTTGCTCCAGATTGCCGCCTTGCAAGGCGGCATCCAGGGCTTGATACAACCAGTAGGGTTCCTGTGCCCGTGGGCGTGGGGTTTGCCACCAGCCGGGCATCGCCTGGGACGCCTGCCAGTGGCTGTGGTACGCTTCGGCGGTGCTGATAAGCCACGCTGGGGATTGAGACTGAAATGCAGGGCTGTCCACTATGGACTGGCGGGCGGGTATCCCTGGTGGCACTACCGTGTCTACTCCACTCAGATAGCTGATCCACTCCCAGCAACCATCGGCATACTCGGTCTCAGCGGAGATATGCAGCCCACGGATGCGGACGGGTTGTCCCCCATCACCCAAATTAAATGGTAGCGGCTGCACATCAATGGTCTCTTCCAGACCGAGAAAGCTGGCACGCTGCTCGATATCTGCTACGGTATCCAGCCACATCGCGAGGCGCTCTTGCTCCAGCAATGAATCAGTGCGGTCAAGGATGTTGATGGCCGACCCATATAGTTGCTCATAGGGGGAACTCTCGGCGAGCAAGGTCACCACCTGATCGAGCACGTTGACGAGCGCAGGGTCGGTGAACTGGGGTTGGCCGCTGGCCGGGTCAAACACGGGCTGACGTGCCTGCTGGAACAGGAGTTCCTGTCCTTCGATAAACCTGGTTGAACTGAAGCCAAAGCCATAGATGCGTTCGGTATCGCTACCTTGTGAGAACTGTGCGGCAGCCTGCTGGAGATCGGTCATGGTCCAGTCCGGTCTGGGGGCCACGACGGGGCACCTACCAATGCTGTATTCGCCACCAGCACAGGGGCGTCAGCGGTATAGGGCAAGCCCAGCAAGCGCCCGTCCTGTGTGAGCAGGTCGAGCAGCAGGGGCGGGAAGGCATCCGGGGGCAGTTGGGTATCAGCATCAAGGAAGGGGCGGACATCGAGCAAGGCCGTGAGGTCCTGTGGTGGTCGAAACAGGTTGGTGGCAAAGCAATCGCTGGTCTGAGCGAGTTCCGCCAGTTCGAGCTGTTCGGCCTCGGTCCCGACGATGGTGACAGCAAGGCCAGGCCGTTCCTGACTGAAGGTCTGGGCTACCTGTTCCAGGGCGGTGCGATTGTGTTCCTCACTCCCCATAAAGCGCAGGACGGTTTCACCTTCTTCAGCCACAGTCTCTGGTATCGGGGTGGCGACGATGATGGGTGGACCGGGGGTAGGGGTTGGTTGTTGTAAGAACTCTTCCCAACTGCGCTGGGTTTCGGTGTAGGCAGGCCCCACTGCCAGTGCAGGTTCAACATCATTCTGGATGACATCACGAATGGCACTGTCTATCCATCCGGCTGGGATTATACGATTTACTGGTGGTTGGTTTAGGGCTTGCTCGACAGCTGTCGCAACGGCGGGGTCAAGTTGTTCAAGCACCTGTTCTTGCTCGAGCACCGAGCGACGGGTAGGGAGGAATGATCCGGTTTGGCTTTGGGGAGCCTGGCGACTTAGGAAGCTCAGCCAGCGCCAAGCGGCTTCGGGATGTGATGTTCCACTGCTCATCACATAGCCACCATTCGATACGCCAGAAATTACCATAGGATGTGGTATTTGTGGAAAAGCGACTACATCGGTAGCAAAGGGCCATGGCCGATCAGGAATGCTATAACGCAAGGGCCAGATAGCCACTTGTTGGTCTTCGACTAGTCTTTGCACATTGATGATCTCATCTGGGTTAAATTGGCCCATAAACAGACCTCCCGACTCTATCAACCGTGTCACATTCTCAACTACAGTTACTGCCGCCGGATCATCGGGTAACATCAACTCATTTGCTGACTGAGGATCATCACGTTGATGGTCCATCGCAACGCCAGCCTCGGCCAGTTCTCCCCGTAGTGCCAGGTCAAAGGAATCTTGAAAAGTAATGATACCATAAGTAGTAATGGTATCACCATCACGCTCGGCCAATTGTTCAAGTGCCCGGCGTAGGTCAGGCCAGGTCCAATCTGACTGTGGTTCTGCCACGCCACGTTCTTGGAAGAGCTCCTGATTATACTCATAGACCGTTACTTGGGTGCTTTGAGGGAGGCGCCGAATAGTCCCGGTCTCCGGCAACATACCTGGCCAGAAATCATCAGGCTCAAACGCGGGGTCAGCTTCGATAAAGGGCCGCAGATCTTGTTCAGCCTCCTCCGAGAAGCCATTGCCAATATAGGTATCGGCAAGACCGGCTAGTGTGCGGGCAATTTCATCGCTCGTTCCAGCGAGGTCTTCAAGCAAGGGCCGCATTGGTTCAGTGGTATCTACCAGTTGCACCTGAATAGTAGGTTGTTCGCGATTGAAAGCTTCGACTATTGGTACATAGGTTGGGATTGCATTCCCCGGTACGCCAAAGGTAATCACGACTGGACCATCTGTCGGTTCGGTCGTGGGCGCATCTGCGGGACCAGGGTTGGGTGGTGGTACAGATGCTTCGGGGACACATCCAGTCAATACAATCAACAGGATTATCAGGCATAGGGATATGTTTCGGGGCATGAAAGTTCTCCTACGTTTAGTTCTCTCGTTACTACAATTATGCACACAGTAAACACTATATCATATCTATTCCTTCAAACGGCACCGGGGCAAGCCCGGCACCTGCACTTACTTGTTATTCGCTTTCGTCGATCTGCCACCGTCCTTCATAATCAGGATCAGCCTGTTGGTCGCATTCGCCCGGTTCTCCCTCGTTCTGCACACAGTCCTAATACTGTGCGGTTACGGTCTGGGCCTCGGCTAACTCCTGCTCCAGATTGCCTCCCTGTAACGAGGCATCGAGGGCTTGGAGTAACCAGTAGTCATCCCATGTCATGTCTTGCGACAACACTGGTGTTCCCGATGCCGTTTGGTTCCACGCATCACGATAGACCTGATACACGTTCTGTGATTCGGTTCCGACCTGTTGTACGAATACTTCCGACTCTGCCACCGAAACCCGTGCCGGATACCCAACACCACGCCCGTCAGGTTGTGTGCTCAGGTGCATTAGCCACTGCCAACAGGCTGTTGCATGAGGGGTATCTGCTGCAATGTACAAACCCAGTGTCACTCGTGTAAGTGCAGTACGGGTTGCAGCACCTCCTGGCAGTGGTGCCGATGCAGCATCATCAATCGCTTCGACTACACCGAAGCGAGTAGTTGAGTCGTGCCACATAGCTATTGGCCCATCTGCTATCAATGCTACGGCAGAATCACTTGGCATATCTGACGAATATCCTGGGAGGCGTTGGTGAGGCGATGATTTACGCAACAATGTTATATAGTCCTGCAATGACTGCACTACTGCTGGATCGGTAAACTGAGGGTTTCCGTCTGTAATACTCACTACAGGAGCATCAGCGGCGGTCAACATCCAGCGTAAGTCAGGGGTAACGGTATCTGGGAGCATGTAGCCATACTGACCAGCATTTGGCACGGTAAGTTCACGAGCAGCAGCAACAAAGTCATCTAAGGACCAATCAGCATCTGGTGGAGCAATACCTGCCACATCAAACAACTCGGGACGATACTGTAAAGTCGGTACATCTACGCGATACGGGAGGCCAAACAAACGTCCCTCGTACGTAAACGGTTCTCGCAACACGGCAGGATGTTCATCGAGCGAGACGGTTGCATCAGCGTCAAGCAATGGTCGTAGATCATACAGATGAGTTGGCGTAGCAGCAGATGGGTTTACCCACGAGACAAAACAGTCGCTGGTGGATGCAATCGTAGTGGAATCATTGGTATCGACTGTAGATAGTTGCACAACCACATCAGTAGACTGCTGATTGAAGTTTGTAACAAGAGGACTCAGGGATTGTTGGAGTTCAGTTGGGACAGCAAACGTGATGGCTGTTGCATTGTCAGGTACAACCTCTGGTGCGGGGGTAGCCACAACTGGTGCAGTGGTGTCCGAGGTGGTTGCAGATGAGGATTGTAGCAATTGCTGCCACTCATTGAACCCTTGTTGAGTGGTCTGAACTGCTTCAGCAACGGTTAGTTCGTCCAGTGCCACCCGATAAACACCACCTGTCAAGCGAAATTGATGAGCAATCTCTGTGACTGCGGAGGAGGTATTAACAGGGCGTGATAGGGTTGCCTGCAAGGCTTCTACTGACTCAGGATCGAGTTGATCCCAGAACCCACTGGCTTCGGCAACTGTTGGTCGTGCTGGTACTGCAAGTGCATAATCTTTTTCGCTGCTTGGCAAAAACGCCTGATGACTTAGAAAGGAGATCCAGCGCCATGCTGCTGCCGGATGCTCTGTGCCAGCACTCATAATATACCCATCCAGATCAACCGCAAAAGGCAAGGGCATATCGGGGAACGGGACTGACCCGACCGGAAAATCGGGGCGATCAACAGGATCGGTGATGAGACCAGTTGGCCACATACCAACCTGCCCAGACTGTACCAAGGCAATATTCATAATTCGATGCACTGTCTGATAGTTCCAGATAAAGGGCGCCTGTGTCGGCCATGGCCAAAACCTGACGTAATGCTGTTTCGGCAGTTTCAACATCAAACGTTGCTCGGTCAGCAGACAGTGTGGCCAGATCGGGGTCAATGTTCAATAACTCACCAACCAGTGCGACTTGTCCTGTGCCTTGATCCAGCAGCCCAAACACATCGACTGAATCACCCGTCTTCTGGGCCAGTCGTTCCGCAATCGTTCGCATATCCTGCCAGGTCCAATCTGCCGTTGGCTCGGCAATACCATGTGTCGCGAAGAGTTCCTTATTGTAGGAAAGCGTAGGGACAAAACGTGTGTTTGGCAAAAGATACACACCACCGCTGAACGAAGCAGCATCAAGCATACCGGGGTAAAAATCATCTATATCGAAGGCCGCATCTGCGTCCATTAATGGTTTCAGATCGTATAAGTAAGGACGCTGAATGTCCCAGATGCCCGACAGCACGGATTGGGCTGTATCTACACGTTGTACTGTTGCCTCAGTTACGTGTGCTACCCATTCTATTTGCGGCAAACCGTCACTTTCGGTGCTGAGAACATCATCGATGGCAACAAATTCGACCCGAAGTGCGCTGAAGAACGGGCGGTGATGCTCCTGGGCCCCAAATGTGATGGTTGTTACGGTAGCTGCATCTACGTTAGATGAATCAGGTGCTGATGGAACTGGTGTGTTCGTCGTGCTGGCTCCATCAGCTTCTGGGATGTTTGACTCCGATGGAGGACTACCAAAAGCACAGGCTATTAAACCGATGCTTAAAAATATGCCAGCTATTCCACGAATAAACCGTTTTAATGTTGGTCGAGTTGTGGCGTAATACTTATTCACACAGTCACACTTCCCCTCATACAATGATAAACAACTACGTGTTTGCTATTATTCTGGAATTTGTTGCCATCCGGCATAGTCAGGATCAACCTGATTTGCACATGTTGCACCGCTTTCTTCGATCTGTATGCACTCCAGGTATTGTTGCGTCAATATCTGGGCTGCTGCCAATTCCTGTTCCAGATTAGCTCTTTGCAATGCTTCATCAATTGCCCGATTGAACCAGAACGTATCTGGCCAGAGAATAGTGTCTGACACTTCTTGCGCTGCCATTTGAGCTAGCTTATCCTGATAGGTAGTATACACTTCGTAGATCTGTGGCGGGGTGCTCTCCTGAAAGTCGGTTGACTCGATTAGTTGCTGATACGCAGGGAGATGTCCTTCATAAACAGACACGTTTTTGCTCATAAAGGTAATCCATTGCCAGCATGCCTGAGCCTGTTCATCAGATACATCTGCGCCAATATACACCCCTATAGTACCTGGCAGTGGGACACGACTGTCCGGTAATCCAAGTGGTAATGGTGCTACTGTAAGATTTCCATCACTTGCAGCTACATCGTCAAATCGCATCCCAACCTGTCTTCCACGGATCAACCAAAACGCATCGTCGTCATGCGGTATGTCGGGAGCATAGGCAAAGAGTTGGCTGTTTGGTGATGCTGTCTGTAGCAGATCGATGAAAAACCGTAACGCCTGGATGACATCTGGATCGGTAAAGTTGGGTTGCATGCTTTCACCCTGTTGTTCAAAAGCTGATGCTCCAAAAAGATCCAGTACAATGGATACTTCATCACCGAGAAAGCCGTAGAACTGCTTTTCCTCGGATGTCATAGCCACAGCTGTTCGCAAGAAATCCTGAGGAGTCCATTCAGCAGTTGGATAGGTCAGCCCTGCTGCATCGAAGGCCTCAGCATCGTAGAGAATTGCTTGAATACGTAACGTTAAGGGTAACCCGTATGTACCTCCCTCATGCTCAAAGTGTCGAAATACAATCTCGGCATAATCAGAAGTCCGAAAGGTCGGGTCAGCATCCATGTAGGGCTGCATATTCAGGAGCATATCCCAGTATGCTCGCGTGGGTGCACCGGGAGCAACAAAGCAATCCCCATCCTCGGCCATAGCCGGAAAGCTAATTTCGTTTCGGTGTTCGACATTATTGAGGTGTACCTCGATTTCGGGGTACTCTTCCTGAAATTGTTGTGCAACCTGCCGCATGATCGTTTCCTGGAAGTATTCGGAACGAAAGTTAAACGTGATGCTGGTTGCTTCAGCCGATCTATCGGGTACAGGCGTTGCCACTACTGGTATCACTGGAGTCGTTGTGGATGTCAGTATATCCTGTTGAGCAAATATGGTTTGGAAATTCTGGATGGCGGTCTCAACTCGTGTTTCTCCATGTACAACCTCTGGTAGCACCTGTACCAGTGTAGAGTTCAAGGCATTCTGGGCCACACTGGCTGTAAGTGATGGAGCCGGACGGGTAAGGGCCTGCTGAATGCCTGTGCGAGTTGTCTCATCATATGCTTCGAGCGCATCAGCCGGAATGAGTGATTGACGGGCGGGGAGTCTGAGTATCTCGTCTGATGGAGACGTGATCGGTTGTTGACTCAAGAATGACAACCAGCGCCACGCCTGATCGGGAAAGGAACTGCCGCGACTCAGGATGTATCCACCATCGACAGTCGGTGCGGCTTCTGGCCAGATAGTGGTACTTATGGGTATGCTTGCTGGTGAGGTTGCATTTTGCGCGACTGCCAGTTCTGCCGGCCAGATGACTAGCTCACTCGCTTGGATCTTTTGTTGAAGAGCATCTCTGTCGTAAGCTGCTCCAGCAGATGTATCGGGAATGAAAAGCACGCCTGATTGGGCATACTCAAGTGTCTGCTCAAAGGCGTTTTTAATAACAGCAGTTTCAAGCCCTGAAGACGAAACAGTTTCAAAATCAACGCCCTGTTCGTCGAGTGTATGGGCAAACACCTCCCATCCACCATTGCCATCTAACAGCCCATATACATCGATAGCATCACCTCGTTTTTGTGCGAGTTGCTGTGCTGCTATGAGCCAATCATCCCAGGTCCAGGTTGCAGTGGGTGGTGACAAACCCACCAGTTCCCAGAGGTCGGTGTGATAGTGCATTAACCGCACCTGCAGTGTATGGGGCAAGATGTAGATGGCATCGGTCGTAGGGAATGCAGCAGGAGCATAATCATCTTGATCAAACGTTTGATCTGCATCAATGTATGACCTTAGGTCCGCCAATCCATCATTGAAAGGTTGTGGCGAGCCAATAGCCGGTACCACTGCCGTATCTGCAAGCTGTGCAATTTCCTGCGTGGTGGCATCGAGGGGTCGGGCAATAAACTGTACTCGGACATCTGCATTGGTGTCATTGAACCGTGCAATAAGTGGTTCGTATATCTCACGCTCCCTCTCTGGGGCAGCAAAGGTGATGGTAACAGGTGCTACTGTTTGGGTTGGTGGCACTGGGGGCAGCATGGTTTCGCATGAACTGAGGCTCACCCACAAGATACAAAGTAGACAGATATAGCGCATACATGACTCCAGGGATATAAACGTATGTGATGCCTCATCGATACTGTACGATTGAGGCATCACATATCACATTGTGCAAATGTGCGTATCCGTTGTTATTAGAGTGTGATTAAGCTATACGATACACACACAACCTGTTGAAGGATACTCCGTTTTTACCTCGCAACTATAGTTACAATTCGATTGACACACGAAAGTGTATGTGCGTTTTCTCGTCTTGTGACCAGATCCACAGGGAACACAGTCGTATATTGGCCTTGATGGGCAGTTAACTGTGACACCACAGCAAGTACCAGCCAATGCCTTTGAACTAGATGTAGCTAATCCTAAACTTGCTCCAATACCCATACCAAAACCAAGTAGAGGTAACTTTCGCAGGAATCCACGCCGTGACGTTGCAACTGCAACAGCTTTTGTTGTGCGATCTAACACATTTTGGTCTGTGGTGTCTTCGTTCCGTTTCCTAAAACCCATAATGTTCTCCTATCTGATAATACACTTCTGATATTGCCCAGTGCAACATCAGACCCGCATGGGTTAACTTCCCCAGACTAAAACTCACTTACTACAGGTAGAGGTGAGTCTGTATGTGATACACTCCATCCAACCGTGTGATCAACAAAATACATACGCTCATCAAGCTGTACAATGGTTGGTGTGCTACTGATCCCCCATTGATTAGAAAGAGCCTGTTGATGATCAATGAGTACCGGAACAGTAGAGGGAAGCGCGGTTTGTTGTACGAGGGTAACGGTTTCAGTAACAGTGCCAGTACTCACAATAATTTGCTGCGCTGCCTGTGCTGTTGGCAGCATCGGTTCGCCACGTGCGACAGTTTGCATCAGTTCGCGACATGGACTGCAACCAGGACTGATAACGGCTATAGTGGTTGGAACACCTTGAAACGTTGAAATTGCACGTTCCTCTCCACTAAGGGTATGTAGTTGTATATCAATCACAGGTTTACCAGCAACCAGGTTTACTGGTGGGTCTCCCATCGGCTGCCATTTTTGTAGTGCGTCAAATAGCGTCCCCATATTGCGTAATATACTCACCAAAACCAGAGCGATCAGTAGTAATAATACCCATAAAACTATATAGGAAACCAGCCATACCCCTGTCACATCTGTCTCCTTAACTCATTTACAAAAAATTGCTTTGAGACCGCAAACCCATGGCCTTCTATCGATATCCTGATGACGTTTTATCCCGTAACTGTATGGTACGTATTTCAATGTCTATCAACCATTCGATCAACTGAGTGACGATATAACAGCACGCTATTAACAGAAGAGTCAGAATTGTTAAAGGTATTGCTGTCAACATATACCATTCCTGCTGCCAGAATATCCACCAGGCATCTGCTGTAAGAACAAGCGGTGCTCCTGTTATTAATACAATTGACAGTAGCAATAGCCAGATATTACGAGCAACGGTTCCCCAACTAATCATCTTGTTTCCAGCGATACCGTGGCAATTGCAATCCAGTACACGACCGCGTTGGAGATTGATCGTAAGTGCAACAATAAAACTAAGTAGCATCAAAGCGGTTGCTGCTGCGGCAACCGGAAGAGCGATGCCAAGTAGCAATGCCATAGCTACCATAAGCTCGACCCAGGGTAGACATAGCGCAAAAAGACGTGCGAAACGTGGCGGAAGAACGCGATAATCAATGGTTCCCTGAGTAAATTGTGGAAGATTGCGCAGCTTACCTATGGCTGAAGTTAATGAAAATATGCCCAGATATGTACGTATGACAAACACAAGCAACGCTACTGGTGTAAAATCTTCTGTCACCATTACAGATGTCTCTCTTACACAAGATAACCAAATACACCCAAACGTGTTATGCTCAAAGCAATGTAGTTGTAAGAAACTCTCCCTATCTCCTTGCTATCAATCTACTATGTATTGATGTGTTTGTATATCTTTATTTAAGAAAAATCGGGTATGAATATATTAATGTATAATAATTGTTGTAGTCAATGGGTGACTCCCGATAGTAATGGTAGGGATGTCCCGAATGTACTGTTGTATATCTCTGTCATATAAGTTTTGTACGCATTGCAACTGATACAGCTTCTGTGCGAGTCCTAACATTGAGTTTACCGAAGAGTTTGGTAAGTCGTTTCTCAACTGCTTTTGGCCCAATGCCAAGCGAGAAACCAATTGTACGATTGGTTTCTCCTTCAGCCAATAAGACTAATAACTCTCGATCCGCCGCTGTCACGTGTGATAAAGTGCCTGGAAGAGAACTCTTTTGTTCAGTTATTTCCAGTAGTACACCAGTTACACCACGGACCCCCATTTTATTTGTCAATAATATGCAGTGGAACTCGAATGTCTGTGTCTCGCGCTGAATCACTACAATAACATCCTCACCCATAAATGCAGTTCGCACCGCGCCAACAATTTTTGGTTCCTGACAGGCAAGTATATCAATGTGACATCCAAGTGGATTCTGGTCTGTGATACCAAGAGTTATGAGACTGCAACCAGTAACATATGTGATCACTTCTTTGTCGTCTACAATGAACATTGCCAGTGGTGTGTGCGTTAGAACAGCCTGAAGCCCTTTTTCAATTGCCTGATATCGAGTTTGAATGGCTGTGTAATCAGCTTTGAATGTGGCTTGCTGCTGCTCATAGAGTAATGTCATTTGCTGATGTGCATTCGTAAATAACCCGGTAGCAAGGGCCGCTTGAAAAGGAATGATCCGTGTTAACAGCAGGCAAACATCATCTTTGTCAAGGTCTGCAAGTAGGCTTTTGCAATCACAGTTATACGTGTCTGTAAATGTTCCGTCAATCTTGTACGTTGATACGACTCCATAACAATTCTCTCCAATATGAGGGGTTCTCTTACACACACAAAGCTACTCATCGAGACGGGGATTTGATTGATAGTACAAGAATAGAGCGGTCTCCACCTTCTCGACACCAACATGCCGTAGTGCTGGGCAGGGGTTTCATCGTGTACGGATCGTCGGATATTGTTATGATACTACAGGATGTCAGTGCGGTCAATGTTTTTACTACACCCCATCCCCTGTACATCTGCATCAACAAGTATCATGTTGCAAGGCTGATGTTAAAACACACAAGAAACCTTTGTGTCCCTGTTGCTCTGGACCTCTGTGTTAAAAATAGCACTTTATGTGGTACTATGATAAATATAATCCATGTAGCGCTCACTATGAAAGTAAGACACTCGTTAGATGTATGGTTTCTGACCAGGGCTCACCATGCTCTGTTGAGACAGACGAACACATACGATAGCTTTTTGCAACCAGACTCAGAGGGTTTATGCGACTAAGTGAACGAGAAAAAGACAAGCTGCTTATCTTTGTAGCAGCGGATCTGGCCCGCAGGCGTAGAGCGCGGGGCCTCAAGCTCAACTATCCCGAAGCCGTCGCCCTGATTACGGCAGAAGTCCTTGAGGGCATCCGTGATGGTCGGTCGGTAGCCGACCTGATGTCCTTTGGTACCACCATCCTGACCAGAGCTGATGTGATGGAAGGTGTTACTGAGATGATTCCTGAGATTCAGGTCGAAGGAACCTTTCCAGATGGTACTAAACTCGTCACCATCCATGATCCGATCAGATAAGCCATGCAGCAATTTGTGGGACTCGTTGATCAGTAAAGGAGGCACCATGATTCCTGGAGAATACTTTATCGATGATGGTGAGCTTGAACTCAACGTCGGCAGAGCCACCGTCAGCCTGCGTGTCGATAACAAGGGTGATCGGCCCATTCAGGTTGGCTCGCATACCCATTTCTTCGAGGTAAATAAAGAACTGAGCTTTGATCGTCAGGCAGCCTATGGCTGTCACCTGAACATCCCGGCAGGTACGGCTCTGCGTTTTGAACCGGGTGAAGGTCGCGAAGTCGAGTTGGTCGCTTTCGCTGGAAAACAGGTCGTCTATGGTATGAACGCACTGGTTTCGGGTGAGTTAACACAGCAAAAAGCATCGGCGCTGCAGGTTGCCAAAGCACAAGACTACAAGGAATGCCCATGAAGATTTCACGCAAAGCCTATGCGGGTTTGTATGGTCCGACCACCGGTGATCGGCTGCGATTGGGTGACACCAACCTCGTGCTGGAAATCGAGAAGGATTACACGGTCTATGGTGATGAGGTGGTCTTTGGTGGTGGCAAAGTCATTCGTGATGGCCAGGGCCAGTCCCAACTCACACGTGATAGCGGCACCCCTGATCTGGTCATTACCAATGCCACCATTGTCGATCACTGGGGTGTCGTGAAGGCCGACGTTGGTGTGCGTGATGGCAGGATCGTGGCGATTGGCAAGGCCGGTAATCCCGATGTGCAAGAGGGCGTCACTGCTGGTCTGGAGATCGGCCCTGGCACCGAGATTATCGCCGGGGAGGGTAAAATCCTGACGGCGGGTGGTATCGATACCCACATCCATTTCATTAGCCCACAGCAGGTTTGGGAGGCATTATACAGCGGCTTGACGACGATGATTGGTGGTGGCACGGGTCCGGCAGAGGGTACGAAGGCGACGACCTGCACACCAGGAGCCTGGAATCTCCATCGTATGTTCGAGGCAGTGGAGGCGTTTCCGCTGAACTTTGGCTTTCTTGGTAAGGGGAATGCCTCGCGTCCTGAAGCACTGGTCGAACAGATCAAAGCGGGCGCGTTGGGCCTGAAGCTCCACGAAGACTGGGGGACCACCCCTGCTACCATCGATACGGCGCTGCGGGTTGCGGACGACTACGATGTACAGGTCGCCATCCACACCGACACGCTGAACGAGTCGGGCTTTGTCGAGAACACCCTTGCGGCCATTGGTGACCGAACCATCCACACTTACCACTCTGAGGGGGCTGGTGGTGGCCACGCGCCGGATATTCTCAAAGCGGTTGGTCTGCCCAACATCCTGCCGAGTTCGACCAATCCAACGATGCCCTACACGGTCAATACCCTTGAGGAACACCTTGATATGCTGATGGTGTGCCACCACCTGAGCAGCAAAATCCCTGAAGATGTGGCTTTTGCCGAGAGTCGCATCCGCCCCGAAACGATGGCCGCTGAGGATGTCCTGCACGATATGGGGGCGATCAGCATTATGGCCTCTGACTCGCAGGCGATGGGTCGTGTTGGCGAGGTGATCTGTCGCACATGGCAGACCGCCCACAAAATGAAGGCCGAGCGTGGCCCTCTCTCGGAGGACAACGAACGCCACGACAACTACCGCATCCGTCGCTACATTGCCAAATACACCATCAACCCGGCCATAGCGCATGGCATCAGCCAGCATGTCGGGAGCATCGCGGTAGGCAAACTGGCTGATCTGTGTCTCTGGAGTCCGGCGTTCTTTGGCATCAAACCAGAACTGATCATCAAGGGCGGGTTTATCGCCGCATCGCTGATGGGCGATCCCAATGCCAGCATTCCCACACCGGAACCTGTCCACTATCGCCCGATGTTTGGCAGCTATGGCAAGGCGCTGGATCAGCTCTGCTATCACTTCGTTTCCAAAGCATCGCTCGCAGAAGGCCAGCTACCGGAACTCAACCGACGGGCGGTGGCAGTCGAAAACTGTCGGGGGATTGGCAAAAAAGACCTGCTGCTGAACGACGCCCTGCCAACTGTCGATGTCAACCCTGATAGTTATGAGGTTACGGTCGATGGGCAAAAGATTAGCAGTCATCCGGCACAGGTATTGCCACTGGCACAGCGCTATTTTCTTTTCTAAACAACTATGACGGAAACGCTTATCCACATCCAAAGCTTGCCCGCACATAGCTCGGTCGCTGATCGTCAGGTGGTCGATCTGCCGATGATGGCGGCGGATCGACGGCGGGTACGGCGGCGATTGGTTGCTCCTGATGGGCAGCATTTTGCGTTGGCGCTACCGACGGGCTCCGTGCTGCCGGTCGACCATCCACTCTATGTGACCGACACCACGCTCTACCGCATCACTGCTGCTGCCGAAGAGGTTTTGGTGATTAGCCCACACAGCATCGACGAGGCCGTGCTGGTGGGCCACCTGATTGGCAATCTGCATCGTGATATCGACATTGTGGATGGTCAGCTTATCGCGTTGTGGGACGCACCATTGGAGCAGCAATTGCACCGGGTGGGGGTGCCTTGTGTCCGTGAGCAGCGCCCGTTCAAGGGGCGTCCGCCAGGGGAACACAGCCATTAGTAGAGGCGTCCGATGGACCAGCATGCCTTTTTGAGGCTTCTACAACTCTTTGACTCGCAGTTTCCCATCGGGAGTTTTGCCCATTCGAGCGGGTTGGAAACCTATGCACAGATGGATCTGAGCAAAGAACAGCTTGCCGAACTGCTGCGTGTCCAGCTTCTGTATGGCTTTGGTCGGCTCGATCTGGCGGCCTGTGCACGCGCTTATGAAGCCGAATCTGACGACGAACTTGTGGTGCTGTGTGCGGAAGTAACGGCGTGGAAACCGATCCGAGGCATACGAGAGACCAGTCTTAAGTTGGGAAAAAGAATGCTCACACTCGCAAAACGCATCTACCCACAAACCAGCGATCTGCACATACCAGAGCCACATCAGGCCATCGTGTGTGGATTGCTGGGGCAGCGACTGGCGATTGGTAAAGAAGCAGTGTTGTTGGCATTCGCGCAATCAAGTGTGGTGGCACAGCTACAAGCCGCTACCCGTTGCATGCCGCTCAGCCCTGAGCAGGCCCAGGAAATCCTGATCGACGTGCAGCCCTTGATTGTCGGGGTCGTCACTCGTATGTTGGAAGACTCAGAGGGTGGTCTGGTTGCCGCCACACCTGCGTTGGATGTGCGGGCGCATCAGCAAGCCTTTTTATACACACGATTATTTCAATCCTAGTTTTGGGAGTATCTATGACAACCGTCAAAATTGGCATTGGTGGTCCGGTCGGTTCAGGCAAGACCGCATTGCTGGACCGCCTCTGCAAAGCCATGCGTGATGAATACAACATCGCCGTGATCACCAATGATATTTATACCTACGAGGATGCCGAGTTTCTCACCCGTTCAGGTGCGTTACCACAGGAGCGCATTCGTGGTGTACAGACCGGCGGGTGTCCGCATACGGCCATCCGCGAAGACACCAGCATCAACCAGGAAGCCGTTGACGAGATGCTGGTGGCCTTTCCCGACCTCGATCTGTTGTTTGTTGAGTCGGGTGGCGATAACCTCTCCGCGTCTTTTAGCCCGGAACTGGTCGATGTAAGCATCTATGTAGTCGATGTGTCCGGCGGGGATAAGGTGCCGCGCAAGGGCGGTCCCGGAGTTACCCGTAGCGATCTGCTGGTGATCAACAAGATCGACCTTGCACCATGGGTGGGTGCCGATCTCAGCGTGATGGAACGGGATGCACAGGCGCAACGTGGCGAGAAGCCGCATGTTTTTACCAATCTGAAGGATGGCACCGGTCTGGACAGCGTGATTACCTGGATTAAATGCGATGTGCTGTTTGAAGACGTTCAGCACTAAACCATTATGACCAGGCTCAGACTTGTCTTTGATCAGCGCGATGGGCAGACGGTGCTACGCGAGCAGTATGCCTCAAGCCCGCTAAAGATCGTGCGTCCATTTGCACTGGAGCATGGGCGCGTCCTGTTGCAGTTGGTGAACGTCGGTCCTGGTGTGATGGCCAATGATGCTTTTGATATCCACATCACGCTGTGTGAGGGTGCCAAAGTCGTGCTGCTCAATCAGTCTGCGACGAAGCTGCACAGCATGCCAACGGAGGCAAGGGCCACGCAGCATGTGCAAATCCACCTCGCAGCAGAGGCAGAACTTGAGTATTACCCAGGACTGAGCATTCCCTATCGAGGCACCGCATTTCAACAGCAGATCACCGTTGAGCTTGCCATGGACGCAAAGTTTGCTTTTTTTGAGCGCTGGGCCATGGGACGGATTGCCTTTGGTGAACGTTTTGTGTTTCGGCATCTGGCGAGTCAGATCAAGGTGTACCGCGATAACCTGTTGCTCTATGCTGATGCCCTTGAGTTATCCAAGGACGCTCCCCAGATAGGGTTGACCGATCATTTTGCGTATCTTGGCGCAGGGTTCTGGTTCTGGAATGTGTTGCCTGAACCACCGTTGATCGTACCCATCAGCAACATGCGTCTGGCCGATCCTGCCCTGGTTTGTGATGCGTTCAGGATGGATGCTGCCTATGTGCGGGTGCTGGCAAACGATGGTCTGACCCTCAGGCAACACATTCATACGTTCATCAATGATTGGCACGAACGGATTGGTTTGGAACGGCTGGATTTTGGACGTTTTGGGTCGTGAGTGGGGAATGGCGGTTACAAACCGCCGCTACGGGCTGTCTTCGACAGGCTCAGACTGCGGGGTGTGGGGCGCAGCGTTGCCTGAGCCTGTCGAAAGGGGGAACGGCGGTTACAAACCGCCGCTACAGAGGTATGGTGCTGTGGTGGGGTTTAGCTGCGCTCCGCGTCAGCGCTCTGGTGCTCTATGTGGGGTGGGCCGCCACCCCACACCCCCGGTCAGGGCGTTGCACCCCTGCACCCCGCAAAGTGATGTGAGTGATAGAGAGAATGAAAGAGGCACATGCCTCTGGGCAGTTTGATCGAATGAGTATGTGCTGCGCGTTTATTTGCATTGTTAAACGGTGCAAGTGCACAATTGCTCAAGAGATGTTTGCACAACAGGCATGCTTTGCGGGTGGTCTGGCGGGGTGTGGGGCGCAGCACCCACAAAACCCTCAGGTTAATGTATCGCAGCGCATAGGGCTCCGTCTCAATCGATCTCATCCCACCACTGCGTTTATAATCCTTGGCGTCTTTGAACTAACCCCTTGTGGGCTTTCTTGTCAGGGTGGACCGCCACCCCGACACCCCCGGCCCAGGCACTGTGTCCTGGGTACCCGCAAAGAAGCGTGGGATGTTGGTGTGATGTGTGGGGTGCAGCCTCGCGGCAGGGTGTATGTAGTGGTGGTAGGGTTGAGTTGTGTTGCCTGAGCGTGTCGAAGGCACCGGGGCGTAATATGGATGGTTCTATTGCGGGATGTGAGCACGGCGGTTGCAAACCGCCGCTACGGGTGTGCGATGCTCACTTTGCGGGGTAAGGCAGGAGGAATGTGTCGCTGCTCCGTGGGTGTTTAGGCGACGGACACGCTTTGCGGGTGGTCTGGCGGGTGCCACGCTGCCAGCGGGGTTCAAAGGGGCTGGCCCCTTTGTCGGGGTGTGGGGCGCAGCGCCCACAACAACCACACATAAAGTATGCTATCATCTAATCCTACGCCCGACTGACGTATACGGAAGGAGCAAGCGATGCCTCCCCATCGAATGTGGTTGGTGCATCTCTATCTTAGTGTGATTTTGACCATATCGAGTTGTGGCTTTCGTGAAGGCCCGCCACGTTTGGAGCCAGTTGAGTTCGGTGGTGGCGGGAGTAGTGGGTCGTTTGGTGCCGTAACTACGGTAAGTACCAACTGTGCCGAAATCGGCGAGTGGGTCACGTTTGAGGTGACCTTGCACAACGGTTCAGAGGTGGTGGTTGAGTTGACTGATACCCCACCCTTTGATTTGATTCTTGAACCAGCCTGGTGGGAACTTACCACCCCCAAACCGATTGATCGCTGGTCAGAAAGTTATCAATATCCCCAGGAGATTGATCGCGTGTTTGAACCTGGTGAACGGCAGAGCTATACCTGGAAGTGGCAAGCCAAAAGTACATTTGCTCAGCAAGCACGTGATGTGAATATGATGCAAGTGACCTTTTGGCAAGGTCAAAGACTTCGTGATGGGCGTTCTCCAGCAAGTGCTGGAACAAACTCATCCTACATAGGGGTGGCTTGGTATGCTGAAGGTACTGGGTCTTGGCGGTGTGCCGATATGAGACGTTAAGCACATCTTTTGAGTGATATTTTTGTAGTAGTAGAAGGAAGGAACATTATGCTTAAGACACGTTGGTTCTCACAGGGTGTATGTTTGGTTCTGCTCATGAGTTTGGTATGGATCGCGCTGGTGTTAGACCCGCCAGTACGTGCTGCCCCGGCGCATACGCGTCCCACCCAACACTCTCGCAACCCAATCCTAAAGATGTGGTATAATCGCAGTCTACGCCCGACTGACGTATACGGAAGGAGAATGCGATGCCCCGTGTACTGCTGCTGATCGCTATGCTGATAGGAACAGTCCTACTGACCCAGTGTGGCCTATTGCCGTTGCCGATCCCCTCAGCTCCCCCCTTTCCGACTGTTGGCCCGGTGCAGCGCATTTCTGGTAATGCCAGCAGAACCATGGCCGTAATTCAATCTAGCACCAATTGTGCCGAAATTGGAGAAATGGTGACCTTCACGGCCTCGTTTACCAATACGGCGACGTACCCCGTGACTATCACAACGGAACCCGTGATGGATATAGTCCTTTCACCAAGCAATTGGACTGCCGGAGATGATCCTGCGTTGGTCCAGCATTGGTCAGAGAGTGATCAGTATCCTACTGAATTTCCAACAGTTGCCCAACCAAATGAGGTGTGGACCTATCAATGGCGGTGGCAGGCCGATGCGATCTATCACCAGCCTGATGTCTATGACATGCGAGTGCAATTGATCATGGGAGAGATTCAACTCCAGGGCTCTTCTGTCCCATCTGGAGGACATGAATTAGGTATTGGGGTCGGAGCTATACCCCTACCTGGCGGCGGGGCGGTTGAATGCTATGAGTTAGAGCGGGCTCTACAGCCATAAGCTGTGTGTGTATCGGATATATAGGTATTGGAAGGAGGCTCTACAATGCTGTCCCAAGGTTGGAAGGTATGTGTGTTGATCGTGTGTATTAGTAGTCTGGTGTGGAGCAGTGGTGCCATGCTGCCACTGACTACCACTGCCACCGCTGCTAAACGTCCCACCCAACACCCTCGCAACCTATTCTTCAAACTTTGGTATAATCGTGGCCTACGCCCGACTGACGTATACGGAAGGAGACCACGATGCCCCGCGTGCTATTGCTGATCGCTATGCTGATAGGAACAGTCCTACTGACCCAGTGTGGCCTATTGCCGTTGCCGATCCCCTCAGCTCCCCCCTTTCCGACTGTTGGCCCGGTGCAGCGCATTTCTGGTAATGCCAGCAGAACCATGGCCGTAATTCAATCTAGCACCAATTGTGCCGAAATTGGAGAAATGGTGACCTTCACGGCCTCGTTTACCAATACGGCGACGTACCCCGTGACTATCACAACGGAACCCGTGATGGATATAGTCCTTTCACCAAGCAATTGGACTGCCGGAGATGATCCTGCGTTGGTCCAGCATTGGTCAGAGAGTGATCAGTATCCTACTGAATTTCCAACAGTTGCCCAACCAAATGAGGTGTGGACCTATCAATGGCGGTGGCAGGCCGATGCGATCTATCACCAGCCTGATGTCTATGACATGCGAGTGCAATTGATCATGGGAGAGATTCAACTCCAGGGCTCTTCTGTCCCATCTGGAGGACATGAATTAGGTATTGGGGTCGGAGCTATACCCCTACCTGGCGGCGGGGCGGTTGAATGCTATGAGTTAGAGCGGGCTCTACAGCCATAAGCTGTGTGTGTATCGGATATATAGGTATTGGAAGGAGGCTCTACAATGCTGTCCCAAGGTTGGAAGGTATGTGTGTTGATCGTGTGTATTAGTAGTCTGGTGTGGAGCAGTGGTGCCATGCTGCCACTGACTACCACTGCCACCGCTGCTAAACGTCCCACCCAACACCCTCGCAACCTATTCTTCAAACTTTGGTATAATCGTGGCCTACGCCCGACTGACGTATACGGAAGGAGAACGCGATGCCCCGTGTGCTGCTGCTAAGTATGCTACTAGTGATCAGTATGCTGCTGCCAGGGTGTGTCCCATTCGCAGAGCAATTTACTCCGGCAGTACCGACGATTGGCCCTGTCCAGGGACTCTCTGGCAGTACTAATAGGACCACAGCTGTCATTCAAGCCAATACGAACTGTGCAGAAATTGGAGAAATGGTGACCTTCACGGCGTCGTTTACCAATACCGTCCCATATACTGTGACGATTACGACTGAGCCTATTATGGATATTGTCTTATCGCCGGCTAATTGGGACCCGGCAGATGGCCCCGAGCCAATCCAGCGCTGGTCGGAGAGTGAGCAATATCCGCATGACTTTGCCACCGTGGTCGAACCAGGAGAGGAGTGGGTCTATCAGTGGCGGTGGCAGGCAGACGCGGTGTATGGGGCAGGTGGGGTGAATGGGGTACGGGCCCAGTTGCAGATGGGACAGGTCCAACTCCGCAGTTCAGCTATTCCATCTGGTGGGCCACAGGTAGCGGTTGGGGTTGAACATATGACATGGGGCAATGGTATTGAGTGTACGCAATTGGAGCGCTAAGGGAAGCGTTGTTGGAGGATGTGTAGATATAAGAATAATAGGAGAAGTTATGCGACACCATGGTAATTGGCTTTCAAGGGTACGAACGTTGGGTGTTTTGATAATCGTACTGAGTTTTCTACCGTTCTCATCGCAAATACCATTACATGCGGCTGATGCTGGAAATGATCGGTGTACGGATTGGGGCACAGCACAACTATATCAACCCGGTGATCCTCAGGATGTGGCAATTGATGATTACATAGCAACAGTGGGGGACTTTCCGTTCGGACGTGAATCTACCATTGTACAGGTTGTACCGCAGGGACCGGGTTCAGACTGGCGTGCACTCGTGAGACCTGGCTCTCCTTTTGCGGTATTTTATACCCAAGCTGTCGGTTCTGCTGATGCTATTAATGATCCTGATTCGAGTGGTACTAATTATGATGATGATGGTGATACAGTTCCTGATTTTGCCGAGCGAGTGCAGCATTGTTTGATAACTTCTTATGAGCGCTTCAAACAACATTACAGTATTGATGTTGACCAGGAAGATGCCTATCTACGCTATATGACGCTGGATTATTTGGATCCTAGAAGTGGCACACGTACTACTGAACAACTATATCCTGTCGTTATCAGAAACGGGAGTAGGGTAGGTTATGTGGAACCATTGAGCCTTCGACAACCTACAAGCAGTGGTGACGTTAAGGTTACATATATGCAGATCGATCAAAGTGCTCAAAGTGGGAGTGCTCTAGAGCGTGGCAGTGGTCCATGGTTATATCCCTACCTGGAAAATACGGTATATCATGAAATAGCCCATGTAGTTCAGGGCATGTATGTATCACTTCAACGACCGTTTGATCTAGCTAATTGGTGGGCCTATGAAGGCACAGCTGTCTACATGGCCGATCAATCATTGTTGCCAACGTGTACAAATGACCCATTGAATCCAGTGCGTATTGCTGGACCGGCATTTACTACCGATTGCCTTGCTCCAAACATTTATGAACGTGATTCGGAAAATCAGCTTTCCAGAGATGTTGAGCAGTTATTTGAAAGTCCATGGTTGGGCATAACGCGTGATCAATTATTACGTCAGTCAGAGCGATCATATTCAACTGTTCCTTTCTGGTACTATATGCAGGCACATCTTCAAAGGCCAGCGAATGATCCCGACAATGATGTGATTCGGAGTTACTGGAAAGATCAGGGAGGAAATGACGATGTCTTACGAAATTGGTCCAAACAAGTATTTCCTGATGGTGGTTGGGGCGAACTGTATCATCGGTTTATGATCGACAACTACCTCCAGACAATACCTGAACCTGATGGTTTTGACAATCCCTATTTTGATTCCTGGCAACACTGGCAAACTTGGACAGGCTCTCCGTGGACAAGTCCGGATTGGTTTGTACAAACGAACTCGCAAATGGTTATTGAAGCACAAGATCAACTAGTTTCTCTTTTGCCCAATTCAACAGATGTGCTCACTGGTGATAATGGCATTTCAGATATCGAGTATCTGGGTACGCGCTACTACACGATTGATCCCGATCCAAGTGTCCCGCTTACCAGCACGTTGGAGGTGAACTTCCGTCTGGATGATCCTGCTAACTATGGTGCTTATCAGGTTACCTTTTTAGATATGGTCGTTGATCCTGCGACTAAAGAGCCTCAAAGGGTGGTCAGAAGCGCTAATCTCTATGAAACAGACAATAACCTGTTTCGTATTCCCAGTTTCGGCGGCAATCAGCGTCGTGTTGTTGTGGTCGTATCCAAGGTTGGAACAGCTGCGGATGCCCCGTTTACAATTGAGGCTAGTCTGACCGACACCGACACCCAGCCAACTGCTAGCCCTGATCCCTTTTCTCCCAATGGTGATGGGCGTAAGGATACCACTTCCATCAGCTATTTTTTACCGCCTTTTCCAACCAATGAAACATTTAACGAATATGAAGTCTTTGTTGATGTCGTTGATATAACACTCCCTGACCGCCGTATTCTCAGCCAATCGCAGGCGATGAGTGAAACCCAGGTAGTCACATGGACAGGAGCATTATTGAATGGTGAAGCCCTTGAGGATGGTGAGTATACACTGCGTTTTCGTGCACAGGAGGCACCTGGCGGTGTTCCCAATGGCCAGGTCCGTACCTATGATACTAACGTCACCATCGACACCGTCGCGCCGCCAACGGTAACCAATCTCAGCATAGTGACCGATACGCTGACATGGGATGTGGTGACCGATACCAGTGTCGGGGGCTTCGAGTATGTCATCTTTGAGTCACTCAACCTGACCGACGACCTGCGGGGCATGACCAGACTGGGTCAAACGACCAGCGATTCGTTCAGTGTTGGCACCACCAGCCGTTCCCGCTACTATGCAGTGGTGACTGAGGATGCGGCGGGTAATCGCAGCGCCCCGGCCCGCACCGAAACCGTAGCAGGTAAGGTCAATGTCGCGATTATTGTGGATGATTCTACGAGTATGAGTCTGGCCAAACTTCAGGAAGGCGTTGCCGCCACCAGCGACTTTATTGCCAATCTCGAAGATGGGGATCGCTTGGCGCTGCGTGATATTGCCGACTCGCAACCGCATATGCCCTTCACCATCCTGGATTCGACGACCCGTCAGGAAGCGCAGGATACGCTGGCACAGTACGCAAGCCATCAGCGCATTGGTAGCCCTATGAACGAGGCGGTTACCTGGGCTTTGGAGGAATTCGACAGCCCGGATGTCGCCAATGATGGCCGTCCCCGCGTGTTGATTATCTTTAGTGATAGTGATTGGGAGTTGGAGGATGCCGAACGAACGGCACTCAATGATGCCGATGTGCGTGTCTTTGCGGTGCATGTCCCTGCGGCTGCACCTGATTGGGCGGGTTCGGCCTATGGCGGTGAACTCCGTGCCCTTGTCACCGCGACCAGCGATAGTGACACCGATTCGCGTTTCTACAATGAGGATGATCTGGATGAGGTCTATCGCGATATCACCAGACGCTTACGTTATGAGCTGGTGGATGTCGATAGTGAAAGCGTGCCACCGGGCGCCACTCGGACCTTTGATTATCCCATTGATACACGCACCCGTGAAAAGACGATTCGGGTACGCTGGGATTCGAGTGGTCTTCCACCTGAAGTTGAGTTGACCGACCCCAATGGCACACGGCTTACCTCAAGTAATCGTATTCCTGGCGTGCTATACAGTGTGTCTCCTGGCGAATCAGTGTATACATTGGACTTCCCGCCACTCACCCCTGGGCTCTGGCAACTCCATGTCACGAATGTCACACCCGTGTTGCGTTCCGATCAGGCATCGCTCGATGCCGCCGGAATGGATGTCACCATCGAGGCTCAAACAGATAACACGGTTACTTCTCATCTCCAACTCACCGACCAGATGACGTTAACGTTGGATCTGCTCGATGAGGGGCAGCTGTTGTCGAGGAATACCATGGTGTGGGCCGATCTGGTCGATGTACAGGGCATCACCGAGACGGTTGTGCTCTATGATGATGGGCAGCACGGCGATGGCGCAGCACATGACGGGCGGTTTGGTGCCTCGCTCGATGGGGTGGTGCGTGGGGGAGGGTATACTGCTTATGTTGGCATTCAGAGCTTTGATCAGGAGCATGGCTACTTTGAACGGGTCATCGAGCAGCATCTGTATCTCACCAACACGCATCCTGATCCGATACTGCGACGGGTGCGTTGGAAAGATATCGATGGTAATCAGGACAGTGCTGTCAACCCCGGTGAAACAATCCACATGTACCTTGACCTACAGAATATAGGGGGAGTTCATGCGGGCGATGTTCCAAGTAGTTTGCGCCTTATTAGTGGGAGTGCAACACTGAGTGAGACGGCACTGTTGTATGACTATCTGCCTATGGGTAGTATCAATTCCAATGGGCCTCCCTATACCTTTGTGGTCGATCCGGCGATGGACCCCGATGGTGAACTGGTATTTGAACAGGTTCTAACAACGACACACACCTATACGAATACATTTCGAGTGCCTCTGGGAGTGCCGCAGTTGGGTGAAACTATTACGTATGAGTCGGATAACGAACCGATCCATATTCCTGATTACAGCGGATGGGTTCGCAAATCTATCGATGTGCCAGATACCTTTGCGATTGGTGATCTGGATGTGTCCTTGAATATTACCCATCCCTCGGTACGGGATCTCGTGATGCAGATGAAAGGGCCACGACGCACAACCGTGATAGGGTCAGACATTGGGGGTGAAAATGCCAACTTCACCGGGACCATCTTTGATGATGCAGCACCTCTTTCGATTGCGGAGGGAGAGGCCCCCTTCACCGGACGTTATCGAGCAGAGTGGTGGTTATCGGGGCAGGAAACCACCGCAACATCGTATGACTTCTTTGGAGATCGCTGGGTTTTTGAGGTGCGCGACAGTTTCACGAGAAATAGTGGTACCTTTGACAATTGGGCGTTGCATATCCGACCATTGACGCCAACATGTGGTCTTGTCGAAGGTGGAACAGACCCGTGTATGACCTTCACGAGTCCTGATGTGACGGTTGATGAGGGGGATGCGGTGTTACTCACGATTGAGTTAACCAATCCGGTACCAATAGCCACAAGTGTTTCGTATGTCACGTATGAAGGGAGCGCTTCTGATCGCGACTATGAGGAGTTGGATAACAAGGTGTATTTTGCACCAGGGGAAACACGCAAAACCATTCGTGTCGAGACGCGATCTGATACACGGGTAGAGGAAGATGAGACGTTTCTGGTGCGACTAGAAGGATCACCGGGGTTTGTCAATCTTTTCTATGATGAAACCTCAGAAGTGAATATCACCATTCGAGATCAGCCGGGTGAATAAACCATTCCGTCGGTGCAGGGACACACCCTGCACCTGCATTATCGTTGAGTGGTAGATGAAGTGTGGAACGGATGGCACAGTTCGCTTTCGATTTTGCGGTGGTCGGTACCCCCTGTGGTGCTGGTCCGTTCCCCCTCTGTATCTCTGCGCCTCTGCGTTAAAGCCAGGAAGTTGATCGGATGAGGTTTCTGTCAGGGTGGGCTGCCACCCCGACACCCCCGGCCCGAGCGTTGCGCCCTGGAGAACCGCAAAGAAGTGTGGGAAGTTGGTGCCATGGTTTGGGGTGCATGCCTCGCGGCAATTCGATTCGGGGAGAAATACTTGTACTAGCGGTGTAGGGTGGTTGTGCAAGGGATGCAGATGGGCAGCGGGGTATGAGGCGGTGGCAGCGAAATCTTTCCGCAATGTTAGGATCGGCGGAGACAAACCGCCGCTACGGATGTGTGCTGCCTTCTTGGCGTGGTGAGGCAGGAGACACGTATCAATGCTCTGTGGATGATTAGGCGACGGGCAGCTTTTGCGGCTGGTCTGGCGGGTGCCACGCTGCCAGCGGGGTGCACCGGGGCGGGCCCCATGTGCATCAAGCTTCGGCATCCGTGGTCAAAGTTCCTAGGTGTTGATATG
>WYDT01000029.1 GCA_013122435.1 Chloroflexi bacterium AL-N1
ATATCAACACCTAGGAACTTTGACCACGGATGCCGAAGCTTGATGCACATGGGGTGCACAGGGGCCGGCCCCTGTGGCGGGGCGTGGGGCGCTGCGCCCACCAACACCACACAGTGGTGCTACCATACGGTTGATCGACAGCTCAGGCGAGGGCCCATCGCCACAAGCGGGTCCGCTTCCGGAAGCTTGTGGGCTCACTCACGCTGCACCACCGCCCCAATGCGGTCGAGCCGAAAGACCCGTTCGTCCTGCCGCGCCGTGCACCACGCCCGCAGATACCAGTGGTGGCCCTGCTGTTCCAGTGCCACCGGACGGACTTCGCGCTGCGACCACTGCCCCTGCGATCCCGTGTCATAGGTCAGCGTGACCGCGTGTTGCCGGCGGACCGCCCGATCCAATACCCGGCGGGTCTGGCGGCCATCGGCAACGGTACGCGGTGCGGCCACAGTGGGCAACGGGGCCGTGAGTGCGGCATCCACCTGCGCCCGCAGTGGGGCCGGTAACTGCTCCCGGAGCTGCTGCACCAGCGCTGGGGTGGGGCGAAACGGTGCATCCGCTGGGGCGGTCTGGGCAGCGCGGGCACAGGCCACCGCGATCTGTGCCGCCGTGCTATCGCCGCGGGGGCGAGTGCGGGGGTCGGGGCGTTTCGCACCACCAACCCCTGGCGGGCTAAGGCCCGTTGCAACGAGGGGACGCGGGTCGGGTCGACCTGCACAATCCCAGGGGCGAGCTGGCGTCCCAGTGCCCGGCGCATGGTGCCGTGCTGCCGCAACCGCTGCAGCTGTGCCGGACTCTCGCAGCGCAGCAGGATCGGTTGGTCCAGCGTGACGGAGCGCGGCGACGTGTGCGTCTGTAACCCCGTCCACTCCGGTGGCACTGCGCCAATCTGGCGCGTCAGGTGTTCCCACAGCGCCTCCGTGCTCCAGCCCTGTTGCCGAGCGCGGGTCAGTGTGGTCGGTGTGATCTGATAGGTCAGCCACCCCCCTCGCCCCCGTTCACGCGGATACCGGGCTGGCCCCCATTCACGGGCACTCGTCTGCTGCCACTGGGCATACGGCAGCAACCGCAGGAGGGGGGTCACATCCGCGTGTAACGGGAGGTGGATGTGTCCTGCGGCGCCATACTGCCAGGCGGGCCTGGCGGCATCCAGACATGCCAGGGTCGGGTCGTGGCTGATCGCCGCCGTCGGCTGGTACGGGTCGCGCAGGGTGACATAGCCCAGCCAGTGCAGCGGTCCGGCCAGCGCGGTGCCCAGATCCGCGCCGCTCGCTGGGGTTGCCAGGGGGCACGGTCGACGTACCGAAAGCCATGGGTGCGCGTATTGGCCAGTGGTCCCCAGGTCTGGGCGAGTCGCTCGTACGGGGCCGCCACCCACTGGTGCGGTGGGATGGTGGTGGCCCAGTGACACAGCCGCTGGCGCAGTACCGGCCAGTCGATGCCGTGGGGATGGGGCAACAGTGGGGTGAAACAGTGGTCGCCGGTGGGTTGAAGCATCCAGGCATGCCGCAACGACGCCAACCGGGTCCGCAGCGGTTGGGTGAGCCAGCGTTGGCCCGTGGAGGTGAGGGCGGCGACCCCACCGTGGGTGCTGAGACAGTCCATGGTGACCAGCAGCGGCACCACCAGATCGAGCAGTTGCCGTGGGTTGGTGACCAGGTCGGTTGGGAGGCGTTCGCACACCCGGCGGACACTGCGCTGGCGCAGGGTGGTGTTGGCACACAGCGCCAGGGGCTGCTCGGCGGCGGTGAGCAGGACCAGGGTGGCGGCCGTGAGCGCCGGGGGGATCGATGCCGGTGGTGCGGTGCCCAGCCGCGGGAGATCGAGCGGACGGGGCAGCCAGCGGCGGACTTCGGGCGGGACGAGATAGTGCGCCGGATGGCGGAGGGTGGCGGGACGATAGAGCAACCAGCCGAGCAGACAGAGGTGTTCGGTGATCGACTGGGGGCGACGGTCGGCGGTGATCTGGCGGAGGGACCGCACGGGACCATACTGCTGATGACAGTGATCGACGCGCACGCCCCGCGCCGGGTCCGCAGGTCCTGGAGTGCATGCTGGAGCGGGGGATCGAGCAGGTCGTAGGTGACGCGGACGGTGGCGGCGTGGCCGAGCGCGTGGCGCAGTCGCCGGACCCGCTCGGCAGCGTCACACCCGCGTGGCAAGGCAATACGGTGCTGGCGGGCAATCAGGCGTTGCCAGCCGGACGGCAATTGGGTGAGCATCCGCGCCCAGTGATTCATGGTTGACCTCCGACCGATGACCTGTTAGAATAAAATGAGTAGCGACATGATAGCGAAACATGATCAGTTTCGCAAGGAAAGCTGTTATGGTGGTCATTGGTTTACACGACAAAAGGCGTGGGAATGCTGACCGACGACCAGACCGCAATGCGAGGGAGTACTGAGGATTGCCCCGCTCTGCAGGGGTTGGAAACTTCTTCCATTTTCTCCCATAGGAAGAACCACGTGGTGTACTGAGGATTGCCCCGCTCTGAAGGGGTTGGAAACATTTTGACCGTTGCCCCACCATTCAATTGATGAAGGGTACTGAGGATTGCCCCGCTCTGCAGGGGTTGGAAACGTCAAAGCCTAGCTTTGAATTGCCGCCGAACTTATTGGTACTGAGGATTGCCCCGCTCTGCAGGGGTTGGAAACTCTTCTAAATCTCAGCCACTGGACCAGTTCAGCAATTAGTACTGAGGATTGCCCCGCTCTGCAGGGGTTGGAAACATGAACCGCATGTTGTGCAGGTCCATCTAGCGACTATTTGTACTGAGGATTGCCCCGCTCTGCAGGGGTTGGAAACCTCCTTGTCCCGATGGGACGGGTAGATGGAGGCAGTGTACTGAGGATTGCCCCGCTCTGCAGGGGTTGGAAACTTGAAATAAGCTCAAGCATGGGACAACCTCCAATCGGTACTGAGGATTGCCCCGCTCTGAAGGGGTTGGAAACCTGAACGGTTGTTCATTCGCAAGATCACCACTGAAAAGTACTGAGGATTGCCCCGCTCTGCAGGGGTTGGAAACTTTTTTGGGTACGACATTCGAACATATCCAACGCGTGTACTGAGGATTGCCCCGCTCTGCAGGGGTTGGAAACGAGTCTCCACCTCCCGAAGGGTAGGCGAAGCTCACACGTACTGAGGATTGCCCCGCTCTGCAGGGGTTGGAAACTTTCCACCGTTGTTTATTGCCTGGTTAGTGCCCAGGCCTAGTGAGGAATGCCCCGCTCTGCAGGGGTTGGAAACGTTTTAGAAGTACAGGAAGGCAAAAAAGCGCAACTCGCTAGTGAGGAATGCCCCGCTCTGCAGGGGTTACATGGGAAGGGTTCGGGGTTAAAGTTTTAAGGGGTAGGAAGCATTGGAAGCGCGGTGGAAGCACGGGGATGCCCGCTTCCGGAAGCGGTGCTGTAGGTCGCAGTCGCGGATGGGGCGCACCAACGGGTGCGTTGGTGCGTACAACAGGGAGCGTCTCGAAGCGCTTCCGGAAGCTTACATGTGGGTACTCAGGGCGCAGCGCCTGAACCGGGGTGGCGGGGTGGCGGCCCACCCTGACAGAAAAGCCCTTCAGAGAGACCACCCTCCTGTTTCCTATTGTAACGCAGAGATGCGGAGTGATAACAGCGCAAGCGAAGAACGTGATACCTGCTTCCGGAAGCTGCTATGAGCCACCTTCTGCTGGATTCATCATGCGCCCGAGGAACAGGATCGCTCCGGTTTCACGATGCATAATGGCAAAGATGAAAGGCCGATTGAGATTCATCTCGGCAGACTTCTCTCTCCAGGGATCTGACAATATGACTGAAAGAACATTCGTTGCAGCAGTTGCTCCGGTACTTTGTTCATCAACCGTAATGGTGCTTTGATGGAAAGCATCAGCGACAAAAAGTTCGTAATCATCCACTATTGCTCTGAAATCCGCTTTTTGCTCATGAAAAGCACTGAGCAATCCCATCGATTGTAACAAGGGTTTAAGTTCCAGTGCACTCCCAATCTCGAATTTCGGCAATGAGAGCTTGACATCATATGTCTCAACCTGTTTACCTAACTCGCTGAAAAAAGTACCACCAAGTTGTGCCTCAGCAGTGGCAAAGTGGCCTTCCCGTGGCAACACAACCCACATATCCATGGTATAACCTGTATAAGGTATTTGAGCAGCTTGATAGGTGTTATTAGCCATGTATTCAACTGTTAGATCGGCGTGCATCATTGGTACCTGGATAGTACTTTCGTCAATAAGCGTAAAAAGGGCAGATTTTGTGTATCTTTTTTTGAAGGGCTCTGCCCAACTTGCCTGGAAGCACACCGTGTTGGTGAGCACCAAGCGAGTCAAGTCATCAATAGAGTTGGCAGCCAGCAATGCAGGAATGCGGTTGTTGGTTTGTTGTGCCACCCAATCGTTGATGGTCTGTCGTGCAAAGTCAGGTTGATCGACGAAATCAAGCATATGCATCCCCATGCCGTACTGCTGTGCCAGTGTAGTAAGAAAGGCTTCCTGGATGAGGAAACCTTGCTGACCCCATAGCGCATTGACGATGTTCAGTTCGAATGATGCGCCATACCCCTTTGGAACTGGCACAGGTGCAGTTATCTGTTGATCAAGGGCATTGAAGGTCTGGTGGTGGATCTCGTTTGGAAGATAATGAAAGACCTGTGCCAGTTCAGCCTCAGTCTCGTGTTGGGCACCCGCATAGAGCATCGAGAACGCCTGGGTGATACTATAAGGCGAGAACGTAAGATTCTGGTGTGAGTTTGTAACTGCCTGGCGATAGAGATTAGCAGCAAAATCATTACCATGATGTGTCAGATCTTGGATCTGTTGTTTTGGAACCGATAGGGCCGTATCGCGAGGAATGTCGACCTGAGCGACCTGAAAGGAAGTCGGTGATTGATTGGTTGTTTCTGTTAACTCATCGTCGGGGGAATTTGCTGGCTGATTATCTGTGTTAGAAGCTTGAGGAGTATCAGCCATGTGTGAGCCGCATGCTGCAAGCAACAGCAAAAGCAACGATACATTGAAATTACGCATCTGCATCTCCTACATGCATTTGTGGAAAACCTTATAGTTATGACGTATAACCATAACATTCCGTTCCACGATGTGGAATGAAAACTACCTCTTGCATCTTCACAGACAGAACAGAATCGTACAAGACGAGAAGCCTTTCTACTTTCTTCACTCCCTTGCATCAACCAGACGAACATGCTAGGATGTCCACGGAACCCAGACAAAACCAAACAAGCCTAACCAACACGAGTGAATATATGACAAACACAGAGAAATCGACACCGACCGTGCGCGGTCCGGGTAAATCCGCCTTGTTGCTCGAAATCAATGGTACGACCCACGAAATTTTTGTTGAGCCACGGCGCACCCTGCTCGATGCCTTGCGCGTCGATCTGGGGATGACTGGCACCAAAGAAGTCTGTGGCATGGGCAACTGCGGTGCCTGTACAGTGCAGGTTGATGGCGAACCCACCTATGGTTGCCTGCAACTCGCGGTAGAGTGTGAAGGACGTGCCATCACTACTATCGAAGGGCTATCACACAATGGGGCGCTGCATCCGCTCCAGCAATCCTTTGTTGAACACGATGCCCTGCAATGTGGGTTCTGCACCTCGGGTCAGGTCATGACCGCTGCGGCCTTGTTGAAGCGCAACCCCAATCCCACCGAAGAGGAAATCGTCGAGGAACTGTCCGGCAATCTCTGCCGTTGCGGTGCCTATCGAGGAATTGTCCGCGCTGTGCAGGATGCTGCCGAAAAAATGCGAACATAAAGATCGCCAGACAGGAGCATATCGGTGCCAAAATTAATCAAAACCAAAGTTGAAATGGAGGGGCGTACCTTTGAAGAGTATGCCCTCGTTGATGCAGATGAACTTCCGCCCTGGACCGATGAGGAAGAACTTGGGATTGTCGGGTTTCCTACACCACGTGTCGACGGCGCAGAACGTGTGAGTGGCACGGCACAGTACACCCACGATGTGCGGCTGCCGGGCATGGCCTACACCGCCGCGCTCACCTCGCCGCATCCCCATGCGCGTCTGGTAAGCGTTGATGTGAGTGAAGCCCGTGCGCTCCCTGGCGTGCTCGGTGTGCTGACCCGCACTGAGGCGCACGAACAGCTACAGGGTGGTGTACGCAGAATGTTCACCGATCAGTTGCGCTACGCCGGTGAGATTGTGGCAGCCGTGGCCGCCACCGACCCCGATATTGCCCGAGATGCGGTTGCGCTGATCAAGTCTGAGTACGAACAACTGCCCCATGTCGTGGATATCGAAGTTGCTGCACAGCCGGATGCGCCCAAGGTCCATACCAATGGCAATATCTTTGGTGGTAAACCCCAGATCGTCGAGCGTGGCGATATTGATACAGGCTTTGCTGAAGCCGATGTCACTATTGAGCATACCTACCGAACGGCGACGCAACTCCATAGCTGTCTGGAGCCTCACGGTTCGGTCGCGCACTGGGAGGGCGACTCGCTTACGATCTATGAAAGCACGCAGCATGTTTTTGGTGTGCGGAATGCCATGGCCCGCTGGCTTGGCCTTTCACAAAACAAAGTACGCGCCATTTGCCAATACATCGGCGGTGGGTTTGGGAGCAAGGCTGGTCCGGGTGTGAACAGTGTGTTTGCGGCACTTCTGGCCAAACAGATTGGTCGACCTGTCCAGTTCATGCTTGATCGTACGACCGAGCAAATCGGCGGGGGTAATCGTAGTGCGATGGTCATGATGGTACGGTTGGGTGCCAAGAATGATGGCACTCTCACCGCGATGGATCTGCACTGTCTTGCCGATGTAGGCGCCTATGGCCCATGGTTACCGTTCTTTGCTGGACCGGCGCTGATGTCGTATCGTTGCCCCCATGCGCGCTCTGAAACACTGGGTCTCTATACCAACACTGGCAGCTTTATGGCTTTCCGTGCACCAGGCTTTGTCGAAGGGACTTTTGCTATCGAGTCGGCGCTGGACGAACTGGCTACCGCGCTGAAGTTGGACCCGTTGGCATTGCGTCGACAGAACATCCCTGACCACGATCAGACTAATGGCAGTGCGTTCTCCAACTATCCTATTGAAGCATGCTTTCAACAGGGCGCAGAACGGATTGAGTGGCACGCACGGACCAACGGCCAAACATCATCCCATGATCGTATGCGCCGTGGCATCGGTATGTCCAACCAGATCTGGTGGGGTGGCGGGGGACCACCGGCTTATGCAACGGTGGAAGTGAATACCGATGGCTCGGCGACGCTCCGCACCGGCACTCAGGACATCGGCACCGGTACCAAAACTGTCCTGACTCAGGTGTGTGCCGAAGAACTTGGCTTGCCGCTGGCCGCGATCACCACCGTGCTGGGCGATAGCGGTTCCGGGCAGTATGCACCGATCAGTGGCGGCAGCATGACGGTGCCGTCGATGGCCCCGGCCGTGCGTTCCGCTGCTCGTGATGCGCGGATACGATTGTTGGATATTGTGTCACAGATGCTTGAGCGACCAGTGGAAGCGCTCGAGATACGTGATGGCCAGATCTATGAAGGCGCCGAGAATCATGGTCGGCTGAAAGATCTCATCGGTAAACTGGGCGATGTCATGATTATTGGCAATGGCAGCCGTGGCCCTAACCCGGATGGTGTGACTATTATCACCAGTGGCGCACAGTTTGTCGAGGTGGCGGTCGACACGCTCACAGGGCACATTCAGGTCCTGCGGGTGATCGCCGCGCACGATTGTGGCCGCATCATCAACCCATTGACCTATCGTAGCCAGATCGAAGGTGGTATCATCCAGGCCATTGGGTACGCCCTGACTGAGCAGCGTGTGATGGATGCCAACTCTGGTATACAACTCAACGCCAATCTGGGTGATTACAAGCTGCCAACCCTCGCGGACATTCCCGAGATTGAGGTGTTGCGGATCGACATTCCCGATCTGGTGGCGAACCCGACTGGTGCCAAAGGTGCTGGCGAACCGCCGATCATTCCGACACCAGCAGCCATTGCGAACGCCGTTTACGATGCGATAGGCATCCGCATTCGCGAGTTGCCGATGACGCCGGACAAAGTGCTTGCGGCATTACAGAGGCAGTAATGTATTCAAGGGCAACTGGATTCTTTTTTTTACAGATTAAAGAGATTATTGCATGAAGCGATTTACGCATATTACTCCCACGAGTATTCACGAAGTTATCCCACTGCTGAGTGAGTATTCACGGCCATTGGCAGGTGGCACCGATGTATTGACCGAACTCAAGGAGGGGTTGGTTGAACCGGACCAACTCGTCAGTCTGCGAAAGCTCTCTGAGCTACGTGGTGTGACGTTCGATGCGGGTGTGCACATTGGCGCATTGACCACGCTCACAGAACTCAGCCGCCATCCGCAGATCAAGGATGGCCCCTACCAGGCGCTGGCACAGTCGGCACGGCTGGCAGCCTCGCCGCAGCTACGAAATATGGCAACCATTGGCGGAAACCTGTTGCAGGATGTACGGTGTTGGTACTACCGTGGCCCGTTTGATTGCTGGCTCAAAGGTGGTGACGGCTGCCCGGCCCGCGACGGTGAGCACCACAAACACGCGCTTTTCGAGCAATCGCCGTGTGTGGCGGTTCAGCCCAGTGATCCAGCCACAGCACTCCTGGCACTTGATGCAACGGTGAGCGTCGCGGGTCCGAGTGGTACCCGCTCGGTTGGTATGCAGGAGTTGCTGGTACCACCGACAGCATCACGACGCAAACTCCACACCCTGCAACTCGATGAATTGATCACCACGATACAGCTCCCTGCACGAGATGGTTGGCAAAGTATCTATCTCAAGGCGATGGAGCGCGCGACCTACTCATTTGCGCTGGTCGGTGTGGCGGTGGCGATCAAGCTAGATGCAGGTATCTTTGCCGATGCACGCATAGTGCTGGGTGGGGTTGCCAACACACCGCTGCTGATGGAGGATGCAGCGCAACAGCTAGTTGGCCAGCCCCTGAATGAGGCCACGATTGCAGCGGTGGCTCAATTGGCGACCCAGAACGCACAGCCACTACCACACACACACTACAAAGCAGCAATGGTACAACGACTGGTATGCCATGCGCTAGCAACCATGGTTTAATCGACATTACCTGTACCGTATTCGCAAAATAGTGCTACAATAGGGAAGTCTGCACTATCACAAGCACTCTGCTTTGCGCCTGTAACGACGCCTCTATACGTATCGTTGCGTCGTACACATACAGTTTGTATCCTAGAAGGGCATGTTCCATGACTCTTGTCTCAAAACTGGTCCTTGGTTTGGGGGCCACCGTCGCTGGATTAGGGGGAGCCTTTCTCCTGCTTGGAATTGGTATGTTTGCCTTTGGTCAGGGGTTTATTGCCACCGCCAACGCCTCCGACATTCCCACCACCTCTTCCACATCGATTATCAGCCAGAGCGAATTTCTCATTGGCGCCGGGTCGATTTTTCTGGTGCCAAGTGCTATTGTGCTGGCTGTTGGCCTGGTTATTGGCGGCGCAGGTTTTGCGATAGGCCGAGGTCGGGCAAAAAGCTGAACAAAACTCCAGCTTAACACAAGCAAAACGCACGAAGAGCTTCTTGCTTCTCGTGCGTTTTTTATGGGGAACCGACCTGCTGCAAAGCGATTTTATCATTAGGCTGATGGAACTCGTTTTTGGCGATCATAGCGTTTTTTGGGTGTAACCTCTGTTTGGTGCGGCCAATCGAGCATCTGCCGCAATTCTTGATTTCGGCTTAAACGATCCAACACATTGCGTTTTACGTTGTAGACATCTTTTACTGTACCAAAGAGATCCGGGCGGTGTTGCTGGATTGCAGTGGGTTTCATGCCCACCACAAACGATTGATAGACTACGACGCGCTCAGCTTCATCGTTCAGCTGTGTGTCAATATACTTCCAGAAATCTTCGCGATTTACTCTTTCCACGGCTTCCTCATCTGGTGCTGTTTGTGACGTGCTGGCCGCACGGAGCATTGGCTCTGGCAACACTTCAGCCCAAGATTGGGTACGCACACTGTCGATCACCACACAACTGGCACACATCTGGAGATAGCTTAACAATCCCGCCAGATTATCAAACGAGTGAAACCGTTCGGCGGTGACAGCTTTCCAAAAGCGGGTGAATGCGGAAATAACAAAGAACTCGCTGCTTTCACCACTCTTGGGAAATGCGCCACATCGACGTACCCAACTCTCAACAAGTGGACCATACTGATTGTAAATATACTGCCAGGCGATCTCGTTGCGTTCTACCAATGCACGTCGAAACAATTCGTAGGCGAAGCGTGTATCGGTTGACCGACCAGTGTAAAATCGATTACTTTCAGTTAGCGAACGTTGTACTAATGTGCTTAAATTCATCTGTCGTAACGTGATTGGGCCGTCTGCCTGGGCATGGGTATCGACCACCTCAGATCCCTGGCCGCTCAACCCGATTGTTTGGACTTGTCGTGACTGCATCTGGTGCATCTCCTCGTTTTCGAGTCTGTGATGGATTTATTGGTGAGCGGTTCATCAACAGACTATGTAAGCAATTCGTGTTGCTAGGTTGTGCTGGATATTCTTACTATAATCGAAAAGAGGACGCTGCGCTGTTAACTGTTTAACAGGAGCGCTGTAAAATGTGTAACAATAGACAAAATACCTATTGACAGCGTTGGAGCAGTGATTCTGAATCGAGGATCGTGATACGGTTGTCGGAGTCAACCGCGATGTATTGCTGTTGCTTAAAGAAGACCAGTACCTGATTTACCCGTACCCGTGAAGCGCCAACCAGATCTGCCAGATCGCTCTGGGTTAGTCGTAGTGGGATAAGTATCTCTTTGTCGCGGGTTGGTTGACCGTATTCCTGGGCAAACGTCAACAATTGACGTGCAACTCGACCAAACACATCGAGGGTTGCAATAGCTTGCACTTGTGCCCCAGAGATGCGCAAACGTCGTGAGAGAATACGGACGAGGTTGTAGGTCATGACAGGCATGGTTTGCAGACACCGATCAAATACCTCACGATTGATCGCTAACAGCGTTGATGATTCTAATGTTACGACCGTTGCAGATCGACCAATATTATCAACGACACTCATCTCACCCACAATTTCACCGGCACCCAGAATAGAGAGAATGACGATACTTCCATCGGGCTGCTCAGCATGGATTTTAACGGTCCCACTGAGAATAATATATGCAGCATCACCTGGTTCTTCGGCAGCAATAATAGGTGTTCCAGCCGCAAACGTTTTGCGGTGCATCAAGCGGCTCAGTTGTTCAAGTTGCTGAGACTCTACTCCCTGAAACAATGCTAACTCACCCAGCATGTTCGAATCCATGTAGCGTGCCATCAGAGAAATACCTTTATTGCTGTATGTATCCCTCTCATATTATACCGTTTCTCGGTATTTAGACAATGATCATTATGTCATAGATTGTTTTAGAAATACAATGGTGTAAATTATTTAACAGACAATCACGAAGGATTGTAGTATGCTGGTTTCTATAAGCCGGAAGACATGTAACTAAATAATTGGGTTTTGAAGTGATGTATATGAGCTTTTCATTTGATGCAGAAGCCATAACACATAGATGGAAGGTGACTCATAAGGTTGTGCTGGATATCACACCTGGTTAGGGGGTTGCCATGCCTTTATTTGCCTATAAAAGTGAAGGGACGACTATGCTTGACCATTACCATATTGATGTGTCTACGAATGTGATTATGGTTAAAGCGGTTGGTTTGCTGACACTGGATAGTATCAAAGATCTGTTTGTAGAACCAATGCGCGATCCAGCCTTCATTTCAGGACTAAACATCTGCTGTGATTTGCGTGATGTCAAAGTGGACATTTCTGCTCAGGCCATGTGGCAACTGGTCGAAGTCCATCGCCAGTGTGCTTTCCGTTGGGGTAAGGCAAAATGTGCGCTGGTTGCCTCTAGCAATGTAGTATTTGGGTTGGGTCGTATGTACTCAATGTGTGCTGAACCTGTGGACGAAATACCGCTGGAAGTACGTGTTTTTCGCGATATGACCAGTGCAAACGAGTGGCTCTCGCTAACGTAATCGTGCGGGTTTCGACGATCAGTTCAAAAAATACTCATATAGGCATTGATAAATAATACACTGTTTATAGCGACAGCACAGACAATAATAAACTGTAAGCGTATCCTGGCACGACGAGATCGTTGATTGCGACGATCTGCGGCAACCCGCATCCAATGTGCGAGATCTTCCCCATCCCACAAATCGATAGGTTTCTCTTGCACCCACTCCTCACTTTGTGGCCCAAAACCGCCTGTCGTGACCAGTAGTGCATGATCAGCTTTCTCGTGATGACGTACGCCTTCTAGTGCGCGAACCATGTATGCTGGAACCGTGTTTTTGTATCGTTTGCATTGTACCACCCATTTCTTCCCTCGTTGTGTTGCACGCACATCAACACCACCATCACCACTACCACCCTGATGTTCAATCCAATCCCAGCCCAGGTCACGCAACAACAGGACGATTCGTTGCTCAAATTCAGTTGGTGTCAGGTCGAGTGCCTGTTTGAGCAGCAATTTTTCATTTGATACGTGCTGTCGTCTGCGCCGTGTGAACCAGAGGCCAAATAGCGTGAGGGTGACGGTGGTGGTGGCCAGTGGGATATACCAACGTGGGTCGAGTGCACGTAGGATGAAGATGCCAGCAGCAATGAGAAGAAGCGTTGTAAGGACTGATAGTTGTATCTGAAGTTGACGTTTTCTGCGACGATTGCGACGTGACATAAAGATCCTCTGTAGTCCATTGCAGAGTCGGACAATACCGCGTATCATACCACGATTTTGCATCATCGCTGCAACATATGTTCTGTTGAGAACTGGGTTAATCAAGAGAAAGCACCATAAGAAGCGCTGGAGCGGTAGAGCGGCTGAGCAGTGGAGCGTGTCGTGATACGTAGGTGTGGCGGAAAAGTCCACCCGGAGAGTTTGAACACAGAAGGGCAGAGTAACAAAGACGCAGAGATAAGAAGCGATTGAGCGATGGGTCATTGGAGGATGCAATCACGACGTAGCGGCGGTTTGCAACCGTCGACTTATGTTGATTGTGGAGTGATGAGGGCATTGATCAACGGTATCCGCACATTCTTCCACCCACGAGGCATGCGCCCCGATTTTGACAGCAATTACCTGCATCGCTTGCGGGGTCCAGAGGTGGTGACCCACCCCACAAGCACCTACCTCCTCGGGCAACACGAACCCAGCGGGCAATAGAAGCATACCAAGTAACGGGAGTGCAGCCTCTTGCGGTTATTGTGCAAAAGTACTATCATATCATCATAGTTGGCGTCATAATGTCTCTACACCTCGGTGACATCAACAGAAAACGGTATAAACACGGCAAAACAGCCTTTCTGAGGAGGGCGTTCGCAAATTGGTGGTTAAAAGTTCCCAAACGGGCGCTGGCCATGTGCAAGTGTCGGACTTTTAACCAGGATATATGTTATGACAAAAGGAAATAGATCGTCTCGCAAATTTACATAGGTTTTGAGACAGAAAGTGTTTTTCGAGGATTGACAATGTATGGTATACTCTAAGCATAAATTCGACCGCACAGGACGGCTTGTACGCGGCGAAACGGTGTCATTCCGATCTGGAACTACCCTTGGGTACATTAAAAATCGAGCTTTCGCTAACCTTCGACTCGCTGAGAGTACTGAAACAGTATACCACAAAAAGAAATAAAAACAAGTACTTTTTCGCTAACCTTCGACTCGCTGAGAGTACTGAAACTCAGTTAGGGGAACCTTCTGTGCTTCATATACCGCTTTCGCTAACCTTCGACTCGCTGAGAGTACTGAAACGAGACACAAGATCAAAGTAGACATATTCACTGTTTTTTTCGCTAACCTTCGACTCGCTGAGAGTACTGAAACCGCTACAGCTGGGCCTGTGCGCTGAGTAGCTATGTGATTTCGCTAACCTTCGACTCGCTGAGAGTACTGAAACGCGGTAGGATAGATAGTCGTCGTTAGTAGGGTTGGTTTCGCTAACCTTCGACTCGCTGAGAGTACTGAAACAGCTTCACCTTGTTGGCCCCGTCAAGCTCCTCCAGTTTCGCTAACCTTCGACTCGCTGAGAGTACTGAAACTTCAGATCGATTTAGTCGCTCAAATCTAGCCACCATTTCGCTAACCTTCGACTCGCTGAGAGTACTGAAACTCTGCCTCGGCCCGCATGGATAATCTATCAGGGGATTTCGCTAACCTTCGACTCGCTGAGAGTACTGAAACTTGTCTGCTATCAATTTCCACTGCTTAAGCATCTCATTTCGCTAACCTTCGACTCGCTGAGAGTACTGAAACTCCGCTCGTTCAGTGTGGAGGTAGATGACAACGCTTTCGCTAACCTTCGACTCGCTGAGAGTACTGAAACGTGGATTATTTACAGAGAGTGAACCTGATTTCGGAAGTTTCGCTAACCTTCGACTCGCTGAGAGTACTGAAACTTTTCCCACCAGACCGGGGCCAGATAATCACCCCATTTCGCTAACCTTCGACTCGCTGAGAGTACTGAAACTTGTTACGGCATACATCAACGAGGTCTTACCAGAAGTTTCGCTAACCTTCGACTCGCTGAGAGTACTGAAACTTTGAATACCAGCACTCGCACGCAACACTAAGTGAGTTTCGCTAACCTTCGACTCGCTGAGAGTACTGAAACGTTACCATAGCTTTTCTTTGTATTGAGTGGGAAGGGTTTTCGCTAACCTTCGACTCGCTGAGAGTACTGAAACATTCGCCTAACACGGCAGGATTTCGTTTCGACAACGCTTTCGCTAACCTTCGACTCGCTGAGAGTACTGAAACCTCAACAGGCTCAGACCAGTGGGGTTGATAAAGTGTTTCGCTAACCTTCGACTCGCTGAGAGTACTGAAACTCTTTGACATTTCCCGTGGCTCTGCGGGGCTCTGATTTCGCTAACCTTCGACTCGCTGAGAGTACTGAAACCCCGATACTGGCCGTGGGACGCCGATCCCGTCCACGTTGTTTTCGCTAACCTTCGACTCGCTGAGAGTACTGAAACGCTTCTGGCGGGGCTATAGGAAATTAATAAGGACGTTTCGCTAACCTTCGACTCGCTGAGAGTACTGAAACTCTTGGGGAGTTTCGTCAAGGCAACATGTCTATTCATTTCGCTAACCTTCGACTCGCTGAGAGTACTGAAACATGAAGGCGATGACAGCAGTGTTGGCAGGGACGGTTTTCGCTAACCTTCGACTCGCTGAGAGTACTGAAACGAAATAGGGCTTGTGCGAGAAGTGAGGGAGACACTTTCGCTAACCTTCGACTCGCTGAGAGTACTGAAACCTAGCGGCGTATGCGTCGGGAGGGACGAGCGTTGCTTTCGCTAACCTTCGACTCGCTGAGAGTACTGAAACTTCACGGCGACACGAACTACCTTGCAGGAAGGTCATTTCGCTAACCTTCGACTCGCTGAGAGTACTGAAACTGTGGGGATGGTAACGCATTGGAATGGTGGTAAGGCTTTCGCTAACCTTCGACTCGCTGAGAGTACTGAAACACTTATTCGATATATCAGAACAGATATAACAGAGTTTCGCTAACCTTCGACTCGCTGAGAGTACTGAAACCGCACTAGCCCTTTCGAGATTGTTTAGCGGGCTCTCATTTCGCTAACCTTCGACTCGCTGAGAGTACTGAAACCTCTCGATACACCGGGAACGTCGCAGGCGTCTACGTTTCGCTAACCTTCGACTCGCTGAGAGTACTGAAACACGTACCAACAGAAATCTCCATACTCTTCTAAGAGATTTTCGCTAACCTTCGACTCGCTGAGAGTACTGAAACGCGTATTCAACAGATGGAGCAAGCAATTGAATTATTTTCGCTAACCTTCGACTCGCTGAGAGTACTGAAACGTCTATTATCACTACTCTGCCCGTGTCTTCACATATTTTCGCTAACCTTCGACTCGCTGAGAGTACTGAAACTCTGGAAGTCATAGATAGCGCTGTAAGTCTTACGGATTTCGCTAACCTTCGACTCGCTGAGAGTACTGAAACTGTATAACAATCACCGCTAATCATCGTCGTCTGTGTTTCGCTAACCTTCGACTCGCTGAGAGTACTGAAACTGCAAAGCTTTGGCCAGATGTGGTCGCAAGAGTTGGTTTCGCTAACCTTCGACTCGCTGAGAGTACTGAAACACTGACTGGGAGTGTGCATTTCACATTTAATATTGTTTCGCTAACCTTCGACTCGCTGAGAGTACTGAAACCTGAAGCGTTTGACGGATAGCGTTCTTAGGGTAGTTTTCGCTAACCTTCGACTCGCTGAGAGTACTGAAACTGGTAGTCAACCTCTATACGGGTAGCGGGAACAAGTATTTCGCTAACCTTCGACTCGCTGAGAGTACTGAAACTAAACAGAAACCCGACATATTCATCGCTCAGTGTGTGTTTCGCTAACCTTCGACTCGCTGAGAGTACTGAAACGTGGTAACGATACAACAAGCACGTAAGCTCATTATTTCGCTAACCTTCGACTCGCTGAGAGTACTGAAACAAATTGATTACGTCAAGCGTTCTATTGCGACAATGTTTCGCTAACCTTCGACTCGCTGAGAGTACTGAAACTGTTGGACATAGACACAGTTGCTACTTGGTTCGGCTTTCGCTAACCTTCGACTCGCTGAGAGTACTGAAACGTCTCAGACGCGATGTATCGCATCATCAACTGTTCTTTCGCTAACCTTCGACTCGCTGAGAGTACTGAAACTGTCTTTGAGCCATCCGATCACGCTTTTAATAGCTTTTTCGCTAACCTTCGACTCGCTGAGAGTACTGAAACGCTGATAGTGCAGATCAGCATTGTGGATACAATAGTTTCGCTAACCTTCGACTCGCTGAGAGTACTGAAACAATAGCACGGCTGGATCAATACGGTGTAGCCGTGCTTTCGCTAACCTTCGACTCGCTGAGAGTACTGAAACTCATCGGGACAGTGCCAGTATGGATCAGGGTCACTTTCGCTAACCTTCGACTCGCTGAGAGTACTGAAACGCCGTTGGCGTCAACCTCGTCGGCAAAACGATTAATTTCGCTAACCTTCGACTCGCTGAGAGTACTGAAACTGGACCGAGTGCACTCAGATATTTAGGATGGACACAATTTCGCTAACCTTCGACTCGCTGAGAGTACTGAAACACATGGACGTATCCATGTCAGCACCGTCAGCTTTTCTTTCGCTAACCTTCGACTCGCTGAGAGTACTGAAACTTTAAAAGGGGTTGAGTTAGTTATCGTCGCAGCATTTCGCTAACCTTCGACTCGCTGAGAGTACTGAAACTGTCAATCGGTATCTTCCAGTAGTTGATGCCGAAATTTTCGCTAACCTTCGACTCGCTGAGAGTACTGAAACAAAGCAAAGTATTGATCTTTAGCTATTCTGACTTCATTTCGCTAACCTTCGACTCGCTGAGAGTACTGAAACATGGTTGTAATTAACTCCTTTCCATACGGTACAATTTTCGCTAACCTTCGACTCGCTGAGAGTACTGAAACTCTGGACCTGATGTGTCTGCAACTTCAAACGTAACTTTCGCTAACCTTCGACTCGCTGAGAGTACTGAAACAAGGTCAACAGTGGTACTTACAGAACAATAGTGATGATTTCGCTAACCTTCGACTCGCTGAGAGTACTGAAACTTATCGGTTTTATCGGATCGCTTGAAATGGGTGGATTTCGCTAACCTTCGACTCGCTGAGAGTACTGAAACTCGGCTTTGGTCCGGGCCAGGGCTGCTTTACTCCGTTTCGCTAACCTTCGACTCGCTGAGAGTACTGAAACATGGAGGCAGTCCAACCTGAATCGTCTGAAAAACCTTTCGCTAACCTTCGACTCGCTGAGAGTACTGAAACCGTGAAAACTCCATAAATCCAGTTTATGAACTATTTTTATTTCGCTAACCTTCGACTCGCTGAGAGTACTGAAACCTATCCATATGTCCAGGTTACCCCATTGCCATCATTTCGCTAACCTTCGACTCGCTGAGAGTACTGAAACTCAACGGCAACGCCATAAATTTCGCTGGAGAGGTTTTTCGCTAACCTTCGACTCGCTGAGAGTACTGAAACCTCATCCACCGTTATACGTCCGGTGGCAATACCGATTTCGCTAACCTTCGACTCGCTGAGAGTACTGAAACTAAAGAGCTAGAGCGTGCAGAGCGCAAGCAGCGATTTCGCTAACCTTCGACTCGCTGAGAGTACTGAAACTTGTATGGTCTCTCACAAGCAGGTACAGCTTTTGTAGTTTCGCTAACCTTCGACTCGCTGAGAGTACTGAAACTCCGGTAAGTTTGACAGCGGGGCTTCAGGGCAAGGGATTTCGCTAACCTTCGACTCGCTGAGAGTACTGAAACCTTTCATAAACCATTTTAGTGAATTTCTAGTAAAAGCATTTCGCTAACCTTCGACTCGCTGAGAGTACTGAAACTTCAGTGTAGGTAGAGAGTAGATAGAAAGAAAATTGAAATTTCGCTAACCTTCGACTCGCTGAGAGTACTGAAACTGTCCACAGTCCCTCACACCCAGGCCCTCCAACGTATTTCGCTAACCTTCGACTCGCTGAGAGTACTGAAACCCGATCACAGAAAGGTGTAAAGATGGAAATCTGGATTTCGCTAACCTTCGACTCGCTGAGAGTACTGAAACGGTGAGAGGAAAAAATCCCTCAGCGGGGTTGTAGCTTTCGCTAACCTTCGACTCGCTGAGAGTACTGAAACACTGGTATTGGGCACTCAGGCGCTCGTACAGCGCCTGATTTCGCTAACCTTCGACTCGCTGAGAGTACTGAAACACTGGTATTGGGCACTCAGGCGCTCGTACAGCGCCTGATTTCGCTAACCTTCGACTCGCTGAGAGTACTGAAACCTGTCGATGACTTCCGTAGACAACTCAAACTCGGAAATTTCGCTAACCTTCGACTCGCTGAGAGTACTGAAACTTGTCTTAATATTCCCCTGTTTGAGTTGCTTGATTGCGTCTTGCTCATTCACGATAACCTCTCAGGATTGATGTTTGTTAGGTATACTATTCCTGAAGCGCCCAAAAGGTTGGGGGGTGAAATCTAGCCAGAGGTTTTAGTGCCCACAACAAAGAAGGCCACTCTTGCGAATGACCTTCTACTGGAAACAAACGAATAGTACGAAATGACTGGATTTGTTTTACACAGTTACGGTACTCTGTGGAACAGCTTTAGGTACCTTGTTTGATTTCAAAACATACACATCAGAGATTTCCTGATATGCCTGCACCTGTGCCTCCTGCCATGCCTTATCAAAGCCCAATTCAGCCGCAATAAGGGCAGCAACGCGAGGAGCAACCTCCTGGCTTGCGCGCGCATTCAGCAGTAGTGCCCGCAGACGACGAGAGAGCACATCCTCAACCGTTCGGGCCATCTCATAGCGTGCTGCCCATACCACTTCACCAACAAAGTACGGCAGATCGGGATGGAGCAGTTCCTGCCATTCGGGTTTCTCTGCCATCAACTGCTTGAGTTGCACTGCATCAGCACCGTACACACGGAATGGCCCTTCAGCATTCGCGAGCTGCCATCCACGGAGTTTCAGGTTTTCCGTTACACATGGTTTGTTTGGCAAACCAGCCACCTCGGCGGCCTTATTGATCGTGTCTTCAGCCATATGCCGATAGGTGGTCCATTTCCCACCAGTGATGGTGATCAGGCCAGATGGCGAAACAAGCAGGGTATGGTCGCGTGACAGTGCGGCAGTATTGGCACTGTCACCAGCCTTAACCAGCGGGCGCAATCCGGTAAACACACTGAGAACATCTTCAGGTGAGGGATCTTTACTAAAGTAACGTGCCATATGACTCAGGATAAAATCGATCTCCTCCTGCATAGGCCGTGGTTCCAGCGGAATATCATCGATTGGTGTATCAGTTGTACCAGCCACTACACAATCGTGCCAGGGGATCGCAAAGAGCACCCGACCATCATCGGTACGTGGGATCATAATGGCGTGATCACCTGGCAGGAAAGAGCGATCTAACACGATATGAATGCCCTGACTCGGTGCCAGTATTTTGCTAGCCTGAGCATCATCTTTGCGTCGCAGTGTATCTGCGAACACACCAGTTGCGTTGATAACAGCGCGGGCCACAATCTCGAACTCCTGACCAGTTTCGGTATCATGGGCATGCACCCCGGCAACACGTTCACCCTTCTTCACCAATCCGGTGACTGGCATATAGTTGAGTGCGGTACCACCATAATCCAGGAATGTGCGAAGCATGGTCACGATCAGGCGGGTGTCATCGAATTGCCCATCGTAATAGACAACGCCGCCGCGGAGACCTTCGGGTTCCAGTGTTGGCACTAACTGCAGGGCCTTGTCGCGTGAAATCAGCCGCGAGAATTTAATACCGAGTTTACCAGCCAGAACGCTATAGAGGAGTAAGCCTGTACCGTAGAATGGTTGATACCACCAATTGTAGGCAGGTACTACAAAAGGAAGATCGTGAACGAGATGAGGGGCATTCCGTCGTAGTAAGCCACGCTCATGCAGGGCATCGCGCACCAATGCTATATTCCCCTGTGCAAGATAGCGCACACCACCATGGACAAGTTTGGTGCTACGGCTGGAAGTTCCTTTCCCATAGTCAACTGCTTCTAATAACAGGGTTTTGTAGCCACGTGAGACTGCATCGATGGCGGCACCTATGCCGGTTGCCCCACCACCAACGATCACAAGATCCCATGGCCCCTGTGTTTGTATGCGTTCCAGCATTTCGTTCCGTGTCATGAACTTACTCCTTTGTATTGATGGCTACCGTGAGCACAAATAGTGCTCACGGAAATTGATATGTCCTACAGACTTTGAAGAACACCTAACAACACGGTTAGATAACATAACAAATCATTGACATGTCGTGTTCGACCACATATCTGAATCATAACCATGATACACGATATCCGTAGCAGTTTCTATTAAGATTTATGTGATTTATGTGAAAGAAAGTACTCTCTTCTGGAGAACATGTTTTGCCCTTAGCATACAAAAATTGCTCATTGCTATTTTAGCCTCGGGTGTCTTGATAGCTGTCTATCGAAATATGCCTATGGATCAATACAAGGGCTGGCAAAACGTATCGTTTGCAATTGACAAACCTGAAGTGTTACTATATACTAACTGAAATTGTTTGTGGTAAATTATGAATAGTGTTTGTTGTAATATAGATATCATGTTACGAACTTCTGATCCTGTCATGCTATGCACTCAATTTTGCAGCATCGCATTATGCTGATACGTGAAACTATGTCGGCAATTGGCTAAATGGTATAGAGGCATGTGGCTGTTCCTGTCTAGCCAAAAGAAGACACTATTATAAGGATAAGGTTCTGTGCATGAGTACGCTCAAGGCCGATAAACTTCTTTTGGCATATGATGATCAGCCGATTGTCAAAGATCTCGATCTGATGGTCCCAAGCGGAATGATTACCGCACTGGTTGGCCCCAACGGTTGTGGGAAATCAACGCTGCTGCGTGGCCTTGCGCGGTTGCTCAAACCACGTACTGGTGTGGTCTACCTCGACGGGAAATTGCTTACATCCATGCCCACCAAAGATCTGGCTAAACAGCTGGGGATTTTGCCACAAAGTCCGGCTGCCCCGGAAGGCTTAACCGTCCACGAACTGGTTGCTCAGGGTCGCTACCCCTATCAGAATTGGTTTCAGCAATGGTCTGAGGAAGATGAACGTATGGTGAAGAAGGCTCTAGAGATTACCAATTTAACCGAGATGGCCAGCCGCCCGGTGGATACGCTCTCGGGCGGCCAGCGGCAGCGTGCATGGATCGCCATGACACTTGCACAGGACACAGAAGTCATCCTCCTCGATGAACCCACGACCTTTCTGGATATTGCTCATCAGATTGAAGTATTGCATCTGCTTGAGCAGCTGAATCGCGAAGAGCAGCGCACGATTGTGCTGGTTATACACGACCTGAATCTTGGTTCGCGCTATGCCCATCATATGGTGGTTATGCGTGATGGCGACGTCGTTGTCACAGGGGCACCACATGAAGTGATGACCGTAAACATGTTGCGTGATGTGTTTGGGGTTGCGGCTGATATTGTGCCCGATCCACGCACTAGTGTCCCATTGTGTATTCCCTACGATATTCATCGTGAAGAACATCGAGATCAGGCGATTGTACACAGCAATGGCTATCACGCTGTGATCTAGCCGAGTATGATAGAAGAGAAAGCTCCATTATGGCTCAACAAACCGATCCTTTGGTCGAACGCTGTTTTTGTTCGGTTGTTTCCAAGGCAAATGGTGAAGACCCGATTGGCTCGGTTTCTCAGCACGATCACTACATCATTGTCGAAGTTCCTACGCCCTGGCCCCGCGACATCACCACCCTAACCCGGCTTCCGCCAGAGCTGATACCCTTTTTGCGCTCACTCATTCTGGACCAGGGAATGAAAATCCGGCCTTTGATTATTGTTCCTGATCAAGAATACTCTGTTGCAGATAACGTGCGCGTATTTCACTACTATCGTGCAGAAGAAGCCTTTGCGGTATATCAAAAAGAAGAATTTCTGCTGCCAGAAATCGAGGTATTTCCCCTGATCCAAACCGTGTTCACTCATCCAGCACAATTACCACGGTTTGAGGCTTATCGACAGGACACCGCTCACATTCGAGAGTTGTTTGTGTGCACCCATGGCAGTGTCGATGCTGCCTGCGCTGTTTTTGGGTATCCACTCTATCGAACGTTACGCAATGAGTATACGGCTACTTCACAGGGAGCACTGCGTACGTGGCGCGTAAGTCACTTTGGTGGCCACCGCTTTGCCCCCACGTTGATCGATCTCCCCGAGGGCCGCTTCTGGGGACATCTTGAGCCAGAACATCTCGACACACTGGTGTATCGCACAGGTTCAGTTGAGTCCCTACGCCTCTGCTATCGGGGCTGGACGGGTCTGGCGAGTCCTTATGAACAAATAACAGAGCGCGAAATGTTGATGCGAGAAGGGTGGGAGTGGATTCACTCCCACAAACGAGGTCAACTGCTTGATGCTGATGGCGAAGCAAACCAGTGGGGACATGTGCGTATCGATTTCACCACACCTGAAGGATGTATTGGTGCCTACGAAGCTATGGTCGAAGTGGTTGGTACGGTTCAGACGCTTGGTGAATCTGGTCCGTGTGAACTGCGGGAAGAACCGCAGTATCGGGTCAACTGGCTGCGTCGTGTGTGATAAATATCTTGTTAAAAGACTATCTCTTTTATGAGCAGACGGAAAAGAACAATGCCGCTCAACACTTTTACGGTGCATACCCTGAGTATATGTATTACCTTAATAGTACTTGCCGCTTGTGGAAGGCAAGCAGCACAGGGGCCAGATGAAACACTGGCAAGTACTGATGTAGTTCCAACTGCTGCTGCTGATACGGCAGAAACCGTATCTGAAAGCGACACAGAAGACCTTGTAGAAGCAACCAATGACATGCGTACTATTACACATGCTATGGGAATGACAGAAGTATCGACCAATCCTCAGCGGGTGGTGGTTCTGGATACCGGTGAACTCGATAATGCTCTGGCACTTGGTATCACTCCCGTGGGTGCACCCTTGACGGATGTACGTGAGTACCAAGCCTATCTTTCCTCTGACTTTGAGGGCATAACTGATATTGGCACGATTAGCGAACCAGATCTTGAAACCATTCTGGAACTACAACCCGATCTGATTCTCGGTAGCCAACAGCGGTATGAAGAGATGTACGATTTGCTCTCCAAGATTGCGCCAACAGTCTTCACCGAGTCATTGCGTGTACCGTGGCAGGAGACGTTTGCTGTTCACGCTGAGGCGCTTGGCAAAACCGACGAAGCGCAACAGATCTTAGCTGACTACAAAGAACGCATCGCTGAATTTCAACAGATGATGGGCGATCAACTGGGTGATAGGACGGTCTCGGTGGTGCGTTTTCGACCGGACCAGGTACGCATCTATCTCAAAAGTTCGTTTAGTGGATACATCTTACAGGATGCAGGTCTGACGCGCCCATCAACACAGGATATCGATGAGTTTGCGACCGAAATTAGTCTGGAACAAATTGCTGATCTGGATGCTGATGTGATATTTTTTACGTCACAGAGTCCGGAAGAAAACGATCTCGCTATATTTCGTGATAGCCCCCTCTGGCAAACATTGGTAGCCGTCCAACAAGAGCAGGTGTATGAAGTCGACGATAACTACTGGATGAGTGGTCTCGGTGTACAGGCAGCCAATCGCATCCTCGACGATCTATTTGTGTATTTTGGTGATGGACAGGAAGCGACTGAGACTTCTAGGTATGCTAATACTGATCCAACGGTTGTGACTCTCAACATGTTACTTTCTTCATCGTTTTTTCGCGGATGATACCCATGCAAAAAACATATCTTATTATCGTGTATCTCGTTGCGTCAATGGTTGTAAGTGGCTGTGGATCATTACCTTTCGTTGGCACATCAGCCAGGTTGCAGGACCCAGGGCCTGTTGTGACGGAATGTGCGGATGGGTTGCGCTTGTTTGAGCATGCCCAACTTGCCACTAACCCGCTCTGTATCCCGGAAGAACCACAGCGTATCGTGGTTCTGGATCGACTCTCATTTGAGACATTGATGGCGCTTGACATCCAACCAGTTGGAACGTACAGCGGCTATATCGAAAACTTTCAGATCAATTTTCCCTATCTGGTAGAAAGTGTTGAAGGCATTACGAATCTGGGTGCATTGGAGTCTCTGAATGTTGAAACACTGATAGCTACAAAGCCTGATCTCATTATTGGTGATGTTGATCGCCACGGGCCATTCTATGCAGACTTGGCTGCCATTGCCCCAACCACACTCTACGAAATTCGGCATAGTGGACAGTGGCAGGATGTTGCCGCATTCGTAGCTGATATTGCCAATTCGACCACAGAACTGGAGCGTATCGTCGAGCAGTATGAAGCGCGGATCATGGTGCTTCAGGATACGCTGGGCGAGTCCGTAGCAACAGAAGAGATTTCAGTCGTACGCATTATGCCGAACAACGTACGATTGTATGCAAAGGACTCGTTTCTTGGCTCTATTATCGCTGAGGCTGGATTACCACGCCCCGCTTCTCAGGACCTAAATGATACCGAACTGCAAGACCAGCACAACAGCTCCACTTTCTACAACATCTCTGATGAGCGGATAGACCTTGCTGATGGTGATGTCATCTTTATCTGGGCCACCGGCTATACGCCGGAGATTGCTGCTGATGCTGAGGCACGTCTGGTAGATCTGCGTGATGATCCGCTTTGGGGTTCGTTAGACGCCGTGCAGCAGGAACAGGTCTTCGAGGTAGGCGGTTACTGGATTGGCTCCAGCTTTATTGCTGCACACGCCATGCTGGATGACCTCTTTGTCTATGTCGCAGAGGTTGATCCACAGGAGGTGTCACCAAATCCCTTTCATACTGAGTAATTCGCCTGTTATTTCTAGATAAGGATGTTGTATGTTTCGTCTCTACTGTGCCCTGTTTGCCCTCATGATCGGACTTGCGGCGTGTGGTCAACCATCTGCTGAAGTATCTCCCACTAATGGGACTGAATCGTCTGCTGATAAAGCGCCTACGGCGATGCACGAGCTAACAGCTGTGACTGATTCCTCCAGGGACGATGACAGTCGTACAATTACTCACGCACTAGGAGAAACCGAAATCCCCGCCAATACACAGCGTATCGTCGCATTAGAGTGGTCCTATGTCGAAAATGTACTGGCGCTTGGTATCCAACCAGTTGGTGTAGCAGATATCGCAGGCTACAACGATTGGGTTAACATTCCAGTGGAGTTATCCGATGAAGTAGTAGATGTCGGCACCCGCCAGGAACCCAACCTCGAAACCATTGCCAGTCTCACACCTGATCTTATTATCACCGATGCGTTGCGTGCGACCGAAATCTATCCAGAACTAAACGAAATTGCCCCAACCATTGTGTTTGACCATGAGCATCTGGCAACTGAACCAGTCTGCATTCCAGAGAACCCCGAACGTGTAGTTCCACTCGATCTCAATAGTCTTGAATTTATGCTCATTCACGATCTTCCATTTGTGTCTGGCTCTGAGATTGGTCAGATATTTCTTGCGAGCACCCATCCAGAGTGGCTGAATACCTTTATCACCAAGACTGAAGGACTTCCCGATACTGGCACTTTTCCTCCCAACCTCGAGGCTGTAGCCGAAGCGCAACCGGATCTGATTATCACTGCACCTGGTTACTACGATGAAGAAACTAACGATCTGATGGCGGAGATTGCACCAACAATTGTGTACGAGCCTGGCGATGCGCTACAAGACTGGCAGCCCCAGTTTCACTTCATTGCCGATGCATTAGGGATGGTCGAAGAAAACGAAGCACTGGTTACAACATACAAGGAACGGCTTAAAGACTTGCGTGCAAGTATTGGTGACTCGCTGAATGGCCAGACCATCTCGGTCGTACGGGCCAAACCTGATCAGGAAATGGGGCTGCGTTTAGCTGGTTCCTTTACAGGCGTCATCATTAACCAGCTTGATCTTGAGCAACCCGTGTCGCAACAACCATCAGTTGATGAATCAACGGGTTTTGTCCAGATCGATGTGAGTCGTGAGCGTTGGGATCTGGTCGATGGCAATTACCTTTTTGTATATGGTGTGCAGCCCGATGCCGCTGGAACCAATGAAGCACAAGCATTGATTGAGTCGTTGGCAGATGATGCCATCTGGAACAATCTCAACGCGGTGCAGAACGGCAACGCCTATGCGATGGATGCACACTGGCATGGCTTTGGAGTACTCTCTGCCCATAAAGTAATCGATGATATGTTTCGTATTCTCGCTGAAACGGAGCCCTTTGTACCCAATCCCTTACTTGAGCCGGACACCTAACGATGTGTGATATTTCTAGAAATACAGACATCTTACGGCTTAGTCACGCCGCCCTCGTTCACGCAACTGGGTATCGAGCCAATCAGCATCATCGGAGGACAAGACAGGGGGTGGGGGATCAGCACGGTAGTCAACACGACGCGCATAACGAGCACGCCTGTAAATATCTTGGATGGCTACAGAGAGATCGAGGGTTATGTCAGGGTCTGTAGACAACAACGGAATTGGCAATGTCGGTAATGGTTGCGCCAGTGTCAGTGGCCAGATATCTGAAATACGCAATGCATCATGGCGTGCACGATTGACAAGACAAACATATGCGGTTGTTGGTGGTAGGTCTTCAAGTTCCCAGCCAGGGCGTTCACCACGTCGCACAAGATCCAGTTCGACCAGATGGCAATCCGAGAAAAGTAATTCTTCTCGTTTCTGACGATACTGTTGTAGTCCACGACCACGCTTGTTGGTTGGTGAAAGGATTTCAATGGCAGTTACCAGTGCTTTGGTATCGGACAGGTAAATATGCACTGTGCGCGAACGGGTACGCTCAGAGGGAAGCGCGACACGTTGTAGTGGTGCAACCAAAGATGGGGCCATATCTGGTGCTTCAAGTGGTTGTGGATCACTATCGATTACAGCAACATCGGGATATACATCGGAACTACTGCTAATGGACACATTGTCGATCACCGCACGAACTTCGACATCGGCAAAATATTTTGGGTCAAGTTGCTCATTGAGCATGGTCATCAATTCTTCGGCAAGATGATGATGAAAACTTGGCCAGTATTCAGTGCTTTCGAGATACGGATCCATACCAGGAAAAGGCGGTTCCATAGATTGCCTCCTTTCGACAGATATGCTCATGATACCACACTGGAATGGGCTTTGGAACGTTTGAGCGTTGAAGCAAAATACCATGTTGTTGCTTAGATATATTTTTCAGCTACGGAGCACACAACTATGATGAATCATATCTGTCTGTACAAACCACAAGACATGATTACGATAGAACTGGACGCACTGAAGATTGATACAACTGAACTATCGACGCGCCGCCGCTTCATCATTGGAGCAGGTGGTTTGCTCGGGGTGGCATTGGCAGGCTGTGGTCAAAGCACACCAGAACCAGCTCGAATCGATGGACCGACGCGCACCATAGAGCACGCTCTTGGCACCGCAGAGGTTCCTGAGACTCCGCAACGAGTCATTGCATGTGACTACTACTTTACGTTGCCAACGGCCATCCAGTTAGAGATACCCGTCGTGGGTGTTCCCTTTGGTGCTGCACAGGCACTGCCTGACTGGGTAGCCACCATTGCTCCCGAGGATGTGACCGACATTGGAACCAACGTAGCACCCAATCTGGAACGGATGTCATCACTGCAACCTGACCTTATCATCGGCTTTGATTTTTTCCTTGAACCTATCTACAACGAGGTCACAGCCATTGCCCCGACTGTCGCACTGCCACGTGAGATGCTCAATGGTGGATGGAAGAACGGTGTACGCAAACTTGCCGAGGCCTTTGGTCAGCAGGAGGCCATGGAGCAAAAACTCAGCGATTATGAACAGCGGGCACAGTCAATACAACAGTCCCTTAGCGCGGAAACAGCCAACAAAACCTATAGTCTGACACGGGTGCTCGATAGTGAACTCCGTATCCATACAGACCTTCATTTTGGAGGCTCTGTGATGGAAGACATTGGGCTTTCGCGGCCCAGTGATCACATCAACGGCGACACTGAGCGACCGCTTATTCGCTTAACTCTGGAGCAGATTGAGCGTGTTGATGCAGATGCTCTATTTTTGCTCGTTGGCGGTGGTGGACAGCATGAAGGTGCGCTAGAGACATTTGAAACCCTTCAGCAGAATGCACTCTGGCAACAACTCCAGGCAGTACAGAATGATGCCGTGTATCAGGTCAGTGAATATTGGAGTTCTGGTGAACTCCATGCGGCCAACCTCATACTCGACGATATCGACGAGTATCTGGCGAGTTAGTTCGTCGTCATATTTGCGATAGGTGACATCGAGCAACTTGATCCAATCTTTTTCAGACAGGAGATATCAGTGAAGCAGGTATTTATTGAGGACGGGTGGAGATGTTCGATAACGTATAACCGTTTCAGCGCTCAGACGCTCAATCACTGCACCATAGCCTGGGTGCAACGATGAGTTCAGCCTATCGCACCCATCTTATTCTCAGCTTCGTCGTCGATCTGGCTGATGTGATGATCTGGACGGGTTTTACGGTGTTTCAGTTGACCGTTATTGGCATGTCGCCACTACAACTGGTGCTGGTTGGCAGTATCTTTGAAATCACCATTCTGTTGTGTGAAGTACCGACTGGCGTCATTGCCGATCTGATCAGTCGTCGCCTGTCCATTATCATCGGCTTCACCTTAACGGCAATAGCGTACATCCTACAGGCAAGTTTCCCGCTGTTCGAGGTGGCAGTGCTTGGGGCGATTATTTGGGGCGTAGGTATCACCTGTCTGAGTGGAGCATATGACGCATGGCTGGCCGATGAATTGGGACAAGACAAACTTGGCCCAGCACTGCTACGCGGTGAACAAGTCGCACGGGTAGCGGCACTGTTTGGGTTGGTGGGTAGTGCCACACTCGGCAGTATCGCGCTGGGGTTGCCGGTGCTCGCTGGTGGGCTGCTTTTTGCCGCCTGTGCCTTTTACTGCCTCATCGCAATGCCTGAGCGCAACTTTCACCCGGCTGCATCGGAAGAGCGCACGACCTGGCGGAAAATGGGCAGCACCTTGCGCGATGGTGTGCGGACGGTGCGGCGGCGCCCCAATCTGGTTCGCTTGCTGGCGGTGCTGTTCTTCTTTGGCCTATTTAGCGAAGCCTGGGATCGACTCTGGCAGGCTCATCTGATCACCACCTTCGATCTTGCGACACTAGCCCTGGGTATGCCGCTAGTAGCGTTGGCCGTGTTGCGTGGCACAGAGATGTTGATCTCAATTGTTGGGGCTGAAATACTACGTCGACGGATGGATACTAATAATCAGCGCCAGATACGCCGCATGGTTTTCATCTTCACGGCGGTAATGGTCACATCGCTCCTGATGTATGGACTAGCACCACACATTGCCGTAGCCATATTGGTCTTTGTCACCTTTAGCGTCGCACGCAGCCTGATCTGGCCATTGCTGAGCGTCTGGCAGAACGCCCAGATCGACGACTCACGGGTACGGGCGACGGTGCTCTCGCTGGGTGGGCAAAGCGATGCACTTGGACAATTGAGCGGTGGCCCACTTTTAGGCGCGGTCGGGAATCGTTCGCTGCGGGCAGTCTTCCTGGTCAGTGCTGTGTTGCTGATGCCAAATCTATGGTTGTTGCGCGATCAGAGAAAGCACGCCGACGTTTCAATAACGGAAAGTTCCTGAGATGGACATAATGCAAAGAAGTAGTTGTTTTTGTTACACGTTCACACTGTTAGTCATGGCCATAACGTTGACCGCCTGTGCTTCGCCTATCGAGTCGGTCGAGCCATTAACAGTGGTAGAGACAAACACAGAGTCACACCTGATACGACATGTCTTTGGTGAGACCGCAGTCCCTCATACACCTCAACGTGTACTTGCACTCGGCGAAGAAGGCTTACTGCTCGATCTCCTAGATACAGGCGTGCGTCCGGTAGCCGCAAGTGTCAATGTGCCGGAAAGCGTTTCATTGGTTGAGCCGGACGAGTTGGAAGGTATTGAATTATTCGCTTCCACAGGAAATATCTCGCTTGAAGCCCTGAGTACCTATCAGCCAGACCTCATCATCGGCACCCATTTCTTTATCGACACGATTGGCTATGAGGAGTTGCACCAGATGGCACCAACTGTTGCTATTGGCAGCATTGAGCCGCTTGAAAGCTATCGTGAAACACTCACAGTCTTTGGCCAGAGTGAGGCGGCACAGCGTACCATTGACGCATTTCGTGCACAGATAGAGGCAGAAAGTGAGCGGGTTGATGCCGCCAACCAGCAGGTATCGGTAGCAACGATCTACTCGGCGGAAAATGTGGCGCTCTGGTTCGATGGCCCATCGCCGATTCCACGACTCCTGCACGAGCTTGGTGTCCAATTCCAACCCGATCCCGCGACTATTGACGGTCTAGACATACGCAATGGACGAGCTTTTATCAGCCTGGAACAAATACCCCTGATGAGCGGCGACACACTCTTTCTGTTGCAATCTTCCAAGGTTGAGGGCGAAAACGACGCAGTTGACGCGATTCAGACAACCGCACTCTGGCAACAACTTCCCTCAGTACAAACCGATCAGGTGATTCGCCTGGACCGGATTGGCTACCCAGGCTTGCGTGGTCAGTACCAACTCCTTGACGACGTTGTACAAGCGCTAGAAGGTGAGACACAGATACAAAACTAATCATCATAGATCAAACCAAGTCGTTCTCTTTAACCTGAAAGGATCTTTTGTGAAAATACAGCTCGTTTCCTTCCTTATTGTGTTAGTGTTCCTTACTGCCTGTAGCGGACAACCCGCAGCACAGGACTCAGATGCTGCTAGCGAAACTTCAAATGCTGTAGCGGAAGAAGGTGTGGTGGAGTCTGAGAACAACGAGTCCAGCAAACTTGTAGATGGGCGGACAGCATCGGATGATTGTGCTCCTGGCACTCGTGCTATTGATCACGACTACGGTACCACCTGTGTGCCTGAAAACCCTGAACGTATTGCCGTGATGGATCTCGATGTTGCGGCGTTTATGCGTGTTTTGGATATCAAACCAGTTGCGATCTCTTTTGCTCAGTGGAATGAACTGGTCGCCGCTTCACTCGAATGGGAGGAAGCAGGCAATGCCTTTATCGCTGACGCTACTGACATTGGTGAATGGCCCTACAACATCGAGTCTGTTGCCGCCAGCAATCCTGACCTCATCTTGGCTGCTGGTGTTGAGAAGTATGAGCTGTTGAGCGAAATTGCACCAACCATCGCCTTCGATATTTACCACAATAATGAGAATAGCTGGTCGACGTTTACTGCGTATTTTGGTGATGTACTCAACGCAAGTGATGAAGCGCAGGCGCTCGTTGATGCTACGAACGAACGGATCGCGGCTCTCGAAGCCTATGTCGCAACAGAAGCAGGTGATCCAACTGTTTTTGTTGTGCAGGAATGGGAGGAGACTATCAGCTATGGTGCACCATATTTTGCCTATAACCAAATTATGGCGCAGGCCAATATGGCTCGACCTGAAACGCAAGCTGTAATCCAGGATGAGTATGAGACGAGCTTTGACGAATACTGGGCGAACGTCTCCCTGGAGCAATTAGATACGGTTGATGCTGAATATCTACTCTTGCTCTCATTGGTCTATGACGAAAGTGGTGGCACCATTGATGAATTGCGCGAGGAACCGATCTGGGCGGCGCTTGATGCTGCACAAAATGACCAGTTTGTTGCAGTCCCATGGCAGCAATGGCTGAGCTTTGATGTTTACTCAGTCAATAAAACCATTGATGATCTGTTTCGCATTGTTGGTGGCAGCGAGGCTGCCGAGGTGGCCCCCAACCCATTCAGTGCTGAGGTAGCGGATTCTTTACCCACCGATCAGACAGACGGAGAAGCGCTGAGTCAGGTGCCGGGGTTTCCCGCCTACGCCCCAACACCCACCATGCTCGAAGTCGTAGAGGAACGCGAAGAGACCGTGCTGATACGCCACGCCTTTGGTGAGACCGAGGTGCCGAAAAATCCTGCACGCGTTTACACCGATGCTTTGACCACTCAGATTGCGCTGTCGCTGGGTATTGAGCCAGCCGGTGCACAATACTTCACGACTCTGCTCGAAGTACCCGAACTCGCCGCTCAGCTTGAGGGAGTCCCAGAACTGGGGGACCAATACCTACGACCCAAACCTCGAAGCGCTTGCGGCTGCCCAACCAGACCTGATCGTCGTCTGGGCTAACATCATCTCGGCTGATGATGGTGAAGAGCGCTATGAGCAGCTCAGCCAGATCGCGCCAACGCTGGTGATGTTGGACAACCCATTTAGCTACTGGCAACAGGCCACCCTTGATCTGGCCGCTGCCGTTGGTGATAGCGCTGGAGGAGTGGATGCATTGGCCGATTACGAGGAGCAGGAAGCAGCCCTGTGTGAGCGTATCCGCACAGTCGTCAGCGATGGGACGGTCTCTATCTTTGATGTTTTGGGCAGTGATATCCGTCTGTTTGGCCCCGGTATTACGGGTCCTGATGGTGCCTACACCCCGAGTGCGTTTACGGTCTGGGCTTATCGGGATTGCCAGCTTACGCCGGGCGACGAGGTAGGTGAACTGGCTAGTGATCAGTTTAATACTAGTTTGTCGCTTGAACTCATTCCTGAACTACAGTCCGATTATCTTATCTCCTATGTCAACGTGGCGGGAGATGGTCAGGCGACCTATGACGAATTAACCAGTAGCCCAATCTGGAACGAACTCCCGGCAGTGCAACAGGGTAATGCCATTCGTGTCGAGGTGCTTGATGCCTCGGGATACTACTCGGCCCTGTATGTGCTTGAGCAGGTCGCCAATGCATTGGAGGCCAACTAGTTGTCATTGTATGTGCCAGACCGTTATTGCAAATCCGTTCTGACAGTTTTCTTTACAAGGAACATAAAAATATGAAACAGGCATGTTTATATCTCACGCTGTTTATTTTCTTGCCACTCATTGCCGCATGTGGTGGGCAGACTACGAATCAGGAAGCTGGACAGGAAGAAAACGATACATCTCAGGAGCGTACCACTGATCGAGAGAGTGAAACGGATGGTGCAGATGGTGAGAGCAGCGAAGCAAATACTGGCGAAGCTGTTAAAGCAACCAGCGATTGTGCAGAGGGCTTCAGCTCCTTTGCCCATGCTGCTGGTGAAACCTGTGTGCCGGAAAATCCGCAGCGTATGGTGACGACGCAGGATCAGAACGCTTTGCTACCATTGCTTGAACTCGATGTGAAGCCGATAGGAAGCACTGGCCTACTGCAACAAGACGGAACATACATCTTCCGTCGAGTTGCCGGTTTCGATACGGCTGGTATCGAGTTTGTTGGTGATTATGGTGAGCCAAATCTTGAGTCTATCGCCGCTCTCCAGCCTGATTTGATTATTGGCTCGCCCTTCCAGTCGGATATTTACGACTCACTTTCGGCGATTGCACCAACGGTCCTTATTGATGTTCATGAGTGTCCCCTTGGTGAGGCACTGCTGGATTTTGCCGAACTTGTGAATGCCACCGAGCAAGCCGAAACACTTCAAGCTGAGTATGAGTCACATGTTGCTGAGTTGCTTGAAGCACTGGGCGACCGCCGCGAACAGACTACCGTGTCCATTATTACCCCTGGTAACGAGTCGGGCCAGTTCTATAACGCGGCTGAAAGTCAAGCCACAGGTACGGTGCTTCAGGACCTCGATTTACTGCGTCCGGCGCCTGAGCAAGGCCCTGAACCAGATCGTGAGTATCGTAGTCTCGAGGTGCTCGCCGAACATGACGCAGATGTGATGATCATTGTTTCGTACACCGGCGAAGAACAAGACCCATTGTTCGATGAATTTGTGAATTCGCCTATTCTCAATGCGCTTGATGTGTCCCAGGCTGAACAGGTCTATATTATTGACGGTCTAAGTGTCGTTGGTGCAGGCTGGAGCAAAATGAATACCTTTATCGACAAGCTTGAACGCATTTTGCTTGATCCAGAACTGGATGTCGATGTTGTGCAGGAATGAAACTTACAATAATAGAAGGAATAGACTATGAAAAGGAGCATATACGTTTTGTCGCCTGTACTGTTGTTAATTATCGTGTTGGCTGCCTGTAGTGGTCAAACAGCGAATCAGGAATTGTCTGAAAGTGATTCTGCGAGCGAATCGGCTAATGCTGAAGCGAACACGATACCAACTGATGAGGGGGACACGGAAAACAATGGTAACGCAACAGCCCCTGAGGATGTCGCTGAAGCAACAATCTCAGCCTGTGATGGTCTGCGCTTGTTTGAGCATGAACTCCTTGTTGGTGAGCCAGTATGTGTTCCTGAAGATCCTCAACGGGTTGTACATATACCGCCGGCCTCTTTTTTCTACGCGTTAGATTTCAAGCCAGTTGCTTCATCATTTCTGGAACGAGAAACGCGTCATCTCCCAGCAGCGATTGCTGACTGGGTCTTGACCGACATAGAGGAAGTTGACTATGGTGCACCGAATTTAGAGCAACTTGCTGCGCTAGACCTAGATCTCATCATACATGATGTCTCAAGGGTCGAGGAGGTTACGGAACAACTGAACACCATTGCCCCAACGGTCCTCTTTGCTGCGGACTACGGGAGTCCTGATTTGCTGCGGGATCGCCTGTTGTTTAATGCCGAAGTGCTTGGTCGTGAAGCAGAGGCAACTGAGCCACTCGAAGTCTACGATCAGCGTGTAACCGAGTTGCAGACGGCATTACAAGAATCCCTTGGCGATATGTCAGCCATTGAGGTTTCGATGCTCCGTGCGCGTGATGAGCAAACCTTCGATCTGTATCCGCGCAACCGCCCCCAAGCTGCCATTCTAGACACATTGGGATTTGGTCGCCCGGCTGCGATTGATTATGACCGCGCTGAGCTTGCTGAACAATATGGCACGAATAATTTTCTGCGTATTTCCAAAGAACAACTCGAATTTGCGGATGGAGATGTCTTGATTATTATCCTCGCACCTTCAAGTGGCGAGGGTGGTGTCCCTGCGGAGGAGGCTCTGGCGGAGAGCATTCAGAATGATCCATTGTGGAATGCATTAAACGCTTTTGAGCGAGACAATGTGCATTTCGTATCATACCCATGGCTGCTTTCAGACAATATCATCTTCGCTCATGCGGTCCTGGATGGTTTAGCAGATATCTTTAATGTTGAAATTTCGACACCAAATCCACTCTCATCTAGCTGAGGTGGGGTGAGTAGGTAGATGAATAGGTGCATATAACTGCTGGAGGTGGGTGGCAACGTGGTGTAGGGTCTTGGTTATCAAAACAAAACAGAAGGATACCAACCATGCAAAAGTGTAGATATATTTTGTGGCCGATACTCGTACTCACTCTTGTGTTGGCGGCATGCGGTGATCAAACGATCACACAGGAGGCCGCTGTAGTAGAAATCGACCGTCCCACACGGGCACAGGTGCTCGAAACGACCGATACATATCGGCTTGTCGAGCATGCTCCTGGTGAGGTGCAGGTGCCCCTGGAGCCACAACGGATTGTAGCCGTCAGTGGTACACACGAATTCGAAGCGCTGTTAATACTAGATATGCACCCTATTGCGGCAGCGGGTGACGATGTAGGTTTCCGTCGGACAGCCTGGTTCCCCCATATGGAACCCTATATCAACGATGACAAGATTGAGCGACTTCCTTCACGACGCAATATCAATGTAAAGGCTGTAGCGCGGATGCAACCGGATCTCATTCTTGGTATCAGCAACCAGATCGAGCGTATCTACCCGGAGTTGAGTCAGATTGCCCCCACTGTGGCAATCTATGGTGATTTATCCCGGCAGGATTCATTAGTAGATGTCGCAACCGTCGTGGATCGGGTGGCGCCAGCGGAGATCTATATTGAAGACTATGAGCAGCGGCTAGCCGATTTGACGACGCGTTATGATGATGTGCTGGAGGGTGCCACCTTTAGTGAAGTTAAGAGTTTTATTGAAGCCAGGAATGAAATCCATGTCATCAATGGAAGAGAAGCCACTACCATCCTCACACAATTAGGAATGGTGCAGGCGCCTGCGTTAGAACGGGAACGTGGTATGAACTTTGAGTCGATTATGCTCAGTCTGGAACGAATGGATCTGCTTGATACAGATACCATCTTTGTCTATCACTACCCGACAGAGGACGAGTTACAAGAAGTGGAAGCTATTCGCACCCATCCGCTCTTCCGCGAATTCAAGGCGGTCGAGCAGGAAAAAATCTTTCCAGTGCGGTCGGAGTGGTGGTGATTCAGTGGACCAATCAGCAACCAGCGGATGGTAGATGATCTGGAAAGGGAGATATTGCCGACGCTAGTGGGGGAGCGTCGGTAACTCTCAATATGCGAACAAGGTTGCATCGCATGCTTCACCATAACTAAACAACACATACCAAATCAATGAACATTTGTCGGTCATTGCTCATAAAGCAACATGAATAAAGAATACAGAATGAACATCAAAGGGCAAACATCCATAAAACGCACACTCTATTACGTCACACATCTCATTGTACTCCTGTTCCTTTTGGCCGCCTGTGGTGGCACTGTGACAGAAGAAGCGGGCGGTGCCGGAACCGATCCTGCGACAGAGGAGCAGAGTGCTGCTGAAACCAATGAGACAGACGCATCAGTTGGAGAAAACGAGACAGACACATCAGCTGAGGACGTTGAAGCGGACGCCAATAACACAACAGACTTTCCTGTCACCATCGACCATACATTTGGGAGCACCACCATTTCTGAAGTACCAGAGCGCGTTGTCACGATTGGCTACAGTGAGCAGGACCCGGTACTTGCGCTTGGTGTCGTGCCGGTTGCGATACGAGACTGGTTTGGCGATCAGCCATCCGCCGTCTGGCCCTGGGCACAGGACCAACTTGGTGGTGCTGAACCAGAGGTACTCCAGATGGATTTTGGTCAACTAAACTTTGAAGTAATTGCTGCTCTCCAGCCAGATCTCTTGATTGCCACACATTCAGGGATTACCGAAGAGGAATATGAAACACTCTCCGAGATTGCACCAGTCGTGGCTCAGTCAGGTGATTATCCTGATTTTGGTATGCCGTGGCAGAAACAAACACGCGTGATTGGTCAGGCACTAGGTCGGGCTGAACAGGCTGAAGAACTGGTTGCTGAGGTGGAGGCGCGTATCGACGAAGCACGTCAGGCCAATCCCGTTTTCGAGACCTCAACGGTAGCGTGGACCTTCCCCGCCGATGATGCTGGCCAGTTGTGGGTGGTAGGCCCAAATACACTGCCAGTACGCTTTCTCCAAAGCCTTGGGCTGCAATATCCTGATGATGTTGCTGATTTTGTTGGGGAACAGGACTCGGCGCAGATTAGTGGGGAACGATTAGAACTGCTTGATGTTGATGTCTTGATTCTACAGGCCTCCACAGACGCCGAACGAGATGCTCTTGAGAGCAACCCACTGTACAATCAGCTAGCTGTGGTGCAGGATGGACGAACCGTTTTCTTCGTCGGTCAGGATGATCCACTGTATGGCGCACTGAGTTTTAGCACTGTCCTGAGTCTATCATTCGCTATTGAAGAGCTGGTACCGCTCTGGCTGATGCTGCGGGCTCTGCTCCCTAACATAGGTTTTCGTGGCATCTTGCATTCCTTGGGAGATGCCACGAAACAGCGTTTTATATCTTGGGAGATACAGGAATGAAAGCTTTGTTTAGCTCTATTAGTAGCCTCTTGTTAATCCTTCTCCTGATTACTGCCTGTGGTGGGCAATCCCTTCAACAAGAAGCAACTGTCGGCGAAACTGAATCCGCAATGAATGCGGATGGCACCTGCATTGAGGGCTTCCGGCTGTTCGCACATAAGCTATTGGCTACTGAGCCGCTCTGTGTATCTGAGGAACCGGAGCGCATTATTGCATTTGAGCCATTTGAGATTTTGATGAGTCTGGAGGCGCCACCCATTGCGACGTTCTCCGGCAATCTCGAAAACTATGCTATCGATTTTCCTGCTCTGGCTGATGATATTGAGAATATTGGCAGTATTGGGGTTTCCTCATCGCCCAATATTGAGGCGATAGTAGCGGCAAACCCTGATCTTATCATTGGCACGACACAGCGTTGGCGTGACATGTATGAGGATCTCTCAGCTATCGCACCAACAGCACTGTATGATTTTACACACAGTGGGCAATGGAAAGAAGTTGCGGAGTTCGTGGCTGATGTGACTAACCAACAAACAGCCTACGAATCACTGCTCCAAAATTATGAGGAGCGCGTCAGTACGCTGCGTGAAGAACTGGCCAATTCAGGTCTGAGTATATCAGTTGTACGGGTTCTTCCGACGGGAGTTCGCTTGTATGTCCTCGACTCGTTTTCTGGTGAAGTCATTGATGATATTGGGTTAGCACGGCCCGAATCGCAACAGTATACCCACGCAGAGATGCTCGATGAATTCCAGCAGCCATCGTTTTACAACATTTCAGATGAAAACCTGCAGCTTGCCGATGCCGACGTCATCTTTTCATGGACACTTGGTGCGACACCAGAAATCGCGGATCAAGCCAGAGAGCAGCAGCTAGCGCTTCGTGACGACCCGCTTTGGAGTACATTGAACGCGGTTCAAAACGATAACGTCTACGAAGTTGGTGGCTATTGGATTGGGTTAAGCTTTGTTGCTGCACACTACATGCTCGACGATCTCTACGAACACGTTCTAGACACAGAGCCAACGACCCCCAATCCATTTGTTCACTCAACAGAGTCGGGCGAAAATGAGGGTGCTGAAAGCCAGTGCATGTATAGTCGAAATACCCAACGACCCGGAACCTCAATGCTGGAATACTTGAGAGGTTAGGTGTGATGAACATATCGCTCACAGTCTATTGGAGTCTTTTTGCTCACTATCTGACCACACAGCGAAAGCGCATGATACTTCTAACTATAGTCCTGCTTGGAGGTATCGGATTTCAGATTGCCAATCCACAAGTGCTACGTGTTTTTATCGATGCTGCTCTCAATGGTGCACCCTTCCGCGATCTTATGATTGCGGCGGCCCTGCTTTTGGGGTTAGCACTCTTGGTGCAGTTTCTCACCGTGCTAGCAACGTATTTGAGTGAAGTGGTTGGTTGGACAGCAACCAATGCGTTGCGGGTTGATCTGGTTGCTCATTGTCTCGATCTTGATCTGTCCTTCCACACAGTGCACACATCCGGCGAGTTGCTGGAATGCGTGGATGGCGATGTGAGCGCATTGGCACACTTTTTTTCTCAACTAGTGGTGCAAGTCTTTGGGAATATGCTCTTGTTGGCAGGGATACTTATCGCATTGGGTTGGGAAGACTGGCGGCTTGGTCTAAGTGCTGGGCTGTTTGTGTTCATTAGTCTGGTTGCCCTGATACGGTTGCACTCCCGCTGGGTAATCGAAATTGCGCGGCCCCGTCGGGCAATGGCCAAGTTCTTCGGTGTCCTCGGCGAAAACCTGACTGGTCTGGAAGATGTGCAGGCCAATGGTGCCTCCAGCTATGCCCAGCATCGGATGTGGACCCTTCTCCCGCCCTGGCTGCGCTTCTATCATCGCTCACGTCGGGCAGATACGAGCTTCTGGGGTGCTTCGGTGCCGCTGTTTGCCGACCGTCTTCATGATCTTTTTCTATATGACTTTGATTAGAGGGCCAATGGAACGTATTCGCAATGAGCTGGAAGAATTGCAACGTGCTGAAGCCGCCATTTATCGTATTCGCAATCTGTTTGCCGTAGAGTCGCATCTCCCGCATGGTGGCAATACTACATTGCCGAAGGGTGCGCTCAGTGTGCAGATAGAAGATCTGTCTTTTGCCTATCCTATCCCAGTAGGACATAATAATGGACCAGACCTACATGATTACGAAGAGTCTGCCCCTGATGAGTGCTTTGTTTTACATAACATCTCTTTTGCACTTGAGTCTGGTCAAGTGCTCGGTTTACTCGGGCGAACCGGTAGTGGCAAAAGTACGCTGGCACGCTTACTATTGGGCTTATATACCCCACAAATGGGGACGATACGACTCGGCAGTGTGGCACTGTCTAAAGGAAAAACAAAATGCCTGCAAAACTCAACCTGTTTCTATTCACCGTTCTAATGACTACTGTGTTGCTCACCGCCTGTAGTGGTCAGCAAGCGACTGAAGTACCGGAAGCGAATAGTGAACCTGCTACGACAGTAGACTCAACTGAGGCGACAGAAGCTCCAATTGAGGAAACAACAGCAGTCCATGTCACTGACGAAGTTCCTGCTGAAAATACTGAAGTCACCGACACTTGTGACGACGGCTTACGTTCAATTGACACTGCGTATGGCCCGACCTGTATTCCGGTGACACCAGAGCGAATCATCGCTTTGAACGAAGGCGTGATGGCCAATTTACTGGCCCTTGAGGTTACTCCGATTGGGGTCCTAGACTATGCCAATCGTGATTTTACTCAGTATCTGGGCGACACTACCGAAGAGATTGCCAGTGTCGGCACACCCGATGGACCAAGCTTCGAGGCCATGCTCGCGCTGAAGCCTGATCTGATTTTGGGCATGGATTTCGATGTCGATGAAGAGGTGATGGAGACACTGGAACAGATTGCACCAACTGCTATCAGTCCAAAAGATAGTGTCGACTGGCGTAGTAACTTCCTCTATGCAGGTGAGACCACGGGCAAGTTGAGCGAAGCTGAAGCACTGCTCGAGACGACCGACATGCGGTTGGAGGCGTTCCGCACGGCCTATGTAGCCCATGTCCCAGCCGACAAAACCATCGCTATCATTCGCAGCCGCGCCGATAGCTTTAACATTTATAACAAAGAATCATTTATCGCTGAATTGACCAAAGAAGCGGGGCTTCGGATGCCTGCCGACTTTGATGAACTGGATGGGTGGAATACCCTGTCATTAGAGGCAATACCATTGTTGAGGAGTGACAAGCTGTTTGTAATGGTGCGTAATGAGGACGAGGCAGGTATGTTTAATGACATGAGCGGTGACCAACTCTGGCAGACGCTTCCGGCTGCACAAAACGACGAAGTCTACCTTGTCAATTGGAGTGTCTGGATAGCAGGCTGGAACATCATCGGTACGAACTTGGCTATTGATGATTTCTTCTTTTATCTGCTTGGTGAGGAGGCTCCCACACCGAACCCGTTTAGTGATCTCATCATCGACGGCTTTGGACCACAGTACGACGAAGAGCGTTTGGCGATTGAGTGACAAAGAGATCAAGCGCTCACACTAGCTGAATAGAAGCTCACTTGTCAGTTCTCTCATAGCAGGCAATTTGCGACGATATTCGTTCCAGCATTTTAATGCAGTTGAATAGAAACAAACACAGAGATCTGTGGAACAATAGAAGGTTTCAACATTGAAAACAGCAATACAAACTCTTTTGCCTTTGCTCAAACTGTATCGGTGGCGGATCGCACTGGTCTTTACAAGTGTTATCGTCGTGACAGGTGCGGGGCTCTTAGCACCGTGGCTCATCCGCGAGTTGGTGCGGGTGTTGCGGCTGGCTGATGGTGATGTGGAGGCCACCCAGCAGAGCATTCTGGTGCTGTCGGGCCTGCTGTTGCTGGCTTATGGGGTGCGTAGTTTGGGGCAGTACCTGAATTTTTACTACGCGCGTGTGGTGGCCTGGAATGTCTGCCACGATTTGCGGACAGTGCTCTACCAGCAGTTGCAGCGATTTTCGCCCGCCTACTACGCTGAACGACAAACGGGCGAAGTAGTCTCACGTGTAATCAAAGATACCGACTACCTGGAGCCTATCATAGTCGACGCCGTCTATGACTTTTTAGTGAGCGTTTTCTTAGCTGTTGGTGTTTTTGTCATTCTATTGTTGATCGATCCTACCCTTACGCTTATTACGTTCCTACCGATGCCTTTCGTCGTGATCGCTATTTTAATTTTACGGCGACCTGCTGTTCGTGTATTCAAGGCCGAAGCAAAAGATATGGGGGAGGTCAGCGCATTGGTGCAGGACAACGTAGCAGGCATCCGTGAAATCCAGATTTTTACACGCGAAGGCCATGAACTTGAGCGGGTCTCTCGTCTGTCACGACAGCTTACACGAAACCAGATTCGTGCTCGTCAGTATGTGGCTGGTATGCTTCCGCTCATCGAAGGATCAATCGGACTCAGCATGGTATTGGCCATCGGTTTTGGTGGGCTAGCGGTGCTAAATGGCACATTAGCTATCGAAGACTTGGTTGCCTTTCTCCTGTATGTGACAAGCTTCTACTTGCCACTCTGGCGTCTGGCGACAGTGAGTGAGCAGCTTGAACGTGGCGTGGCCAGCCTGGGGCGTATCAACGAGGTATTGAGTGCCACACCAAGTGTTGATGATCCTGCGGATGGGGTTGAATTGGGTCGGGCACAGGGGTCTCTTACATTGGAGAAGGTCAGTTTTGCCTACCTTGAGGAAGACGTGTTACGGGACGTGACACTCAATGTCTCGCCAGGAAAAACGTTAGCGCTTGTTGGTCCAAACGGTGCAGGTAAAAGTACTCTGGCTAGCCTTCTATCGCGCTTTTATGATCCACTGGCTGGACAGATTCTACTGGACGGCCACGACCTGCGAGATCTGCGTCTGGATAGCTTGCGACGCAACCTGAGCGTGGTGCTACAAGATGTGTTCCTCTTCTATGCCAGTGTTGCTGAGAATATTCGCTTTGCCAGGCCAGAAGCAACCGATGACGAGGTCATTGCGGCTGCCAAAGTAGCTAATGCTCACGATTTCATTATGCAGCTATCAAAGGGCTACGACACCCTGGTTGGTGAGCGCGGTGTAAAGTTGTCCGGTGGACAGAAGCAGCGTATCAGTATTGCTCGTGCTGTTCTCAAAGATGCACCTATCCTCATTCTTGACGAGGCCACCTCATCCGTCGATATCGAAACCGAGGCGCAGATTCAACAGGCGCTTACCAAACTGATGGAGGGGCGCACAAGTGTCGTTATCGCCCACCGCCTTTCGACCATTCGTAACGCGGATCAGATTGCCGTACTGGATGAAGGACGGGTCGTTGAGTTAGGGCGGCACGAGGAAATTGCTCACCAGAACGGTCTCTACGCACGTTTGTTGGCGCGACAGATGATTGGGTATTGAGGCGTTTGAGCAGTGGAGCGTTGAAGTGTTGAAACATGTAAATGCCTGGTCGAAAGCATGATGACAGGCATATCTAGAAAGACCACAAATCATGACCCATTTGCATCGTCTGATGGTGGCCCTGTTTGCTGCCGTCCTGATGCTCACTGCGTGTGGTGGACAGCAGTCCGCCGAGAATGTACCGGAACCGACTGAAGTCCCCGAAGCAGAAGCACCAGAGAGCGAAGTGGCCGAAGAACCTTCCGAAGAGAGTGAGACTACAGTATCGACTGAGGGCTTTCCTCGTACTATTGAACACAAATATGGTAGCACTACTATCGAAGAAGTACCTGAGCGTGTCGTGACGGTTGGTCTCTTTGAGCAAGATGTGCTACTGGCACTGGGCATTGTGCCCGTTGGCACAACGGAGTATTTTGGTGGCTACCCTGGCGCGATCTGGCCTTGGGCGCAGGACGAGTTGGAAGCACTGGGTGGCGATGTGCCCGACGTTGTCGGTGGTGCTGATGGGATTAACTTCGAGGCTATCACAGCACTCAATCCCGACCTGATTCTGGCACTCTATTCGGGTCTTACTGCAGAAGAATATGAACTACTGACACAAATTGTACCAACGGTTGCCCAGCCGAGCGAGTATGTTGACTATGGTGTGCCATGGCAAGAATTGACCGTGACGGTAGGGCAAACGGTAGGGCAGGAGGCTGAAGCACAGGAACTTGTGGATGATCTCGAGACACGTTTCGTCCAAATTCCAGAGGAACACCCCGAATTTGTTGGTGCGACCTCGGTGGTTGCCACGCTGTTCGACGGTATCTATCTCTATGGACCGGAAGATGCACGTGGGCGGCTTCTGACATCGTTAGGCTTCACACTCCCCGACATCGCAGCAGAAGTCGCTGGCGATAGCTTTGGCGGTAACCTGAGCACAGAGCGTGCTGACCTACTTGACCTCGACGTGGTTATCTGGTTGGCTGATCCTGCCCAGGCTGACGAAGTGGGTGGCCCCGTCTATCAGAGTCTACCTGTCCACACCGAAGGCCGCGAAATCTTTCTGAGCAATGACGAACCGCTCGGTGGTGCAACTTCGTTTGTCAGTGTGCTCAGTTTGCCTTACCTACTCGATGAGCTGGTTCCACAGTTGGCGGAGGCAGTTGAGCAGTAAGTATCCGAGCGTTGAAACGGTAGAGCGTTCGAGCGAGAAGGTGTTCAAACACTCAAACACTCAAACACTTTAATAATAAATCAAGAAATAATCCTCCATAGATAGAAAAGATACAACCCATGATCCGCTTACACCAACTCATTACAGCTTTGATCTCTGCCGCCCTGCTGCTTCCCGCGTGTGGGGGGCAGACCTCCACTGAAGAGTCTGCCGTAGCAACACCGGAGAGCCAAGTCACTGAAGAGGGTGGCACAGAGAGTGAGGCAATGACAGAAACAGGCGAAGATGTGGATGAGACAGTAGCCGTAGTTTCAGATGAGGGCTTCCCTCGCACGATTACCGACGGTGCAGGGCGCGAACTGACGTTCGACGTGCCGCCCGAGCGCCTCGTCACCTACTACAACGACAGCTTTGGGATGCTGGCCACATTGGGCGTCATGCCCGTTGCCCAGAGCGTTAATACCGAAATGCTTACCGACCCGATTTACTTTGGCGAAGCGGGGGTGAACATTGCCACCATTGGCTACAACGATGCCCCCGATCTCGAGGATGTTGTTGCGGCTCGGCCCGATCTGGTCCTTGTCTACAGCGTCGAAGAGGCGCAGGTGCTTGATGGCATTGCCCCCGCTTTCGTCACACTCGACCCAGCCACGTTGGAAGAGCTTTATGCCTCGGTGCGGTTGTACGGTGAGATGCTCGGCCTTGAAGATAAGGCCGAGGCCGTGGTGCAGCGTTTCCAGGATCGTTTGAATGCCTACGCCAAAGCCAACGAAGCAAATGCCGAGCAGACCATCCTCAAATTGGCGAGTTATGACGGACAGTTCTCTGTCGCCACCACCGCTGATCCGGTCTGCCAGATGCTGGATGTCGTGGCGACCTGTGAGTGGAAACCGTCGGCCCCGGACGAGGGATGGGGGTATGATACCTCTATTGAGGGTGTCCTCGAACTCGACCCGGACATCATCATCTTCAACAACTGGACGGATGACAGCTTTGAGGAAATCCTGGCCGAAGTTGAAGCAAACCCGCTGTGGGGCGAACTCAGCGCGGTGCAAAACGGGCGTGTCTACAGCACACCGGGCTATGACAATCCGATTGCCTCCAGCCTGCCAGCGGCGCAAAAGGTACTCGACACCTATATACCCAAGATGTTCCCTGATGTCTTTGATGGCCCACTGACCGATGAGGAAGTGCAGGAGACTCTGGCACAATGAGTAGTCCAACCATGCCAATACCTCGGCGATCCAAGGATCAATCATTCCAGCAGTCGGCCCGGCTTGGTCAGGTTGTTCTGGTGGGATTACTCCTCTTCTTGGTGCTGTGTGGTATGGGTGTATTGGCGCTGATGATTGGCATTACGGCAATTGCCCCAGGTGAGGTGCTCACCATTCTCTTCACTGAGGGTGGCGAACCAGTATCGCGCATTGTGATATGGGAAGTACGGCTGCCGCGTTTTCTGTTAGGCGCACTGGCAGGGGTAGCGCTGGCCGTTTCCGGGGCGATGCTGCAAGATGCGCTCAAGAACGAATTAGCCGAGCCAGGGCTGCTGGGCGTCTCCACTGGCGCGTCGCTGGTCGTGGCGGTGGTGGTCATCTTCAGTGTTCCCATTCCATTTGGCACTCGTCCGCTTTTTGCGCTGGCGGGTGGGCTCGGCGCGGGACTAGTCATCCTGTTTGCCACCCGGCTGACCCGCGATCCGGTGCGGATGATCCTGATCGGTGCAGCTCTGGGGGCACTTTTTGGTTCACTAATAACTGTCGTGGTAGTGTTGGGCGATCCAGAGGAACTGCGGACACTCTACGTTTTCCTTGTGGGCAGCCTGATCGGACGTGACTGGCAAGATGTACAGTTGGTGTTGCCCTGGATCACTGTGGTGCTGCCAATCGCACTGTTGTCTGGCCGTCCGCTGAACTTACTGCAACTGGGTGATGACATGGCAGAAGGGTTGGGTCTGCCAGTGTTTCGTACTCGTTTGTTCATTTTTCTGGTAGCCATTGCGCTTAATGCCGCCATCGTTGCTGTCTGCGGACCGATTGGCTTTGTGGCGCTGGTTGCACCACACATGGTGCGCGGCCTCCTGAAGACTACTGATGCTCGGCAAGTACTACCAATCAGTGCCCTCCTTGGCGCCGTGCTGCTTACAATATCGGATCTGTTAGCCCGCGAAATCTTTAGCCCGGCAGAATTGCCGGTGGGACTGGTAACCGTCGTGTTCGGTTCACCGATTGCACTCTTTTTGCTGAGGCGGCTGCTTACTCGACGATAAAAAGGAAACTTATGATACGTTCAAACGCCCAGACATCCAAATATCCGTATATTCAACCGAACGATTCCCGTCCGTTCGCCGTGCGACGCTTCGTATCGGTGCTGGTGATCAGTGGGGTAGCCATTGTTTTGCTAGGGGTATTGCATATTGCCGTCGGCACACTTGACTTTACACCACGCCAGATTGTTCTGGCGTTGTTTAATCAGGCAGAGGATGTGCTTCATCGGCAGGTGGTGTGGGGCCTCCGACTGCCCCGTGCATTAGTTGCTCTGCTAGCGGGTGGTATGTTGGGTCTCGCCGGAGCGATCCTCCAGACTATCACGCGTAACCCGCTGGCTGAACCAGGACTCATGGGTGTTTCTAGCGGTGCAGTGCTGGCTATTGTACTCTGCATCGCATTCGATGGGGGTGGCAGCGTCTGGGACAGCGCTGACTCAGGCTTAATCCTTCCTTTCGTTGGTATGGTGGGTGGGCTGATAGCAGGTCTTACTGTTTATGTGCTGAGTTATCAACAGGGAAGTGACCCAATGCGCCTGGTATTGGTTGGCGTATTGATTGCAGGGATAAACAACGCACTTATCTCAGTCGTGCTTTTGGCAGCGCAGGCTGAAGACATCCAACGTATTGTGCGCTGGACAGTCGGCTCAACCAGTGGACGGGTCTGGGTGCATTGGCATACCATCTGGCCAGTTGCGTTAATGGCCATTCCACTTGGGTTATGTAGCATGAGTCTTGCCAACGTATTACAACTTGGAGATAATGTCGCTCTTGGGTTAGGGTTGTCTATTGAACGAACACGCTTTTTGTTGCTTTGTATTGCTGCATTACTGACTGCTGGTGCAGTTGCAGTAATTGGGGGCATTGGATTTATCGGGCTAATTGGTCCGCATATGGCACGACTGATGGTTGGTAATGATGTGCGACGCTTGTTTCCATTAAGTATCATCTTGACGGCAATCCTTCTCATCATCTCCGATATCATTGCACGCACAATCACGATTGGCTGGGTGGGATTGCTTACAGGTTTGGATATTCCCGATACAGCCGGGTTACCAGTTGGTGCCGTCACCGCGCTGCTGGGTGCTCCATTTTTCTTATATCTCTTGTTACGCGGGAGGGCAGCATTATGACCAACACCCAGAATGGTTCATCAGATCATCTATTGTTTGCGAAAGACATTTCGATGGGTTACGCTGAACGCACCGTCATTGATACATTATCACTTGCCGTTGAAACGAGCAAAGTCACCGCGCTGGTTGGGCCAAATGGCTCAGGCAAGTCTACGTTGCTCAAAGCGTTAGCCCGTCTGCTGTCGGTGAATACCGGAGTCGTCTACTTGGATGGAAAAGCGATTACCAAACTGCCCAGCGCTGTAGTGGCCCGTCGGCTGGCTATTCTTCCGCAGGGTCCGAATGCGCCACGTGGCCTGACTATGGCTGAGTTGGTTGAACAGAGGCGTTTTCCGCATGTTGGTGCACTGCGTATGCTTCGCCATCAAGACCACGATGCGATTAAACGGGCATTAACATTAACCAATATGACTAAGTTTGCTCATCGTTCGCTTGACACTCTCTCTGGTGGTGAGCGTCAACTGGCCTGGATTGCGCTGACGCTGGCGCAGGATACTTCCATCTTGTTACTGGATGAACCAACGACATTTCTGGATATTGGCCATCTGCTTGAAGTGCTTGACCTGGTGCAGCAGTTGAATCAAGAGCGTGGTATGACTATCATATTAGTGCTGCACGATTTGAACCAGGCAGCCCGCTATGCTCACCGGATGGTTGTGCTGAACCATGGCCAGATTGTAGCGGATGGCGTTCCACACGATGTTTTGACACCACCCTTACTGGCAGAAGTGTTCAAGGTCCAGGCAAATATTGTTCCTGATCCAGCCAGCAACACACCAATCTGTTTACCATATGCGGTTGTGTCCCATGAGGAACAACCTGATACGGTTGAGTCATAGACGAGCCGGTGTTCCTTTTAAGACATACATTCAATTATCGGAGCACGCATAAGCCAGGGCCAGCTACGGTAATACAAAATGCTGCTCGAAATAGTGAGTATGGGGACCATCTATGGTGCTACTGCTGCATTGATTGCCTGATGGTATGATATCAAAACGACAAAACAGTGAAAGAGTTATCGTTTTTAGCAGTTCTAACAAATCTTACTAACCAAATGGTAGATATGAACTTGACAAAATACGATGGTTAGGGTAAAAGAGCATATTAGTACAAGCAAACTTTTTATATAAGTACATACTGTTCGATACAGCTAATGATTATGGAAGTCACGATGTCGTGTATGATAACGTTGTGACTTTGTGAAGCGCTGTTTTACCAATCAGTGCCTACATCGTCTTGAGTACCATCGACAATAGAAAGTGATATGTTGCACCCATTGTACTTTGGTTAGACTTGGGCAGACATACGAATCCTATAGAGTGGGCATGGCAATTCATACGATCACAACTCAAAGATATTTGATGGAGTAACCTTCATGGCAACTGCAACAACACAATCTCCACCGCGCACACTGCGTTTGGTGCGTTCCGGACCTGTCTTACTGATGGGTCTGGTCATTGGTGTGGGGATACTGCTCTTCTCAATGATGAGCAGCATTGCGTTTGGCGCAGCCGACATTGGCCCGAACGAAGTCTGGGCAGCTCTGTTTGCCTTTGATGCGAACTCAACCAATCACCTGATTATCCGCACATTGCGAGTGCCACGTGCATTGATTGCAGCGCTGGTTGGGGCATCCCTAGCAGTGGCAGGCGCCATTATGCAGGGACTGACCCGTAATCCGCTCGCCTCGCCTGGTATTCTCGGCATCAATGCTGGCGCAGCGTTTGCAGTAGTTGGGGCGGTGTTTCTCTTCAATGTGTCGTCGCTGAGTGTCTATGCGCTGTTTGCCATTGCAGGTGCGGCACTCACGGCTGTGGCGGTGTACACACTGGGCTCGATTGGCCGTGATGGTCCCACTCCGCTCAAACTGACGATTGCCGGAGCCGCCTTTACGGCCTTCCTCTCGTCGCTCACCACCGGTATCCTGATCCTCAATCAACGCACCTTGGAACAGATCCGGTTTTGGTTAGCTGGTTCGGTAGCTGGCCGGGATCTTGATTTGCTGTTTCAGGCACTACCCTATCTAGGTATTGGTCTGTTCCTGTCTTTCACGTTGGGGCGCCAACTCACAACGCTGTCACTTGGTGAGGATGTCGCGAAGGGATTAGGTCAACGCACCGGGTGGATTCGGATACTCGCGGCGCTCACGGTCGTTTTACTGGCGGGTGGTGCTGTTGCAGTTGCGGGACCAATCGGCTTTGTTGGTCTCGTTATCCCACATGTGGTACGTTTCTTTGTCGGTATCGATTATCGTTGGATTTTACCCTATGCCGCGTTAGTAGGTGCTATTTTCCTGATTATTGCTGATGTCTCGGCTCGATTGGTACTGCGGCCTGCCGAGATGCCCGTAGGCATTATGACCGCAGCGATTGGTGGACCCTTCTTCATCTATCTGGTACGCTGGCGTGTGAAGCGCTAGCAAAGGAATAGAAATGCAACAGACCTGGTTGACCGTACGACTGCGCTGTACCCCCTTTTCGTTCTATCTTGATCGACGGGTGCCATGGGTCATGCTGGCCATGTTGCTGGTGACCATGGGCATGATGGTCTTGAGCATTGGTACGGGTGAGTATCCTATTGCACCTATCGATGTTATCCGCACCATCCTCGGGATGCCGATCGGCAATGAGGATTACCAATTTGTCGTGAACACGTTGCGCGTACCACGCGTGCTGGTCGCATGGTTTGTCGGCATCTCACTGGGTATTTCCGGTGCGATCATTCAAGGGCTGACCCGCAATCCGCTCGCCTCACCAGAACTTACCGGTGTGACTGCCGGGGCTAGTTTTGCCGCAGTGACTATTCTGGTGCTCGTTCCGAGCATTCCTGTATCCATTTTACCCTTTGCTGCTTTTGGTGGTGGCTTTGGGGTGGCGGTGTTGTTGTATCTACTTTCGTGGAACAAAGGTGACTCGCCTATTCGACTAGTGTTGATTGGCATTGGGCTGACTGCCATATTGAGTGCTTTTACAACCTTTGTAACCACTTTTGGTGAAATCAATGCGGTACAGCGTGCACTGGTCTGGCTGACTGGTAGTGTGTATGGCTCTGGATGGGACGAGGTGTGTACGATCCTGCCGTGGGTTGTCATCTTTCTGCCACTTGCGCTGCTCAATTCACGCAATCTCAATATTCTCCATCTCGGTGAGGATGTGGCACGAGGTCTCGGGAGTGCAGTGATACAACAGCGCAGTATCCTGTTGTTTACTTCAGTAGCGCTGGCTGCATCCGTCGTCACCGTCGCAGGGACCATTGGCTTTGTCGGCTTGATCGCGCCGCACATTTCTCGTCGTTTGGTTGGCCCAGCACACGAGGGCGTGTTACCCGTATCGGCATTCGTTGGTGGGATGATCGTGGTTGGGGCCGATCTGATTGGACGGACCATCTTCGCACCTATCGAGGTGCCTGCCGGTGTGATTACCGCGATTATTGGTGCGCCATTCTTTATGTATTTGTTGTACCATCAGCGTAATAAATAGCAATGGTTATGACAGATGTCCCATGCTGACAAGACCACGCTGGAGTGCGACCGAGGCAGCCTCAGTCCGGCTCTGTACACCCAGTTTGGCGAAAATACGACTAATATGCGTTTTAATTGTATTCTCTGAAAGCGTAAGACGTGCTGCGATAGCTTTGTTGCTTGCACCGTTAACAAGCAGTTCAAGCACAGCGATTTCTCGTTGTGACAATTCCTCGTGGTGATCGTTCATATGAAGCAGGCGTGCTGCCACACTTGGTTCTAATGCTGCACCGCCCTGCATCAATGAATGGATACCACGTGATAGTTCGTCAGGAGTTGCATCCTTGAGTAGATAGCCCTTCGCGCCAGCCGCCAAGGCCGGACCAATATATTGATCGGTATCGTAGGTTGTAAGGACCAGAAATCGTACATCTGGTCTCTGGTTACGCACCTGTTGCATAACTTCAATACCACTGAGGGTTGGCAGGCGCAGATCAAGCAATACGACATCAGGTTTCGAAGCTAAAATTCCCGTGATTGCCTCTGGTCCATCCTCAGCATCCCCCACGACCTCGATACCTTTTTCCCAACGTAACATAGAGGTAATGCCATGCCGCACGACCGGGTGATCGTCAACAACAAAAACGCGTATCATTATATATCTCCTGTTGTGCTATCATAGTGCAAGAAGGTTGTTAACCATTCTCACCTATTACATAAGGCGATGTATGTCTGTTAGAAGTTGGCTGTTTTTCCAATGGGACAGTTGCCATAACATGGGTGCCATCGTTATTGCTGATTTCTAAATGCCCTCCTAATGCCGTAATGCGTTCACGCATGCCCAGCAGTCCAAAGCCCCCCCATGGATCAGTGACTTCCGTTTGTCTGTTCAGTATCCGCTCATCGATACCACGTCCATTGTCTGAAATGGTCAGTTGAATCATGTCAGGGGCATAGGTGAGAATGACCTGGACATGGCTTGCTTCAGTGTGTTTGGCAACATTTACTAAGGCCTCTTGACAGATCCGCAACAATGCTGACTCAACGCTTGGTGGAAGCTGTTGTCGCGTACCGCGCTGCTCAAAACTGGTGGTTGTTTCAGGACGTAGTGGACGTGAAGTAATCCCCTGCAGTGCGTCTGTTAGATCGCCTTGTTCAAGCATTGGGGCGCGTAGATTCCACACCGAGCGACGTGCTTCGGCCAGCGCCTCACGTGCCATGCGTTGCGCCAGATCGATATGCTCTATTGTTTCTTCGGCTGTTGCAGCAATGGCACGTTGTGCGGCGCCTAATTGAACGACAATACCTGTTAAACCCTGTGCCAGCGTATCGTGAATATCGCGTGCCAGACGGTTGCGTTCCTCAAGCATTGCCGTTTCCTGGAATTGTGCGATAAGTTGGGCGTTTGCAATGGCAACAGCAGCCTGATCAGCCAGTCCCTCGGTAAGCTTCAAGTCATCATCATTTTGGTATTCACCATGTGCTGGAGCAATCAACACCAGTGCGCCTTTAACACTTGTGCCATAGTGCATGGGTTGTATGAGTATTTTACCTGCATCATCTGTGTCGTCTAACGCAAACTGGACCATCCGTGACTCGTTTTGTTCGAGAATAGTGCGTAGGGTGTCTTCGTGTTCTGGTAGTCGATCAAGGACATGGGAACTGCCACCATTACTGTATGGTTGTATAGATGGACCCATGAACACCAGACGTTGATCGTCTTCCTGCATGGCAATCACGAGTGCCGCCTGACAGCGTAGCAGTTGGGCGGCCTGATCAGTAATGAGTGACAGCATCTGATTGAGATCGAGTGTACTGGTAAGTGCCCGACTGACTTCATGGAGTGCTTCTGCGCGTTCAGCACGCTGGGCCAACTCAGCCGTCTGTTCATCGACACGTCGCTCCAGTTGGGTGCTTAATTCACGTAATGCTGTTGCCTGTGCCCGACTTTGTTGCAATGCAAGCTTGAGATGCCTGGCCAATAGATAGGTCAATGCACCAACGGTCCAGAAAACAGCAATCCAAAAACCAGCTGCAAAAAGTGGATATGCCTCACCAATATCGTCTGCTTGTATAACTGCGTATACTCCTTGATACTCCATCCAGGCAAAAAAGCCAATCAGAAAGGTGCCTATAATCGTCAGTACGATACTTGCCATACCGTCCAGCAGCAATCCCGCAGCACAAATGGGGATGATCATAAACGCAGGCCAAAAAGAGCCAATACTATTATTGAGTGCAGTAACCATCGTAAATAGTGTCCACACACCCACAAGGACAACTGCTGAGATGGTTGAACGTCCTATCTTTACCAATGTAATGAGAGCGGTGAAAAATATTGATACTATCACAACAACGGCAAAAAGTGCCATATCACTTCGTTCGCGTGGATTATTTGTCGGTAGATCAATATTTAGCACAATATTGACAAATAAAACGGTGAAAATGATTATAAAAATTGGTAATAGAAGCAATGGCAGTGTCCGCAACACTAATTGTCCACGACGCTGCTGTTCGTCAATGATATCCGTTTGGTCTAATTCATTGTCATACATTGGTATCTCCGCTTTGTAATCTGTCTCATTGTAGCATGACTACCCTTTCTTAACATCATCAGTGTCGGTATAGTTCATTCACCCAAATGGGTGAACGCTATCGCCAGAATGAATGAATGATCAATCACCTGCTTCCCTGATGCTATTCACGCCATTGGCCGCTACACTTCTTATATGGTCGCATAAGGTCATAACCAAAGCATATTGGTTACAAGTTTCACTATCTATAAACAAGTTCAGACTAGTTTAAGAAGGGTTTTATTGCATGGCACAGACTGAAAACGACGAACAGATTAAGGGTGTTGCTATCTCTGATGTAGCTATTAAACAACCAGTGTTTATCACGATGATGATGCTCATCGCAGTAGTGCTTGGTTTGATAGCTTATCAGGCTTTGCCTGTTGATCAGTTCCCCGATTTCTCAAGTCCCAACGTATCTATCACTATTAGATATCCAGGAGCAGGCCCAGAAACTGTTGCTGAACAAGTGACAGAGCGTGTTGAGGAGGCTGTTAATACTGTTAGTGGTGTCACAGGTATTACCTCCACTTCCACTGATGGGTTGGCACAAATCAATGTTGAATTAGACCAGAGTGTAGACGATAGCGATGCACTCCAACTGATTCGCGAAGAGGTTGAGACGGTCCTTCCCCAATTGCCCACCGATGCGGAAGATCCGATCTATCAACAATTCTCATCTGACTCTATTCCGGTATTACAACTCGTTGTTGCAGGGAATGATTCACTATCGCTCCTCGAGTTACGTACGCTGGTTGATGAAGAATTTGCGCCCACTTTACAGCGCATTGACGGGGTTGGCTCAGTCGATGTGAGCGGCGGACAAGAACGTCAGATTAACGTATTGCTCGATCTTGACCGCCTGCAAGTCTATCAACTTTCGCCATCACAGATCACAAATTCTATTCGTAGTGCGAACACCAACCTGGGCTTAGGCAATATTGATACGGGTGAACAGGATATCAGTCTGCGCGCACCCGGCCAGTTAAGTAGCATTGAAGATATTGCAAATATTGCTATTACCGGAACCAGCTACCGTATTCGTGATATTGCCACAGTTGAAGACTCTGTTGCCGAAGAGGATGGATATGCACGTCTCAATGGAAATAATGCAGTAGCAATCAATATTGTGAAGCAGTCTGGTGCCAATAGCGTAGAAGTTGCCAATACCGCACGTGAGCAATTTGATGAGCTTATTACCGAATATCCCAATCTCTCTTATGTAATTACCAACGATCAGTCAGTAGAGATTGAAGCATCAGTTGAGAGTTCGATTGAAGAGATGGTGATCGCCGTTATTTGTGCGTTCCTGGTGGTATGGCTATTCTTTCGTGATTTCCGCAACACCTTGGTAACGATGGCCGGTCTCCCTGTCATTTTGATCGCAACATTTGCCGGCTTGTGGATATTTAGTATCGGCGTAAACACTATATCCTTGTTGGGGTTATCACTCGTGGTTGGATTGGTCATTGATGATGCCATCGTTGTACGTGAAAATATTTTTCGGTATCTCCAGCATGGTTATTCACCGATGCAGGCAGCCAGTCGTGGCACTGCACAGGTAGCGCTCTCAGTTGTGGCCATGACCCTGACTATTATCGCCGTGTTTCTCCCTGTCACGTTTGCCTCTGGTATTACAGGTGTCATTTTTGCAACGTTTGGCTTGACTGTTGTCGCGGCGATGACGCTTTCAATTGTTGAAGCCTTTACATTGGCCCCAATGCTGTCGGCAAATTTGTTCAAAAAGAACCCCAAACAGGGTCAGCAGAAAGCAATCACGGGTGAGGAAAGTCATAAGCAAAGTGACGAGCCTGATGAGGCAGACGAAGACGCTGGTCCATTGGGGCAGTGGTATGGACGGCTTCTACGCTGGAGTTTACGCCATCGCTTTGCCCAGATCGGTATTGTGGTCATTATTCTACTCATAAGCGTATTTGTGGCAACTGGTTTACAAGTGGCTTTTTTGCCCCCTCAGGATAGTGATACGTTCACTGTCGGATTTGAGACTCCACCTGGTACATCTTTGGTACAGACCGATATGTTAGCCCAGCGTGCTGAAGAAGTGTTCCTGTCCAACCCTGCTATCGCATCGGTTCAATCAGATGTTGGCGGCACTGGTAGTCCTGAGCAGGCTGAGTTTACGATTCGTATCAATGAGGGCGAAGATGCTGATATCGTTCGTGCGGTTCTGCGTCAAGAACTCGATTTTCTCCCCAATATTATCTTTAGTGCCCAGAGTTTTCAGGGTGGAGGAACTGGCGTCACAGGTCGTAATGTCCAGGCTACTATACAGACTAATGGTTCTTTGGCAGATTTGGTACCGGTTGCAGAGCAAATCGAACAGACTGCACAGGGGATCAATGGCTTGGTTGACATTGGCTCAACATATCAACCAGGCCGTTCTGAAGTGCAATTCTTCATTGATCCAGTAAAAGCTGGTGATTTAGGCATCACCAACAATGACATTGCCAGTGCAGTACGTGTGTTATTCAACGGTGATACTGCCACCTCCCTACGCCAGGGTGGGCAAGATATCGATGTAGTAGTGGAGCTACCACCTGATCAACGTGCTGAAACGAACGACATTAATGCTATCAATATTGCGACGCCAACTGGAAATGTCCCCCTGAGTTCAGTCGCTCAAGTCGAAGTTGCTTCTGCCCCTACCAATATTCGTCGCTCAAATCTTCAAAACGAGATCATCGTTGGAGCGAACGCCGCTGAGGGCCTGAACTCGACTGAACTCCAGGCTCAACTCTCAGCCGCAGTGGCACAACTTGATTTGCCTAATGGTGTGTTTGTCAGTTACGGTGGTGAGCAACAAGATCTGTTAGAAGGTTTTGAAACGCTCTTCATCGCGATGGCTTTCTCGGTGCTCTGTGTGTACATTGTTTTAGCATCACAGTTTGGTTCTTTCCTTCAACCACTGGTCATCATGTTGGCCATGCCATTTAGCTTCCTGGGTGCATTTGTCGCTTTAAGCATCAGTGGATTACCTTTAGATATTACCGGATTGATTGGGCTTATTCTGCTGATGGGTCTAGTGGTGAAGAACTCCATCCTCCTGATTGATTTCACCAACAAGCTACGTGCTTCGGGGCTGGACAAACATACCGCATTGGAACGTGCCGGTGCTATTCGGCTACGTCCTATTCTGATGACAGCGTTATCAGTAATTGGTGCTGCTATCCCAGTTGCTTTCGGGATACATTTCTTCTCATCTGGTGAGGGTAGTGAGTTTCGTCGTGGGCTGGGTGTTGTGGTGATGGGAGGTATGATTTCCTCAACCCTGCTGACTCTGCTGGTGGTCCCCGCTGCCTATAGTCTCCTCGACTCGAGCATTCAGGGGGTCCGCAAACTATTCAAACGTGAACCTCAACCAGAATTTGCAGTGGCGACGACAGCAGCAGTTTCGGAAGGTATTGCACACCATACAGCTAACGATTTACCTGTGAACAATCAAATGAATACAGCAATCGCAAATGAAACCAACGTGCATGATGCAGATGGTGTATCGAACATATCACGCCCTGCGTCATCAGAGCCCCAGAACTAAATACCTACAACTACAATTTAGCAAAAACTATAGGGAGATAGACGTATGAGCTACAGAGCAATAACATTTGGAATCATCACGGTGATCATCCTGTTGGGCCTGGCTGCATGCAGCCAGGGTCCGGCGGGCAGTGAGGCAAACCAGGAAATGGCAGCAGCAACGCCCACAGTTCCTCCGCCAACAGAAGAACCCGGGGAGCAAGAGAATATGAGTATCGCCGGGCTTTCAAGTGGTATCAGTGCCAACGGCGAGGTAAAAGCTGCACGAGAAGCTGATCTGGTTTTTAGCGTTACCGGTACGGTTGGAGAGGTTTTCGTTGAGGAAGGAGAAGAAATTGAACAAGGACAACTGCTGATGGAGCTTGACAAACGGTCTTTCGACCAACAAGTTCGCCAGGCCGAAGCAGCTCTCGCTAGTGCACGTTCTCAGCAGGCTGGATTGTATGAAGATCCACGCGCAGCTGATATTAATGCGGCGAATGAGCAGATTCGCAGCGCCGAGACTGCCCTGGCAGAACTGCAAAATGGTCCCAAAACAACGGATGTGCAAACTGCTCAGGCATCGCTTGAACAGGCCCGCATTAATCTCGAGTCGACTCGCAATCAATTATCGCTGAACAAAACCCAGGCTGAGGCACAGGTAGATACCGTAACCGAGTCGTTAGTACAGGCCCAGGCGGCATACGCACAGGCCAAGAGCAATTGGGAGTTTGTACAGGATACTGGTCAGAATCCGCAACAACCTGTCCTTGGTGTCGACCAACAAGGGGAGGAAATTGAGAACGATGTGGTTGACTCACAGCGTGAGTCATACTATGCCCAGTTCGTCCAGGCCGAGGCTGCATTACGTCAGTCTGAACAAGGTGTTCAGAGTGCCGTAGTTGCCGCAGAAGAAGCCCGCAAAGCCGAGCTTGTTGGTATTCAAACGGCTGAGCAACAGGTGGTGCAGGCCGCGGCCAGTTTGGAAGATCTTCTGAATGGCGCCGACCCCGACCAGATAGCAAGCGCCGAGGCACAAGTGGCGAGCGCCCGATCTCAACTTGATCAACTGACTCGACCACCCACAAACTCATCGGCAGCACAGGCTGTCGCATCGGTTGAACAAGCTGAGTCATCGCTTGAGTCGGCTCTCCTGAACCGTGAGAATGCAGAGCTGCGAGCACCGTTCGATGGTGTGGTGGCAGCCATCAATGTCGATCCTGGTGAGCTGAGTTCGGCAGGTACACCCTCGGCGATTACTATCGTCGATCTGAGTAGCCTGCATGTAGAAGTTCAGATCAGCGATGTTGACATTGCAGAGGTCCAGCTCGGTCAAGAGGCACGTGTGTTTGCCGAAGGTATCTCGGATCAGGTATTTACTGGCGAGGTGACCTATATTGCACCAACAGCGATAGCGAATGGGAATATTCGTACCTATCTGGTACGGGTTACTTTAGATGAAGATGATCGAGATGGACTTCGCCCTGGGATGAGCGCACGAGTTGAACTTGGAGAAGTACCAGAAGTATAAATGAATAAGGGTGTTTGTGACAATGTACCTTGTATGTTATAGTGATTCGTGTGTTGTGTCTACGCCGCGTCAATGATGCCACGCGTACGTAACAACTTTAACAAAGTACTGAAGCATATGATTTTTGCCGACTATGTTTGGAGCAAATCCAAGTTTTCTTGTTGAAATACACAAACGCCCATTACCAGAAATATATAATTATGGATACACACATTTCGGTTCTGACAACACTGTATACCGCACATCGCCATGAGCTGCTGGCGTACTTAACAACCTTGTTACGCAATCAGGATGATGCGGAAGATATTTGCCATGAGGCATTTCTCAAAGCTATACGCCATGGAACACCGCGTAATGCCCTTACTAATCCATTAGCGTGGCTGTATCAAATCGCTCGCAATACCGCCCTTGATGAACTCCGCCGCCGTCGTCGCGTGTATATTGATCAACTCCCCGATGCTGATCTGTTAGTTGACCAGAGTACCAATGTGGATATGCGATTGAGCACACGTGATCAAGTGCGGAAGGCCCTGGCAGGTGTTCCATCGTTGTATCGAGAAGCGCTCTTACTGTATGTATGGTACGGGTATAATGTCAAGGATATCGCAGCTTTGTGTGGTTGTTCGACCACCGCCGTCAAAGCACGTTTGTTTCGTGCACGGGCCTACTTTCGTACTGCGTACGATGCAGAGATGTGCTGAATGAACTAGCCTGATGCATAATACAAGACTTTTTGAGACCTGACAGTTGTAGTAAACATGTTAGGTCTCTATAAACATACAGTCCTGGTAGGTATTGCCACGATTCTTGTCGATGCAGACCCACAACAAGCCCACGCTATATTAGCTATTGTTGAGAACCGTCCCGTGGTGATGTCAGAAAACCAGCAACATATCATTGAGGTACAGAAACTGCTTATGTCGCGATACGAAAATACAGGTACCAGAACAACCTCCGAACCTACGGATATGCTCTCACTACAAACCGTTGTTACAACACTTCTCAAAAACCATAACGACAGGTCTTACAGAAACATCGCTTCCTTACCCCAAATCACCTTTTGCCAATCGTTCTGAACACGGTCGTATAAACGCGATGTTAAGGTTGCGATACGAGGCCAGTTGTAGACATCGCACACCTCACGGAACGCATTACACACGCGTGCATGAGACCATTTGGGATTCTGAAGTGTGTGTAAAATCCCCCATGCAAGTGAGTCTGCATTGTTGGGATACACGATAATCCCTGTTTCGTGGAGTCGTACAACCTCAGCAAGTCCCCCCGTGTTCGTGACAATAACGGGACACTTGGTAGACATCGCTTCAAGGGCTGTGATCCCAAAAGGTTCGTAGATCGAGGGAAACACCGCTGCATCAGCCACCGCGTACAGTCGATCCCGATCAGCATCAGAGATATAGCCAGTAAAAATAACGTCGTTATCAATACCCAGCGATTGTGCACGAGCCTTGAGATTGTCGAGGTAGTTACCGGTTCCAGCGATCAAGAGCCGTACATGCGGAAAGACCTGGCGCACACGTGTCCATGACTCAAGCAAGACATGGACACCCTTCTCATAGACCATGCGCCCGACGTGGAACACCAATGGATGATCATCAACGGCGAAATGCTGTCGGAACGCCTGCCGCGTGTGTTCAGAGGAGAAAGGGTCAGGGTAGATATTTACTGCATTCGGAATGATATCGATCTTATCATGGGGGGTACCAAAATAGTCATGCACCTGATCGGCCATAAAATACGAGCATGTAATGACCCGCCACGCCTCATAGGTCAGTCGCCACTCAAGATTATTGATATGCCCGACATGTCCATTGCCGATATATCCCTGTTGCCGTCCCCGTTCGGTGGCGTGGATGGTCGCAATCAAGGGTAAATGCCACATGTGTTTTAACAGAATACCTGCCTCAGCAGTTAACCAGTCATGCACATGAATGACATCAAAACGACCGTGATCTACCCTGATTTCATAAGCAACCTGTTCAAGTAAGGTATTGGCTTGTTGCACAAATGAAGAAAAATTCGCAGCTTCCATGTGCGGTGGTTCAACACGGTGCACATGGACACCAGAGGGGAGTTGCTCATATGCCTCACCACCACGCAGCAAAGGAGTTAGGACATGGACTTCAACCTGTTGGGCTGCGAGTGCTGGTGCAAGTTCCATAACATGACGGCCCATACCTCCAATAATATGCGGTGGATACTCCCAGGATAACATCAAGACGCGCATCGTTCCTCCGTTGTTGCGAGCTGAGACGATCATTCCGATTATAACATGTTGATAATAATTTAATTACTGATAATTTTGTGATATTAGTTACCAGTATTGCGAACATACATAAATATACGAGTTAACATAATAAAAGAAGCATAGTCTATTCTACACGATGATTTCATCATTATGGGATGAAAATGAACACTGTGCTGTCTTTGGTGACTTTATTCGCGACAAATATACTACGAATGTTAGTATTACGAGTGAAACTAGACATAGCATTTGTTCTCTGCCATAATGCCAGAGATATCTCCAGACACATTATAGTAAAATTATAGATGTGAATAGCGGCAGGAGTTACCTAGATGCGCCTCAAGTATCCTCGTCTTTTGCTCTTAAGTCTGGCTTTTTTAGGAATACAGGTGTTATTTGCGATCTACAATGCCTATGTGCCTGTATTTCTCCAATCTGGCCGTCCAGACTTTATTGAAGATAGTCCGGTCCTGGGTGGTTTTGCCTTAGGAACGACTGTTACGGGCTTTATTATGACGTTGGACAATCTGGCAGCGATTTTTATCCTGCCCTATATTGGTGCGCTCTCTGATGCAACAGTCAGTCGGTTAGGAAAGCGCAAACCCTACATCCTTATTGGTGCACCCATCGCAGCACTAGGATTCGCAAGCATCCCCTTCATGTTGGGTATGCCATTGTTCGCGTTTATGCTGGTCGTTATCATAACCGTCTTAGCTATTGATGTGATACGCACACCAGTTATCTCATTAATGCCCGATATTACTCCTTCACCATTACGTTCACAGGCCAATGGCATTATCAACCTCATGGGCGGAGTGGGTGCAGTTCTGGCCTTCCTTATTGGTGGGGTATTGTATCGTCAGTCTACTATCTCACCATTTATATTCGGTGCCATCATGCTGCTTATAGGATGTATGCTGGTAGTGACGTTCTTACCGCTTCCACCTGAGCAGCGGCATACCACTAAAGCAACCGACAATCTATGGCAGCAGGTCCGTCGTGCTACCCAGAGTAAGGAAAGCAATATTCTGCACGATCTCCAGGCTGTACGGCGTGACCGCGAATATTCCATCCTCTTTTTGCTTGGTGCCACGTTCTGTTGGTTTCTGGCCTACAGTGCGCTAACGGTATTCTTTACCTCATTTGCCATTGTATCGCTGGGCGTACCACGTGGCGATGAAGCCCAATTGCTAACCTTTTTTGCCTTATCGATTGTAGTGGCCGCCTTCCCTGGTGGTATTCTGGGCACCAGGATTGGGCGTAAGCGTGTAATCTGGATTGGCCTCAGCCTGTTTGCGTTAGCGCTCCTCTGTATTGGCGTATCCTCGAACTTGAATATCATCCGCTTGCTGCTTGTCTTTGGTGGCGTAGGATGGGCCTTTGTGGTCGTCAATTCCTTTCCGATGGTGCTCGACTGTGCGCCTGCTGAACGAGCCGAACGACTGGGTGTGTACACAGGGTTGTATTATCTTGCATCACAATCGGCTGAAATTATTGGCCCGGTGCTTGTAGGAGGGTTTCTCGATCTCACAGGGCGTAACTACCGTTTTATTTTTGTGTATGCCTTCGTCGTGTTATTGGCTGCCCTGATCCTGATGACACGGGTGCAACGGGGCGAGAGTCCTGTGTTGCCTCTCTCTAACACACAGAAGGGTGTAGAAACATAGGAGAATGCCGCTATGAAGCGCGTTGTGATGTTCGGTATCGGCTTGCTTGGCGGAGTGGGTGCTGGTCTCACGTTGTGGTGGGGTCGTCGACAATATCGTCAGCGCCAGATCATCGGTCGGTTAACCTGTGCTGCGCCATCCATGCATTTTGCAGTTGGACAGTTTCTGGTTTTTTGGGAAAAGGAAGATGGAGGACAGTTACGCATTTACCATCAGGAACAACCTGAGCGGCCCTTGTGGAGTAGCATCGCAGGTCAGGGGTTTGTGGCGGCTGCCCGTGGCACAGAGACGATCACGGAAGTGCGGGGGAACTTTTTTGTGTATGATCGGCTGCATACGCTATGTGTCGATCAACAGATTGAGCGCCTCTCTGCCACCAGACAAACCGTTACCCTGTCTGGGATTTTGCAGCAGCGGCGAGGGCATGCGAAGGTTGATTACATGCTCACATTAACGGCCAGTAGTTCCAATCAACTCAGTTTCACATTGGAGTTCGCCGATAGCTCATACAACCGTGCATACCTGACCTATGCTTCTGATCCAGACGAGCACTTCTTTGGTTTTGGTGAGCAGTTTTCCTGCTTCAATCTTAAAGGCAAACGGCTCCCGATTTTTGTCATGGAGCAGGGGATTGGGCGTGGCGCACAGCCAATCACTCTGGGGGCGCATCTCCAGGCGTGTGCAGGCGGTGCCTGGCACACGTCGTATGCTGGTGTGCCGCACTATATCACGAGTCAGCTGCGCTCACTGTTTTTAGAGAACTACGAGTATGTCGTGTTTGACATGCGTCAGCCGGATCGGGTGCAGATCCAACTTTTCGCTGACCGAATGGTCGGTCGTCTGATCTACGGTGCAACACCGCGCCAACTCATCGAAGAGTACACCACCTACACCGGGCGAATGCGACCCCTGCCAGACTGGATACACGATGGGGCCATCGTCGGGCTTCAGGGTGGTACGGAACAGGTACGGCATTTGTGGGCAGTCTTACGTGCTCATAACATACCTATTACAGCGCTCTGGTTGCAGGACTGGGTTGGTCGGCGCACCACCAGTTTTGGTGAGCAACTCTGGTGGAACTGGGAACTCGACCGTGAACGCTATCCTGAATGGGAGCAGCTTCGCAACGATCTAGCGGAGCAGGGGATCAGGATTCTGATCTATATCAACCCGTTTTTCGTGGATACCTCCGAGAAGTCGAGTGTTCAGCGCAATCTGTTTGCAGAGGCCAAAACGCGTGGCTTCTTGGTTAAGCGGCCCAATGGCGAACCGTATCTGCTGCGAAGCACCGACTTTGACGCAGGCTTGCTTGACATAACAAATCCTGCAGCGCGTATCTGGATGCAGGATATTATCAAAGAGCAGGTCGTTGGCGTTGGTGCGAGGGTTGCCCCACGATGCGTTGCTCTTCTCGGGCGCGTCGGCAACGCAGTATCACAATGAGTATCCCGAGGCATGGGCCAGGCTCAACCGTGAGGTGGTGGACTCGTGGGTGGATGGCGATGACATGGTGTTCTTTGTACGTGCAGGTTATCGGCAAAGCCCTGGGCTGACCACGCTCTTCTGGCTGGGTGATCAGCTTGTATCATGGGATCGTCACGATGGTTTGAAGACCGCTGTCACCGGATTGTTGAGCAGCGGCATGTCCGGCTTCAGTTTTAACCATAGCGATATCGGCGGCTACACGACTATCAGCCATCCCCTGCGTAACTATCACCGTAGTAAGGAACTGCTCCTACGCTGGATCGAGCTGAATGCCTTTACAACCGTCTTTCGGTCGCACGAGGGCAATCGTCCACTGGTGAATGCACAGGTCTATTCTGATGCAGAGACGCTGGCCCATTTTAGCCGTTTTGCGCGTGTCTATCGCGCGTGGGGTTTTTATCGTAAGCAGTTGATGCAGGAAGCGGCGGCAACTGGCATGCCTGTAGTACGCCATCTCTTCCTCCACTACCCCGATGATCCGGCGGTCTACAACATCTCCTATGAGCAGTTTCTGGTTGGCAGCGAGTTACTCATTGTGCCTGTACTCGATCCAGGGCAGGACACGGTCACCGTCTATCTCCCACAGGGTCGCTGGGTGCATGTCTGGTCGGGGACGACCTATGGCAGCGACAACCATGCAACTCGTGTGACCATCGCTGCACCACTGGGCCAACCAGGGGTGTTTTATCGATGTGGTTCCCAGGTTGGGATGACGTTTGTGGCTCACTTGGAAGAAGCGGGGTGTTTGTGAGCACGAAAGAGGTTTCTTTCCAACTTACGGTAAGAAACCTCTTTTGTTGCCTTTAGCAAGGTAACAGACTAACGATTAAGGAATACGCTAATATCGTCACTATAGAGATTTGCCGTCACCACATCCAGTTTGTTATTATTATTGAGATCGGCAATTGCTATATCGTATGGCCATTGACCTGTTGGATAGCTTACACCTTCCTGAAAGGTTCCATCACTATTATTGATATGGACATTGATAGCTTGATTTTGTTCATAGACATAGGTCCCAATAACCAGATCAGCAGAACCATCTTGGTTAACATCTCCAGTTGTGATAGACCATGCAGTGGAGCCTGTTGTATAGCTGATTGGTGTTTGGAAGGTTCCATTACCATTATTAAATAACACATTCACGTTTTGATCTCGTTGTGATAGTGCGGCAGCAAGGTCTGCATGTCCATCATTATTAAAATCTGCCACAGTGATTGATTGAGGGATGCCTGTGAGACTATAAGTGACTGCGGCTTGTAGAATCCCATTACCATTCCCGAGAAGAATACTCACACTACGCCCCTGCTCATTCGCCACAATCACATCCAGGAATTGATCATTATCTATAGTGGTGGTGACGATACTTTTAGGATATTCGTCAACATTATACTGAACAGGTGCTTGGAAGCTACCATTTCCTAATCCCAGTAACACACTAATAGTGTTCGACACATAATTAGAAACTATAATATCAAGTTGGTTGTCATTGTTGAGATCAGCTAAAACCACTTTCTTTGGATGAGTTCCTGGGTTATAGCTGTTCGGAGACTGTACAAAGGTGCCATCCCCATTACCCATCATAATATAGACCATATTGGCAGATTGGTCTGTGACAACCACATCAGGATTTCCATCGTTATCGATATCACCAATAGCCGCATCAGAAGGCGAAGTACCTACTGGGTAGTTGTTAAAGGGAGCAAATGAACCATCACCTGAACCTAAAAGGACACTAATTGCATGACTATTGGTCCCCGCTGTTACCAAGTCTGGTATCGTATCGGCATTCACATCTCCTATGGCAATAGAATTAGGAGATCGACCAGTAGCATAGTTTTCTGCTTCTGCAAAGTTAGGTGGTGGTGGCTCGGTGTTGGGGCCTCCATTGACAGGTGCCGTGTCAGTCGCTGTGTTCCCATCATTATCCGTTACCCGTAACGTGACCAACCCCTCGAAGTCTAGCGTGTACGTATGCGTTACGACTGGCTCCGCAGACATGATATCAAACACACCATCACTATCGGTGTCCCATTCATACAGTTCGATCAAGCCATCTGGGTCGATACTGTTCAGACCATTGAGGAGGATCGGCTCGTCTGGGGGTGCCGTATAGGGTCCCCCGGCATCGGCAATCGGGGATTGCGCGACCGTATCAAGAGCCTCTAGCACAGCATCAGTCACATCAGAGGCTGCGTTGGCTTGAAATGCAGTGCCGCCCGTGCCATCAGCAATCGTTTGAAAGGCTGCTTCAACATTAGGCCATCCACCTATGGCAATAGGATAGATTTGTACCGTACCACCTCCGCTGGTGATGAGTTCTGCTAAAAAGGACCTTTGGCTTGTTCCGACCGCATTCGCCGCATCTAGCACTGCACTGAGCGTATAATTTGTTGATGGCTCAGGGTCGTGTGGTGCTGCATCGCCCATAAGAATGATCGTTTTATTGGCATCGGTACGCCAGGAAAGATTGATTGCCTGCATGAGTCCAGAGAACACCGACTCAGGTACATCGTTTCCCCCACCAACCGTTAAACTATCGATAGCACTGATAATCGTTGACGTATCGGAAGAGAATGCAAGGACCGTACGCGTTTGATAATCCCCTGGTTCACCATAGGGTGGTTCTGGCAAATCACGATAATCAACAAGTGCAACGCGATAATCATCGCCGCTACTGGCTAAGGCATTGACAATATCGGTGGCCGATGCCTTCACAGCGGCAATATCATCATCCATACTTCGGGTGGTATCAATGACAAAGACGATATCCTGTGTTTGGGCAGTCCGTGTACATCCTTCGGCAGGGCAAAGCCGCACGTTGGTAGTGTGTGCAGGCCAGCCACCCTCGCTGAAGCGGAATGGCCCGTCATCGGTACGGCGAACCAGGTCAAAGCGGAGGGTATAGGTTCCAGCACCCCAATCTGAGGGCACATCATCAATGGTAATGTCTAAGAAGCGTGCTTCACCCGGATCTACATCACATACGGTAGTGCGTTGAAGTCCACCACGTTGTTCGAGTTCAAATTCGGATGTCCAACGACTCCAGGTGTAGCTTAGATAATAACTTATATCCAAGGCAGCATTACAGGTCCATGGGTTTACACTCGTGTTTTGTACCTGTATGCGTATGGGGTAGGACGCACCTGCCTCCATATCTGGTGCTTGACGACTACCTGCACCCCAATCGATCTGTAGCGGCGCCCAGCGTGCATTGGGGGTAGCAATCGTACCATTCACAGTACTCCGCAGATGCACACCTGTATAGTAATGCGTAAGAATTTGTTCAGGTCGAGTCCAGCGCACGCTCCAACGATCACTGCCTCGATCTCTTATAGCACAGCGGTCTCCCCTTGCCCAGCGATTTGCACCAAATTGAGTCATACCTCTCCCATGGCTTGCATTTTGATCTTCTAGGCTCACGGCACATGGATCGTCACTGTTTCCAGTGGTACTAATTGGGTCAACTTTAGGCTCAGTTTCAAGTTCAGGGACAACACCGTCGGGCCAATCTGCTGAGAATTCGCTTTGAATAGGATTGTCGTTGGTACTTAATGAAAGGTACTGATTTCTGCCTACCGCATTACATATCATCTGTTGTTCAACTGTTATTTGTCCTGGATCAAAAAAGTCATCAGTACACGGGTTGACGTTGGTTGGAATAGGATTAGTAGGTGAATTTCCAACATAATCACCTAATCGATCAAAGAAATAGGGAACAAAGGCTTGGTATTCAATCGAATTATTAATATTATTGTTGTTTGCTATGTGGTAGTAAGCATATGTGCGAGCAGCAGTAGCTTGTGCATTTACTGCATTGCGATGAAAACTAAATGGTCTTTCAGGGTTAGACTCACGGGGAACTACATCTAGTAAATAGTCCCCATCTATCGAAACGGTTATAGGATTAGTTGCATATGGATATGGTTGATCACTTGCCCAAGAACAACCATACCGAGTAGCTATGACATCATTATCAGTAGTACATAAAGTTTCTGGATCAGCTATAGAACTGTCATTGGAATTCAGGACATACATTGTAACTGTGATATCGTTAGGCATGTCATCTTGAGCTACAGGCATAGCTACTGTTGGTGATGCATTTGAACTACTCAAGATGATCAAACTCATGAGGATGAGTAAACCAGTGTATCTTAGCAAAACCATGTTCTAACCTCTCTTCAAACTACTGTTGTGATCCAACCTTTATGAGACACACCCGATCTTCTTGTGGTAAGGGACAACGTACCGCAATCTGATCACTTTCAGGTGACACGATCAGTGAGCCTGTTCCAGACTCGAAGAAACCTGCACCAAAGGTATAGTCGGGGAGCATCCGCTGTGATTGACTTCGCACAACATCAATCAGAAAAAGATAGGGGTTTACCACAGTACTGTCTTGATAGTATTGCCCAAGTGCGAGGATATGCTCGCCATTGGTCATCCATCTAAATTCTTCTACATACTGTACGTCTACGTCAAAATGCTGGCGATCGCCGGTGACCATGTCCAGAACCGTTACGTCAACAAATGGCAGGTTCCCTTTAGAACCACCAATAGTCGTACGCGCAGCGAGAAATCTTCCGTTCGGACTCCATTCCATATAGAGTGGCCAGCGTGTACCTGTATTATCGCCCCCTAAATCAAGGGCACATTGCGTATTGGTGCTGGTATCACTGAGATACGCGCCTGTATTGTCATAAAAAACCACTCTTTGTCCATCAGGATGCCAGATTGCGTGTACAGAGTACCAGGGATCCAACTGCATCCCTGTTGGTGCTACGAGGCCCGCAATCGCAGTTTCTGTCCTTGCGGATAGCTGTAGATCTGGTGCTAGCGCCATACTCACGACATTGCCGAGGGTATCTTGCGATAAAAACGTGATCCGTTGATTCGTGCGATCCACGGAGATGAAGGGCGTCTGGAGATTGTGGGCCAGTTCCTTGGGAGCTTGATCATTCCCCCGACTTACATACAGTACAAGCTGATCATCTGATACGAATTCAGGGAAAACTACCGCCTGCTCAGATTCGATCCACAGAGGCTCAACTCTACGACCTGACCGTTCAGCATACGTTTCCGTTGCACCCGTCTGAATATCGAATGTCGTGAAAGCAGCATTCTTGCTACCCTCGGACCACTGCGTGAGAAACAGCCGTTGATTATCAGGTAACCACGTGTGGAGGTCAAACAGTGATCCTTGTAAAAGCACCTCCGGCTCAGCAAACGTATAGGTATCAATCGCAGGCGCCAACGGGAGAGCTGGATCTGCTTGTGCATCAAAGGTGCATGGGGCGATAGGGTCCGATCGGTCGGTTTGTGCTGCGGGTGCTTGCGTTCCATCACCTTCATTGTCGGTGTTCGGTGATATAGGGGTGTTTGCTGCTGTCGTCGCTGGTGCTTCCGTCACGCGACTCTCTGCTAGTGGAGACGAAGTAGTGTCAGGTGCGGTGGCGGTGTTGCCATTCCCCGTGCTGGTAAACAGCGTAACTCCCAGCACACCAAGGAGCATGAGTACGACCAGACCACCGACGAGACCCGTAAGACGCGACATAGCCTGCCTCCTTCCCAAGAGGTTGTATTTGACAGATTGTAGGATAACCAAATCATATCATCGTCGTGATAACATGTCAAATAAAAGTTAACGATAGAAAGATAACGTCTCGTGAAAAGAGGGTGTTGTTTGTAATGAAGAAATATTGATGTTACAGACTATGAGTAAACCAGTGTATCTTAGCAAAAACATGTGCTAGTCTCTCTTCAAACTACTGTTGTGATCCAACCTTTATAAGACACACTCGATCTTCTTGTGGTAAGGGGCAACGTACCGCAATCTGATCACTTTCAGGTGATACGATCAGTGAACCTGTTCCTGACTTGTAAATACCTGGACTAAAGGTATTTTCGGGGAGCATCCGCTGTGATTGGTTTCGCACAATATCAATCAGAAAAAGATGGGGATTTACCACCTAACGCGCTAACGCGCACGACAGTTAGGGAGTATAGCGACGTATATATGAGATACCAGCTATGCTTCGCGTGTATGTACGCGTGAATCTCGCTGTTACCCTTACAATAGAACACAACGATGCTCCTCATATAGACCTCATGTCTTACCTACCGTGATAATGATGGTTTCAGAAAAGGGGTTGACATTCGCGTCAAAACAGACTAATATACTTATATCGAACATTGGTAGATTTTTTAATGAAGGTAGATTTGTGGGAATTCAAGAACGACGCGAACGCGAAAAACAGATCACTCGGCAAGCCATTTTGACAGCAGCACTCACCATCGCCAAGTGCAATGGATGGGGTGCGCTCACGATACGGAAAGTTGCTGAGCAGATTGAGTACAGTCCACCCATGGTCTATGAATATTTTGCCAGCAAAGAAGCGATGTTGCTTGAACTTGCACACGAGGGGTTTGATCAACTCCGTGTGGCGATGATGAAGGCAGATCGTTCAACGGATGATAGCGAAGTACGCTTGTATAACGTTGCTTTCGCATACTGGGACTTCGCTATCACTAATCCAGAATTGTATCATCTTATGCATGGTTCAGGTGCGACGTCATTGGATAAGGCAGTATTGATGAGTTCTATAGAAAAGGTTAGTGCCATATCCCAAACTGCGCTTGTTGCATGGGCAGAGCACAATGCTATTGATCATGGCAATGCTGCTCGTGCAACCGAGCTTTTGTGGTGCTTACTCCACGGTTTTGTCACATTGCATCTGCTCAAACGGATCGCAGGTGATGAAACGGAAATAAAGACCTTGCTCGAACATGCCCTCCACAGTCAGATGATCGCTTGGAAGACAACACAGCAAATGGTATAAAATTTTTTGTGGTTTATCGAACAATGTTAAATAATTGAACATAGATATGCAATCTTTTAAAGGAGTTCTATATGAGTGACAGCCAGGAACTACATGTTATTTTTGGTACCGGTCCGGTGGGCATGACCCTTGCCGATCTACTCCTCGCCCGCGACAAACGAGTACGCTTAGTCAACCGCAGTGGTAAAGGTCAGGTTGCAGCAGGTGCCGAATTGGTCGCCGGTGATGCCACACAACCAGACGTTGTACGGGATCTCTGTCGTGGTGCAGCGGTTGTATATCATTGTGCTAATGTCGCGTATCAAGACCAGGTAGTTGTTATGCCACAAATGCAAAAGAGCATCCTGGCAGGCATCGCTGGCAGTGGCGCGAAGTTGGTAGTAATGGACACGCTTTATAGTTATGGTAAAACTCACGGGCAAGTGATGACCGAAACCACTCCGTTTGCGGCAACGACTCGCAAGGGGCGCATGCGGGCGCAGTTGGCACAGAACTATCTCAAAGCACATCAAGCTGGTATCGTATCAGTCACGCTCGCACGCGCTGCCGATTTTTACGGGCCACGAGTCCTCAACTCGGTGCTGGGAGATCGGGTCTTTCCACAGGCACTGGCTGGGAAGCGCATCCAGTTGATGGGTAATGTCGATTTGCCTCACAGCTACAGTTACATTGGCGATGTCGCGCGAACGTTGATGGTGATAGGAGCACACGAACAGGCTTACGGTCGGGCATGGCATGTGCCGGTGACGCCTCGTGCAATGAGCCAGCGCACAATGACTCAACTCATTGCGCGGGTGCTGGGCAAGCCCGTATGTATGCTGGTTTTTCCAAAGCTGGCGATCCAAACATTCGGAATATTTGACCCGTTTATGCGTGAATTTGTGGAAATGTTCTATCAGTATCAGGAGGCGCAAATTGTGGATGCAAGTGCGATTGCCCACACCTTTGGGATTGAAGCAACGCCAGTCGAAGAGGCCATCCGCACTACATTGCACTGGTATGAGACACAACCAGCACCATGATCGCAGTCCCGAAGATGCGGCACAACCCATTCGTTACATGTACTGTTTCACGACATTGGCGCACGTTCTTTGGAATGCGGCAGCATGGCTGCCGCGCAGGAGCATGGCTCTGCACTCCATATGCGCTAACCTATCGAAACAGTACGACTACAGTCTAGATGCGGTGCCAATAGAACACCTTGTAGAAGGCAGAACAACGCTTGATAGTACATCGGGTAAGAATGAAATGCTTGGCATTTTTACGCTTTATCGTCGAGCAAGGTCTGGTCGCTTGGAGAACAACCTATCCTCATAATAAATCAGGTACATCAGCGCAAGCAGACCTGAAAGAAGTCTCGCTGGATGCGAGTGTGTTTATTGCTCTGAGCACAATGGCATCGCCCATAACCGGAGTCTTTCTGGTGCCGATCTTGATCGTCGTGGAGAAAGAGAAGCATACGTTGCAGGCAATTTTGGTGTCGCCAGCAAGACCCATAGAGATAGCATTAGGAAAAACTCTAACTGGTTTGGTCTACAGTATGCTCACTGTTGCGGCACTAATCGCACTAAATCAGGGATGGACAGGAGACTGGCTGGTGAGCATAGTGGCAATACTCATGGGCGCACTCGCGATGGTAGCGCTTGGGTTGATCGCAGGCAGTGTGTGTCACACATCTACGCAAGTGAAGACCTGATCAGGTGTTCAAATATTTATCCTTACCGCACCAATCCTGGTGATTGTATCCGATGTTCTCTCAATGGTCACAGCCGAATTGTAACTGCCCACCTATCATCTGGTGGAAGTGCTGCAACTTTCGCTTGCAGGTGAAACAGCGACAGCACCCCTGTAAGTTGCGAGTAGTCTGGCGTTGCTTTTGTTGATTACACTGAGAGCATTTAGCATCGTGGCTTGGTTGCTCCGGCGCGAGGAAGGCTGATCGGTTCTCACATTGTGCTACACTGGTGGTAGGTCTCTTTTTTACTAGGTCTGCCACACGTTGCAACAAAAGGTCTGTAGTATTAACCTATGGGATTTGAATACACCATCCGATTCGTGTATGAATCGCAAGATAAACTCGACAAACTCCTGCGCCAATGCGAGGGCTTTACAGATGTTGAGCCTATGTTTGGTGGCTACCAGTATCGGTCGTCAGAAAACCAGGGAATAATGCCTGATGCCGAAGTTCGTATTCAGGATGCTGGAGTCTACTTCTGTGACTATGGTGCATCTGGAGCAAGAGTATTGAGAGACTTGGTTGCACAATTGCTGGCTGAGTATAACGAAGTAACTATCGCAAAATTAGATTGGGAGTAACAGGTGTCCGACATCGTCATTCGAGCAGCCCAACCCAAAGATACTGCACAACTTATAGACTTTGTGCAACGCCTTTTCAATGAGCCACATATCGGTGTTGTGACTGCCCCAGATGAATTCAACCTCACGATTGAAGAAGAACAAACCCTGATAAAAGGGTATGCTACTTCAGAGAATTCGGTGTTTTTCGTGGCAGAGGTCGACGCACACGTTGTTGGTATGTTGAACTGCGAAGGTGGCAAACGAAAGGCGCTACGCCACGCTGCAACATTAGGTGTGTCTGTAAGCAAAGAGTGGCGGAACAAAGGTGTCGGAAGTGCGCTGATGGCACGAGCGATTGAGTGGGCCAGAGGCACGAATGTGATCAAACGCATCGAATTGTCGGTCTTTGTGTGAAATGCAGCTGCGATGCACGTCTATAAGAAATACGGTTTTGAGATCGAAGGTCAGCGGCGGCAGTCAGTCTATCACGATGGAGAGTATCTCGATGATGTGATAATGGCATTGCTTTTGTGATTTGTGGGCGCGGCTTGCAGCCGCACGGCAGTCTTTGGTGGAAGTACTTTATGTTCCAGTGAAAGATGGTGCGGTTTTTTCCACGAAAGCGCTTGTGCCAATGCGAAAATCGTCCGTCGTCGCTACCAGACCAAAATAATCGGCACCTAGCAGTGCTGATTCTTCCACACTCAGATTAAGTCCCCGATGCAACGCATCCCAGCTCAACTGAACTGCAACTAGTGCTTGTGCAAGGATCTCCTGGAGTAGGTTTTCAATGGTGGAGGTAAGCTGGTCTTTTGCGACGACCCGATTGATGAGGCCCATCTGCAGCGCCTCATCGGCTCCAATCAGCTTACCGGTCAATAACAGTTCTGTCGCACGTCCTTTGCCAATGAGTCGTGGCAGGCGTGTTGTGCCGCCAAACCCCACTACTGCACCGATCCGTACTTCTGGATGTCCCAGTTGTGCGTGTGGAACTGCCAGCCGTAACATACATGCCTCGGCAAGTTCCAGACCACCCCCTAGTGCTGATCCGTTGAGAGTAGCAACCATCACTTTACCTGGATGTTCGATTTTGTGGGTCACGGTTACCGCAAGGCGGGCAAATGCCTGAACTTCTAGCGGGGATGCTTGCTGGAGATAGCGAATATCGGCACCTGCAGAGAAAACCTGGTCGCCAGTGCCTGTCAGCACCACTGCTTTCACGGTGGAATCGGTTTGTATTTCATCGAACAGTGTTGATAGGCGTTGGAGGACTTGAGGACTTAAGGCGTTGTGCACCTGTGGTCGATGTAACGTAATCCAACCGATCCCATTCTGAATATCATACAAGACACCATCCTGTTCCATCGTTGGAACCTCCTTTTATCAGACGGAGATTAAGTATACTGAGCGTAGCATACTAAGAGATAAGGTTCAAGGATATCTAAAAACGATTTACTAAATAACTACCGCCCAACGCACGCAACCTCCCGCAATATCTCCGCAAAAAGACATTGTTTTGCCTGCACAATCACGTTATAATCTACTTGGCAAAGAAGGTGCAGACAATGTAGTACTGGCAGAACGTTCCTCATGACTGGTTCAGATACAACAACAGATATTTCAACTTTACATAAAAATGTTAGTTTGCATGCAACAATCGGTATTGATGGTTCTTTTACAAATGTAGATATCGGTTGGTCCACTATTTTAGGGTGGCAACGGATGGATCTCTTGGCAAAGCCCTTTATCGAGCGTGTCCATCCAGATGACCTCGATATTGTGATTACCCAACTGTATGCGCTACATAGCAATGGAAAAGAAGTTACTTTTTACTGTCGCTATCGGCAAAGAAATGGTACCTATATGCGATTTAATTGGCATGCATACCTTCACACGAATCTATTGGATATTCGTCTGATGGGACAACCGGCCCTATCCTAAAAGTGTTGTTGCTTCACCCATGTGCTTCCACCACTAATATCACGCGAACCTCCCACTTTTTTCCATCGACATTCAATCGCCTTTTTGATACTCTAAAAGCAGTTGAGATGATATCACGAAAGTAAATAGACAACTACGTATGTGAAGGCACTTGGACTCTATTGCCTGTATCTCTCAACTATTGTTTAAGGACAGTATGTTACCTGAGACGATGATGTCTCCCTGCAAGCACAATGGCGTGCTTCAGAAGGTCAGGGAGTCAAGAACATGCTTGGCTCCTTGCCTCTTTTAGCCACTTCGTTACGGAAGGCGTTAGCAAAGGAGCTTGATATGCGTAACAACAGCTATGCACAACAGAAAATCAGTGAACTGGTTACTCATCTTCCTGGTGCAGTTGATGTACTACGCGCCTATGGTATCGATGCTACCAGCCAACTACCACTGGGCCAGGCCGCCATCGCTGCTGCCGTTGAGGTAGATGAGGTGCTTGCCGCGCTTGAGGTAAAAGCACGGCGATTGGCACAAACCGATACCCGCATGGAACACGCAAACGAAATAGCAGTTGATATTGATGACCCTTTAAAGCTGGCATGATCCGTTGCTTTAAGAAACACGACATTATTGATGGGATGAAACAGACAAAGGTTAACGTTTTCTCAAAAGTGTGGTGGTGATAGATCCCCGCACATAATGCTTTGGGTAGCCTGCAGATAATGAAGGTAGCGGCTTTATTACTGTGGTGCTGAAAAAGAGGTATGTTATGAATTCATCAGCACGTATTCTTATTGTTGACGATGAAGTGAATGTACGTTTCACCATGGGTGCGTTGTTGCAACGTGCCGGATATGTCACCGTGCTGGCTGAAAATGGTGAGGAAGCCATAGAGGAACTCGAACGACAATGGTTCGATCTGTTGTTAGTCGATCTCAAAATGCCAGGAATGAATGGCATGGAAGTTGTGGCAGCCGCACAACAGCGCCAGCCAGATATTGTTGTAATTGTTTTAACCGGCCATGGATCGCTCGAAACAGTGATGGAGGGCATTCGCTATCATATATTTGATTATGTACTGAAGACAGCTGATCCTTCACAAGTGCTTGAGCGTGTTCACGCGGGTCTGGCTGCTCGTTCACAGCAACTACGGCGAACGGCACTGCTCGATATGGTAGGGGTTGCGGTGGAAGAACTCCATTACGTAATGCCAAACAGTTTATCGGTAGCAGATATACCGACAAGCCAGCATGATATTGTCGTTGGCGCATTACGCCTTGATCCATGGCGACAACAAGCGACACTCTATGGCCGTATGTTGACACTCACACCAACAGAATTTCGTTTATTATGCTATATGGCTAAAAATGTCGGAACAGCCTTGCCATACTCGCAGTTGGTCCAGCAGGCCCAGGGATACGAGATAAGTGATCCAGAGGCTTGTGAACTGATTAAGCCGCATATTCATCATTTGCGTCAGAAGATTGAGCCAGATCCCACACAACCACAATACATTCGCAATGTACGAGGTCAGGGCTACCTGCTTGAGCCAATTGAGAATTGACGAGTTAGTATAATCTTATACAGCCTGCAATCGCAACGTAACACAGGTTCCTTGATTGATCTGGCTTTCGATGCTGATTTGTCCACCCTGTGCTTCGATTAGTGATTTGGCAATCGTTAAGCCCAATCCGGCGCCATTGCTGCCATCTGCACGGGCAGCATCACTGCGGTAAAATCGTTCGAATACATGCGGAAGTTGGTCAGCGGCAATGCCACGACCTGTGTCAGCGACGCTGACCTGAACATAGCGACCCTGTAAATGGGTCGCTATGTGAATCTCACCACCGGTGGGTGTATAACGCAAGGCATTGTCTAGGAGAATAAGCATAATCTGGTGCAGACGTGTGGGATCACCATAGACAACTTCCTGCGCTGGAAAAACCTCAAGCTTCACACCACGCTCATCTGCGAGTCGCCCTACCTGACGTTGGAGATTGTCCAGGAAGTCAGTGAGATTAATGATTTTCTGTTCAAGTTTTAGTCGCCCCATGTCTAATCGTGAGAGGAGTAACAGATCGTTGACCAACCGGGTCATGTGATCTGACTCTTCAATAATATCGTGGAGCAGGCGCTGCTGTTTGTGTTCGTCAGATGTTAAGCGTCTTTGTGCTGCTTCAGCGCTCGCACGAATTAACGCTAAAGGTGTCCGTAGCTCATGACTGGCATGAGCAACAAATGTCTTTTGGCGTTCCCACGCTTGCTGGGCTGTCTTGAGCGATCGTCCTGCCAACCACCAACTTCCACCTCCCAAAACGACTGTGCTCACGCTGCCTACTCCCGCCAGAATGACAACCAGCTGATTCAGGATACGATCCTGGTCAGCCATAATACGCCCTAACTGCAACACTGTCGGTCCGTCATCACGAGTCAATCGATAGGTGAGCAATCGTACCCGAAGTTGATCATCTACTCGAATAGTACGCCAATCATTTCCATGGCTTATTGCGCTTTCTACGGCTTCAGGATGTGGTGCAAGCGGGGGGAGGTAGGGATTGGGATCAAAGAGTAAGCGCCCTTGTGCATCGAGGGGCAGTACAAAAATAGCCGAAAGCTCACCATCGTAGAAATCTTCAGTATAGTCTTCCACACGTACCGATGCATGTTGAGTTGTAGCATCTCCATACACCGCCTGTTCGGCATCCTGCGCGTTCAATGGTTGTCCATCAGGTGGTAACAAAATCGCACGGTTGGCAAACCAATCCCGGTCAGCGGCGGCAAGTTCAGCCGGTACCGATGCACCAAGCAGGCGAAATTCGTGTGCCATTTTATGCTGCAAGCCCAGATCGGTTGTTTGCTGAAAGTATTGTGCCAACAACTGATAGATGCCCACGCTGAGTAACCCAATAAACGTGAGTGTGACCAGGAGATAGAGCATGGTAAGCCGTATGCGTAAACCATTAAACACCTGAATCTCCCTTCAATCGATACCCAATCCCACGAACTGTTTCAATCGGATCAGGTTGTCCACGTTGATCGAGCTTGTGCCGTAGATACGAAATATACACATCAACTAGTGATGGTTGTACTGCGTGATCATACGACCAGACGTAGTCGAGTATCTGTTGCCGGGAGAGCACCTGTCCGGGATGGCGCAGTAAGAACTCAAGTAACCGCCATTCGGTAGCGGTTAGCTCCAGCCGTTGATCACCACGCCGCGCAATATGAGCACGGAGATCAAGTATAAGATCGCCCTGTCTGAGTTCGTCGACGCCGGCATCTCGATCAAAGCGCCGACTCAGTGCCCGCACCCGTGCCAGCAATTCGGCGAGGGCGAAAGGCTTGATCAGATAGTCGTCCGCGCCGCTGTCTAATCCGGCAACCCGATCTTCAATCTGAGAACGCGCGGTAAGTAACAACACTGCTGTTGGCAGGCGCCCTGCCCGCACAGCCCGACAGATGGAGAGGCCATCACGCCCCGGCAGCATCCAATCGATAATGGCAACATCATACATACCACGAAGAACTAAATCCAATCCGGTATGCCCATCCTCAGCCACATCAACGGTGATTTGTTCAGACTCAAGTTCTTCCTGGAGGAGACGCGCCATACGGTGATCATCTTCTACGATGAGTACATGCATTGTGCTTTTCGCTCCTACATCACAAGTGGTATTTTTAGTATAGCGCTCTTTTCTTGGAAATTCGTTGGAAAATCCTGCGTCGGCGTTAAGATTCTCTCAACCATCGAGCACTACCCTATCAGTACCAGCTAATAAGCACACAAGCCACAGGAGGCTGATATGGCAAAAATATTTCGATGGTCATTTGTTGGAGTACTGATATTGATTGTCATCTTACAGGTTGTCTCTCTTCCCGTGCTTAATCAACAGATGAACCCACCTGTTGTGCAGGAACCAGTTTGGGTCGATCTGCAAACACGGGACATTGCACAACGTGCGTGTTTTGATTGTCATAGCAATGAGACCCACTGGCCACTCTACAGCAAAATCGCTCCCGTTTCTTGGCTTATTACAAAGGATGTTGTTGAAGGACGTGAAACACTCAACTTCTCTGAGTGGAATAAAGTGTATGAAGAGGCTGATGAGGTGGGAGAAGTTATTCAGGAAGATGAAATGCCATTATGGTTCTATCTACCACTGCATCCCGAAGCACAATTAAGCGAGACAGAAAAACAACAACTTATTGATGGTATGAATGCAACATTGGGGTTATCGTCTCAGCAGGAGAGCACGGAACACGAAGCAGACCATGATGAATCTGATGAAGAAGATCACGATTAAAGGAGCACTATACCTATGAAACAACGAACTGCTTTCATTATTACGATTGCATTGACGGCTTTTATTCTGGTTTTGGTAGGTGGAGTTACTGCGAGTCTTACACAATCAAATACTGTTCAGGGTCAGGCGACTGTGGCTCCTACAGGCACACCTCTTCCTCCACAGCCAACGCCTGTTGCACCAACCACTGCAACTGCCGATACGATTTCTGCTGATCGTGCTGCGGTAATTGCACTTGATGCTGCTGCCGGTTCACGGCTGACCCAAACACCAGAGCTGGTTAATTTTGAGGGAGTAGTGGTCTACGAAGTGCTCCTCGATCAAGGGAGCATCTATGTCGACGCGCAGACAGGTACCATTCTCCATAATGGTGTGGCTGTGCCACCAGTCAATGTTTCTGCTCCTGACTCACAGGGTGAGGTGTCGCGTGAACAGGCCATTCAAGTAGCAATCGAGTATGCAGGCGGTGGGGATGTGCACGAAGTTGAACTGGAAAACGAACGTGGTAGGCGTGTGTATGAGATTGAACTTACTGATGGTAGCGAAATTTATGTTGATGCGACGACGGGACAGGTCGTTTATGCAGAGTTGCGAAACGCAGGGCAGACAAGTGAGAACGCAGAATACGAGTACAAAGAGAGTGATGATGGATATGAGGAGTACGACGAAGAAGAGGAGTATGAGAACGAATATGAAGAAGATAATGATGACGCATACTAAAGTGTCTCAACCTGGTAAGGCCATGTCACGCGAAAAAGGAATGTCAGGCATTAATATGCTGCTAACGGTTGGCGCGATAGTTGCTACACTCGCAGGATGGGCAGGATTAACCAAAGGCCAGCAAACAGTCATCCCTACGGATATGTCTTCTGGTACGATAGTGAATGTGCCAACACCTGATCCAGCACTGCGCTTCGTCCGTAAGTCGGATGTGCCAGCGGCCCCACGCCAGATGGAGAGGAAGCCTCGCCCTACTCCGGTTACCATGACACGTTCATCACGTTAAGGGACGCCATGCAAGACTTGATGTTTCGTGCGATGGGCAGCCAGATACGTATCTTACTCGACACTGATGACACACAGGCTGCTCCATCTATTGATAGAGTAACCAGGTGGTTTGCTGATTGGGAACATACATTAAGTCGTTTTCAGCCAGATAGCGAACTCTCCCAACTCAATCGCAATGCTGGTCGATGGGTCGGAGTGAGTGATGTTTTGTGGGAAGTCATTCAACTGGCGCTTGATGTGGCTCATCACAGCAATGGATTGGTTACTCCAACGATTTTACCTGCATTAGAGCAGATAGGGTATGGGCAATCAATAGCGTTTTCGAGTAACCAATCCAAGCAATCCGACCATCCACATATCAGACCTGCATGGACATCAGACCTACACGATTGGTGGCAACTTCGCTTAGATACAGATCGGCGTGCGATCTGGGTGCCACTGGGAATACGGCTTGACCTTGGTGGTATAGCCAAGGGTTGGGCAGCCTACCAGACCCAACAACGACTTCAACCCTACGCCCCAACCCTGGTTGATGCAGGTGGTGATATCGTCGTAAGTGGACCGCAGGCTGACGGTTCAGCGTGGCCCATTGGTGTTACCAACCCGCACGACCCTGATGAAATACTCACACTCTTGATGATTGCACATGGAAGTGTGGCGACTTCGGGACGCGACTATCGACGCTGGCAGAGTCAGGGGATATGGCACCATCATATCATCGATTCGCGTACTGGTATATCAGCCCAGAGCGACATCTTGAGCGCAACGGTTGTCGCACCTGATATCGTACGTGCTGAGATGAGCGCAAAAATGGCACTTATTCTAGGTAGTGCAGAGGGTCTTGGAATGCTGGAAGCACAACCAGATCTTGCAGGACTTCTTGTGTTAGAAGATGGTACGATTCTCCAGAGTAACCGCCTCGAACAATATGTGTGGAAAGGATAGAACTCATTGCAACCTCAACAGTCTCAAATTGAATTAGATACGATGTCATCTACTGTATCTTCTGTGACACTCCTGCTTTGGTTGTTGGCTGCAATAGGCGGCGCTTTTGGAGCCATCTTTATTCTGCCGATCTGGATACCAGGATTACGAGACTCCCTCATAGGCTCAGAACCCAAAGCCTACTGGTATTTGTCGCGGGTGAGTGGTTTGGTGGCGTATACATTGTTGTGGTTTTCGATGATTTTGGGCCTGCTGATGACCAATCGTTTGGCAAAGCGATGGCCAGGTGGTGTGGCTGCCTTTGCACTGCATGAGCATGTCAGTCTGCTCGCGCTGGCCTTTTCATTATTTCACGCACTTATTCTCCTTGGTGATCGCTATATCAGTTATACATTTGTAGACGTATTCATCCCTTTCTCAAATAGTAATTATCGGCCATTGTCAGTCGGGTTAGGACAGATAGGTTTCTCTATGTTGCTGGTAGTCGGTCTTAGTTTTTATGTCCGCCAACATATTGGTCGAAAAACTTGGCGTTTTATACATTTTGGTAGTTTTGGAATGTTTCTTCTGGCGCTTTTCCATGGCATCTGGAGTGGTACAGATTCTACATCAGGATGGGTTCAATGGTTATACTGGGTGAGTGGGAGCAGTGTATTATTCCTTACGATGTATCGTATAGTGCAGCGTGGTGTTTTTCTCCATAGCATCTCCCGCTCGTCTCCATAACATCTCCATACATACTTGATATAGTAAGGACAAGTAAAACAACAGCTACTGATCGTTCAAAGACCAGTAGCATGGAATAGAAAGGAAATGTCATGAAGAAAGTGTTCATCGGTATTGCGATAGTGATTGGTCTCATTGCTCTGACAATGACCACATCCACGAGTTTTGCCCGGCAACCTGGCTGTGGTAATGGCACGCGACCGGAACGTGGCGGCCCTGAGACTTCATTGATCGTCGTTGCTGCCGAACAACTCAATATGACAAGCACGGAACTTATTGCCGAATTACAAAGCGGAAAGAGCATTGCTCAGATCGCTCAGGCACAGGGCGTTGACGTTGACATCATCATTGAAGAGTTTCTGGCACAGCGAGCCAAGTGGTTGGATACACTAGTTGCAGAAGGCCGTTTGACTGAAGAACAGGCCGCAAAACGGCTCGAAATGATGCGAGTAAACGTCACGGAACGCATCCATCAAACCGACTGGACCACCACACCTGGCACAGGACGCGGTTTTGTTGACGAGGATGGTGATGGAGTGTGTGACAACAGGGGGAGTGGCCCAAGAGTCGGTGGACCAGGAGGTCAGGGTCGCGGACGTGGAATGCGCTAATGGCATACTCGTTACAGGTTATCGTCTTTTCAGCCCGTGTCACGACTTGATTACGTACAGATCGGGACATACAGGCTATACTGATAATGGTACCAAGGCATGGTCATTGGACCTGTGAAAGGGACATTGGTACCCCTTGGTCCTTCTTGTAATCTTATCCTATGCCACGTTGTGATTCCGGTAGCTCTTTATGTTAATAGCTGTATGGAGCAAAATACCACAGCGAAAAGTGGTACCGGAACAACGTGGCCTTCTCCACGATCTCCGTAGTGTGTGCCATCAGATTGAGTAGATTTTGTTCAGTTGAAGTGACACAACACTGCAAGTATTGAGGTTTATGTATGAGTCAGCGCATCCTCGTCGTCGATGATGACAAACAGATCGTCAGGCTGGTTCAGTCGTATCTTGGTCAAGCCAACTATCAGGTACTCACTGCCTGTGATGGAAGCTCTGCGCTACGTATTATCTGGCAGGAACGACCAGATCTCATCATTCTTGATCTGATGCTTCCCGATCACGACGGTTGGGAAATCATTCGTAAAATACGCAGTGACCAACAACTTGCCAAGCTCCCCGTCATTATGCTTACGGCGCGTGTCGAGGACACCGACAAAATTATTGGCCTGGAACTCGGTGCTGATGATTACATTACCAAGCCGTTTAATCCACGCGAAGTTGTCGCACGGGTACGGGCTGTGTTACGGCGCACCGAAGGCGGCAACCTGCAACCACATCTGATTGAAATAGGCGATCTGCGACTCGATCTGGATCGCCATGAAGGTTTTCAAAACGGCCAGCCCGTGACACTCACACCAACCGAATATGCTTTGCTCAAAACACTGATGGAAAATCCCGGCCACACCTTTACCCGCCTGCAGTTGATTGAGAAGAGCTTAGGTGATGGTTACGAAGCACTGGAACGGACTATCGATAGTCATATCAAAAATGTACGGAAGAAGTTAGAGCCTGATCCAGCAAATCCCCGCTATATTCATACCATCTTTGGTGTTGGGTACCGTCTGGAAGAACCGACTGGAGAATTACCATGAATCGACTGTGGGTTCAACTTACCCTGGCATTTGGTGCCATAACACTGATGGTCGTGTTGATGGTGGCACTTTTGGCCAACCGTCAGGTCGATACCCAATTCCGCTCTTTTATGGCGTGGGCTGGTATCCAGGAGTCGGAGCTGATCGATCAATTGGCTGCCTACTATAACGAACAAGGGGATTGGAATGGTGTTGAGCAACTACTCAATACAATACATGGCCCAAGTATGTCAATGGGGCAGGGAACTGGGCAGGGTCGGCGACGAGGTGGACCGGGGTTGTTGTTAGCCGATGCCACCGGGCAGTTTGTGTATACAAGTAATCCCGGCACGAGTAATCAGGCTTTGGCAAGTCGTCAAGAGTTGCAGCATGCGTTACCAATTGAGGCGCAGGGAGAGGTAGTTGGTTATTTGTTGATCCAATCACCTGGGGCAATACGCCTCACACCGGCAGCTCAGATGTTTCTCGTTCAGGTGAACCAGTCCTTGTTACAGGCCGGGGTGCTGGCTGGCGGCCTTGGATTTGTGGTGGGTTTAGTGCTTGCCCGCAGCCTAACCGCTCCCTTGTCTCGCCTGACGCACGCGGCTGATCAGATCGCACAGGGTAATCTGGCACAACGAGCATCGATCACCCAACCACATGAAATGGCCCGACTGTCTGAGTCATTCAATCACATGGCTACGAGTTTACAACAAGCCTCGCAGCAACGCCAGCGCCTGGTCGCTGATATTGCCCACGAACTGCGTACACCACTTAGCGTGGTCCAGGGTAATCTACAAGCTATGCTCGATGATGTATATCCCCTGGAAAAGTCGGAAGTTGCCGTTATTTACGATGAAACATTGATGTTAAAACGCCTGGTTGATGATCTGTATCAACTTGCCAGAGCCGAGGCAGGACAGCTACAGTTGACAGTCCATCCATGCCAGATAATTCCACTGATTACCGAAACAGCGGCTCTCTTTCAGGATGAAGCGCAGGAAAAACAGATTACGCTTGATGTTGGTGTACCAGATCATCTCCCGACCATTAGTGCCGATCCAGACCGCCTGCGTCAGGTTTTACATAATCTGTTGGTGAATGCACTGCGCTATACACCGGTACATGGTCAGATACAGCTACAGGTAGAACAACCATCTCACGATGCCATCCGCATCACGGTGAGCGATACAGGACCGGGCATCGCTGATGAGCATCTGTCACGTGTCTTTGAGCGATTCTGGCGGGTGGAGGAGTCGCGTTCACGTGATCATGGTGGTTCAGGCCTGGGGCTTGCGATTGCCAAACAACTGGTAGCAGCCCATGGGGGACAGATGGGGGTGACAAGTGTTGTAGGGCAGGGAAGTACATTCTGGTTTACGCTCC
>WYDT01000030.1 GCA_013122435.1 Chloroflexi bacterium AL-N1
CGAAGGCGCGGAGATAGCCTAAATAACTTTCGACTCGCCACAGAGTACTGAAACTGAAGGATTCGGTGCTTTTGAGCCTGGTCTGAGAGGCCTAAATAACTTTCGACTCGCCACAGAGTACTGAAACATGACCAGGTCAATCCTAGGTAACTCAGAACCACGAACCTAAATAACTTTCGACTCGCCACAGAGTACTGAAACTCTCAGAGGCTATGGCGGAAAAGCTTTGGGAAGGGCCTAAATAACTTTCGACTCGCCACAGAGTACTGAAACTTTGCAATGCTCTCATTGAGTGTAGGGAGTAATGCCTAAATAACTTTCGACTCGCCACAGAGTACTGAAACTAGAGGCCGATCAGCTTACGTTGTTCGAGGACGAACCTAAATAACTTTCGACTCGCCACAGAGTACTGAAACTTCGTGTGGTTTGTGAGCGACATCGGTCGCTCAATAACCTAAATAACTTTCGACTCGCCACAGAGTACTGAAACCTGGGGTTCTGTACTGCGGCTACCAGGATAATTCCCTAAATAACTTTCGACTCGCCACAGAGTACTGAAACTCTATCACCACAATACGACCAGTGTCTTCACATAACCCTAAATAACTTTCGACTCGCCACAGAGTACTGAAACTGCGCGAGAGAGGGCACGGGTCACGCGGTTTTCGGCCTAAATAACTTTCGACTCGCCACAGAGTACTGAAACACTTCCATGTCCCCGTATCGACGGGAGTAATAGCAACCTAAATAACTTTCGACTCGCCACAGAGTACTGAAACAGGTCTTTGGTCAGTGTGGTCTGGAAGTCACTCACCTAAATAACTTTCGACTCGCCACAGAGTACTGAAACCTAGGCAGAAAGCGCGACGCGCAGAGAGAACAAGACCTAAATAACTTTCGACTCGCCACAGAGTACTGAAACGCCAATCAACGAAGCGTCCTTGGCTGTTCGTTGCTGCCTAAATAACTTTCGACTCGCCACAGAGTACTGAAACCAGACGTGTTTTCCAGATGGAGGCCTGGATATGTTTCCTAAATAACTTTCGACTCGCCACAGAGTACTGAAACCCAGAGGGAAGCAAGCAGATGCGCGTACCGACACCAGCCTAAATAACTTTCGACTCGCCACAGAGTACTGAAACTCTTCGTATGCTAGGCAAGCTAGTAAAGCGGCCAGGGCCTAAATAACTTTCGACTCGCCACAGAGTACTGAAACAAGTGCAATCGTCTCAACAAAACCAGATGTGTCCACCTAAATAACTTTCGACTCGCCACAGAGTACTGAAACTGCGTGTGTCGAGAATTGCCCTCCACACGCAAGTGTCCTAAATAACTTTCGACTCGCCACAGAGTACTGAAACTGGGTGCTTTAAACCCTGACAGCTTTGGCACGCGCTCCTAAATAACTTTCGACTCGCCACAGAGTACTGAAACTGTAACAGAGCACTGTAACAGAGCACTGTAACAGAGCCTAAATAACTTTCGACTCGCCACAGAGTACTGAAACTCTCTTCTTGCTACAGTACTCTGCTATAGCTGTTACCTAAATAACTTTCGACTCGCCACAGAGTACTGAAACTCTGGTACGCCTGTTCCACCACATCGAACAGTACTGCCCTAAATAACTTTCGACTCGCCACAGAGTACTGAAACTAAGGATAAAAACACCATGACCAGGCAAGAAGTACCTAAATAACTTTCGACTCGCCACAGAGTACTGAAACTCTTTATTCTGCTAGGGAGAGACAGGCTTATACGCTTCCTAAATAACTTTCGACTCGCCACAGAGTACTGAAACTACACCACAATCTGGTGGATACTTTGACATAAGCACCTAAATAACTTTCGACTCGCCACAGAGTACTGAAACGTTGAGCGTGTTACCGTTCCCTACCTTGATGATGGCCCTAAATAACTTTCGACTCGCCACAGAGTACTGAAACTTACAATCGGTTACCCGAGGTTGTTCAGGCCGAACCTAAATAACTTTCGACTCGCCACAGAGTACTGAAACGTGAAGCTTGCTGAGGCTATCATCGAGCTTGATGATCCTAAATAACTTTCGACTCGCCACAGAGTACTGAAACGCTGTATCAACTCTTTTGGCTGGTCGATGTCTGGAAACCTAAATAACTTTCGACTCGCCACAGAGTACTGAAACTCGTAAGGCTATCACATACGCTATTGCCAAACAGCCTAAATAACTTTCGACTCGCCACAGAGTACTGAAACGACCGAGAGAGTTATGGGCGTGGGTATGGACCTGCCCTAAATAACTTTCGACTCGCCACAGAGTACTGAAACGTCGAAACACTACTGTTCATGCGGCGAGTCATTTGACCTAAATAACTTTCGACTCGCCACAGAGTACTGAAACAACAATCTCGTCTGGGGAGATAGGAGTGTCCCCTGCCCTAAATAACTTTCGACTCGCCACAGAGTACTGAAACGACACTAAGGTACGGTCAAGTCGGAGCAGGGGTCTCCTAAATAACTTTCGACTCGCCACAGAGTACTGAAACGCCTGCAGGCTGGCAATGGTTCGCTGCAGACGCTCAACCTAAATAACTTTCGACTCGCCACAGAGTACTGAAACACAATCATTCGGTTGGGCTCACGATCGGATTTCAACCTAAATAACTTTCGACTCGCCACAGAGTACTGAAACAAAGCTCTGCTCGTTTTAATGTCTGTCTCACCGACCTAAATAACTTTCGACTCGCCACAGAGTACTGAAACATGGTCAGCCTTGGAGCGTCTTCCTCTTGGCCTTCCCTAAATAACTTTCGACTCGCCACAGAGTACTGAAACAACCTTATAAACTTGCATTCCGCAAGACAACAGATCACCTAAATAACTTTCGACTCGCCACAGAGTACTGAAACTCAACCGACCCGGCAGCAACCACGTGGGTAATGTCCCTAAATAACTTTCGACTCGCCACAGAGTACTGAAACTATACCGCTAGCAGTGTCTTGTGGTATGTCATACCCTAAATAACTTTCGACTCGCCACAGAGTACTGAAACTCCACATTGTTCGATGCCTTGCGGCAAGTTTCATTCCTAAATAACTTTCGACTCGCCACAGAGTACTGAAACTTGAGTACGGCCTCGGCACTAACAATGATATCTTGCCTAAATAACTTTCGACTCGCCACAGAGTACTGAAACGCGCGGGGATCGTAAGTAGTTTGTATAGAATGCACTCCTAAATAACTTTCGACTCGCCACAGAGTACTGAAACGCGCGGGGATCGTAAGTAGTTTGTATAGAATGCACTCCTAAATAACTTTCGACTCGCCACAGAGTACTGAAACTGTGTAGGTTTGTATCCAGGTCACGGTTTCACCTCTCCTAAATAACTTTCGACTCGCCACAGAGTACTGAAACCTTGGGATAATCACTCGGTGATGCGCGGTGAAAGCCTAAATAACTTTCGACTCGCCACAGAGTACTGAAACTGTCAATCGGTATCTTCCAGTAGTCGATACTAAACCTAAATAACTTTCGACTCGCCACAGAGTACTGAAACGTTGGTGAGGTCAATATCCACCGTTGCGCCTAGTGACCTAAATAACTTTCGACTCGCCACAGAGTACTGAAACCCGAACAACCGCGCGCCTGATGCGAACGACAGGCGCCCTAAATAACTTTCGACTCGCCACAGAGTACTGAAACTGTGACACTGACGCGCTATATCTCTACAGTGATACCCTAAATAACTTTCGACTCGCCACAGAGTACTGAAGCGTTGTTCAAGATTCAGCGTGTGACGGCTGCCGCTACCCTAAATAACTTTCGACTCGCCACAGAGTACTGAAACGTGGTAACGGTGACGGCAGGGTCTTGCAACATGTCCTAAATAACTTTCGACTCGCCACAGAGTACTGAAACTCTTCTCGGGTCTCTTTACGATTCTGACAAGTATTGCCTAAATAACTTTCGACTCGCCACAGAGTACTGAAACTTGTACATCATTGTGGTCACGTAGTACGGACAATGCCTAAATAACTTTCGACTCGCCACAGAGTACTGAAACCATTTATCGCTGCTGCTGCTCCGATTGCGGCGCTGGCCTAAATAACTTTCGACTCGCCACAGAGTACTGAAACCGTACTCCTCCCGAGTGGTTGGCTTGCGATTAGGAGCCTAAATAACTTTCGACTCGCCACAGAGTACTGAAACCTCGTATCGTCGTTTCTTCACTGGGTCAGTCTCTGCCCTAAATAACTTTCGACTCGCCACAGAGTACTGAAACTTAGCTCTAAGTAGACTGTGCGAACGACGTGTAGCCTAAATAACTTTCGACTCGCCACAGAGTACTGAAACTTTCATCACGCGGAGGGGGGTTGTCTTTTATATAACCTAAATAACTTTCGACTCGCCACAGAGTACTGAAACGTTCGACTTTGTGGACGATGAAACGATTGCACGCCTAAATAACTTTCGACTCGCCACAGAGTACTGAAACGCAATATCTACGTGAACTTGCTCCGTGAGCTAGTCGCTGAACAATTCTGTGATCAGCTGAGTATACCTTGTAAGTAAGCGTCCGGAAGGCGAGATGAGTTTTTCTAATTTGAGCCGCCGATACCCGCCTTCCGGACGCTTGAATTCTTTGACTCGTTGAGCGTAATGAAACCACGATTGTCCACTGTAACTCATGCACGGCGTATGCCTGAACAATCCTGCGACTCGCTGAGAGTACGCCTTGTAAACAAGTGACCGGAAGGCAGGTACACGAGCTGATTTCGGCTTCCGGGTCGCTGGGCTCATCGATCCGATAATTCGCTACGTAGCCAATGCAAGCCAACTTCCAAAAAGCCGATGCCTGCGAATCATGGTAGTAAGACTCATCGTGCCTTCCAGAAGCTTGGTTTGTTTCACTTTTGGATTATATGGCCTGTATACCGACAGATAGTGAAGGAGGAATAGGTTGAAAGATAACGAAGGCTATGTTCTGGTTGAGGAAGGAGTGCGATTGTACTATCGTACAGTTGGCACTGGTTCCAACACAGTGGTTATTGCTAACGTGTGGTTACTCGTTGCAGATTTCGAGTCGTTTGCCCAAGATCCTTGGCTCATCTTCTACGACTCGTGTGGTCGTGGTGGCTCAGATGCGATTGTGGATGAGTCACTGGTCTGGACCGATGATGAGATTGATGATTTGGAAGCTGTCCGTCAGTATTTCGGTCTTGAGAAGACGTCACTGATTGGTTGGTCCTATCTCGGAGGAGTGACCGCTCTCTATGCGATGAAGTATCCTGAATGTGTGAGCAGGATGATACTGATGTGCTCTGTGTCTCCACGCTGGCCTTCGCCACACGACGATTTTGAGGAGTTGGGTAGGAAAGGAGAGTCGCGCATTGACCCGGAGGGTGTCAAACGATTAGAAGAGATGAGACAGACAGGTATCGAGTTAGCAGATCCGGAGAGATACTGTCGAGAGCACAACAACGTCTACCTTCCCAGGCAAATGGGCAGGCCGGAAGCACTGACCTGCATGCGTAGTGATCCATGCGTTTTTCCAAATGAGTGGCCTCAGAATTTAGAGAAGCACTGGCGGAAGCATTTTCCGGCTGAGTCGATGCAGTGGGTTTGGCGTTCCATGTTATCCTCGCTGAAGGCACCGACTTTGGTCATCCACGGGACGGAGAATTTGATTACTCTGGAGTCGTCACGTGAGTGGGTGACTGTACTTCCTCAAGCAAATCTGCTCGTCATCGAGGGATCTGGTCACTTTCCACACCTGGAGGCTCCTAAGGTCTTTTTCCCGGCAGTTGGGAAGTTTTTGCGTTCAAGTTTCCGGAAGCTCAGATTGCATAAGAGGAACAGGATAGCCATGTTACACATATATCGCATTCACCGACACACTTTTTCGCGTTGGCAAGCCCTACAGGAAGCCACCTCCCAGAAGTGGTGGGTTGTTTCGATGTACGGGTTTGTTATACTATGACACTAGTACGTTAGAAAATATTGTGAGAAGAAGCAATGAGTACCATGTCTTTGTTCCGCCGCCGTAACAACCTACCCGATTTTGTCCAGACCTATCTGGCGACAACGCGCCCTGCACGCAAATTACCTTGGCGTGAAGTCCGCTATTGTGCGCTTGATATTGAAACAACAGGCCTTAATCCACAGCAAGACACCCTTGTCGCCATCGGCCTGGTGGAGATTGTCGCTGGCCGCGTGGAACTTGGGACTCACTGGTACACTCTGGTACAACCACCCAAAGATACACCAGTCGTTGCTGATTCGATCCGTGTGCATGGCATTTTGCAGCGCGACTTGACCCACGCTGCGACCATTACCCAACTTTTGCCTGCACTGCTCGAGCGTATCCGTGGACAGGTGCTTATTGTCCATGTAGCCGCCGTCGATATCCAGTTCCTCAATCGTATTCTTCAGCAACACTATCGCATTCGTTTACGTGGCCCAGCCATTGATACAGCGCGGGTGGCGGTGACACTTCACCACGCAGAGCGACTCCATCGTGGATATGATGAAGCATTACCCTCGTTATCACTGCGAACGCTTTCCGAAAAAAACAATATACCCCCAGTGCTACCGGAACATCACGCACTCAATGATGCGCTGACAACGGCCCAATTGTTTTTGGCACAGGCCACGCGTCTTGAGCAACACGGTGCCACAACGCTGCGTGGCCTGCTACGCGCCGGGGGATGCCTGCGTTAAACCACAGGATGTCACCCAGTACACCAATCAGCCTCGCTACCGTGCCACTGTGATCGTGAGAGGTGATGCCCACTAGCCCGGCCATCCCGTTGAAGAGTCGGCAGAGGTCGTGGTGTAGTTCTGTACAAATGGTTTCACCAGGAAGATATTTGCTTGATTATACATAAAAGGCCCTGGAATGCTGGAGATGAAGATTTCGCCAACCTCTTCATACAGACGGATGCACTCCTCTTGATCGCTCAAGACCTTGGCATGGGCAACCATCTCGGCGAAGTCCTCATTGCAATACGCGACTCGCTCTGCAAAGGTTGAATCGCATGTCCAGAAGACACTCAACCAGTTCTGCAGATCGGGGTAGTCTTGCCCCCAACCACTAAAGGCCAGCATCTAACGTGGTTTGCCGCATCTTGCCACCAGTCATCACCACCAGCCTCGATGCGATCCTGCTGGGTACATCACCCATAAATCGGCGATGTAAGGGAAATACGGTGCCGATTGCACCAGATCAATCATCAGCGTCTGCTCATCAACAACATCGACAGCTAAACCTGTTCGCGTTTCTTCGAGGGCATTTGCATCGCCCACAGGGGTAGACGCGAACTTCTGACAGCCGGGCACCTCAAAGAGGATCTATTGATACTCATCGGCGGTATTCGGATCGCAATTGCGCTCGATGGCATAACGGACGTTCTCGGCGGTGAGAGGTGAGTCATCGCTGTACGTCAGGCCATCGCGCAACTTACACGTGATCTGTGCCGCGTTGTCGTGAAACTTTTACGACTCTGTGGCAGCGGGAACAGCATCGAGATTCTCGTTGAGTTTCGTTAGTCCTTCGTATGCCATCGCGAGGATGCCAATCTCATTGGAAAAAGAACTTTTCTGCGGATCAAAAACATCGGGATAAGTTGACTGATGAATGTGCAAAATGCTATCACTGTTAGACTCAGCTGTGGTTGTGGCTGAGTCATCGGTCTCAGCACCACTAGACTCTGTGGACGCGCCCGTTGCATCAGGTGCAGATGTGGTTGGATTTGCAGTACCACACGTGGAGAATATGGGGAGCAGCAGGGCCAATAACAACACAACGAGTTGAGCACGAGGCAGTTGTAGCAGGTTCATATTTTAGGGGACTCCTGAAGAGTGTACATATCCATACCAATGGATAGCACAATTAGACATAGGTATCCTTGCACCTGTGTGCTGAATCGATCATAACCAACAGAAGTGCCGACAGCTGTTGATTCTCCTCTCTTATTGTATGGTTATAGTAGCAGAAAGGGACGGATTTGTATCTTGGCATTGACATATCAAGCTTGTCCAGATATTGTAAAGCTATGTAAAGGGTATCAAACTGTTCAGGAGATATGATCTTTCTTGCAGTTGGAAGGACACCGATACAGTCAATGAAAGTACTATCAAGCCGTGGCATACAAGGCCGGATTACTCTCTCGTTTATAATGAGATTTGATATTGAGCATACGTATTGTTTACGCTTTGTTGCATAAGATTAGCATGAGAAGACTTCGATTTCGATACCTGGTGTTGATCAATGTAGCTTCCGAGTAACGCTACCAGTGCCTTCAGCAGTTTCCCATCCATTGATGTAAACTGCTGGGGCTGTGGATGCCCGATGGTAATCGTCCCATACTGTTGATGGTTACCAACCAATGGTGCAGCAAGAATCGAACGAGCATCCAGCAGTAATGGATCGGGTCGATGTACTGCGTGGGCATCAACCACATGGATCACTTTCCCTTCACTCAGTGCCTGACTACTCGGACTGGGACCAGGATGTGGCAGGACTGCAACAGACGGTTCGCTCCCATAAGTTGCCACCACTAGATAAGTGTCATCGTGATTGCGAAGCGTGATAACAACCTCTGTTGCCGACAGACCAGTCGTGAGTAGATCAACAATCACGGTGAAAAGATGGGTGGGTATGTGTTGAACGGTGATAGGTGAAGGATTGTGTAAAGCATCAATGATATAGTGTAGTAGATTTAATTGCTGAGATGTTTGTTGATTGGACTGTATATGTTGTTCAAAGTCACGTGCATATGCCTGTGTCAGGAAGGACCGTGCACGGAGGTGCTCGGCATTATTGCGCTCATGTGACGCATGGGGTATGTACCCTAATAATGGTATGAGATGGTGTACCGCTCGATCAATAACCGCTACATCGTCAGACCATATGCCAACCGAAGGATCAGAGAGACGTGGGGACATAGGCATAACAGAAGGTCCTGCAACGAGGGTAATCCAAAATGTTGGTGAGTCAATCAGCGCGAACCATTCACAGGCAAGTAGAGAGGTTGGTGGCAAAGGGACATACGTAACTCCAAAAACAGGTTTTACATCTATATCGGCTACACCAAAAACAATGATGTGAACTCCAGATGAACTCAGTTGAGCATATTGAGCAAGGTACGGTAATGTATTCGAGAAACGTTGTACTCCCAGATAACATGTGACAGGAAGCTGATGTTTTTCTACATAGGTACAACACTGTTGCCAGAGATTCTGTAGGGATACACGTGTCAGTGGGGCAGAAAGTGATGGATCGTGAGATACGAGTGTGGTGTAGAGTGAAGTTGACATAGAGGTCTCCTGCAATACATGCAATACAGTCGTGGTAGTAAGTTAAGTCAGAAGGAGTTCAAGCACATTGAATAAAGAGAAATTACTTTTTGCTATGGGTCAGCACTATTTAAGAACGCAAAATATCAACAAGCGGATGTTTTTTTTTGTATGATATTGAAAAGGCCGTTCCTAAAAGGGTAGTAATGCGCTCCTTGCCAAATAAAATGAGGCGACCATGCCGGCCACCTCATCATCAAATAATATAAAAGCCGATACGACGGTGATTGATATACTGCCGCAGCTGTATCAGCTTTTGTACCAACAACAGCTAACGTACGACAATCGGCAGATAGATGTCAAAGCCAGTCAAGAGGGTAAAACCCTCCGCAGCGGCTGTACCACCTGGTGTGGGAACACTTACATCACCGCTTGCCCCGGCACCTACCACCGCTCGAATTTCGGTTGGTGAGATGACCTCAAAGGATGTGGCTGGTACGCCACCAAAACTTACCATGGTTGCGTCGGTGAAGTTGGTCCCGATGATCGTAACAGTATTGCCTTCCCGCGCTGAGGTTGGTGTAAAGTTGGTGATCGTTGGTGCAGGAATGAACGTGAAGCCAGTATCTGTCGCGGTGCCGCTCAATGTCGTAACATTCACCTCGCCGCTTGCCCCGGCACCCACAACCACCCGGATCTCGGTGGCTGAAACGATCTCAAACGACTCGACGGCGACACCACCAAGCGTAATCTCGGTCACGTCAAAGAAGTTGGTCCCAATGATCGTGACAGTGTCGCCTGCTTTCGCCGTGGTTGGCGTAAAGCTGGTGATTGTGGGTGGGAATTGGGCTTCGACCGCGCCAATATCCATGAGATTCCGAATAATGCGTGCAAAGCCTGTACCACGTTGATCAGTTTCCGGTGCGTTGGCGCTGTTGCCTGCATCGATAGCTGGACTACCCGACCCCGGCAGGTGGGTTTCGGTATCCCCGCCGTTGTCGACGAGTGGTCCAAGTTGTGGATCGGTGTCTGCCTGATCGCCCGAGGTCGAGAGATTACAGGTGCCATCGTTCGAGATGTTGTTGCCGTCCGAAGTTACACCACCAGCACAGTTGTTGCCACCCATCTGATTGGCCACAATCGTGTTGCTGATCGTCAGCGTGTCGTTATCGTCGCGGATGCCACCACCATCGGCAGCGGTGTTGCTGTAGATCGTGGTGGAGTTGATCAGCGCCAGTGTGCCGGTGAGATAGCCATGGTGGTAGATGCCACCGCCACGGTCTGCAGAGGTGTTGTTGCTAATCGTGGTATTGGTGATGGTCAGATTGTCCAATGGCGTAAACAGGACAGCCAACTCATCCTTCAGATAGATAGATTGATTGGCACAATCGTGGTAATCAGTACTTTCCACAGAGGTGGGATTATCATTTGGCAAATTATCCCCTCTTGAGCCAAGCGCATCATCTGCCGACTCTACTGCCACATAGGCCGAGTTACCACTGGCACGGTCACTCTGTTCTACATCCGCAAACTGGATCAGAATGTTGTTATTGCCTTCATAGAGAATCGTTTGGAAGGTGATCGTTTCCGTGTCGGTATCAAAACGCACCTCGTCGTACTGTACGATAAACTGACGGTTAGGAGCACTTCCCTGCGTTGCCACATAGATCTCCCCGCCCAGCGATGGATCAAGATCATCCCAGAAGGCAAAGATGGAGAGATTTGGTGCTGATTGTTGATCAAAACAAGCATTGCTGGATACTGTAGGGTTAAAATCTGTGGCATTCCCGTTATCGAAGTTTAGATAGCCATTACTGCTGACCGCCACTTCGGAGAAGGTCAGGCCATAGAACACAAAATCAAAGCCTAATGTACGTGTGGCGGAGTCGTCATTCCCTAGCCCGAGTGCCGTCCCACTACCCGAAATATCGATAAAGTTGTAGGTTGGTCCACCCAGGTCGTTGCTATCACGCACGGTGTAGCTTGGTGGGCCAAAGTGGGCCAGCCCACCACCGCTCGAATTCTCAGTCTGATTGCCGGAGAACGTACTGTTGGAGATAGCAATGCTACTCTGATCAGTACGCATCCCGCCGCCCATACTGTCAAACTCATTCTCACTGGAGAAGTTGGCATTATCCGCTACCGTGGTGCCATCGATAGACACGTTACTCTTGATAGCATCGATACCGGAGCCAGTCGCACTAGAACTTGTCCCACTTGACACTGTATTGCTAATAATCTGACTGGATGAAATAATCACTGTACTGTGGATAGAACTGATCCCACCATCGGCCCCATTTTTCCGTCCAGTAGCAGAAGTAAAGTTAAATCGGTTATCCGCAATAGTACTATCTTCGATGATTAATGTCCCATGTAACGTCCTCAGTCCACCACCATTGCCATCTACTGAAGAAGTGCTCTCCAGAACATTCCCACTGATGGTACTCCCCTGTACAGTTAGCACACCCTCTATATTATCCAGCCCACCACCACTTGGTTCATCCCCCTCTATAACAATATTATTGGTGAAGGTACTATCGGTGACAGTTGTGGTGCCAAAGCGATTGCTGAGACCACCGCCATTCTCGCCAGAGGTGTTTCCTTCAAAGGTACTGTCCATAACGGTTGCAGTGCCACCACGGTTGCTGAAGCCTCCACCGTTTGTGCCACCACTAGTATCTGCGGTGTTGTTCGTAAAGGTGCTTTCGGTGATGCTTACCGTGCCATTGCTATACACACCACCACCATCACCACCATAATCTGTTGTGGTGTTGTTAGAAATCGTCATGTTGTTGAGGGTTAGTGTCCCTACTCCCGGCGTAAACCGAATCGCCAGGCTATCCGAGAGGGCAGCAGTATTGTAGCTATACTGTACCGCGTCGAGTTTGTCCTCTAAACCGAGGATACCAATTGTTGCATTATCACCCTGTGTCTTGTATCAGTCTCTACATCGGCGTACTGGAGTAGGATGGCGTTGCTCGTCTCAAACAGGATGATCTGGAAACGAATGGCATCGCCTCCGACGGTGACATTCTCGTACTGGGTAATAAACTGTCGGTTCGGGGCACTCCCTCGTGTCTCAACATATACATCGCCGCTACCCTGCGCGGGATCGTCCCAGAAGCCACAGATGGCATTGAACAGGTCATCTTCAGCAGGGAGTGCTTCGTTTGTGCTGTCGGTCAAATCCCAATCGACAAAGGTCAGATATCCTTCACTGCTGACATACACCTGATCATAGTCTTCGCCATAGTAGTCAAAGGTGAAACCAATATCTCCCAATGCCGAGCCACTATTTCCCAGACCAAGGGCCGAGCCACTCCCCGAGATATCGGTAAAACTATAGGTTGGGCCACCTACATCATTGCTGCTGCGATAGCTGTAGAGACTGTTATGAATACCACCGCCGTAGCGTGCCTGGCTGTCCTGTACCGCACTATTGTTGAGAGTCAGCGTACCTGCGTTTTTGATGGCACCACCGGTATCGCTGGCAGAGTCCGCATCACCGCCCCCAATGGTCGTATTGTTAATCGTAACATTGCCACTGTGAATGTTAAGAATGCGGTCCAGGTTGGCCGTTGCGGTAATCAGCGTGGTTGCTGATGCCACACCATTAATCGTAAGACCGCCGCTGATGTCCAGATCGCCAGTTCGTGATGCCTGTTCGTTCACACCTGCAATCGAGAGCGTGTAGGTTTCTGCCGCCAGTGTAATCGTATCCGCGCCTGCTGCATTGTTTGCCGCAATGATCGCCTCACGTAGGGAACAGTCGCCGGAATTACAACCATCCGGGACTGGGTCGTCCGCGCGTGTCACGGTAAACGTGGCTGCGTACAACGATTCGTACCCCACCCAACCAGCGTAACCAAGCACCGCCAATACCAGCACACTTACACAGAACAATCGAATGCTTAGTTAAAGGGGTGACAATCGCAATGTTCTCATGCGCTATTGTCCTTTCGCTAATCAGATTCCAACTGACTCCCATCTACAGATCCACCCTCAAATATCGCGTGAGACTGCTTGATATGCATATCGCATCACTCCGTATTCAAGCAGCCACCGTCTACAAACAGCGATGTAACATCACGTGTCTCCATCAGTGCTGCACCATTTTGCAACTTTATAGAAACACGCGGTGTAGGTTATCTAAGAGTCAGGACACCGCTCATTTATCTGATTGTGCTAACTGATAAGACATTTCCGACAATGCGGACCGAAGCGCTTCGTCCAACGTTTTGCCCATGTAGGGTTGACCACGGAAGACGACCACGACACGTTTGAGTTGCGTAATCGGATTCTGCTGTGAGCGGAGGAAGATTGGCTCTACATAGAGCAGTTCGTTCCCAACCACGAGCGCAGAGGTGTGTCCACGAATAACTTCGGTCCCACGGCGATTCCACCAGGAGATCTGTTGCGAGATCGCCGGATCCTGATCGATAGCGGCGTCGGCCTGTTCAGGCCCCTGGACATAGGTGCCTTTGGGGATACGCAGCACGACCATGCGGCCATAGTCCTCGCCATCCTGATACACCATGGGGATGGCACGCAGGTTCAGGGCATTCTCCGGCGTAAACACAGCCATGGTTACAAATTGTGTTCCACTCGTGGACTCAGGGAGCAGCCCACCAGTCTCCAACAGGATCATATAGGGTTCGATGGAGAAGTCAATCGCACCGCCTGAGTCGAGAATCGGGCCAAGCACTTCGTCACCATCGTCCCACATATCTTCCATGTTGAAGAAGTACACCGGATCGTCCATTTGATAGACAATAAAGACATCGTCAAACTGCGTATGGAACATTTGGAGTGGATAGGTGAGTTGTTGACGCACACCTTCCGGCATCGTTTCCGAATCGGCAAAGAGTTCGGGATAAATACCAGCCCAGGTACGAATGACGGGATCATCACTAATACGATAGAGCTTGATTTCCCCCGAGTGAGCATTCACCGTCGCCTTGACAGCATCCTCCATGTAGTTGGCTGACACCACCGACTGTGGGAGTGGTGTCCGACTAACTGATTTGTCGCCGAGAGTCTCATGCTTGCTGTAGGGATACATGTCGGTGTAAGCAATACCATTGACCAGCCATTCGATCTCCCCATCAACCGGCGCCGCGTAGATATTGGTGTCAAAGTAGAGGAAAGGTGCCATGCGTTCCAAGCGATCAAGTGGAGTGCGGTAGCACTGGAGTCTGGTCTCATCGGTGATGAGATCGCTGAACACAAACTCAAAGAATTGTCCGCTCCGCCAACCGAAGACCAGTCGTTTGACCAGCGAGTCGAGGGGAACACCGATATTCGTATCTTCCGGAAGCGTATTGACGGCACGTCCCTGCTCGGTGGGGTAGTCAAACTCTTCGAGGTTCCGAATATTGCTAAAGGCCATCGTGACCGCGCCTTCACCATAGTAGACCTGTTGATTGTTCACGGCTAACTCAGGAACGTCCGTACGAACGGGGATATTGCTGGACACAAATTGGGGTGCACCATCGGCGGTCGTTTGACCGATCGGTGCCATCGCCATGCCAAAACCATGGGTGAACAACAGGAATCGTTGCCCCCACCACGTCAGCCAGGGTTTGGGCTCCAGCAATGGAATTTCGCGCACACCGCTGACAAATACCTGTGTTTCACCATCAATTGAAAATCGTAGTGGATCAACATCAAGGAAGTTGTAGTAGGTGCGTAATTTCTGTTGCTGCTGGAAAATTTCGAGGGTTGGCCCATAGATCATGGTGTCGCCCTGGGTTTGCAGCACACGTTGTGCATAATCAGGGTCGATCTGGCGCTCAAGATAACTGGAGTAGGCTGGCCAGATCGGCGCATTGCGGACCACTGGGCTGGAGACCAGTTCATCAGCTTCCGGAAGCTCTGTGACCTGATTGTTGGGTACAAAATCGACCATCTCGATGCTGTTCAAGCCGTAGGCAGCACGAGTCGCATCGATGTGGCGTTGGATGTAGTCTAACTGCACCATCGGCTCGTTAGGCCGCACAAATATCATATCGCGTGCGAAAACCCCACCGGCGAAGGCAAAATCAAGGGCCACCAGTGCGATGAGTGCCACCGATAATCCGCGCATTGCAGGCGTCCAGATAGCTCCATCCTGTCGCGTCACAGCTCGTCGCAACCGGTGCAGTAACACAGTCAACAGAATCGTCGCACCAATAATGAGTGCAGCGGTTAGATAAATCGCGTTCAGCGTTGAGAACAGACCAGCAACGTCCAGATACTCTGCTCCTGTCGGAATAGCCGAGTCGGAGTTGTCTTTGTAGAGCAACCCAAAGCGGCTCAACCAAACTAACAGAGAGGCCATGATGCCGGTACTGGCCAATGCAACGAGTGTGCATGGTGTCGAAACGACCCCAAGCCATGCCACCATCCGATTGCCATGGGCCGTATGTTGTTGCTCCTGATGTGAGGCATAGGCACAGACAACTGATGCAACCAGCAAACTGATACACCCCCACAACAACGCTTGCCATGCCACTGATGTTGCTGGAAGAGAAAATATGTAAAAGCTCAGATCGATTCCAAAGATTGGGTCAGTCTGGCCAATCGGTGGGCTGTTGAAAACCAGGAATGTCAGATACTGTTGCGAGAACTGATATCCGGCAAACATCCCGGCCTGTACGGCAATGGATAGCACAATGAAGCGAGCATTGCGTGAGAGGCGATGGGCCAATGCTGGAATAGCTACTGCACTGCCAAAGAGCAGAAAGCCTGCGACAAATAGCATTGCACCTGTCGAGAAGTTTGTCCAGAACACGCTGGTCAACTGTAAGCTATCCATAAGCCAATAATCGGCCAGGAGCACCGTGAAACGATCAAGCAGAAACAGATTGAAGAGAGCCAACGCAATCAATGTTCGCGGCCAGAGCTCATTTAGTCGTGGCATATGTGGTGTAGGGGTAACTGTTGTTGCAGTAAGTGTGTCAACGTCAACCTCTGATGTTTCTGGTGTACCATTTGTGCCTATTGACGGGCCAGCAGGCACTTGTGTCACCATACGTTGCGCCGTCGTTGTGTCATAGTGCATCTCGGAGGGCAGCGTCGGCGAAGCCTCGGTGTCACCTGTTGGTGCACGCTGGACAATATTTGGTACTATATTAGGTGGATCAGTAGCTGGAGGTTGCAATTGTGCTTCGATAGGTTGTGGACTTATATCGGTTGGAAAACCGCCAACTGCACGTGCGTTGATTGTGCCAACGTTACCGTTTGGAGTGCTTTGAGCCATGGTCGGTGTTGGTGGTGGCATAAGTGGGTCATAGAGTATGCTTTTAATATCCTGAAAGCTGGTCTGAATACCGCGCCACGCCACGACTGCGACAAAGGCAAGGCCAAATGAGGCATACCGAAACACATTATCGAGGATGGCGATCGTGATGGCTTCCGGCCAACCCAGCCCGCCGATATAGAGTGCTGTTGCAAACCCCCATTCAAATTGACCGATGCCACCGGGGGTGAGGCGAATCGAGCGGGCAATATAGCTAAAAACTACACCTATTAGTAGTAGTGAAAAATCAACATTCAAAATCACATGGTTCGATGTGAAGGCCATTGCGACAAAATACGCTGCCACATCTTCTAACCCAAAAGCAATTAAAGAGAGCAACCCAAGGTGAGACAATCGTAATGGATTCTGGGTTAACGATGCGAGGTGTGCTTTAACAGACGCAAGAAACGATGGTGCAGATTGGGCCTGGCGTGCCTGTTTGTCTGGTCGTGTCCAGAGAAAACAAACCCCGAGAATGACCAGTGCCCAGAACATTTGCATCAACCAGGCGCTCCAACCTAGCCCAAACAGACCGAAAAGGGCGAAGACGGCGATTTCAAAGACCACAAATAAACCAAAGGCGAAGAGCACCGAGTAGGCTTATGGTAATGAAGCACCGACTCGATGGAGTGCTGCAGCCGCTGCTGTTTTGCCGATCTGGAAGGGCATGACCTTCTCGTAGGCTTGTCCATACATATATATCCGCGCGTGTTGGCCAAAAGAGCCCTTGATACCATAATGTTGTGCCAGGCCATGAAACTGAATGGCTTTAATCAAAAAGAAGGTCAGGAAGATGCCGATCACCACTAACACGACGACCCAACTTACTGGTTCCTGCGATTTAAGGTAGTATTCGTGGTTCGGAACGCCTTCAATAAACCCCGCCTGAACATCGGTGTAACTCACAATACCCGCATCCATGAGCAGTGCCAGAATACGTGTATTGGCCAGAATATTCCACACCCCACCTGTGTAAACCAACGCACCAAGAAGCCCTATTCCCACCAATACAGAGACGATAAAGCTGCCCAAAAAGCGTTTGGTTGTGCGATCTGAATCCGCGTTTGTACTAGCCATAGCCATAGGCTTCAATGGAATAACTCCTTATACTTCAACAGATTACGAAGGTTACCCACCCTAACAATATTATTTAGCGCCACCTTCGCTGATAGCAGACATGTCGCTCTGCTATTGACCGTTTCTACATATCGCACCGTTCAAATCAGGTCGTTATGCTCCAACTATCCATTGATAGACAACAAATTCAGCGTGAACTGTGAGTAATGCCAGAAGAATGGCGATAAGTGTTACTGGGACTCCAATGACGATATATTGCGTGTATGAAATATGCACCCCCTTATTGCGTAAAATACGGAACCACATTAGTGCAGCAAGTGAGCCAATTGGTAACATCTTTGGCCCGAGATCACCGCCGATCAGTGCGGCAAACACCAGCATTTTTGTTTCCAAAGCAGGCATGGCCGCATCACGCACAACCCATGCCATAATGCCAGCCATTGGATGATTATTGATAACAGAAGAACAGATGGCAGAAATAAATCCGGTTGCAAACGTCATAGAGGAGAAGTCGCCACCTGATATATTTGAAATAAGGGTGCCAATGTAATGAGTCAGGCCAACATTACGTAGCCCCATTGCAATAATAAACATACCGATCACAAAGACAATGACATCCCAACCCACTCCTTTGACGACGGGAACGATGCCATCACCTTTCCACTGCTGCACAATTAGCAAGGTGATGGCACCTGTACAGGCAACCAGCCACGTTGGAATACCTGTAAAACTTTCACTAAAAAAGCCTAGTAGGGTGAGACCAAGCACAGTATTGCAGATGACAAGAAATCGACGGTCGTAGTTTGTGGTTGGAGCAGCACGTTGGGTGTTGTAGCGTTGTGGAATAGTGTTGCGGAACACAATGCGTAACCCAACATAGCTAACCACTACACTTACTACTGCAGGTAAGAACATCCACAAGGCGTATTCGACGAACCCAATATCGAAGAGGCTGGCTACGATAATGTTAATGGGGTTGCTGATAACGAACGTAGCAACAAGATTCGCGACGTAGAGAATGGCAAAATAGTAAGGGACTTTGTTTGTGTCTTGCCAGTCATCCTCTTGGACATCCTCAATCAGATCGAAAACCAGTGGTGTAAAGAGCAACACCGCAGCATCGTTTGTGAAAATTGTACCAGCGATCGTTCCGCAGAAGAAGAGATATGTAAACAAATGACGGCCATTCCCCCGGACAACACGCGCAATCGCATGAGCAAGCAAATCAAGCATACCGGCTCGCTCTGCTGTCAATGTAATAATCATCAAACTAACAATGGTGATAATAGGAAAGGATAACAATTGTACCGTCTCATATACCGTGTCGAGCGATACCACACCTAACAACAAGGCCAACAATGCGCCAGTGACTGCTGCCGAAGCGTGATCAATTTTCAGCCAACCAAGGCGAGGGCGTCCAAGTGAAAGACCGACCGTTACTGCAAGGATAGAAAAAGCAAGCACGTCACCCAAAGCATCCCTCCATCAATCTTACAAAAAATGAACATGGATATTGTGTTAGCGTACGATACGTCTAGTGATATCCTTGGGTCTCTTTTGAACCAGCAGATATAGCAAATACAAACAACCTTTTCTATGGTGTTTGTATCGAGACATAGGAAAGAATATCAGGTCTATAAGCGATATAAAGTCGTGAATTTTATAAAAAAGTCAAACAAGGACTTTGAAGCATACTAAAGTATAGAGAGTTGTTATGGACGTATCGAGGTCTTAAAACTGTAATGTGTAACACATCACTATACGAATTGAGAAGATTGGATTTTTGTGTATTTCTTTAAAAACGTTTGCTATAAAAATTATTGGAAAACAGAAAATAGAGCATGTAAAAGTAATTATTTTTGTGACAAAAATATTTCATGCAAACATAATAGAAAATAGAATTAAAGGCATAATTTATCAAAAAAATATCACGAGTGTGTTATATAATACATTACAACTTTTGAATATGTAAGTTGTATATTCTGTTAATTATGAAACAAAGGAGTTAAATATGCGCTTATGTGCTTTTTTCTGTACTCTATGGCTATTATTTGTTATTGTTGCATGTACTCCCTCGGGCAACGCCCAGAAGACTCCGAATAATGCCTCTTTCATATCGGTAACAGCAGTCATTTCTGACAAAGACGATGAACAAGACACAGCTGATAGAGCCAACTTCAACGACAACTGCGATGAAATACATCCTGAGGCACAACGTATTGCTGAAGACTATGATGCCGCGCCTGAAGAAGTAATGGAATGGTTTTGCACAGGCATTGGTTTTGGCGAAATAAAGCAAGCCTATCGTATACACACAGAAACCGACACATCTGTTGAGGATATCTTAGCCCTCTTCGATGATGGCATGGAGTGGGGCACCATTCGGGCGCAACTTGGTGCAGCCCCTGGTGACGAAACAGACGGGGAAGAATAAGCTACACCACAGCCCATGTGTTTCATTTTGAATTTATTTGAAATGAACACCATCTTGCGTTACACTATATACATACATAAGCTATGGTTTATGTGGGCGATCTATGGGTTGTCCGATATTTTCTTACACATATCAAGGTGATACGACACATGAGCGATCAACAACTCTGTATTATGATGGTCCATGCCCATCCTGATGATGAATGTCTTTCTACTGGAGGCACGCTTGCACGGTATAGCGCCGAGGGGATTCGTACGGTTTTGATTACGGCAACCGGCGGTGAAGAGGGCGAAATTGTGGTCCCAGAGATGGATACTCCCGAAAATCATGCCCGACTCAGTGAAATTCGTGATGTTGAACTGGCCCAGGCTGTGGAAGCGCTTGGTGTTAGTGTGCATGAACGATTTGGCTATCGTGACTCAGGGATGGATGGTACCGATGCGAATAATCATCCTGACAGCTTTCATATGGCCAACAAAGATGAGGCAACCAAGCGGCTGGTTGCGCTGATCAGACACTATCGGCCTCAGATACTGGTGAGTTACGATGAGCGTGGTGGTTATGGGCATCCTGACCACATTGCTTGCCATCAGATTACCGTCGCAGCATTCGATGACGCAGGAGACGCAGAACGCTACCCGGATGCAGGTGCTCCCTGGACGCCGCAAAAACTCTATTACACTGCCTTCCCACGTACCGCTGTCTATAAAGCATGGACTATTATGCGTGAACGTGGTATGCCGACACCGCTTGACGACCCTGAGTTTGATGTAAGTCGTTTCACGGTTGACGATGAACGTGTGACGACAGTCGTTCCTATTCACGGCTATTTACCGCAGAAGCGTGCTGCCATTGATGCACACGTGACACAGATTCGCAAGGACAGCCCATTTTTGAGTATGCCTGAGGATGTGGCTGACGATCTGTTTGGTATCGAGCACTTTATCCGGGTTGGTTCGCGTGTCGCTGTGCCAGCCACAAATGGTCAACCCGAAGACGATCTCTTCGCAGGACTACGCTAGCAGGCGTAAGGGCGACCACCAGGGTCGCCCTACTTGTCTATCTGTGCCAGTGATCCTTACGATCACCCTTGTATTTACTAACAACGAATGCTACACATCCATCTCCAGAGCAAGATTACTGCGCTTGCGCTGATCTTCTGGCTTCACGCGTTGTACGTTCCAGGCCAGACCAGTGGCCTCCAACGCACGGATGATATACGCTGAAGTGTCAATCTGCCACCAGCGTAAACCGTGGAAGGCGGAACGTGGGAAGGCGTGGTGATTGTTGTGCCAGCCTTCGCCAAATGCCAGCAGTCCCACAATCCAGTTGTTGCGACTGACATCTCGTGTTTTGTAGGGTCGGTTGCCAAATATGTGACAGATTGAGTTGACGCTCCAGGTAATGTGGTGTGTTAGGAAGATGCGGACCAATCCACCCCAGAGCAAACCAGTCCAGCCACCAATCATAAATGGTAGTACAAACGTCAGTATGACCCAGACCCACCATGTCTTATTGACAAACACATTCACCGGATCTTTGGTCAACCATGCGCCGTACTTGTCTGGGCTCGCCGCATGATCAAACAGCCAACCAACATGAGAGTGCCAGAGTCCTTTCATTGGACTATGCGGATCGCCTTCTTGATCAGAGTGTGCATGGTGCTCGATGTGGGTGGAGGCCCAGGTGATCGGTGGGCCTTCCAGCGCCATCGCCCCCATGATCAGGAATGCACCCTTGATGGGCTTATGGGTCTCGAAACTCCGATGTGTTAATAATCGATGATATCCAACGGTAATTCCTAATCCCGTAATCATATACAGTATAATCATCAGCGCGATATCAGACCAGCTCACATAGCGCTGCCACAACAATGTAATTGCATAAATGGTCGCGATAAAAGGAACTACCACAACAGTTAGAACAGCGATCTTCTCGCCTATCGATTTGCTTGGGGCCGATTCTACTTGTAGTTTCGCCTGTGCCATAATGTCCTCGTTATCAATATTAATTGCCCACAGAGTATGTTGGCTTGATCAAAATACATACATGTCCACTTCTAGTGTACAAGAGAGCCCTCGCTTAAAGAAGTGCAGGCAGTCTAGTCGTAAGACACAACCCATCGAGCCCAAGAGGGGCGTGATCGGTCTGAAGACCTATGACTGGAGACATAGATGAGATTACAACCATATACTGATAGTAAAGATTTATCCTCTGGGAATGGTCGTTTCTTTCTCCTTTTTACATGGAACATTGTTACAATGCGAACAAAGAATTATCATCCAGCTGCGAGGAGGGCTAACTGCGATGACACATACAACACATGCGGGATCAAAGATGCGCCATAAACCGCGTGATTATGCTCAGACACCACTCAACATCTATTGGGAAATGACACAAGCCTGTGCGTTGGCATGCCGGCATTGTCGGGCCGAAGCCATGCCCCAACCACATCCGTGGCAACTCTCCCACGAAGAGGGTGTGAGTCTGATACACCAGATCCTTGAATTTGGTGATCCACTCCCACAGTTAATTCTGACTGGTGGTGATCCTCTTTCGCGGCCTGATCTCTTTGAACTCATTGACATAGCAACCGATCTGGGCATTAGTGTCTCAATTACTCCCAGTGCCACACCGACTCTGACATACGAAACGATGGTACGCCTCAAAGAACATGGTGTGCAGGGTCTTGGTTTGAGTTTGGATGGCCCCAATGCGAAGAACCACGATGCCATTCGTGGCATTGATGGTTGTTTTGATCTAACCATGCAAGCCATTCGTTGGGCAGGTGAACTGGATTTGCCGTTACAAATTAATACGTTGGTTGCGGCTGAAACGGCTGTTGATTTACCAGCAACCTATGAATTGCTCAAACAACATAAGGTGATGCGCTGGGGGCTCTTTTTCCTTATCTCTGTGGGGCGTGGGCGGGTGCTTCAGCCACTTTCCCCCGAAGCCAGTGAAGACCTCATGCATTGGGTATATGACACGGCCAAAGATGCACCATTCGTTGTTGCAACGACTGAAGCACCGTCATATCGACGGGTCGCGCTCGACCGCATGCGGGACGAAGGTATGACACCTGAGCAGATTCGACGTTCACCAGCGTATCGTGGCTTTAACATTCGCGATGGCAATGGCATTATGTTTATCTCAAATACCGGTGATATCTGTCCTGCGGGTTTCTTGCCCCTCACCGCTGGTAATGTCCGCAAAGATAGGGTTACCGATGTGTATCGCAACTCGGCGGTATTTAGGAGTCTCCACAATCCTAACGAATTCAAGGGTAAGTGTGGTGTTTGTGAACATCGCGTTATTTGTGGTGGATCGCGATCTCGGGCCTTTACGTCAACGGGCGATTCGCTTGAGAGTGACCCCCTGTGTTCATATGAACCGCAAAGGAATATCTAAGCTGGATGTATTTAGGCGACATGCATAGTCTTGGTACTGCAACGGGCAATTACATGTTGATTGCCCGTTTGCTATGTAAGATGCTTCTCAAAAGCTCCCACAGGAGAGTCGATGTCCTCGCGACTGCTCCATTGTTTTACTTTTGTTTCACGATAATGTTACGGTGAATAAATATAATGAGGTTGTGATTTTGTTTAAATTTATCCACAGAAAGGATGGAAAGCATGCACAACCTTGTTCGTTGCAGTATCGCTGCTGCTCTCGCCATGGTTGTTTCAACTGCATCTGTCAGTGCTGAAACGCCACATCCAACATTTACTGATGAGACAGAACAGTATGCCAAAGATATGAATGTTTCTTTAGGTGAAGCGGCATATCGTTTAGATTTGCAGACAGGTATTGGTAAATTAAACGCTGAACTAGAAACAAACGAAGCTGATACATTTGCAGGCTTATGGATTGAACACGAACCAGAGTATCACATCGTTGTACAATTCACCAAGAATGGTGAACAAACTATTCGGCCCTATATCGAGAATACTGCTCTTGCAGAGGTGGTTAAAGTACAAACTGCCGATATCACCTATCAAGATCTTGAAGCAACCCAGCTTGCCATCTTAGAAACATTTGATAAGCGTGGCATCGTAGCTGACTCAGATATTGACGTTAAGACTAGCCGAGTCCAGATGCTTGTCACAGAAGAAACTAGCAACAAAGCAATGGATGTAATGTCAGAAGCCAAAACCGATCTTATGGAAAAAAGTGCGGTTGCTACTGATCAGGTCGAAATGACATCTGAGGCAGAGTTACTGGACACGGTTGATATTATTACTGTTGACACGTTAAGTGAACCTACCAATTATGCCTTTGGTGGTGCCAGTCTCACCGATTGTACATCAGGCTTTGTTGTTCAGAATGCAAGTGGAGTCCGAGGCATTTCAACCGCAGGACATTGCCGAGATGACCAAGTGTATTTTAATCAAAATCTTCAATATGTAGCAGGCTCTGATAGTGGATCTGCGGATGCTCAGTGGCACTATGCGCCAAGTGGCTTCCTCACTGAGAGCTGGATCAATATCAGCAAGGGGTATGATCAATGGGTCCGTATCCGTGGTGCCGTTTATCGTGATCAGCAAGCCATTGGTACTTATGTATGCAAATATGGTAAAACAACAGGTGTTACTTGTGGCACTATTCAGGCCAAGAATGCCAAGCCAGGTTATATTAAGAATGGTCTCAACACTTTTATCCGGGTCAAAGCAACCGATCCAAGTGTTGTTATGACCGAGGGTGGTGATAGTGGTGGTCCATACTGGTCTGGAGAATTTGCATACGGTACACAAACAGGCAAAGGGTTCTTTTTCCCAGATGAAGCATTGTATATGGCTGTAGACTACTTTGGTGACATTGGCGTAAGTGTTGCCGTCGATCCATAAGCTGTAACAAAACAGGTACCCTGTGATTGGGTACCTGTTTTCGATCTTCACTCCAAAGAGGGCTAACCCTCCAACAAGAGGGTCTCAGGATCTTCCACTAACTCCTTGATCCGTACTAAGAAGCGCACCGACTCGCTGCCATCAATAATCCGATGATCATAGGACAATGCCACATACATCATCGGGCGAATGACGACCTCGCCATTGATAGCCATGGGTCGTTCCTCAATCTTGTGCATGCCCAGAATACCAACCTGTGGTGCATTCAAAATCGGTGTTGACATCAGGGAGCCAAACACGCCGCCATTGGTGATGGTAAACGTGCCGCCCTGCAATTCTGCCAGCCCCAGTGTATTCTCACGGGCACGCTTGGCAAGTTCGGCGATACCCTGTTCAACCGCAGCAAAGTTCTTACTATCCGCATCGCGGAGCACTGGTACCACCAACCCCTCGTCGGTCGATACGGCGATACCAATGTCATAGTAATACTTAGTGACAACTTCATCGCCCTGGATTTCTGAGTTGACAATAGGATAGGCTTTAAGCGCACCAACAACTGCTTTGGTGAAAAAGGACATAAAACCAAGCCCGATGCCATGGCGCTCTTTGAATGCATCGCGTCGTCGTTTACGCAGTTCCATCACCGCGCTCATGTCAATTTCGTTGAATGTGGTTAACATGGCTGCCGTTTGTTGAGCATCTACCAGGCGACGCGCGATCGTTTGTCGTCGACGCGACATGCGTATGCGCTCCTCTCGTCGATCAGTTGCTATGGCTAGCATGGGAAGTGTAGCCATACTTGGGGTAGGTGGTGGTGCCGCAGGCGGTGCAGTGGGAGCTGTCGTGGTTTGTTGCATTTGTGCAACCACATCATCCTTGGTGATACGACCACCGGGACCACTCCCTTGAATATCTTGCACATCGATGTTATTGTCTGCGGCCATACGCCGTGCGACGGGTGTTGCTGCAGGGGCATTGTCGTGACCATTATCAGTCACTTTGGGTTCAGCCGCTGGTGCTTCCGATGGCTGGTCTGATGGTGTGGTGGTGCTTGTGGCAGCCGCAGTTCCTTCACCGACCATCCCAAGGACATCACCAATCGCCACATCACTGCCTTCCGCTTTATCGATCCGTTGCACCACTCCGGCCTGTTCCGCCATCACTTCCACATTAATTTTGTCGGTTTCCAATTCGACCAACGGTTCACCTTGCGACACGGTGTCACCGACCTGTTTGAGCCACTTGCTAACGGTTGCCTCAACAATCGACTCGCCAAGTGTCGGGACACGAATTTCTGAAGCCATGTACTAACTCCTATATCAGCATATCTGTTAGCTGTATTTATGCAGAACCTAATTTCATTGTTGCGTGACCACTCACCGCTGCAATGCCCCATTCAGCATCGCCATTTAGTGCTATTTCAATAATACGCGCTTGCTCGACGGTATGCTCAGCCAACGATCCTTCAGCCGGGCTGGCATACTTCGCACGACCAGCATATCCCAATGGTAGGGGATGAATTAACCCGCGTAGTCGTGGGGCAATGTAGGTCCACGCACCCATATTACGTGGTTCTTCCTGTAACCAGACGACCTCACGGAGCGATGGATAACAAGCAAAAAGATTCTGTAAGTCTATCGCAGGGAAAGGATAGAGTTGTTCAACCCGTGCAACCGCAATATGTTCCGTCTTTGCCAGATCCCGTTGTCCCATCAAATCAACATAGACCTTCCCGGTACACAACACAAGTCGTGAGATCGCGCCTACACGCTCTTGTGCATTCTGATCATCAATAACTGCCTGGAACTGTGCATGTGCCAGATCGGTGAGTGATGCTGCTGCACGAGGATGGCGCAAGAGGCTCTTGGGAGTCATCACGATCAAAGGTAGGGGGTCACGGGTCAACAGGGCTGCCTGGCGACGCAAAACGTGAAAATACTGGGCAGCGGTCGTGCAATTGACGATACGCATATTTTGTTGAGCTGCTAGTTGGAGAAATCGCTCAAGACGCGCGCTCGAATGCTCTGGCCCTTGCCCTTCATAGCCATGGGGCAACAACAAGACCAGCGCAGGTTGTTGGCCCCACTTCGCCCGACCAGAAACAATAAACTGATCTACTATCACTTGTGCGCCATTGATAAAATCGCCAAATTGAGCTTCCCAGAGCACGAGTGCCCCCGGTGCGTGTGAGCTATAGCCATATTCAAAGCCCAGAGTTGCGTTTTCTGAAAGTGGGCTGTTGTGGATGGCAAAAGAGGCGCGTGCCTGTGGGAGTGCCTGATGAGGGGTAAAGCGCTCGCCGGTTTGCGAATCGTGTAATACCAGATGACGTTGGCTAAAGGTGCCGCGCTCGGAGTCCTGGCCTGTCAGACGGATTGGGACACCATCGGCCAGGATTGTGGCAAATGCAAGCGCCTCAGCATGGGCCCAATCAATGCCATTCTCTTGTTCAAGCGCCGCTACCCGTCGTTTGAGCTGTCGGTCAAGGCGTGCGTGTGGTGTGAAATGAGCTGGCCGATCAAGTAAAGCCTGATTGATCGTGATTAACTGATCGGCGGGTACGGATGTGTCAACGGTAATTTCTGCGCCTTTCTTCTTTGGTGGAATCCGATCTGCTTCAACATCTTCGCCCCGTTGCACCTCATCCCAGGCGCGTTGCAGTTTCTCCCAGGTGGCCTGCACCATACCATCAGCCTCACCGGATTTGATGATGCCTTGCTCTGCTAACTGCCGGGCCCATTGTGCACGAACCGTGGGGTGATCTGCAATTTGTTGATACATCAGTGGTTGGGTAAAGGCTGGTTCGTCACCTTCGTTGTGCCCCCAACGACGGTACCCCACAAGATCAATCAGGAAGTCCTTGCCAAACTGCTCCCGATAGGCGTGGGCCATACGAGCGACAGCAATACACGCTTCAACATCATCCGCATTGACATGCACAATCGGGATTTCAAACCCTTTGGCGAGGTCACTGGCGTAGAGCGTTGAACGGGCATCGTTTGGCATTGTCGTAAAGCCGACCTGATTGTTAATAATAATATGGATGGTACCACCGGTATGATAGCCGTCCAGACCCGAGAGATTGAGTGTTTCAGCGACCACCCCCTGACCAGGGAATGCAGCATCACCATGCATAATAACCGCTAGTGATGCCAATGGGTCTTGCAGCGGTGGTCCGGCCACATCACGCTGTTCCTGGGCAGCGCGAGCACGCCCCTCAATAATCGGGTGGACAAATTCCAGGTGGCTTGGATTTGGTGCCAATGTGATGGGCATCTGTTCGATCCCTGCATCGCGATAGGCCCGCCGTGCTCCCAGATGATATTTGACATCGCCCACCCAGCCCTTGGTCCCGCGTCCTTCGGGGAAGGCTACCTGGCCACGATTGGCAGCCTGAAATTGGGTCAGAATAGCACCATAGGGCTTACCCAGAATATGTGCAAGAACATTCAAACGTCCACGATGGGCCATACCGATGACCACATCATGGGTTTTGACGCTGGCAGCATTACGGATGATGGAGTCGAGTATCGGCACCAGCATGTCACAGCCTTCAATGGAGAACCGCTTTTGGCCAGTAAAGGTCTGATGTAAGAAGCGCTCGAATACTTCGACTTCGGTCAGGCGTTCTAGTAACTCGCGTTTACGGTTGTTATCAAAGCCCTGGAAAAAGCGTCGCTCTTCAATTACTTGTCGTATCCAGGACCGCTCCTCAAAAATCTGAATATGATCAGTCTCATATCCAATTGATCCAGAGTATGCCTGACGGAGTTTCTGTATGGCCTCCTGTGCGTGTTGTGATCCTTCGACCAGCGGCCCACGCACAATATCAGCAGGGAGTTTTGCCAGATCTGTCTCATCCACATTATGGATATCCGGGCGCAAGCCAAGATCGCCTGGTGGAGGGCTTCCGAGAGGGTCGATCCTGGCGTCTGTATGGCCAAGTTCACGAATATAGCGAATAAGACGGGCAGCTCTCACGATTTTATGCATATCAAGAGATGTGCCATTTGTTGAAGCGGATGGCACATTTTGCGTGATCGGTTGGTTATCGTCTGGTATCCATTGCTCAAAAATAGTACGGGTTGTTGCATCGACTGATTGCGGATCTTCACGATAACGTTCATATAATTCGAGGACATATCCAGCATTTGGGCCGTGAAATATGTTCAGATTCCCCATAAGACTTCCTTAATTGTTGGTATCGTTGTCTCACAAGATAGACGCGCATCTATTATTGTACTACTAGCACGTATATCTTGCCACTGAAACACCGTCCATGTAACTACAAAGGTATCACGAATTTGGTTTCACCATATTGAACTGCACGATTGTACATAATCGTGGTACACTACACCCATATGTTACGTATAATTTGTGTAGTAACAGCAACTGATATCATACACCAAAGGTGACCAAACGTCACTCAGGCATGCAAAGCAGCACATGCACATTATGGAAGCATCCTGAGTGACGTTTTTATATTTCTGTAGTACGCTTGACTGAGAAGATATCCACCAGAATGAATATATTGGGGAGTATACGATTATGGTAGAAGTCGTCAAACAGATTGGGCAGACCGATCTCCATGTAGCACCGCTTGGTATCGGTACCTGGCAATGGGGCGACACGCAGTTTTGGGGTTATGGGAAAGGCTATGATGTTGACGATGTCATAACTGCGTTCTGGAGTAGTATTAATGCAGGTATCACGTTTTTTGACACTGCAGAAGTGTATGGGTCAGGTCGTTCCGAACGCTTTCTAGGCAAACTCGCGTGCTCGACAGAGACAAAGGTTGTTGTTGCAACCAAGTTTGCCCCGCTTCCCTGGCGCTTATCGGCGCAGGATATTCATCGTGCTATTGATGCTAGTCTACAGCGCCTGGGCGTCCAACAGATTGATCTCTATCAGATTCACTGGCCTTTTACGCTCATGAACATTCCAACGTTGATGAATGCTCTGGCAGATGCTGCTGCTGCAGGCAAAATACATGCGATTGGTGTGAGCAACTTTAATGCAGCACAATTGAAACAAGCTCATGAAGTACTGAATCGATGTGGGGTGACTCTGGCATCAAACCAGGTCCAATATAGCCTGCTGGCACGTGCTCCCGAAGTTAATGGTGTGCGTGATACCTGTCGCGAGCTGGGTATCACGCTGATTGCGTACAGCCCGTTGGCTATGGGTTTATTGACGGGGAAATACAAGATGAATGTGATGCCGAGTGGCGCTCGTCGGTATACTCCCCGCTTTCAGACGAAACATCTGGAAGTTGTTGAGCCTGTGTTGAATCTGTTACGGGATATTGGTTCTGGACATGGTAATAAAACACCTGCTCAAGTCGCCTTAAACTGGCTTATTCAACAAGATGTGTTGCCTATTCCTGGTGCCAAAAACGCCCGACAGGCTCAACAAAATGCTGGCGCACTGGGTTGGACCCTCACCGAGGCAGAAATACAGACACTTGATGAAACCACTGCTCCCTGGCAACGACCATCGAGCGTGTCCCGCTAAATGTACCACTCATATGCTGCTGGCTTGGTATCAATCCGGTCATCTTTTTTCCAAAAGTAACATTTTCGCATAGCTATAGAGCTATCGTTGTTTGACGCTGTATGCTACAATAAATAGGCAAATTTGCCCATTGTGTAGGGCAGAAGGTGGACTATAGTGCAAAGCGTTACGGAGATTATTCAAGCCATTGCACGGCAACGCACACGTGGTGATACAACCCCGTTAAGTATGTTGCGTGAACTCGATGACTCAGAAGGCGAGCGCATTAGCCATTTGCCGGTTGATGGAGATGTAGGTCAAGCCTGGGTGGCGATGACGGGTGAGCCGTTTCGTCCGCATCAGGCGCAAGCGCTTACAGCACTACGGCGTGGCGAACCGGTAGCGCTCTCGGCGGCGAACTCGATCGTTACGACGACAGCCTATCTCTTGCTCTATGCCTCGTTGCACAGTGAGGTTGGCACTACGGCATTGATTCTGGCACCAACCGACGAGGTAGCACAGCATATCCAGATCGATCTGGACACGCTTAATACGAATTTGCCACAAAACGTGCGTCTTTCAGTTTCGTTGGTCTCCGCAAAGCAACGCCCCAACCCCTATGCTCGTATTATGATTGCAACACCAAGCACCCTTCATCATCGCATTCTCAGACATCACGACCGTGTCTGGCGCTTCTTCTGGTCGCAATTGCACCTGGTGGTTTTGCCAGATATTCACCGTTATACCGGAGTTGCTGGTGCTCATATAAGCGATCTTATGCTACGGCTACAACGTATTGCGAACGCATATACCTATGGTCAGTTTCCCCATTTTCTGGCGACGCTCACAGCCATTGATGAACCGGATGCGGCATTGACAAAGTTGCTCGGCACCCCATGGCGTGTTATTAGTGGAGATGATGCACCACATGGTTCAACGACACTGGCAGTGTGGCATACCCCAACCGATCATGTACGTGAAGCAGCCGAGATTGCGCTGGATCTCCAAAAGAGTGGCTACACCGTTCATCTGCTGTGTCAGGAGCTTGAAGTAGCGACCATTGCGCCCTTAGTTAGTGATGTCGAAAAGATTACCTTTGGGCCGGAGATGCGTCCATCTCATGTCCTGATTGTGGTTGGCTATACGCACTCGCATGCTGCCTTTCAACGTACGCTTCACGCGAGTTACCAGGCTGTGGTGCTGGTGCTTGGCAAATTGCCACACGAGCAGGCCCTGGCACGCCACGTTGATATGCTCCTACAGGATGATGATGCTACGACAGATTGGCCTGCCCCACCGGCGAATGCGTATGTCACGGCACAACACATTCTGTGTGCCGCCAATGAGCTACCGCTTACCGAGGCCGAGGTCGAGCACTGGGGTGTTCAGCATATCGTGAACCGCTTGGTCGATCACAATCAGCTGGTTGATCTGCCTGATCCAGAGGTTGCCTGGAAACCGGGGAACGCTGTTGATGATCCTTTTATCGAGTTTCATCTGCTTTCATCAAGTGGTGCTGCTATTGTAGCCCGTAACGAGTACGGACAAACGCTGGCCCAACTCGATCCGACCAGCTTTGAACGGTGGACTTTCCTTGGTGCGGCACTGCCACCCGGTAGTGGTGGGCTGCGCGTTACATCGCGTGACGAAGAAACTGGCAGCGTCGTCTTACGCTTGGAGAGTAATGGACGACGGACGTATCCACTGCGACGTTGTCAGGCGACCATTCGTGAGGAACGCGATACACGGGTGATCTCTAACATACATCGTATTAACTGGGGTCGTATTATTATCGATGAAGAGATCCATGGGTATTGTGAAATAACGGCTAACGGCACGCCTACTAATAAATCACTGAGCCCGCCCTTAAAGGCACGCTGGATCACACACGCGTGTTGGTTCGATCTGCCCAACAAGGTCAATGTGAAAGATCAATTTGTTGGTTGGTGCCTTGCGGCGGCGCTTCCGTTATACACCCTCGCATCGTTTACTGACGTGGTAACGTGCTATGATCCTGAGACACAGCGACTGTATATTGTTGATGCTCAGCCAGGTAGCAGTGGTCTGGCTACGTGGCTGTATGAACACGCTGAGGCGTTGTTGCCCATCGCATACGATATTGCTCTGGCTTGCCGCAATGATCCCTTGCTCGAACCACTCTCACGGGCTGACATGGATTGGCTACTGGCTTTGCTCGGTAAGTCTGTCGGTGATCCACTCCAGAAAAAGTCTGGTCGTGCAAAGAGCAAACAGCGCCAGTCCAAACCTCCATCGCAGCCGACGGTATCATTAAGCGAAGTGACATCATCGACAAACTCCAACGAGGTATACGCGCAAAAGAAATTTGTTACAGCGCCACCATCGGTGCCTACATCTGGTAAGCCATCGGATAATCGTGTTGCACCACTACCATCAATACCTGCACCTGGTAACCCGTCGGACAAACGCGCTGCGCCACCACCCAGTGAGACCAATGCCGATGAACAACGTACATCATCCCGACGACGCCAGGCTGATCCACCACCAACCTCACGTGCAAACGCGAATCGAACACGTGAGCGGGAACGTAGCCAACCGCCAAAACAACCTGAGCAGGATGTAGTGCGTGATGATGAGACACCACCCGACCCCGAAGCACTGATTGCGCGGCTCCGGCAACGTCGAGAAGCGCACGAGGCAACCCAGAAGCCTCAATCGGCGCGACGACGAACGAAAGAAACCAAAGCTGTTGAACCTCGTTTTGCGGCTGGAGAGCACATTTTTTGTTTACCATACGGGAATGGTAAGATTGAGGAAAGCCGCATTGAGGATGGGCGTGAAGTATTGAGTGTGGTCTTCCCTGACCACGGCGAACTCACCATCGATCCGGCAGTCAGCCTTGTACGAAAACTGGACGATGAAGAGCAGCTTGATACCCTTCTCTGAGGAACCATATGCCTAATCATGTTCTTGTAGCACCTGAACGTCGTACGTTTGAGGGACCATCTGTGTTCCTGGCGGGCGGTATCACGAACAGCCCACGCTGGCAGGATGACGTCATTAACCATCTTACTGCGACCCTTGACGGCATTATCATCTTCAACCCACGCCGTCCCAATGATTTTGGCGATGTCACTGTCGAATATGAGCGACAGGTGATATGGGAACTCGATCATATTTTTGCTGCTGATCTTGTGTTGTTTTGGTTTCCCGCTGCCGAATGTCGTATCACTCGCATCGAGTTTGGTCTAGTAGTTGGCCATAACAAACCTGTTGTGGTTGGCGCAGACCCACAGTTCGTCAACTACCATTACCTCACACTGTTGACCCAGCGCTACAATCTCCCATTGTACGATCAGTTTGATGCACTGCTGGCTGCAACGCAAGCATGGTTCACAACTTAGAGCTTTGGAAGGCACGCACTTCAACAGCTTATTAATGGTTACCACATCCTAACAAACACTACTACTATATAGAATGATGAAAAAATAGTCATCAGAAGCGGGTTTCTTTCTCATTGTCATGTGCACCAGATCTGTGTATCATACATGCATCCCGAGAAAGGAATACCTATGAATGACCGCGATCAATCCTGCACGAGCTGCGCCCATTGGGATGGATCATCTGACTCCTATTTAGGCGACTGTCGCAACCCGTTCTTCTACAATATGCGAACAGCTTTCAATGATATCTGTGGAGAATTTACTTCAACCGAATATCGTTGTACATCCTGTGGAAGCGTCAACGTGACCAAGGTCCGCACTACCAAAACGTGTAACGACTGTTTTAAGATGTGGTAAGCTCCAACCACGCTAAGCTCACACCGTTGTGAGATAGCTCAATCTACAACTATGCTATTTGATTATATGAGTCACGCTGGATAGGGCTTTCTTTATTGACCTATCTTGCTGGCATATGCCCACGAAGACTTGCAAATACCTCAGCCAATGACTCTCGTTTGTCATTACTCAGGTCGTTGTACAGTGCCGCAAAGCGCTGTTGACAGTCACTTATCATCGTGTCGAAATCCCTGTCTGAACGAACTTGTTGCAGCCACCAGAGATCGCGCTGTAATAAGGACATCTGGAGTTTCGTCTCTGTGTAACGACATGCCACAGGTGGGAGGCGGTCGGCCTTTGCCGTTGGGTAGTCAGTATGTTCAATTAATTCATATGGTTCCAGTTTGAACAACCCGGCCAGAAGAACAATCGTGCGCTCACTTGGCGTGGACAGCCCGGCCTCGAAGTGTGAAATGGCTACACGCGAGAGGGCTGTGCGTTCCGCCAGTTCTTCTTGTGTCCAACCACTCTGAACCCGTAGATAGGCAATGCGTTTTCCCAGTGTCATCAGTCGATTGTACCATCAACAATGTGATAGTGCTGCTAAGGTAGTTAGCATTTAATGTGACTAATCTTTGTGCATTTCACAAAACACAGGTATTTTAGGTTGTGCTGGCCAAGTGGTGCACAACTGTGCAATATAAGGACGACTGTTTGGCACACCGGTCCAAACGTTAAAATAAGCAGAGTTACTTTTGAGAATATCTACTAATTTTGACCAAAAATGTTACATATCTATACTTTAAAGTGTTATAGTATATTAAGGAGAGAAATTATACATCGTCGCAGCACCCATCTAATAAGTAAATAGATTCTTATCACCTATGTATAGGTGTAAATGTGCAATGTGAAGTATTAGTGAAAGGGTTATGATATGTCTGAGTTTTCACGACTCACAAAGCGTGAGCATGATGTCTTGTTGTTGATCGTGAAAAGCCACCGTGATAAAGATATTGCTAAACATCTTGCAATTAGTGTTTCTACTGTACATAAGCACGTTCGCTCTATTCTTCGCCGTTTGGAAGTCTCTAATAGGACTGAAGCTGCAAATGTGTATTGGCGACAACATACAACAAAAGATGGTTAAAAATAACCATAGACAAATGTAACTTTATAGTATAATCTTGCTTCTGAAGAAAACATCTCACCCTTCTACTTTATCAAAACACTCTATTAAATATAATTGACTACGGATTTTCTCCAGTATATCTATGGAGATATCAATAATGATCGCCTTATAATAGGCTACTATTATCAATTTGTGGTTAATATACATTTACTATATATAGTTAATTCACTTGCAAAGATATGTTTCTTAGCACATCTACCGACATGTGTTAATGCGAAACTCAATCTGTCGTTATATGGTTGATAACTTTAATTATTTCCTGTAGATATTTTAACTTGTTGCTATGTCAGGAAAGGAGGTATCCGATTCGATTAAGTTATGTTCACATAATGGGTTTTCTTGATTACACCTATTAGACACGAGTTCTTCAAAAGAGGAAGGAATGATCCATGTACAAATTAAATCCGATGAGGTATCAAAACGTACGCCAAGTAGGTCTTGGAATATGCACGGGGATAATCTTAACACTTGTGGTCTTCACTCAACTATCAATTTCTTTTGCTAATACGACATTAAAAGCACCACCACCTCTTCTTGCACCGCCAGATCCTAGTGGTTATACAAAGCAACCAGTGGATAACCCAAACCTTACAGTTAGTGACGGACCAAGAGTTCAACTAAATTCAGCAGTGTCCGACCGATATTTTGAAGCTGAATCTTATCAAATAGATTCAAAACCAGAGATCGCTGCTGATGAGGAGTGGTATAGTATTCTCAATAGCGTTATATATACAGCATCTGACCATACTCTTCTTGTTTCAGTTACTCAACCTTCTAAAGCAGCACTTGCTGAGGCACGTCCTCTTGGTGACAAAGAGATTCGGTTGGGCTCAGGCTCCCTTGCCTGGGTATCTACAGATATGGGTGGTGAGTTTCCTACTCGCGTAATATTTTTTGAAGATGATCTGATCATTACGGTTGCTAGTCAGCTGCCGCTTGATAATGTGCAAGAGATAGCCAACAATATTGAATTTAAACCGTAGGTTGCATTCAATAATCGGGGCAGTACAGGAAGTTGCGAAGATAAGAGTCCCGCTACAATCTGCTTTGGACTGTTACAGATATCGTGTGTAGTGGGTCAAACTGCACATCCTAGAAGAAAGGATTACCTCATGCAAACACCATTTTATTCACTTCTCTCTACTGGCATATCTCGCTGGTTCTCCGGTCTTATAATTGGAATGGTACTCACAACAATGATTGTAGTGGGTGTTGATCAAGTTGGCGCGGCTACATATAGTGTATTTAGTAATGGATGGTGTGACAATGGTATGGTAAACGGAGTATCAGTTACAAGTTGGGATGGACAATCATCATCATCGACTGGTTATGTCAATGGAGCATTATGGTATGCCAGTAATGGCAAGTGGATTAAACAGATGGATACAACCGACACTGTCGGACCTGATGATTTTGGTGTCGCAAGAGCCTTCAACTTGATTTCAGCACCAGACAGCACACGAAGATATTCTCAAACAGGAGCACACACAGCATCGTTCTTTAGCGGAACTAAAAAATCAGAAACACCGTCTTGGGATTGTTCAAGATAATACAAGAAATTTTCTCTGAGGTGCCCATGATACTTCATACAGGCACCTCAAATGAGTCATTACAAATTGATCCACGCATAAAATTATTAGCCTTCACAAGATGACCTAACCCATCTTGTGAATTTTTTGTTCCAACTCTACGATACGAGCGGTTACATCTTCTGGTGTATAGGGCCCAAGTCTGGCCTTTTTTTCATACAGTAACATTAACTCCCTTTGTAGCGAGTCTTTTCGTATCTCACCTGATTCAAATGTACTAATCTCTCGGTATACTTTCGCAAGAAGATCAGTCACAACTTTCTCACGATGCTCTGGTTGAATACGGACAAGAGCTTGATGAAGTTGAACTATCATTGTTTGGATTTCCGGCGAGAAATCCTTATGGAAGTCATTCATTTACTACTCCGGATTGTTTGCATGAGCACTATTTATTGCATTGTAAGTGCCTAAATATACTCTATCAAGAAACAGGAAGTGATTCTGCGATACGGCGCAGATTGTCCAAGGATAAAGCGTCCGAAGCCAGATGATAAACCATATCGTTCTGTTCCCAGACAAGATTGACCCACTGCTCGGTATCGGCCCATCCACCACGTTCATCCCAGGTACCGTGATACCACCAGGCTTGCATACCATTAACCGTTGTCTCGTAGCGCCCGCCAGTGCCAACCAAAAACGAGATGGGTTGTTCTTCTGTCGCTGGTTCTATAAAAACACCGATTTCTATCATGGATTCCCTGTTTATTTGTGCGTCTTGTTCACTCACATCGGCGAAATAGGGGCGGAACATTAACCCTTGTTGCACATCTATCTGAAACTGTGATAGTAGCAGCATACTGTTATCTTGATTACCCCCAATTAAAAATGCACCAATACTATTGTTATATGGTAGCAGTGGTTTCCCCCCACCCGCCCAGCTTTGTCCTGACAAGCTGGGAAAGCCCATATGCATCATACTGGCATTCATAAGTGCAACATCCTGCCAGATATACGTCTGTGGAAGATACGATGGAATCGGGAACTCCCTTTCTTCGGTAAGTGCAAGCTCGCTTCCTGGTTGTGGAAGTGAAAAACCATTCTGGGTAACCATCGACCAGCGATCTCTGGGTATCGTAAGCCTGAAAACCTCATAACTTGCATCATCAGACTCTTGCAAAGCCGCGTGGTCAACTTCTAAAACTAATGCCTCTAGTGATGTACGTTGCTCAAATGTAATACCTAGCCAAGCGGCCAATGCCATACGGGTCTCAGGGAGCAGCAATGATACTCCCAGTACACACAACAACGCAACAACAAACGCTATTGGTTGTTGCCAGCCCCACAGTCTTGTCAATGACCACAGACGGTGCTTTACTCGTGTAGAGTGGGCTACAACTTGCTGTTCTTTGTCATCATCTACCAGGCGACGACGCAGAGCTAACCGAAATGTCTCATCAGCTTGCGGGCGTGCCGCACGAAGGGCTTGGCAAACTACTACTGGTGAGCTTGGATCAGTGATCGGGTCTGTTGGTGTTGCTAACATATCTTCAACACTATCAAGCAATTTCTGATCTTGCTGTGATAACTTATTATGTTGGGTCATAGTGTACCTCCATCCAGGACACGATTGAATTCTTCAGTATATTTGCGATGAATTTCTTTGATTCCCCGACAGAGATGCGCTGCTACTGTACGTTCATCAAGCCCAAGCACTATTGCAATCTCCTTGTTGCGTAATTCCCCAAACAATTTGAGCATTAAAATCTCTTGTTGACGACGTGGGAGAAGGTGGAGCCATTCCCATACCTGGGAAATGTGCTCTTTTTGCACCAACGCCACTTCTGGGCTATCCATTCCGTTATGGAGATACAACACCGTGTCTAATGATAGGTGTGTCTTCTGGTGTTGTGATTGGCGATAAAAATTACATACAAGGTTGTGACAAATACGAAACAACCAAGCAGCAAATGAGGCTTCATGCTGCCACACAAAGCTCTCGATTCCAGCAAGCGCCTTTACAAAAGTCTCCGCAACGAGATCCTCTACATCTTGCTTCTGGGCAACACGCACACCTACGTAGGCATAGATACGTGGAAGGTAGTGATCGTAGATATCCTCAAAGGCAGTGGGGTCACGTGCTGTTCGCGACAACAACTCACGTTCGTGATCGGCATTCATACATATCACCTCTGACATATGTCACTAAGGAACACACATAGATTTCATGTACTACAACACGAAACTAGCGAGATTACTGCGTTGATCAACCGCGTAACATGGAGAAAAGGTATAATCGTACGAGAGATTTTGCTTTGCGCTGCTGTAAAGTAGATATTATTTCGTGAGAAGGGATGTGGTGTCTAAATATAACGTTACAAGGCTAGTGCCTATGGAATGCCAGAGCCGTGATCCTGCGCGGTACCGTGGCTGCCGCAATTCACAGGAAGTGTGTCAACATTGTAAAACAGGCCATTCTGATCTTCTTTCACATCACATCTCTTCAAGTGCCAACGTCAGAATCATTTCCACAACCTGTTCAAGCGGCTGTGTGGTGTCGATTTCGTGCGTTGCCCCACCCCGCAACAATGGTTCCACGGTCTCCAGATAATGGAGTACCTCGGCACGTTCTTCCGGTCGTTTCCCATACGGATTGTTGGTTCTATGCGTTAAGCGTTCGATAAGTACCTCGGCAGGAGCACTCAGGAGGATGATATGACGAAACTCGGAATAAAACTTGCCTTGATTTTCGGCACAGCCACTGACGAAAAGAATAGTTTCCCCACTATTTGTTAGATCTTCTTGCAGACGATCTTCGCACCATAGCTGATGACCATCTGCATCGTGCACAGACCAGCCGGGCTCATCCATATCCACTGCGCGGTAGCCTCTTTCCTGCAGGATACCAATGACACTCGATTTGCCCGTTCCTGACATACCTGTCAGCAGGATATTACGCATAACGCACACCTTTGCTTATGGAAGAACGAATGTTATGTTAGAGAGTATAGCAAGGATGTGCGGATATGTCTATCGTTCGATCAGACGAATATCAGCGGTATTTCTGTGGATGTGGGCGCAGAACCGGACCTAAAACGGCCCTCTACGAGCGTTTTGGCATCTTGCCTTATCACGATCTCAACTACCAAATCCTGTGATGAGATTACAACGCCTCACAGTTATCTAAATATGTTATCATTGTGTACGCTGCTTCATCACTGATGGATAGGTCGATTGTTCAAAACCGAGTCGTTCATAAAAGGGTATACGCTCTTCAACACAAAACAGGAGTACCTCTTCAACATGCTTTAGACGACCTAATACATGTCCCATCATTGCCTGCCCAATCCCCTGACCACGTAACGTTTGCTCAACAATAACATCTTCAACCATAGCACGATAACAGTCATCGGTCAGGACCCGTGCAAATCCCACCAGATAATCATCGTGCCACGCTCCCAAAAAGATAGGTGTGGCTTTTAGCATCACTTCGATGTCTGCGACAGTGCGGGTCGCTGCCCATGTTGTTTGTTGGAACAGCCCCCGGAGTTGCTGTAATGGGATGCTGCGTGTGAAGGAATAGGTAATGTGCGGGGTTGGAGTCATAGGTTATCCTACTGATGTTTTATAGTTCAACTGACTACGATTCAATCCATCTGCGAAATTCATCAATACTCTCTGCATCATTGGCATTATAGGTCTGAGCAATGGCTTGCGGGCTCAGGCTTTCACGATCAAACAAAAGAACAGGGACTTTGCGATTGAAATGTGTCAGGATTACAGGCTGTAATTGTCTGGCAACCTGCACGCACAGATCATCGAATTGGTCACAAATCTGGTTACCCTTTCTTTCATACCTTTGAGGGTCAGTTTCACACCTCCGATGAACAGTCCATTACCCGATTCTTGCTTGAGCTATTGAACAGCCTCCCCCAGATCCCCGCGCACGAGCTTGGTGTTCCAATCGACCCGCTCCAAGGTGCTCAACACGTCGCATTTATATCATCCTGAAGCAGGCTGACGGCCCGCGCCTTAACCACGCAAGCCGTACTAATAACGACGCTTTCACCTTTATCAATTGCGGCGAAGCGTTGGCTACAGGCGATTGTTGGGTGGCCTTTTATTTACAGAGAGTTAAGGTTTAATTTATCTGTTATTGTTTAGTTTTTTCGACAATCTTTGAGATTCGCCGTTGACGATTTTCTGGATAATCTCTTTGGGGACTTCTATACCTGCGATGTCCTTGCCACCTTTCAGAATTATGGTGCGGAAGGTTATCGGAGTCGATTTCTTTGACTTGGCTTGTGAAGTTTCTTTTTTCATTCTGATTCTCCTTCTGTCATCGCAACAGCGCGTTCGAGAAGTAGTTCACGCTCACGCGTATTTCGAGTAAGAGCAGCCGCGCGTTTGAATTCTACGCAAGCTTCGCTGAAGCGCCCAAGTTTGGCCAGAAGGTCAGCGTGCACACTTGGCAAAAGGTGATAAGACTTGAGCGACGGTTCTAATAGCAGTTCATTAATAATCTCTAGACCGTCCGCTGGACCGAACGCCATTGAGACTGCAACGGCACGATTTAACTGCACAATGGGCGATGGCGCGAGTTGGACTAGTGCAGCATATAGCGCAGCGATGCGCTCCCAATTGGTATCTTCTGGAGCACGTGCCTGGGCGTGGCAAGCGGCAATTGCGGCTTGTAATCTGTAGGGGCCAAGCGCACCACCGACCGATTCAGCGCGGATAAGTGCTTCGAAACCACGCCGAATAAGAAGTAGATCCCAGCGTCCACGATTTTGTTCAAGCAACGGAATCGGTTCTCCTGAAGGGCCGATCCTAGCACGTGAACGTGATGCTTGAATTTCCATTAACGCAACGATTCCATGCACTTCTGGTTCATCCGAAATAAGTTCTGCCAGAATACGCCCGAGACGCAATGCATCTTCACACAGCGCGGGGCGCATCAAGTCATCGCCAGAAGTTGCGGAATATCCCTCATTAAAAATCAAATAAATGACTTCAAGTACTGATGAGAGACGGGCAAGACGCTCGCTTTTTACTGGGACCTCGAACGGGATATGGGCTTTGGAGAGAGTTCGCTTCGCCCGAACAATCCTTTGTGCAATCGTTGGCTCTGGAACGAGAAAGGCGCGGGCGATCTCATCTGTTGTTAGTCCGCCGAGCAGTCGTAGGGTCAGCGCGAGGCGTGCTTCTTTTGAAAGAACAGGATGACAGGAGATAAAAATAAGTCGCAGGAGATCGTCGCCGACCTCGTCTGCGTCGACACCAGGTTCTGGACTCCCCATTTCCTGTTGAAGCTCAATCTCGCGGCCAATCTCCTCGTACTTGCATTTGAGGCGCACATTTCGACGAATCGAATCAATCGCATGATGTTTTGCGGTTGTCATCAGCCAAGCGCCAGGTTTATCTGGAATACCTGATTGAGGCCATTGTTCAAGCGCGGCAACTAAAGCGCCTTGTGCATGGTCTTCCGCCAACCCAACATCGCCGACGATACGCGTAAGACTCGCAATGAGTTTGGCGGATTCAATCCGCCAGACTGCCTCAATTGCGCGATGGACATCGAATTTCGTTGTCATTAGCGACCAACCTGTAACGTCAGGAGCTAAAAACCTCATAAATCTCGCCTTGACCGTCGCCAACTATCTGCCAGAAGCGTTTTGACCATTCGATCGCCTCTTCCTTAGATTTCGCTTCGATCAATGCAAAACCAACGACTGCTTCTTTTGCTTCTGCAAACGGCCCATCAGTGATGGTAATTTTGCCGCTTGAAGATTTAATCCGTGTTGGGTTCGGCGAGAGTCCGCCAGTTGCCAACATGACGCCCGCTTTGGTCATCTCTTCGATCAATTTGCCCATCTGAACAAACATCTCAGGGCTGAGGGGAGTGACTGTTACATTCGTATCATCTTTGGTCATCAACATGTATCTCATTTTAAATCTCCTTATGACTACTTCTTTTGATTGTTAGCTGTATTATAGTCAACAGCGGCACGAACAAGTTCTTTCAAAGCAGGCTCGTTAAGATCACTGTCTTCGTCGAAATCAATGGCGCGAGTTGCCTTCGCTTCAAGCCCAGCGTTGAATAGATTTTTCGGATCCTTCAACGAAGCGCCCTTGAAAAAGTTAATCTTTACATGATCTTTGAAAGCGCTAACGCTACAAACAAGCCCGTTCTGAGTCCAAACTGCTGTATCCCATTTCCATTCTTCCGTGATTTCAGGGGCGGCTTCCAGAATTAACTTGTGCAATTGTGCTAGTTTTTTGCCACGCCAGTCGTTCAGCTCCGCTATTTGGTTGGTAATACGTTGAGAGGCATTCATGCCAGCTTTTGATTCTACTTTTTTCATGATTATCTCCTTGTTTATTGAAGCTCAGCCATCAGCCGTTTTGACAAGGCTGAGATCCAAGTCCATGAAAGCACTACTCCAATCCAGAAGCCAAGTAAAGTCCAGATGCTACCTGACCCTGAGGCGATTCCGAAGAAGCCTGCGAAGAAGACAATGCCTGTTATTAAGGAGTATGCCGCCCAGCCTTTTTGGTGAAGGGTGGAAAATCGGTGGGCAAAGACGAAACACGCCGCGATGAGCGCAAGAAACCCTACGCCGCCCGTCATAAAGTGGAGCATCCCATGTTTGCTAATGGTCATGGCATCTGCAGGAGTACCTACAGGGAAGCCCATCGCGGGGTCGGCTTTGAAGATGCCTGCGCCGATCAAGCTCAACCCATAGACACCAATGAGCAAGGGGCCCCAGGTCTTGCCTATGCCATCATGCAGTGCCTGTCGCAGCCCGATTGCTCCAGCGATGACCAGTAGCCCGCTGACTAGGGAGTTGGTCACCTGGGTCCACCCGAGATCACCGTTGCTCAACAGGCTAAGAGGATGGCGTGTAATGTCAAACCCTGGGCGGGTGAGGGCTTGAACCAAGCCCACGATAAGGAACATGGATCCAGCGATCATGCCACAAGCCAGCAGTACCTTTGTCATCTTCATTGAAGACGCGCTTGTTATACCATCGTTTGAAATTACTTTTTGCAAATTGTCTCCTTATGCTTTGAGTTTTGAGCGAGTCTTTTGGATTATTGAATTTCGCTCTACTAATATGTCGAACAAGAGATAGCAAAATTGACATTTTCAACCTGGTTTTTTTATATTGCCCAATGAGTTTTCACTGAATTAACCCGGACCGTAGCCGCCTAACAGTGTGCGTTACTTGCGTGTGGGCGGGCATGGACAAGGCTTGAGAGCAGAAAAAACTCGAAGCCAGAAAAATGCTTATAAGCCGCGCAGACTCCCGCACGTCAGGTGCCCGCTGTGTTAGACCGCTTTTTTGCCAAAGAACCGATTCTGTAATGGGTCATTCACCCTTATGATTCCAAGAGCATGAGTAATTGCAGGAAACATCCTTGCGGCAGATGCTTTTAGGTCACTCAGATTTGTAGGTTCGTTAGGCAATTTATTTCCTTTATCGATGGTAATGGTTTGCGTATTCTTGAATACGTCGTGTTCAAAAACCAGTTTCCTGCTGAGGTTTCCGTTCTGATAATATGCAAACTCGAATGACTCGTCAATATCACCAATGGAACATCGAAAGACATCATAACGCTTACTATATTTTTCGATTACTTCGGCTGTTTTAGGGCTGTGCCAAAGGGTATATCGGTAGTCATCGGCAATATGAGTCCATTCGGTATCACGCGCAAATACTACATGCCAACCAGATGCAGGCACTGGTGGGAGCATTTTTTGATAATCTTGTAGCCCCAATGCTTTCATAATATCTTCATCCGAAAGTTTGTTGTAACTTCGTATAAACATCATAAAAGGCGTATGCAAGAAGCCCCATTTTAGAAATGGATAATAAGGATGGGCGTTATTATTACCGTCATCATGCGACATTTCGATTAATCACTCAAGTATTACTTCTTTAGCGGGCTAACGGAATCTGTCAGGGGTGCGAGGAACAATTTAAAGCGCCAACCCGTCGAGTGGTTCGAGCATCCCTCTGCACGGGCGTGTTAGATCACAGCCAAGAACCTACATAAATTGCACGCTAAAGACCGATCGCCTATACTCAGCAGAAGGCACTCCTAAAATATAGCCAGAGCCACACCAAAACCCAGCAAATGCAACAATAACTTAAGAAGCCTCAGCAACCCACAACCAAAATGGTACAGCAATGACAACTCAGGATGGCAGCGCTCTAACCATACATGTGATGCTCGGGGCGGGGCTAAGCATCTGGCGCAAGAATCACAGCGCTAACTTCATACGGATGATATTGCGGCTGACCGAGCTCGAATCCGCGCGCCATGTTTGGCGCTTTACCGGCGGCGACAAGTCCGCCGGCGGCAGCTAACGCATCGGCGCTCTCCCATTGGGCATAGACCAAGACGTCATTGCTATCGAGACTGCGCTGTATTGAGGCCGCGATAAATCCCGGCTGGATGGCCATCTCATCTGAAATTCCCGCAGTCAAGACCTCCACGAGTTCTTGCTGATCCTCGGGTTTTGGTAAGAAGCGGTTGATGACTGTGAAGGGAACGTTCTTGGTTATCTCAAGCTTGGTGTTTTTATCCGACATGACATCCTCCAGTCAAAGTGATAGAGAAGCTTCTCTTGTAGCGCCTAACAATCTGCGACTTGCGAAAATATTGGTCTGGGGCCGAACATGGTGCGCATCAGCCGCCGCACGCGCGCTGCACATGAACGCATCAAAGAAGGCACGATCTTGCGCGCGAAGCGGTCGGACTGCATGCGCGTGTTCGGCGGTTCTGGCTAGTTGGGATTACTTCAATAGCTTGTAGACTCTGACTGCCGTTATTGGGCCTCCGACGCGCTGTGATGCGATGCTGATTGTAAGACCCTGATAATTGCGCCACGTAATTGTTGTTAGGCCACGGGTATCTGGGAGATTTATAACATGGAGCAGGCCGATGCGCGGCAGGATAATTGGCCAATCATTGAAGGAATAGTTCTCTGCTTCGAGTCCTTCGAAAAGATGAACGCCAGTTGCTATACCAGACTTCGTATAGTTGATCCAGATGGCATAATCATCAAAGTGATATTCACGTGTTGCGCCACCATCAGGAATATCGGCCGCTGATTGAAGACCGCGCCACATTGTTTCAACGGGGTCGCCCAAATGATATTCCAATATGGGTAAGGGAGTGTCGATGATACGTGAGACATCAAGAATGACGGTCGAGTTCATCAGGCCACGAATGGGGGAATGGGTAATAGATGGAACTGACGCTCGGGTAACTGCTTGCTCAAGAACTTTGATCTGTTTCGCGAGATCCTCTCGTTCAATTGTGACTCCCGGATCAACGCCCAAGCCGTACTGTGCCTCGCGCTTCTCTAAAATCTGAAAGCGGCGTTTAAGTATGCGGAGCAAATCGAGTTTGTGTGTGAGGTCTTCATCGTCCATAGGTGTTGTAGGTTTTAATGAGAAAGACGTGCGAACCGATATATGATTGTACCATGTTCGATGCAAGCAGAAAGAAGAACCGCCGAACATGTATTAGGCGGAAACAATCCGCCTCTATGCATCGGGTGAAGCCGTGCCCGTAGCCGCCTCTTTCAGGAAAACCGCAGAGCGAGACGGACAAGGTGTCCGTCTCTGCAGGATACCACCCAGCCGATCGATAGTCAATACCCAGCGGCGCATGCACCGCGCATGTGCAACGTCCGGCGCGGCCGGCACACGACCACATCTTCCCAGCCAGGTATAGCATCAGCAAAGCATCTGTAGATATGCTTTCCAAATTCATGCCTGGTTCCTCACAAATACTTTAACAGACAAACGTCGGTAAGGCTGTTTAGTCTGTATCCCAGCTTCTGATTAACACGAATCATTGCCTAGCACTCAATGTCTCAAAATAAGTATGTCCATCATCGATACATTGTGCGAGATTACAGGCTTTCAGGTATGTTGCAATACCACGTCCACGGTGGTCAGAATGAACGGCAGTGCTGCTCATATTTTCGCGTGCGGCACTTGTGTAGGCAATCAATGTGTTATGGAGCTTCATCATCGCAAAGTGGACAGGGTTGGCAATTGCACTAAATTGGTTTCTCCAGCGAGCTTCATCCTCATCAGACCTCCATGTTGGATCAGGTGATTCCCAGCCAACTTTGGTGTAACGATGAAGCTCAATAAGCTGGTCAATCAGCTTATTATTGGTTGCCATCTCAGCCTGGTAGGTGGTTGCTACAAAGCCATCAGTCGCCAGTTTGCTGCCCAATGCATCCCATGTGTGGCGTGTGGATGTACAGCGACCTACTCCGCATACGATGTATCTCACGAAATCCCTTTGAAATTGCAGAGGTAAGACTTGATTTCATTTGTTCAAGGACACGTAATTGAAGATATTTACCGCCTTGTCCTCGTACATGCTCTTCGATACATTGCAACAAACGTGTTCCGATTCCATGCCCCGTATGTTGTGGCGCAACCAACAGATTAAGCCTGAAATGTGTTGAATCAAGTTGGTATGCCACCACATATCTTTTGAGCACAGCACCGTCCTGGTACACAAATTGCAGACATGTTTTATTGAGACTTTCGATTTGTGTGCATGGCTGTGAGCGCAACGATGCGAGATTCATTGCGCCAAAGGTAGTCGTATGTATGTGCTGCACACTACTGCGGTATTCCGTTTGAAATGGCACGAGAGGCATCCGCTGTTTCTTTTCTCAACACAATGTCAAAAACCGCATCGTTAAAGACCAGGTGGAGAGTGTATTGCAGCGACTGACCGTAGGTTTTAACCGTTTCGTGGTTCCCAGACTTCTTCAAGAACACAATCCCACGGGTATTTAAACTCATCAGCCCCATCGTACACGTGCGATTGCAGATTGACGACGATAACTTCGGGCATACTCAACGCCTTCCAGCCGTGCATGATTCTGGGTGGGATTTTGATCAGGCGTGGGCGCTGGCTCCCTAGAAAGATGGGGTTCACATGGCCAAATGTAGGTGAGTCAGGACGAATATCGACCAGCGTAACCTGGAGTTTCCCCCGTGTTACGGTGAACTGATCGGTGTGTATATCGTGGAGATGCCAGCATTTCGTCACGCCATAGTCGGTAGCACTTTGATAAACATGGACAGGATCGACCAGATTTTCTTGATCAACCCATGGTTTGCTCCATAATTCGATCACATCGCCACGCCCATCGACGAGTGCATTGAGTTCCTTCAACACGACTCCCTCAATCGTTGGCGGTCGATATGGTGATGTAATCTGGTAATCGATGGTCTGCAGCCATTCCACAGTAACCTGAGACGCACGCATTGGCTGGGCATTAGTCAGGGCCGAATCCATAATGATGAAAGCTCCTCTATGACGGTAAGTTGGTGTTATATGGCAGTCATATTCGGATTATAACATAGCGATTGTGCTTCGTTTTCAGGCGGCACATGAACACTAGGTTGGAACGTGGTATAATACGCGACCTGATAGATGCAACTATGTGGAGGATATGTGACGTCTATTTTGTCACTCGGACCTCACCATCCAGCGTGGGATGGCCCACAACGCCTGATTATCCGGCTCAACGGCGAACGTATTGTTGATGTCGAATATCGTGATGAGTCGGCAGAACCGGATTATGCCGATCAACTGACCCGTGCCGATATTGCACAGGCACTTGATCTGGTTGCTCGTATTTGCAAGCCATGTGCTTTTGCTCACTCACTCGCTTTCTGTCAGGCGTTGGAAGATCTGTGTGAGATATCTGTGGAAGATCGTGCGGCCTATTTGCGTTGTGCAGTCGTAGAACTGGAACGTGTTGTAGCGCATCTTCAAGTGGTAGCGACACTGCTCAATACACTGGGCATGGAGCCACACGGTGCTAAACTGCTTAAAATTCATGCTGCGGCCATACAGCTGCTAACCACTATCAGTGGCTCACACAATATCCGTGATATGATCCTGCCCGGAGGCGTGCGACGCGACCTGTCCGACAAAGATAAAGAGCGTATGCTTGACTATATTCAACGGGTGCATCGTTCGCTCTATCGATTTACTGATAGTATTATTGACCATCGTGCATTGCTTATGCGTACGGTCGATGTTGGTGGGCTACCACGTACTGCTGCTGAACAGTTTGGTGTCCGTGGTCCTCTGGCACGGGCCTCGAGTCTGGCGCGGGATGTGCGAGCTGACCAGCCCTATGCGGCCTATGATAAGCTGTCTTTTCGCATCATTACCCAGGAAGGTGGTGATGTGTATGCACGGTTAGTGGTGCTTTTATTAGAGGCATTTGAGAGTGTGAAATTAGTCGAGCAGGCTATTCAGGAATTGCCGGAAGGTGCGTGGCAGGGAGCTATTCCTCAGAATATCAAAGCAGGACAGGCTGATAGTGCCGTGGAGGGGCCAACTGGCCTTGTGCGATACAGTCTGGAGAGTGATGGATATCATATTACACAGGCACGTATCAGTGTTCCACGTCAACTTGACCGTTTGCTCGTACGTACTTTATTATCTGGCGGATTGATAGATAACGCCGTACCGATTGTCGCGTCATGCGCTCCGAGTTTAGCGTGTACTATTCAAGGATACTGAATCGATGTCGTTACGTGTCTCGTTAATGCCGTTCATAGCGCCTACGTGAATGAATATGTCAATTCTGATTTTTACACTACCACTTGGTGCGATTTTCCTGAGCTTGCTACTTAATCGTGTGGTACCAACACGAGTGCTTGCTATCGTCTCGGCAGCTATCTTTGCAGCTACCAGTGTACTGGTGTTTGTCGGCTACTCTCATGATGCATTGGCGTGGTCGGTGTATCAATGGATGGCGCTGGACAACCAGGTCATACAGCTATCCTTTAATCTGAGTGGTGCCAATTGGGCCCTGGCGTTGGTCGTCACAGGTGGGGGCGCACTGGCCTTGCTGGGACTTGCAGTAGCTTTTCCTCCGGCAGTGCGTGGGTTTGGTGGTTTGTTGGCCTCGCTATTGATGGTGCTGTGGATCTCAATGCTTGGTCTGGCAGTTGAACATACGTTTGTGCTGTCGATTGTATGGGGCTTATTGACCCTGTTTTGCTTTTTGACGATGCGCTCAAGTGGCAGCCAGTCTGAGACACAAACACTGCCGCTTACCTTCATGGCAGGTTTGATCAGCACCATTGTGTTGCTTGGTACCGCATTGGCTATGCAGGCAGGCGGTGTAGGAGCCGTTCCTGGTCCGTTTATTCTCATAGCTTGGCTGACAATCGCGCTGTTGATGTTCGGCGCACCACCATTCCATGCGATAGTCAATGAACAGGCTGAAATGCCATCAGGTATTGCAGGTATCGTTCTGGCATTTGGTTTGCCCCTATTTGGTGGCATGGTGCTGACACGGTTTATCACGACACAGGCCATTCTTACACCTGCCTGGACCAGCATTCTCGCTATTATTGGTATTGTGACATTACTGGTTGGTGCTGCAGGCGCGCTCTCTGAAATACGCATACGTCGGCTTGTTGGGTGGCAGTTGACAGCCCAGATGGGGTTAGTCATTATTGTACTCGGACAACTCGAAGCTGTTTCGAGTGTGGTGGCACCTGCATTGTTAGCAAACACGACGCTCACAACGATCGTTAGTTATCTGGCTGTTACCCTGGTTGAGCGTTATGCAGGGACAGATGATATCTCGAAAATTGACAAGCCCCAGTTGCTCATGCTACCGGGCATCAGTTTCTTAATCGCAGCGGCTTCGTCTGTTGGTGTGCCGGGAACACTGGGCTTCTGGCCACGGATCATGCTCTTTGCAGAACTGTATCGTGCATGGCCGTGGGTCCTTCCGCTTGTGCTGGTTGGGAGTACCTTAATGGCGTTGGCGTATCTGGCACCATTAACGATATTTATTCACCGGAATGCGGTCTATGCTGCCCCAAGTGATGACTCACTGGATTGGTCGGCACTTGTGGCACGGTTGTGTCCTGCTCTCACTGCAATACCGCTGATCGTGTTAGGTGTGGTTCCCCAGCTTGGTGGAGCGGAGTGGAATACTGCAATCGAGCAAGCAGGTGGTGGTATACAAGTCTTTACCGGTTTTTCAGTACAAATCGTAAGTGCTGGTATTGCCATGTTGCTCATCACAACACCATTGATATTACGTTGGCGCAGTGTTCGCAGTGGGACGATCGATCCCGATATGCGGAGCACTATTTTGACACCCCAGGCATTGGCGGAGAGTTTGCAGATATTGGTATGGATTGGCTCTCCAGTTGGTCTGTACAGCCGTCTCTGGGAAGGCGCACTATGGCTAAGTCAACGCACGCGTTGGGCTTTGTCGCTCTTTGAACAACGGTACTATCTTGCAGGATTTATGATTAGCCTTGTAACGGTCCTTTTACTCTTGTTACAGGGGTAAACACACACGCAATGTATTACTTCGTGGATCGGATAACGTGTTATGGAGCAGATTAACTGGGCAGCAATTATCATCGGCATAACCGGAGCATTAGTGCTCCTGTTTCGCGACTGGCGCGTTACCTTTTCTGCTCTGCTGATGAACTATCTCTTTGTGGCGCTCTTTGTTACCCAGCAAGCGTTTATCGAGCCAGATATTATACTGGGTAGTCTATCCATTAGCACTACGGTGTTGATTAAACTGATTACAGGTATCTCGGCTACGGCTATTCTGGCGATCACGGCGATTATGTTTTCGCAGGAATATACGGAAGATCTTGACGAATTCTCGTTGAGCGAACTACGACGGGCGGCGCGTAGTGCACAACGTCAAAGTGCAGATAATCCACGCCGTCTCTCAGACTATGTGGTGCCGTTCTGGTCGCTGGTTCTGGCGTTACTGGCCAGCCTTTTGCTCCCACGCCTGTATCCAATCGGCGAGACTATTGTGATTGACTTCGTCTGGTATTGGCTGGGACTGATTGGCTTGTTTACGTTGGTTACCGCCAACGATCTGCTCAAGATTGGGCTGGGATTGCTTTTGTGTGTCAGTAGTATTGATGTGCTCTACACTGCCATTGCAAGTTCAGTTCGGGTTTTTCCGGTAGCCATTTTAAGTCTGATGACGATTGTGTTGGCTCTGGCAATTGCGTATCTATGTAGCTTGCTCTATGGCCGTCTCAAGACATTGGAACTCGCCGAGTTATATCAACAAAAATAATGCTTGTATGTGGTGTTTTCTCTCGCCACAGTAAAAGCGTAGGGGCCTTAAATAACGTATGGCATATCTGCTCTTGATGTTTTTTCCTGCTGCGATGAGTGCAAGTTGCTTTGTGCTTCGCAAGCAAACCCGCCTGGTCATTGGCATTGCAGTTGCGACCATGCTGACGCAACTCGTACTGGCATCTCAGTTGCCGCCGGATCAGCCCTCGCGACTGTTGGGTCTGACACTGGTGCTTGATCCTCTGAGCCGTCTCTTTTTGATGACGTTCTTCTGTGTAGGAGCATGTGCATTCCTCTCTTCATGGGGCATTCCGCACGGCGAGAACTTTGTGCCGGTAGCTTTGTTGATGCTCTGTTTTAGTGGTGCGACGATTCTCTTGCTGCAGGAACCATTTGTCGTGTCGCTCCTCTTAATCAGCGGGGGTCTCCTGGCTGTGCTGGCGATTGTCGACCTGCCAACTGGGAGCCCGTCGTTGGTGGAGCGGGCCTCGATTGCGACTGGTCTCAAATATCTGGTATTGATGGTTATCGCTGGTGTAATGATGTATCTCGCCTTTGTGATGGTTAATATCTATCGGCCCAGTGACGCAGTCGATCGGGTCTCGCCAGCACACCTTATTCTTGGACTGATGGCCATCGGCTTTGGGTTGCGATTGGCGACTGTCCCCTTTCACTCCTGGCTGCCCGATCTGGCTGAAGACGCAGCTCCAATGGTATCCGTGATCGTAGTGACGGTTATCAATGTCACGAGCCTGTTGTTTTTAATCAATACATTTCAGTTTTTCCCCATTCTTATTCAAGAAAACGAGACAGGTTTACAGATCTTGCAAGCTTTCGGGATTGCTACAGCGCTGCTGGGGTCATCGCTGGCACTCTCACAGCCAAACATGCGGCGGACATTAGGCTACCTGATTGTATATAACGCAGGTATGGTGTTTTTTGGATTAACGACAATGACTATTCCCGGTCTGAGTGGCGCATTGTTTGAATCCTTCAACCAGATCATTGTCGTGATGCTCCTCTTCCTCTGTGTGGGCTTGCTCGAACGACCGGATGGTCGCCCACCGCATGTGGTGCGCCGCGATCTGCTCTGGCGCTGGCCTATTGCAGGAACCGGCTTGATCGCTGGCTGTCTTGCGTTAATCGGTCTGCCACCATTCAATGGTTTTGCCAGCAAACTGCTGATCTATCAAGCCGCCTCGCAACAAGGCGGGCTAACGCTGGCATTGTTACTGTTGTCCACCGCTATTGCGTTGTTGGCCCTCGTACGATTAGCATATGAGCGGCTTCTGGGCCCTCCCGAAGAAGTGCAGATTGATGATACACCGATTTTGCTGGGAACCACCGACCTTGATCGCCCGGCAGAACGGCGGTTGGAAGCCGAACCACGTGGCCTTGCAGTACTGATCGGTGTCCTGCTGGTTTTGTGCCTGGGTATTGGGTTATACCCCCAACCAATTCTCGCAGCGATTCGAGATGTTATTGGTGGGTTGACCTTTATCCGTGTGCTATAACCCGCATGAAACTTATGAATCTTTAAGGCTACTATTATTACACAAGCGATACGATTGGTGGTAATATACCTTTATGGATCTTTTATTAATGTTTCTGGCCTATCCAGGATTAGTTGCCACATTAGCATTAACAGTGTTATTCACTGTCCTCGCCAATGAACGAATACAGTTGCCTACGGCATCACACGTGCAGGCATTGCGAAGCACCGAAGGAATGGTAAGCCTGGCAAGTATCCTGTTCGCAATCTGGGCAGTGGCATTGTTGCCCTGGCCCTTACATCCTGCCCCCCTCTTACCATGGGTTGATCACCCGATTGCACTCTGGGCGTTGATTGAAGCATCTTTTCTCGCGCCGGCGTTGCTGGGAGTGTTGACCAACTCACCATTTGCTACCCGCGCCAATTTGCGTGAGGTGCAGATGGGGGTGGCTGGCCGTTGTGTGGTGTGGATTGCTATTGGGAGTGCGCTTTGGCTGCCCATTGATTGGTCTATCGCATCGCTACCGGGGCGTGGTTTGTTATGGTTGGCTGGTTTGCTCGCATTGCCTGCTGCGATTGGGTATGGGCCGTTTGGGGCCGAACGGAACCTGTCTCCTGCAGGTGCAGAGGCAGGACTCGATGGACCAACGAGTGGGTTGTTGCAGGGTGCACGCGCCGTCCGAGGCAGTGCATTGTTACTTACCCTCATCGTAGCGTCACTGGCATGGTCACCTGTCCCGCCATGGATTGTATTGATGCTAACGTTAGCTATTTTTGTCGTTGCGACATTGCTCATACGTCAGGTCAGTCTGGTGCTGCCAAGACTGACGTTGCCAGGAGCGCTACATTGGTGCTGGTGGCGTGCTATGCCCGTTGCATTGCTTGGCTTAATCCTTCGCGTAGTTATATAATACAAGATCTTATTGTTTATGGTTATAGTATCGTATGTCAGAGAATAATGCTTGCTATTGATATACAAAATGTCTCCAAGTCGTTCGATCAGTTTGCCGTTCTCACCGATTTTAACCTCTCGGTAACTACGGGGCAGGTTTATGGTCTGCTGGGGCCGAATGCCGCAGGAAAATCCACCCTCATGCACATGATGCTGGGTTTTCTCAGCCCAAATAAAGGCACCATACGGCTGCTGGGTTCCAACGACTTAGAGCAAGTACGGAGTCGTATCGGCTATCTCCCTGAACGTCTCCAATATCACTTGCGCTACACCGGACGAGAGTATTTACGTTACCTGGGCCAATTCAACGATATGCGAGGCTCACGACTGGTAGCCCGTATTGAGGATGAGTTACGTGCCGTCGATCTCCTGTCGGCGGCTGATCGATTGTTGAGCACCTATTCCAAGGGCATGTTACAACGTCTGGGTATCGCACAGTCGCTTCTGACCGATCCGGAAATGCTCCTGATTGATGAACCAACCTCCGGTCTTGATCCCGCCGGACAGCGTGAACTGCTCGAACTCCTTGGACATCTCCGGAGTCGTGGACACACTATCTTTCTGGCAACACATTATCTTGATGAAATTGAATACCTCTGTGATCACGTTGGTATTTTGTTCGACGGTAAACTCGCCACAGAGGTAGATGTTGCAGCGTTGCGCGTCCCTGGCGGCAGTGTTACCTTGACCGTGGGATCGATGACGCCAGAAATCATTCTGCGCCTGCAGCGGCTTTCGCCGGCCATTCGCTGTAACGGCTATGATATTGTCATACAGCCAAACACGACCATATTACAAGAACAGGTGTTGCGTACACTGCTTGATGAGCACATACCAATTATTGCGTTGGAGCCACAGAATCGCCCTCTCGAGGAGCTCTACATGCGGGTGGTGCGTCGGGAAACTCTCCATGCTGATAAGCTGCTATCTGAGCCTAAAACCAGATCCCTGCCAGATAGTGCAGCAGAACCAGTGTATACCACAGAGGTAGCGAAAGAAACGAAAGTTACTAGAGAGTTTGATACCACCCAAATTGCTACCACCACCCTACTGCCCGGACGCCCGAAAAGAGGTGAAACGCTCCTGCATGATCTGTTACGCAAGGAAGAGCGAAATAACGACTCACGTCAAGACCAGGAACAGCCATAGCATTGTCGATCACCATAGTGTAGTTAGCTGTATTTGAAAGAGTAGAATAAGTAGGCTTTATGCGTATTCTCTATTTTGTGCTGTTTACATTAACGGAATATGTTCGGTCTGGCCGGATTCTCGTTGAGGTTATTGCGGCAGCAGCGGCGTTTTACATCTTTTTTTTCAGGTCTACTATGCAAGCCGACTATTTTTTCTCAACAGCAGGTGTTCTGGTGCTCCTTCTGACGTTTTACACCACGTCTGTGATCATCGGTCTAGGTGATCGGCCACAGGGGTACATATTGCTGGTTCGTAAACTAGGTCGTAGTGGCTATTTGCTGGGATTGTATCTGGCGGCTTTTATTGTCGAGATGGGATTCTATGGTGTGCTGAGCCTTGTCGCTGCACTTCTCAACCCGGTTGCCGATCTTGATATACGCGGGTGGGTACTGGGGACCATTCCGCTGGCACTAAATGTTGCGCTGTTAGGTGCGCTGCTCATGCTACTGGCACCAATTGTGTTGACCGCAAGCTGGCGCCTGGTCGTGCTGGCTGTAGTTGCCTTGGCCTTCTCCGGAAATTTGATTGGTGGCCCAGTCCTCAATGTCCTTTGGGAACCTATTCGTGTTGCGCTTGACGTCTCGCGTACGGTTTTTAGTACACCACTGTTGCCTGCATTTACAGGATTTAGTTTATCAGTCACTCGCGACTACAGCAATTTTAATATCGCAATTCCCTTTGCTCAACTTTCCCTCACCCTAAGTCTTGTCGCACTGTCGATCTATGCCTTCAGCAAACGCGACATCATCTTCAGTAGTAGTTAAATCTCTTGTCCATATGCCTGCACGAGATGACCTCTATCGAATAGGTGTTATAGCACTTGACCCGACAACAGTAGCTTAGTGTACTAACATTGACGTGAATGTTAGATTTGAGATGATTTATGATTGAGACTATGCGGATTGGGAAACTGGCTGAACGCGTTGGTGTAACGCCACGCACCATTCGCTACTACGAACAAATCGATTTGTTTAGCCGCAGTGAACGTGTGGGGCGTGGTTTTCGTCATTACACGGAATATGAATTGGCGCGCCTGCAAAAAATTGATGCGTTGAAACAACTGGGCTTATCGCTTGATGAGATAAGGAGCGTCATAGATCTTTATTTTGAGGATGCAACGGGCATTAAAGGGAAACAAAAGGTTCTGACAATCCTGCAACGTCACTTGGATGAGACACAAGAGCGAATCGACGCGCTCGGTCAGTTTCGCCATGAACTTGCAACAAACATTGCCAGGGTCCAGCAATTGATTGAACACGCACACGCAGGCTAGTCTCTTTTTTTTTGTGCCAATTCTAACGTTTATGTCAAAAAGAATTTCGTTGGTGGATATCATCAAGCAAATCACTACGATGATGTCATACCGCAAGTACAAGGAATTTTATCATATAACATCAATTGAAAGCGGCCCCCACATAACTCCATTCGGGACAGAATCGCATGCTATATCAACTCCCGCTGGATACGAGCAGATCGATGTGCGGTTGGCAACACAGAATGGTATAGCAGTTCGTATCACACGATATGATCGTACCGATGGCCATAATCGTGGACGAGGTGGTGAACATTTTACGACTGTCAGAGATGTACAAACAGACCAACTCAAAGGTGTAACATGGATGGAAGCATCATTCCCCAATATGCCGCTACCCAGTCGCGATGAGGCTCAATGTATAGCAGAAACATTGCTTGCAAGGGTCGCACCCGATCTTGTCGGAACACTCACCGTTTGATGGACGACCCACACGATGAAATGTTGACTGCCGCTGGTGAGGTCATCACAGTGACTGGTATGAAAGTGAAGTGCCGACAGCCATCGGGAACGTATGTCTGGGTGATTGTGGCATCAGATGAATGGGTGATGGACATTTGAGCGTGATATTGTGTGGAACTTCGATCTGAGCATGCGGACAACTGAGCAATGGCTCCATGACTCGTGGCTTGCTACACAGGCACTTGAAACGACACCATAAAATCGATATTGATACGCAACTTGTGCGAGGTAGTGCTAGACTACCTTGTTTTGCATTATTCAGCGAAGGCATATCTTGGTATCGATCTACCCGCCATACAATGCTGAAATAATGTGTGGGGTAATCAAACCTTCAATCAAACTACCAATCAAAAACCCTGGCAATAAGATGAATAACCATACTTTACAATATTGTGCGAAAGCCCATAACACGTTTTGTCCAACGGTAAACCCGGTTGGCGGTGACAGTAATGATGCCCCGATGCGAATCCCCATTGCTGCACCAAGAATGGCTATGGGCAGCTCAACAATACCGTGTGGTAGAACATAAGCTGTCAAAAACTGAAGCGGGCTATCAGCAGCAAAGCCAAACCAGCTACCACCACGCTGACTGAGCATACTGGCCACAAAACTAATCTGTGCAAATGCTACAGCAGGCACCAGGAAGGCAAATATGCCAAATACAAAGAGTGAGAGAATGTTTGAGAGCAGCGATACACGAATATTATTCCCAAAGATATAAAGCGAGAAGAAAAACCCTGGTTCGGGGGTAGTCCCAATATTTTCGAGGTAAAAACTAAGCACGGGGACATTATAATGTTGTCCGATATACCCACCTGCGACTACTCCGCTCACAGCAGCGATAACCGCAACTAGGATGGGTATTCGGTATTCCCGAAGGAGATTAGGTATCTCATAGCGATAAAAGCGGTGTGGTGAGAAGGTCAATCCTTTGTACTGATCTGGTTGTGTACCGGCTGGTTGGTATTCGCGTAGAAAAGTCATAAAGGTCATTACAATATTGCGCCAACTTAGCTCCTCGTGTTCGCGTGAAAGGATCTCTTCACGATTGAATGACCCCATGCCGGTGCGGATGAGCGCAATGGCAACCACAATCAAGAATGGGACTATTAATTGTAATACATCCCATCCACCACTGTTACCAAGCATCAAAATACCTTCAACCTGAACAAGTGCAGTGGTTGGAAGTAACACAAAACTTGCCAGTAGGTTCGCTGCACGAATACTCGTAGTGTGGCTAGAAATGATGACAGCTCCGGCGACCATCACAACCGCTTTAGTGGTAATGAGCAGCAGGATAATGGTTGCGTATCTAAAATTCAACCCCATCATGAAAAGATCTGGTGCTGTTATCCGCAGTATAACCGTAAAAAAGCACATCCCCATAAAGGCTGAGAATAAGGGTGGAAACAATGAAGACAGAAGTTTGCCCAGATAGAGTTGTGCATCGGAGATTGGCATTGCCAGCAACGACTCGAGGCTGTTACGCTCACGTTCCCCCACAAAGGCCTCAAGCGCTGTAATGATGGAGAATGATGTGGGGATAAAGCCGACCAGCATCATTACAAAGGGAACCAGTTTTGCGACTGTTCCCGCTGTATCAATAAAGTCTACGGCTATTTGTGTCCCAGCGATAAGCACGAGTGGCAAAATAAAGGTCAAAATAAACGTTGGTGTCAGAATACGCCAGTCGGTGATGGTCTCATTAAGTTCTCGTTGAGCAATGGTTCGAACAGACGTCCAGTACATATAATACCTCACTCTTCTGGAGTTATCGTAGCAAGTGATGTTGTCGAGGATGTGTTGGGAATCATCATATCTGTGTGTGATGGTGAATGTATCTGGTCATCCCAGACGCCTCGTTCTGCCTCGTTTTCCACGATGGTACGTAGATAGATCTCTTCTAAACTACGGGACATCTGTGTCATGGAAACTACTGGGAGATGCTTTGATGTCAGACGTGCCATCAGTTGTGGGTTGATATGTTGGGGTTCCGTACAGCGATATTGCACCCAATCAGCTCCGGTTGCCTCAATCTGCACCAGATCTTCAAATAATGGGGCTATCTTTCCAATGTCGGTGGCAAAACGCAGTTCCCAGATAGGATCGCCCAACAGTTGGCGTGTGAGTTGGTCAATGGTTCCCTGTGCGATGATGCGCCCACCACGCACGATCACAATACGATCTGCAAGCGTTTCTGCTTCGATCAGATTGTGTGTGGTAAGCAGAATGGTGCGATGTGCCTTGCGGAGTTCAGCAATGGCATCACGGACAGTACGGGCACTGTGTGGGTCCATTGCGGTAGTTGGTTCATCAAGATAGAGCACGGGCGGATCATGAATAAGCGCACGAATAAGCGCAACCTTTTGCTTCATGCCCTTTGAAAAGCTGTCAATTCGCTTACCTCGCGCATGCCATAAATCAAACCGTTTGAGTAACTGCTCACTACGTTGGAGACATGTCGCGTCATCAAGACCTTGTAAACTTCCAAAAAACCGGAGGTACTCAACGGGCCGCATGCGATGATAGAGGCCGGGGAACTCTGTCAAAAGGCCCACCACCTTGCGAACCTCACGTGCGTTTTCAACCACATCGAGCCCTGCAATACGTGCATACCCATGCGTTGGTTTGAGAATAGCGGCCAACATACGTACTGTGGTGGTTTTTCCGGCACCATTGGGACCCAATAGGGCGACAACTTCGCCATCATCAATGTTAAGAGAGATATCCTGGACAGCCTGAAATGAGCCAAAGATTTTTTGTAAATGAGATGCTTCGATCATTGAAAATATCCTTTCTCTGCACAAACTGAGTATAGCTATGTCTCTCCCTGATGAGCAAACATATCTGTATAGTCTGACGCTACATGTTGTTGTCATCTGAGTATCAGAAAAGAAACAAACAACTTATGCTATAATCGAGGAACGCGATCACACGCGTATATTTGCATGTTTTACCGCGTTGCACGTTCTAGAACGTGACTTGCAGACTGAGAGAACAACCGTGGCGTTGAATCCGCTCAACTCATTATTCGGTGCATTTAGTCGGGATCTTGGTATTGATCTGGGAACGGCCAATACCCTTGTTCACGTACGAGGCAAAGGTATTGTTATCAGCGAGCCTTCTGTCGTTGCCATTGACAGTAAAACGAGGAACATACAAGCAGTTGGTGCTGAAGCAAAAGCAATGGTTGGCAAAACGCCTGCAAATATTATTGCTGTACGTCCGCTCAAAGATGGCGTTATTGCTGACTTTGATGCGGTCGAGAAGATGTTAAAGTACTTTATTGACAAAGCTCATGATCGTTCTCTGGGGATGGTCTCACCACGACCACGTGTGGTTGTAGGTGTACCGTCCGGTGTAACGCAGGTAGAGATGCGCGCCGCACGCGATGCAGCACTTAACGCTAATGCTCGCGAGGCCTACGTGGTTGAGGAGCCTATGGCTGCTGCAATCGGTGCCGGCCTCCCAGTCGATGAGCCAATGGGATCGATGGTGGTTGATATTGGTGGTGGTACCACAGAAGTCGCTATTATCTCGCTTGGTGGTATTGTTATCAATCATTCAATCCGCACCGCTGGCGATGAAATTGACGAATCGGTCATTCAATTTGCCCGGCGTGAATACAATCTCCTCATTGGCGAACGGATGGCTGAAAAAGCTAAGATCGTGGCCGGGAGCGCGTACCCATTGGAAGAAGAAATTAAAGTGGTGTTGCGTGGACGTGACCTGCTCACCGGCTTACCCAAAGCGGTAGAGGTGAGTAGTGTTGAGTTGCGTGAAGGTATTGCGAGTCCGGTGAACACCATTGTGGCTGAAGTACGTGCTGCTCTCGAAGAAACCCCACCTGAACTGGTTGCCGATATTATGGAATATGGCATCATGCTGGCCGGTGGTGGTGCTCAGTTACTCGGGCTTGATAGGCGTATTGCCTCTGAGACAAAAATGCCTGTGCATATTGCCGATGATCCGCTCTCTTGCGTAGCACGTGGTGCCGGGAAAATGGTTGAAGAGTTCGAGAATCCGGTGTACCGTCGTATTTTGACGAATACCCAACAAACACGTCGTGTGCGCTACCAATAGTTCTGTCTGGTTGATGTGTATCATCTACGCTTTTAGAATGTAGATCGACCTATGCGTGATACGGTACGTAACCGCTCAATAAAACTTTCACGAACATCACCCTATCGATCATTAACCGTGATTGTTGGTTTGATCGTTGTTGCTGTCCTACTGATGTGGCTTGATCAAACAGATCGCCTTGGTCCAGTGCGTCATCAGGCGCACATGGTGGTTAATCCAATGCTTGGTGGTTTGCGCTATGTGGGGACGAGTATTAGTGATGGATTCTGGGGCATCGGTAATCTGGGGCAGTTACAACAAACCATCGAAGAACAAGAAGCCTATATCAGCTATCTTGAAACAGAACTCATCAAAAATGAGGGAGCCAACGAAAGAATTAGACAACTTGAGCAGCAATTGGGTATTGCCGAGAAGCAGCCCTGGGAGTTGTTGGGTGCTTCTGTCATAGCATATACACCCGATGCAGGCCGCCAGACTCTCCGGCTTTCGGTGGGCGAAGACGATGGTGTTAAACGAGGCATGGCTGTCATATCCAAAGATGGGGGTAGCCCTGAGACCTTAGTTGGCGTTGTTGAGAGTGTCACACCACGTGATGCCACCGTGCTTTTGATAACCGATTATAGTAGTTCAATTAGTGCTTCTGTAGATCACGAGGGCACACGCTTCTCTGGTACGATTCAGGGCCAATGGCAACGTGGTTCGCGGCTACAACTTGAACAAGTTGATCGTAATGCTCATATGGTGCCAGGTGATAAAGTTGTGACAGCCGGTTTAACCGCAGAGTATGCTCCTGACCTGCCACATGCTTCTATTCCATCTGGTATCCCTATTGGTGAAATTGAGGAAGTACGGGTTAATGGGCGTAGTAGAGTGGCAAATATTCGACCATATCTCGACCCCAATCAGGTACGCTACGCATGGATCATTCTCAGCCACGACGATTAGAAGAACGTCTTGCACGTGAACTTGGTCTGGCACTGCTCCTACTTGGTGTCGCCTTAGTCCAGACGGCACTTTTGCCACGACCACTAGGGTTTACGCCCAACGTGCTCTTGATGCTGGTGCTCAGTCAGGCGTTAATTGCCGGTGCGGCGAATGCGGCACGCTGGGCCTTTTATGGGGGCATTAGTCTCGATCTGTGTGCTGGAACATTGCTGGGTAGCCATTCGCTGCTCTTGCTTGCTGCGGTTCTGGTGGGAACGTTACCATTCGTTCGACTACGGCGAGATAATTGGTTTCTGCCACTGGGGAGTGCGCTTCTGGGTGCTCTGACGTATTATGTGCTCTTTCCCCTGGTAACAGGAGGTCTAGCTTTGTTGTCCAACCAAACATTGCTACAAACTCATATGCTTATTATTGTCCTGCCAGGAGTACTGATAGTGCTGATACCTGCTTTGCCTTTGTTTACTTTTATGCGCTGGCTGGAAAGTCGCCGTCGTGGTGAAGTGCCAGTGGATATATACTAAGAACATTCGTCTGGTTGGTCTGATATCGATTGCAGAGTTTTATGAATCGGCTGCTTGTTCCCAAATTAACCATTTTCATCGTTTTTGTTATTTTAGTTGGAAGACTTTACACACTCCAACTCGTTGAGCCGTTGCATGTCGATGAATATAATAGTGGAACCAGACAGTATATCTCAACACGTCCATTGCGTGGTGAAATCTATGCGCGTGATGGCACAACGCTGCTTGCTGAAAGTGTCCCTATGTATACGGTGGGTATTCGCCCTGCTGATTTTAATCGGGCCATAGAGCAAGAGCCAGACGAAGGTGAGCGCATTTTTGCCCAACTCGGCCAATTGTTGGAGATTACCAGTACACTGACCATCTCACCGGCAACAGCACTTGAGACGGACTCGGTTCTCAACAGCGACATTAACCAGGGATTGGGAACACAAGTGGTTACCAGCATCGAGCAATATTCTGCTGACGTCCCAATGCATGTGATCGTCCCCTCTGATCGTGTGGCTGGTCTCACTGAATTGTTGGAGCAGTACAGTCCCATAGTGCAGCTCAACCTAGGTGAAAATGCCCCATCGGATCTCTCCGACATGGCCCAGCTATCAGTTGATCAAGCGTTGATCGATCTGATTGAAACCCTGGATATTTCCACGACCCTGACTATCTCACCATCGTCGACACTTGAGTCAGACTCATCGTTACGTACTGATTTGCAAAATGCACTGGGGCAAGCGGCTTTTGCTGAAGCCGATAGACCACAGACACTCACCTGGTCCATATTAACTGTCCCTGCAGAGAAGTCGATGGTAGCGCTACAACTAAGTCGTGCCTACAGCGATACCCTGACACTGAATAATCCGATTGCTGAACAGTACCGACAGGCAAATGTACCAGAATATGAAATCATTCCAGTACAGGAAGACATTGCCCATGAATTGGCATTGGTGTTGCGTGAGAACGCGACTACGTTGCCTGGTGTCGTAGTTGAAGAAGACTACCAGCGACGGTATCCACTTAGTGAAAATGTACAGTCATTCTCACATATTCTTGGATATATTCGGTCTATCAATGCCTGTCAACTTGTTCGTAACAATCCGGCCTATTCGTGGTCATCAAGTTTATTGGATACGGTCAGTCATGCAGGGCATTGCCGTGGTTTTATCGAGAAAGAAATCGACCCTCAGTCGCGTACCTCCGTCCGTTATCTTGAAAAAGATCGTTTAGGACAGGATGGTGTTGAAGCCAGTTATGAAGATGTTTTACGCGGCGCATTGGGGCGTGAAGTTGTCGTCGTCGATGCGGCTGGCCGTCAGATGAGCCCACCACGGATGGTCCAACCAGCACAGGATGGTAATAACCTGGTATTGACTATTGATGCGGGCTATCAACAGCAAGTCGAGCAAATTCTCAGAAACTGGATTGACGAAGGTGAACGACGTCGCACTGGCCAGAGTGGTGCCTTTGCCTATCGACGTGAGTATCTTCCCATTCGTAGCGGGGCAGCTATCGTTTCCGAGATCAAGACAGGTCGTATTCTGGCAATGGTTAGTTGGCCTGCCTATGACAATAATATCTGGGTCGATCCAGATCGAACCGATGAAATCAACGACTTTTATCCGACCGATCCAGAGCAGCGCGCGGAGATGGAAAATCTCGCACCGCTGGTCAATCGAGCAATCAGCGGCGAGTATCCTCCTGGCTCAACGCTGAAACAGTTTGATGCCGCCATCCTACTACAAAAAGGGGTCATTCAACCTAATACGTTGCTTTTTGATCCGGGATTGTTACTTATTCAAAATGAATTTGTGCCTTCCGAGCAAACACCTTTCCCCAATGCCGGGAGACGCTACAATGGATACATCAATGTCTCAGATGCGTTAAATGTCTCTTCAAACGTCTTCTTTATGTCGGCAGTGGGTGGCAACGAACGTAATATCGTTAACATTCCAGACCGAGACAAAATTATCAGGGGTGATCGGGTCATGAGTGTGACTGAGTTTGCTGAAGGACTTGAATGGTTTGGCTTTGGCTACCCGACTGGGATTCAACTCCCAAATGAGTCGTTTGGACGAGTACCAACACCAGCCTGGAAGGAACAACGTTTCAGTGAACCATGGACCACAGGTGACACCTACAATATGTCGATTGGACAGGGAAATATGCTGTCTACCCCCCTCCAACTCCTGACAGCATCAACTGCGGTGGCTGGTGATGGGACCATTTATCAGCCACAATTGGTAGAGGCTGTTACCAACAATGCTGGAGAAACTATTCAGTCATTTGAGCCACAGGTTGCGTTCAAGGCTGATATTGCACCTGAGTATCTTGCCGTAACGCGTGAAGGCATGCGGCGTTCAATAACTGAAGGAGCCAATCGCGCTGCCCGTGATCAATGTGCTGGATTGCAAATTGCCGGAAAAACTGGAACGGCTGAGTTTGGACGAGAGGTACGACCTGGGGAATTTCAAACACATTCCTGGTTTGTCGGTTTTGCACCTTATGATGACCCGGAGATACAGGTAGTTGTCTTGAGCGAAGGAACAGGTGGCCTCAACGATGGATCGGCGACCATTGCTGTACCCGCAGCGACGCAGATGCTCCAGGCCTATTTCGACATTACGCCACCAGACCCGCTGCCCGCTGATTGTCAGCAAGGATTGCCACCTTTCCCAGATCGTGTTGAAGTTGAATCGTTGATGACTTCTACACGTGATGAACCATCTGATTAGTATGGGATGTGAAGATGTTGCATGCGTTATAATTTGGTAGTATGTTCATTCTTTGTCGTAAGAGTTTTTTCATTGTGATTCCCTGTCATGTGCATCACAATCTGTAGTAATTGGACAAAATGCTTGACAATATATGATATGATGAAAAGCAGACTAATCGCCGTATCAAAGCGATAAACGCATATGTCTCAGCTTGTTGCTATTAAAGGAAGCAAATCTGGACTCCGGTTGCAGCTTGATGAATCAGCAGCCTGGAATGAGTTGTTCGAGGCTTTGCGTATGCAATTTGAACAAAGCAGCCATTTTTTTAATGGCTCACACATTCTCGTTGATACGGGGCATCGTGCACTAACCGAAGATCAGTTGCATGCATTATTGGCACTGATGCAAGAGTATGGTATTGCACCAGAGTCACTCGCCTCAACGGCACGTGAAACCCGTGATGCTGCCCGTGCAAATGGCCTTGTTGCACGACCACTTACGCGTGCGGCTGCCGATCAGGAAGATCGTGGCGAAGCTCTTTTTGTATGGCGTACCATCCGGTCTGGTCAAATCATTCGCCATCACAGCCATGTTACCGTACTTGGTGATGTGAATGCTGGGAGCGAAATTATTGCTGGGGGAAGCGTAATCGTGTGGGGCCGACTACGTGGTACGGTTCATGCTGGTGCATTGGGTGATCGTACTATGGTGATTTGTGCTTTAGAATTAGCACCGACACAGTTACGCATTGCCGATCTGATTGCCCGAACACCAGAAGACAACCTGGAACGATTCCCTGAAGTCGCTCGCGTGGATGATGACTACATCAGTGTGGAGGCCTGGGAAGCATATCGTAGATAGACAAAAATGGTTACAGCAGCTACGCTGTAGCATTTTGGTATACCAACTCTCATTTGTAAGGGGGGGCCATGTCTCGCGTCATCACAATTACATCCGGTAAAGGCGGCGTCGGCAAAACGACTTCAACTGCCAATTTAGGGACAGCCCTCGCATCACTGGGATTACGTATCGCGGTTGTCGATGCCGATATTGGGCTACGAAATCTCGATATTGTGATGGGCTTGGAAAATCGTATTGTGTTCGATCTGGTTGATGTGGTCGAAAATCGAGCACGCCTACGACAAGCCCTTATCAAAGACAAACGTTTCCCTGATCTGTGTTTGCTCCCTGCTGCACAAACACGCGATAAAGATGCTGTCTCCAAAGAAGATATGATCACGCTTACGAACCAGCTCCGGGCTGAGTTTGATTATGTGTTGATCGATAGTCCTGCCGGTATTGAAAGTGGCTTTCGTAATGCCATTGCAGGCGCAGATGAAGTGCTGATCGTGACCACACCAGAAGTGTCGGCTGTTCGTGATGCTGATCGTATTATTGGTCTTGTAGAAGCTTTTGAACGAGGTCACCCACGGCTGATCCTCAATCGCCTCAAGCCGCACATGGTGAGTCGTGGCGAGATGATGAGTATCGAAGATGTACTTCAAATTCTAGCTGTGGATCTTATAGGTGTTGTGCCAGATGATGAACATATTGTGTCTGCGACAAACCGTGGTGAAGTCGCAGTACTTGATCAGGAATCACGTGCGGGGCAGGCCTTCTTCGACATTGCACGGCGAATCAAGGGAGAAAATGTTCCTATGATGTCGCTTGAAGAGACACCAGGCATGCTAGAGCGTGTTTTTGGGTTTTTCGGACGCCGCCCTCGTGGCATCTAGTGTGTATGGTGCTGATAGCGGTCTGCGAATCTATTGACCATTCGTTAGTCATATTTTAGGGGGCTAGATGTGAGTTTCTGGAATAATCTTCTACGAGGGAAACGTGATCGTAGCTCTGAAGTTGCCCGTGAACGACTGCTGACTGTGCTCGTCCATGATCGGGTAAAGTTGACACCAGACATGATGGAGCAGATGAAGGCTGAGTTGTCTGAAGTCATTGCGCGATACGTCCCCTCAGCCGAATCTGGTGACATCGAAGTCTCCCTCCTACGAGGTGAGTCTGTCGATTATCTCAAAGCTGATATTCCTCTGCGCCGGACTTCCTGATCGCATCAACCACGCATGTAAGGGTCTGTATACAGTCCCGTTTTTGGTGTGCATCTCCTGCACGTGCGTTGCGATGCCGATACGTATCACTTCACTTGTTAAGATAATGATTCTTTTAAGAGCTTCTCTTTTGGGGCCATCTGCGGTACGATAGCAACACGATTGAAATAACTTGTAGCGTCCATCAGTGTATTTGACATTGTCGTCAAGAGGTACCGTATGTCCGTTGAACCGAAATCCATTCGTCTCTCCACCACCGGGAAAATCATTACCATTGCCATTATTGTTGGTTTGGCCATCTTACTCGTGCGTACACTTGGCCATGTAATGACCCCGTTTGTGGCTGCAGCTATCACAGCCTATCTGTTTAACCCTTTGATTAGTTGGCTCAATCGCCGAACACATATTACCCGCGCGTTGTGGATTTTCGTGCTTTACATATGTATCGGTGGCTTGGTGTACTGGTTAGTTCAATCATTGGGCCCACTTATTGTTTCACAATATAATGAACTGTTGTTACAAATTCCCCGTATCACCGATGATATTACACGACAGTTGTCAACTAATCAAACCATGACAATTGCCGGTTTGACCATTGATGTGTCGGCTATCGAGGAGCCTGTGATCGGCTTTCTTTCTGAGGCTGGGCGTGATATCTCTTTTTCGGTGCCACACCTCTTTGTGACGGCGATTGAATCGGTATTGCTGTTTGTGACCTATCTGATCGTAACGTTTTATATGCTGTATCGGGCCGACCATATAATGAGTTGGCTCTATGGATTGGTTCCAGCGCCGTATCGTGATGAAATTCGTGGGTTAGGGCGGCAGATTGATGATGTGTTATCAAGCTATGTGCGTGGAACATTGCTGCTTATCCCCATTATGTCCGTACTAACCTATATCGCACTGACTTTTCTTAATGTTGAGTATGCGCTTGTTATCGCTATTGCTACCGGTTTCTTGGAGGTCATTCCGCTCATTGGTCCCTGGTCTGCGGCTGGTATTGCCATGACGGTCTCGCTTTTTCAGGCTACCGCCCCCTTTGGTTGGGACAATTGGGTTTTGGCAGCAGTTGTGGGGGTTACCTACTTTGTCTTGCGGATGAGCGAAGACAATTTTATTATTCCCTACGTCGTCGGTCACGCAGTGCATCTCCATCCCGTGCTGGTCCTGTTTGCCATTTTGTCTGGTGGTGTGCTTGGCGGGGCCTTTGGGCTGCTGGTATCAATTCCTGTTGTGGCAATTGTGCGCTTACTGTTGCGGTATGTGTATCACAAACTGATCGACTCGCCAGATCTTCCATCATCTGATATAACAACCCCGCCAAAACCACACAATATCATTCAATCGGCAACCAAGCTATCAACTAAATCAGCCGTGTCTGGCTCACCAACATCTGAAGCACCGCAGACATCCGGTGTTGGAGAAGGTTCCAGCAGCGCGTAGTGTGGTGCTTTGAGGGTGAGAGCTAATCGCCCAATGCAACGGCGACATTGCGGAAGCCCCCATCAACGTAGATAATTTCACCAGTGACGCCACTGGCCAAATCGCTGCATAACCATAAAGCCGTTTTTCCAACATCTTCGATAGTAATGTTGCGGCGTAATGGGGCAACATCGGCAAAGTTTTTGTACATGGTGCGGAAACCTGCAATGCCCATCGCTGCGGCAGTACGTAATGGACCGGCACTAATTGCATTTATCCGGATATTGCGTGGCCCGAGATCATGCGCCAGATAGCGCACACTTGCCTCTAACGCGGCTTTCGCTACCCCCATCACATTATAGTTTGGTGCGACCTGCTGCGATCCATAGTAGGTCATAGTAATGATAGAGGCACCTGGATTCAGAAGATTTTGGGCTGCTTTTACCACTGCGGTAAGGGAATAAGCACTCACATCCAGTGCAAGCTGAAATCCCGCCCGGCTTGTCTCAAGATATGGTTTCCCACTAATTTCATCACGATTGGCAAAGGCCACTGAATGCACGATAATATCGAGTGAGCCATATGTTTCCCGCACCCGTTCCATTAACGTGTCAATCTGTTCGTCGCTCTGCACATCACATGGTTCGATCAGCTTTGCATTGAGTCTTTCTGCCAATGGCCGAACACGCCGTTCCACGGTTTCTCCGAAATAGGTAAAACCCAGATCGGCTCCTTCAGCATGTAAGGCGTTTGATATTCCCCAGGCAACTGAATGCTCATTGAGCAATCCCATTACCAGTGCTTTCTTTCCATCTAACAAACCCATGGTTATCCCTCCGATGTTGCATTTTATGAGATTGCCGCTATCATACACGGTAAAGTGCAAAACGCAAAATTGTGAAGAGCGGAACAAATGATTCAGGCTTTGGTAGGTAATATATGCTGAGACTACTAGTCCGCGCTATATTCTTTTGGCTTGTTGTTATGGAGTTTTGGACAGCTTGGTGTGGTTGGAAAGGTCTTTCGTGGTCAGGGCGCACGTACATGCTCTGGCTGACTGGCTCCTTGGCAACTGCAATAGGCCCAAAGAATCAAGTGTGTTGGTATGCATATATCATTGTGTTGGGTATCATGTTCTTCCCGGCTGTTGTACTACAAATTGTGCTGAGTAGTGTTCGGCATCTATCACTCAATCCAGCATTGCAACTACGGCCCGGTCGTTATACGGATCGCATTATTACCCGTCTCAACATTCCCATGCAGGAAGGCCATCTCCCCGCATTATGGGTGCAGCCCCGGTGTGAAACGAAAACAGCGCTGTGTGTCGTTCATGGTTCTGGGTGCAACAAGACGTTTTATGCCTGGCGTCTGGTCGATCTGCTGATTCGTCGCAAGGTAGGCGTGTTATTGATTGATCTTGATGGGCATGGCGAAAACCCACGACCCCAACGTTTTCCGGCGATTACCGAAGATGTGGCAGTTGCGGTAGCCTGGCTGCGTGAACGCTATCAACGTGTTGGGGTGCTGGGGATGAGTCTGGGAGGATGTGTTGCAGCACGCGCAGTTGCTGATGGTGTGCAGGTCGATGGTTTGATTATTCTGGCAGCACCCCCAGTATTGCACTTTAAGCGTAGCGATGTGTGGCGTGAAGGGTTTGCATTAGTACAACCACGTTTGCTTGAACTGTTTCGTGACTCGTCGGTTTATCATATGGTTCGTGCGTGGGATTCTCCCCGTATTCGTGCACACATTGGCACCTGGGATCTCATCAATCAACTCGATCTTGGTACCAGCCTGGCACAGGTGACTGCCCCGTTGTTTTTGCTGTATGGTGGCCGTGACTCGATTGTAAAACCAACTCAGGCTGAACACGTGCGCCAAAGAATGCCACCCCAGGCGACACTCACGATAATACCTGGTGCGAGTCATCTGACACTGATGATCATGCCGATAACACTGGACATGGTTGGTAAATGGATCGATACCCATTTGACCATAAAAACAGACTAGTCGGCACCTAACTATGTAGCATATGTATAAAGCTACTTAACCGTATGATGGTTATGATTTTGCTGCAAATGCAAGAATACTGGCAATCGTCATACCCATCACACTGAATGTCAGCGGAATAGCCCAGAAACTTCCTTGATCATAGCCTAGAATAGTCAACAAACCATGGGTGAAAGCATAAACGCCATTCCCTACAAGTAAGATGACCCCTGCATCTATACGATGAGAAAGATACACTTGTAACTCATTACGAAGTGCTACGATTCCCACAAACAGTACAAGCACATCCCACCACTGAAATGAGCCAAAGAATGCGAGAGGCAAGATGTCAAGGTTGCTGAGTAGGAAGAGTACACCCACCAAAACACCAGAAAAGGCACAATAGAGACCAAAATTGATGATGCGGTTGATGGAGAAAGGTATATTCACTGATGTAGCAAAGCTAAACATCAACGCAAGACAGGGAACTATGACCAACAATGGCCACTACACGGTGATGTTTTGACCAGATAAGAACAACATTCCTACAGTTAACGTTGTTACACCAATCCCAAGACCACTACGAGCTAGAAAATTGCGCCATTCATTCGTACGTTGCATGAATACGACCATCCCCACCAATAACAGAATCCCAGGAACAACGATAAAATAGCCTACCAATTAGTCAGCAACCAAACTGAAGTCAACAAGGTGAAAATAGTTTGCATTATGTGTTTGCTCCTGTGTTTTCACTGCAATGCATTGATCGAGGATAAGACACATATCTACTGATCGCTGTTGCAAAAAATGAGATTGTTTTCCAAAAGTGTGTAAAGGATGTTGACGCAATAACACAGACACTCCCGCTTGGTAGAAATCCTCTACGAGAATTATGCGGCCTGCTTCAGTAGGTGGTGTTGCTGGCCAAATGCAGAGGTTTGCTGTATGCTGAGTGAGCGCCGCATCCGGCATGGGAGGGCTCGGTATGGATCTTGCAAAACGTATGTTTACTGTGATGTCGTGAAACGACCCTGGGTCGATATGACAGCGATACTTGTTTTGAGGGAAGCCGCCTCATCTCCCTGCCCCAGGGTTACCCTCTGTGTTGCTTCAGTACACAACCACTACGATCCTGCGTATCTTGTTCCAAGTGATACACATATTGTCAGCATTACGTCTAAAAACCGATCAAAGGAACGCCAAATGAAACACAACCAACATCTTTCTATCACTCTTGCCACAGTTGTCTGTACGTTGGCTCTTACGCTCTTCATTTCTGCGCTCGTTTCACCGCTGGTAAATGCCTCATATGTGCATGCAGATAATGAATATGAGACACACCTACCCCTGATCATGCGGGGCGATGAAGCACCTGTACAACCATCACCGACGCTAACTCCGCCATCGGAACCCTCGCCAACACCCCCACCATCAGATGAGGAAATCCGTTACGGTGAAGGGACATTCTATGGTGCAACAGGTGCAGGAAATTGTAGTTTTGACCCCACACCAGATAATCTCATGGTGGCAGCGCTGAACGAAACAGATTATGGCAATGCTGATGTATGTGGTGCCTATGTCGAAGCGACCGGACCACAGGGTGTGGTAATTGTACGTATCGTTGACCGCTGCCCGGAGTGCCAGCCGGGCGACATCGATTTTAGTGGTGAGGCGTTTGCGCGCATTGCCAATCCGGTTGATGGACGAGTGCCGATCTCGTGGCGTATCGTAAGCCCTGAAATCGATGGACCCATCGTCTATCGCTTTAAGGAAGGCAGTAATCCCTACTGGACGGCTGTGCAGATCCGCAATCATCGCAATCCGATAGCGACGTTCGAGTACCTGGATGAGAATGGTCAATTCCAAACCGTTCCACGTGAACGCTACAATTACTTTGTTGCCACCAGTGGCATGGGGCCTGGTCCATACACGTTTCGTGTGACCGATCGGTATGGCCATACGCTTACCGATAACAACATTGTTTTTGTTGAGAATGGTGAAGTAGCAGGCAGTGCTCAATTTCCTGCGCCATAATGCCGTATGTTGGCTGTGCCATCTTATGTGTACCGCCACGTGATTGATACGTGCCACATAAGATGGCACAACTATGCCAAGTATAGTTGCCGTATGCACAAGTTATAGTGCTTTTTGTTCAGGTTTGAGAATGTTTTGAATGAAAAAGCAAGGTGAGCACACAATGAGCATTATACGGTAGACGTCAGTTCAATTACTTGTTAAACTAGCGATTGTGTAGTTCCTCAGTCAAGGGGGCAGGTGTTTAATAACTGCTTTGTCCTGCCTCCTTCAAACACATTTTACCTTACGATGTTGGGACGTTTATGGGTGAGCGTCCCTTTATCGTTGGTTTAACTCCTAAGCAATCGTAATCGCTTCTCCATTGGTATTCGTGTTAGTTGGGCTGGTCAAGCGCACAATGACCGCCGCTACTTCATCTGGTGTCACAACTCGTTGCTGATGTGCCTGTGAGAGTAGACTTGCACGTGCTTCTTCTGCGGTTCGTCCGGTCTTCTCCGCGATATTAGCCACGGCCTCCTGCAACATATCGGTCTCGACCCAACCAGGGCAGATGGCATTTGCCGTGATGTTGGCGCGCACCAGTTCCAATGCCAGTGAACGAGTGAGGCCAAGTAGTGCATGTTTCGAGGCACTGTACGCAGACGAGTAGGGAAGACCGTAGAGTGCTGCAATCGATGCGATGTTGATAATGCGCCCCCACTGCTGCGCCAGCATATCTGGTACCACAGCTTTACAACAGAAAAAAGGACCGCTGGCATTGACCCGCATAATGTGCTCCCAGGTCTCCACATCCATATCGGTGAATTTGATACTGGCGGTGATACCGGCATTGTTCACCAGGATCGTAATTGGGCCAAGGGTAGTGCGAATGGTCTCGAAGGCTGTACTTACTGCGGCTGGGTCAGCGACATCGCAGGTGATGGCGAAGGCTGTGCCACCATTGGCCATGATTTCATCGCGCACTGCGTCGAGCACGGTCTGATTGCGTCCGGTAATCGCGACCGCTGCCCCCTCTTGTGCTAATGCCAGCGCACTAGCGCGTCCAATCCCGCGTCCGCCACCAGTTACAACGGCTATTTTTCCGCTTAATTCACTCATAATGTCCTCGATCATTATTTTCAATAGGTAAAAAGAAGATCTGGGTAATCAGAATGTTGTCTGTGTAGATGGATTGTCTTGTCATAGAGTCTACCTGAGGGACAGACAACGGTCAAGGTAACCGCGTGGTACAATGGCGCGAGCAACATTTGGTGATTAGTGAGGTGTACTCATGCGGTGTTGGCATTGTGAACGACCTGCCCATGGCGTGTGTGTGTTTTGTGGGCGTGCAGTTTGCAAGGAGCATGCTCAGGAGATGCCACATATTGTCGCGCTCTATCGGGATGCGAAGGATGCACACAAAGCCATCGTTACTGCACGTGCATTGTTCTGTGGTATATGCGAGCCACGTGAAGATCCGGTGGCACTGCCGGAGTTGCAATGAGCGATGAATCTTGAATAACAAGAACGTACGTGCTATACTAATATTTCTTGATCTGTTTCGCCACAAAGGAGTCAACATTTATGAGCACCAAACGACTCGCTTACTATTTTGGTACGACACACTGGGTTATACAAAAACAACTGGATGGTATCACACACGATGAGAGCGTGTTGCAGCTTCCATTTCGTGGCAATTGCCTGAACTGGGTTCTGGGCCACATTCTTGAAAGTCGTCAGGAGGTGCTGGAGTTGTTGGGTCGTGCACCCATCATGACGGGTGCAGAACGTGCGTGGTATGGGTTTGGCTCCGAACCTGTAACGAATGGGGAGCAGTGTGTACGTCTTGAGCGCCTGCTTGAAATACTGGAAGAATCGCAGCAACAGATACTCGCTTCATTGGAAGCGATGAGCGACGATGATCTGCAAGTCATTGTGGATGCCGAAAAGCAACAAACCCTCGAAGAGCGGCTCTCTTTTCTTCAGTTTCACGAAACCTATCATACAGGCCAGTTGGAGCCCTTGCGCCAGTTGGCTGGCAAAAACGACAGTGTGATTTAATACCATACATCTGGAGTTTGCAAAAACCCGAACCGGATTAGGGGATGGTGTGTTCTGATCCGGTTGGTTGTGTTGTTAGTGTTGGGCAATATTTGTTTGAAAATGTTGGACAACTTCTGTCAGATCTAACTCTAGATACGCTTTCGTATGGGCTTCCTCAAAATGTTGCGTGTAGGCAGCTTCATCATCGAAACGCTCCCAAAGCACAAAACGAGTCGGGATGGATGTGTCGTGGTGCAGGGTGAAGAGGGAGCATCCTGGCTCTTGCAATGTCCTATCGCACAATGTAAGGAGTCTCATCTTGGCCTCCTCAACACGATGCTCATCTTTTACGCGAAGTTCAGCCGTGATATAGTACCCTGGCTCAAAGGGAGTTTCTGAGCGTTTCTGATTCAAGTGTGTGGTTACATTCAGCCTCCGCTGCCTGGTAGTAATCGATTTTTGTGTTGATGTGTGCTAGATTCTCGGTCAATGTTCGGATCTGTTCCTCGACGCTTACACGCAGTTGCTCAAGCAGGATGCGCCGCTGTGTGATGGTAGATGTCCCCAGTCGACGTAGTTCGGCATACTCCTGCATCTGGCGAATCGGCATCCCTATAGCACGTAATCGGTTTAAGAATGCGATCCATTCGATATCGTGAGTGGTGTAGCGTCGATGGCCACTGGTCGCACGGCCTATAGGATCGAGCAACCCGATCCGCTCATAGTAGCGCAATGTGTACGAACTTAGTCCTGTAGCCGCTGCAACTTGTTGAATAGTGAGTTCCTGTTCCATAGCGTATACTCTATAACTTAGAGTGCACTCTAAGTCAAGCCTTTCGTGGTATGATGCGTTTTGGTGTAAAACTTCCAAAAGCTGAGAGTTGTATAATATTCCAGTTTTCGAGAAGAAAGGTGCTTGACTTGTCCATACAGACTCGCTACAATTTTACCAGATGGTAAAACCATGACCAAAAGTAATGCAACCCATCAACATATTCTCCGGGTCGCGGACGAAATGTTTTCTACGAAGGGATACAAATCGGTGCGTCTCCGTGAGGTTGCCCAGGTAGTAGGTCTCAAACATACTGCCATCTATTACTATGCTGCCAGCAAAGAGGATTTGTATGTGCAAGTGATGGAACAGAATTTCAAACGACATCAACATGCTATGGAGGAGGCCATTGCTCGGACTAACAATGATATTCGCGCACAAATGAAAGCCGTGGCTAGCTGGCTCATGTCGCAAACACCAATGCACCTGGGTCGCATGATCCAATCAGATTTTGCAGAACTTCGCCCTGAGAACGCAGCCAGATTGAATCAACTTATCTTCGACTCTATGCGACTACCACTGGAAAAAGCACTATTGTCAGCGCAAGAACAGCATATCATTGAGACGAACAATCCAGGGCTCGCTGCTATCTCGTTTATCTCACTGATGGAGACAGTTCATTCGATGCAGTTTGCGAGTAGCCGTGAGGAAAAAGAATCCATCGCGGATACGACGATTGATATATTTTTGAACGGATTATTAGCACGCTAAATTTTTTTGCCAAACAATTTTACCAAATGGTAAAAGGAGAGCCTCGTATGTTATCAGATAAACTTCGACAGTTTTTTGTGTTGTTCTTTGCCATCGGCCAGTTTGTTACGACTGCTCTGCTAAGTACTGCCTTTAATGAAGTGAGTGATAGGACAAGCGCCGGAAGCCCTGTGTATTTCCTGCCTGCTGGCTATACCTTTGCGATCTGGGGATTGATTATGGTGCTCTCACTGGTGTATGCCATGTATCAAATCTTTCCCAAACAAGCGGATCAAGAGGTACATCGGCGTATCGGATGGTTTGTGATGATCAATACCATTTTCTTCTCGATCTGGTTAGCACTGGCGGTTCAGTCTGGGAGTTACACCTCACCTGATTTTCAACCTGTGTGGATACTGGCAACCGTGGGTATTATCATTGGCATGTTGGCCATGAACATCTTTGCCTTTCTCAATCTTCGCGACCTGTCCTCTACCTTAACCAGGGCTGATCGTTGGCTTGCTGCGGTTCCGGTGTCGGTCTACTTTGGCTGGCTGAGCGTCGCGACGATTGCCAATACGACCAGTTATCTCTATGGTGCGGGCTGGACCGGCGCAGAGTACGGCGCACTAATTACTGTTGCTCTGCTGATTGTGGCAGTGGTTATTACTGGCTTTGTCATTCTGTTATACAACATCACAGAAGGCACTGTTGCGTATGGTGCGGTGGTCATGTGGGCGGCTTTGGGTATTGCCGCTGGTAATGTGAATCAGTCGTGGTTGGTGACAGTGACCGCTGGTGTGGTGGCGATGTTGATTCTCCTGCTTACGATCTTGAGTGTGAATCGGCAGCATTTCCCACCAGCATCCAGCCAGACACCACAGACGATGTTGCGGACATAACTATCCTGTACACCATTGAACGACGCATCTCGCCAATGTAGCGTCATGGTGCGTCAGTCAGTGCAGGTCACCGTATGGGTAGTTTTTCCGCCCCTGTGGATGGGATAACACAGCAAACTTCTTGTGAGAACGACGTCTTTTTTCATTATCAAACACATGTGTGATTAATGACTTATCACACACGATCGCTACTAGATAAGGGTTTTCGTATGGAATTGACCATCAATGGAACGACGTATGATGTTGACGTTCCAGAGAATGAACGACTGCTCTGGGTCATTCGTGACATCATCGGCCTGACTGGCACAAAATTTGGCTGTGGTGTTGGCATCTGTGGTTCTTGCACAGTGCATGTGGATGGCGAACCTACCCGTGCGTGTATTACGCCAGCGACGGCGGTGGAAGGACAGGAAATCACCACGATCGAAGGCATGGCAACGGTGAATAACAATGGTGAGGAAGTGTTGCATCCGGTGCAGCAAGCCTTTATTGATGTGCAGGTGCCCCAGTGTAGCTGGTGTATGAGTGGGCAGATGATGACCGCCGCTGCGTTTCTGGAGCAGAATCCTAACCCGTCGGAGGATGAGATCATCGCGGCGATGGATGCCAACTACTGTCGTTGTGGTTGTTATCAGCGTATCAAACTTGGTATTGCCCGTGCTGCCGATATCATACTGGAGCGTGAAGCATCATGAGTGATAACGAGACACAGACAACCAATGAGCAGAACACACCACAACCAAAACGTCGTATGTCACGGCGCACATTTCTCCGTGTCCTCGGTATTGGGTCGGGCGTACTAGCCGTAGGTGTAGTGGTTGGTGGTCCGACCATCACCCGCGAAGTACGCCTTGCGATTCATCAGTGGTTTTTGTCCGATAATGTGATGAGTGCCTCGTTACCTGATTCGCCGTTGCTCTGGATTCGCATCGAGCCAGACAATACCGCACATCTCCATCTCCCCAAATCTGAAATGGGTCAGGGCATTCATACGACCCTCGCACAGATTGCTGCTGAGGAGTTGGAGCTTAATTGGGAAACGATTGTGACCCATTCTGCGAATACCGATATTGGCTTTGATGCCTTTGTATCATCCACCTTCGGAAGTGCTTCAACGACCATGATGTATCAACCTATACGAGAGCTTGCAGCCACCTTACGGATGATGTTGCTCGAAGAGGGCGCTGCTCAGTTGGGTGTGCCGACCAGTGCGGTGCGTGCTGAAGATAGCTATGTGTTTGTTGCCGATGATCAGGAGCAACGTCTGGGCTATGGTGAGATCATCGCCGCCAGACAAATCGAATGGGTGCTTCCCGAAGAGACACCGCCGCTCAAGTCGCCTGATCAGGTTCGCTATATTGGTCAATCAATGCAGCGTGTTGATCTCCGTGAAAAGGTAATGGGGCGTGCCGTCTATGGTTTCGATGCGCGTATGGATGGTATGCTCTATGGGGCCGTTGCACGCCCACCACGCTACGGTGCTCGTCTTACACGTGCGCTTGTTGGCGACGCCGAGACACGTCCAGGCGTCAAAGCGGTGGTTATTCAAAATGATTTTGCAGGTGTGGTGGCCGAGAACCGTTCACAGGCATATGCGGCACTCAATGGGCTTGAGTTGACCTGGCAGGGTGGATCGGCCTGGTCACAGGAGGACCTCGACAATTTCATGGCCGTGCCAGACGGTGGCGGTGTATTGGTGCAACGGGTTGGTGATTTCGATGCAGCGATCCGCGATAATCAGGTCAATATTGAGGCTGAATACAGCGTTCCTCTGGCATCGCACGCGCACCTTGAGCCACAAGCTGCACTGGTTGATGTGCGTGATGATCGCGCAACAGTGTATGCCTCTACCCAGAATCCTGGCAATACACGCGGCTTTGTGGCACGGGCAATTGATTTTGATGAAGCAAATGTCAATGTAACCGCAACGTATCTTGGTGGAGGGTTTGGTCGCAAAGTGGGGATTGATGCATCAGTCGAAGCAGCCATCCTTTCGAAAGCATGTGGCCAGCCGATCCACGTGGGGTGGAATCGCAGAGAAGAAATGCGCTATGGCATTCACCGCCCACCGGCCCGTAATCGACTCCGTGCGGTCGTAGATGATCAGGGCAAGATTTTGGCAATGCAACACCGTATTGCCAGCGGTGATATTTTGTACGGACTTGGTGTACTTCCGGCACAACCTGTCATCAGTGGCATTGTTGGCGCAGACCCTTTTGCAACTTCCAGCCTCATGTATGATATTCCACATCGACAGGTGCTCTACCATCGTAAACGGCTGCCGGTGCCAACCGGCTCCTGGCGTGGATTAGGCACCTTCCCCAACACCTTTGCTTCCGAGAGCTTTATGGATGAGATTGCCCACCAGGTCAACATCGACCCGCTACAATTGCGACTTAATCACATCCCCGATGATACTTTTGGGCAACGGCTACGAAGCGTGATAGAGGCTGTTGCCGATGCGTCGAGGTGGTCCAATGGTGCACCTGAAGGTCATGGGTATGGTATTGCAGCAGGCAAGCTTGGTCAGACCATCGTCGCACTAGTGATGGACGTATCGGTGAACGATAGCCGGGTTGTCGCTCACCGTGCGTGGTGTGCCGCCGATCCTGGATTTGTCGTCAACCCTGATGGTGCGAAAGCCCAGGTCGAGGGTACCATCATTATGGCGTTAAGCTCGGTATTGCATGAAAAACTGACCATCGCGGACGGAATGATTGCGGCGAGCAATTTTGATTCCTATGCCCTTTCAACCATGGGGGACATACCAGAGATTGAGGTGATACTCATCAACAGTGGTGATACACCCATTGGTGGGTTTGGTGAGCCAGTGATTGGTGTGGTCCCTGCCGCTATGGCTAACGCCGTCTTTGCAGCAACCGGGCAACGCGTACGCAATGTGCCGTTCCAACTTGCGTGATGGTGGGCAGTCACGGGGGACCGCCCTAACAGCTGTGGGGTGGTCACAGGGGAGCGCCCCAACGTATCAAACGGGTGGACGGGCAAGCGGATGGGCGGGCAAATAGGTAGATGGGCAAGCCGTCCACCTACGGGTTCGTTGTGCTAACCCTCAACATACTGCTTCGCAAAATCTGCTGATGGCGGGATCAGAGTAATGACATCGATCATGACACCACTCGGATCGCTGGTGATGAAGTGGCGCATACCAAAATCCTCGCTACGAAGATCAACGTGGGCAGGCAGCCCTACTTCTTTGATTAGCCGTTGATACTCCGCATCCACATCCTGCACCTCGAAGTTTAGAATCAGTCCCTGCACAGGTTTACGAAAGTTCTCGGGTACCGTTGGATGGGTATGATCAATAACTGCCAGTTGATACTGCGGCTGCTCGATGTGCTGGAGACTCACATACCAATCAGCCTCGAAGGTGTGTGTAAAACCAAAGTGTTCAATGTAGAAAGCACTTGTTTCGGCAACCTTAGCAGTGCAGATAACGGGATAGAAACTATCGAGTTGCATGACATCCTCCAACATTTGATATAATACATACATACTGTACGCATCTATTATACATACAGACTGTTTGTATGTCAAGAGGATTTGTAATGAGCCAAGAAAAACCACGCACAAAAGCCGAACAACGTATCGCAATGATGCATACGTTAATCGAAGTCGGGCGTACACAATTTGCACAACATGGGTATGCTCAAACAGCTACAGAAGAGATCGTGCGTCAGGCAGGCGTAACACGTGGGGCGCTCTATCACCATTTTGGGAACAAGGAAGGGCTTTTTGTCGCAGTACTTAAAGAGGTGCAAAACGATGTATCACAACGCATCCTGGCAGCCATCGGAATCACTGATGATCCGTGGGAGCAGTTGTTGCTGGGATGTCGTGCTTTTCTTCAGATCGGACTCGATCCAGAGATACAGCAGATCATGCTGATCGATGGTCCTGCTGTTCTGGGATGGGAAACATGGCGCGAGATCGATGCAGCGCACTCTATGCAGTCATTACGTGAGGGGATACAGGCTCTCGTCGATAACAACCTGATCAATGTAACATCAGTTGATGCTGTAACCCACCTGTTGTCGGGTGCGATGAACGAAGCAGTTTTGTGGATTGCTGGTGCAGAACAGCCCCACCAGGCCCTTGATGAGGCTGTCGAAGCATTGGAGCAACTCCTGAATGGTTTGTGTTCCCGTTAAAACAGATCTTCGATATGGTCTGTGCCAGCGAAGAGTTCGGCGAGAGAATATGCAATGATTGGTGAGTCATCAAAATCAAGCACGCCTGCACTTGATGCCAGAATGGGGAATTCTCTATCTGAGGGTGGGTTTCGCATATCAAAAACATAGAATACGCCGCCTCCGTTCAGGCCAAATGGCACAGCAAGCGGCATATATTCGGGAAAATGATAGTTCAGAAGATATGCGCGTATATCGTGTGCACCAAAGAACCCGATCTCACGCTCTTTGTTGACAAAGAGACCTCCATCCATATGTTGTAACAATGTAACATAGTTTGGTTGGGATTGGGTGTGAGGGAAAGCGCCAGTCGATGGGGTCAATCGGTGCCCAGGTGGCATGCTCCAGACGATGAGTGGGCCACTGATTTTGCTGAGTGCTCATCACTTCTTTGCGTTCTGCGTCAGAGGCAGGAGCGAACAAACCATTGGTATGAAATGTCAGCCCTTCTGCAGAGAGGGGTGCTTGTTGATCCGTAAATATCAAACTGGAGAAATTCATATCATGCCGTCCTGTTGTGTATTCTGTGATGCTGAAGGTCATTAACGATCTACGTGAGTAGAGCTCAGTATACTCTGAAAAGAGACTACAGTGTATCAGCAACGAGCGATTGTGTATAGGGTTTTAGATAGTTGGAGTCGGAGCCTCTAGGGGGGCGGCTCCAATGAGTGTTCTCGCTTGAGACGGGTTGCCATGGGCGAGATTACGTAATTGGTGAAGGTGTATGGAGATGGTGTCATGGCAGAAATTCCGTCTTCAGTCTTCAATCTCCAGCCTCTCTGCCAGTACGCTGAGACAATGATCAGGGCGGTCGTTTCGACAGGCTCAACGACCGTTGGAACAGAGTTTTTGTACGCTGAGCGAGTCGAGGTAATACGAGCCTCCGGAAGCCATGCAGTAGCCCAGACGAGTTGAACTGGGGCATGGCGCTTCCGGAGGCTTGCACGCAATGGACGCAGCGGGGAGTCGAAAGGTAGGTAGCTCTGTTTCATTACGAATGTATGGTAAATCAGCTAGGTTTCAGTACTCTGTGGCGAGTCGAAAGATATGTAGCACACCGTCGTAAGCTATTACGACGTTTACAGAATGGTTTCAGTACTCTGTAGCGAGTCGAAAGATATGTAGTCTACTCGATCTAGTCTCTGAGATGTAAGAAGAATGTTTCAGTACTCTGTAGCGAGTCGAAAGATATGTAGTAGAAAGGGAAGTTAAAGTACCATATCAAAGACATGTTTCAGTACTCTGTAGCGAGTCGAAAGATATGTAGATGCCTAGCGCTTCCAGGACGGCCTGGTACCCGTGTTTCAGTACTCTGTAGCGAGTCGAAAGATATGTAGGGTGACACGAATAAGACTACCATTGTGACTTATTCGAGTTTCAGTACTCTGTAGCGAGTCGAAAGATATGTAGCTCCGCGAGGTAGTCGTACTCAGGAAAATCTTCTGTGGTTTCAGTACTCTGTAGCGAGTCGAAAGATATGTAGGTTGTACCTCATCAGCAAACAGCCATTCGTATGTCGGGTTTCAGTACTCTGTGGCGAGTCGAAAGATATGTAGCACACCGTCGTAAGCTATTACGACGTTTACAGAATGGTTTCAGTACTCTGT
>WYDT01000031.1 GCA_013122435.1 Chloroflexi bacterium AL-N1
CGAGAGGGCGAGAGGGCAGTGGGGCGAGAGGGCGAGGGGGCGAGAGGGCGGTGGGGCGAGGGGGCGGTGGGACGAGGGGCGAGAGGGCGAGGGGCGAGAGGGCGAGGGGGCGAGAGGGCGAGAGGGCGAGGGGGCAGTGGGTGGTAGGGCGAAGGGATCAACTCCTGTTCCAACGCCCCAACGCTGCACCGTTCCAACGCCCCAACGCCCCAACGCTGCACCGTTCCAACGCCCCAACGCTGCACCGTTCCAACGCCCCAACGCTGCAACGCTGCACCGTTCCAACGCCCCAACGCTGCACCGCTGCACCGCTTCACCGCTGCACCACTTCACCGCCCCAACGCTGCACCGTTCCAACGCCCCAACGCTGCACCGCTGCACCGCTGCACCGTTTCACCGCTGGCCCGTTCCAACGCCCCAACGCTGCACCGCTTCTTCTGTGGTATCATAGTAACGTCGTACGACGAAGGCAAAACCATACTGAGGCAAGCAGGAGACCAGGATGAGTGACCATACCACCGACGACGCTCCCACAACACCATCAACGGTCGAGCGGCTGACCCGTGCGCTTGATCACGTCCAGCACGGCGACAACCCACCGTCTGCATGGATCTTCCAGTGCAATCCGCGCGACTATGACCTCTCTGCCGCACTCGATGAACTCGATGAGCTTACCTGGGTGGTGCGCCGCCACGCCAGCGAAATCCAACCCGGCGATCTGGTCTATCTCTGGGAGTCCGGCAACGACGGAGGCATCGCTGCGGTCGCACGGGTGCTCACACCACCGACAGAACAACCCAGAGACGAGCGCGAAGCACAATTCTATCGTGTCCCCGAGCGCTTCGAGGGAAACGATCCCCGTGTACGACTACGCATCGAACAGGTGCTTGGCGAACGCCTGACCCGCGATGAACTCCAACACGACCCACAACTACACGACATGGCCATCCTCAAGAGTCCTCAAGGCACCAATTTCTCACTTACTGCTGCAGAAGCCGAGCGGCTGGTGGAACTCAGAGCAGATCGCGCAGAGGATGCCAACCGATATATGACTGGCGCAGAGGCCGGTCTCAAGCAGCAACAACAAATGGTCATTGCGCTCCAAGAGATGGTCAGACAGGGTGGTAAGGCCAGCAATCAAAATCTCTATGATGCCATTGAAGCCCATATGGATGGGCGCAAACTCTCACAGCAGGGCAAAGATACACTGCGAAGCTACATTAATCGTGATGCATGTGATGAGGGCTATGTACATCCGTATGATAGCGACCAGCCAGGATGGTCTATCACACCAGAAGGACGGGCAATGGTGGAACAATATAACCTTGATATAGATGATGATGGGCGAACTGATGCCGAGGAACTTCAAACCGACGGGCCAGGTCTGCGACGTGCCGATTGGGAGGCCGACTTTGCCACAACCAACACACTCTCCCAAAAACTTTTTGATGAGTATATGCCCTGGATCGAGCGGACTTTTGGTCGCCGGACCTACCTGCGTTTTTACAAAGACCAGAAATTTGGTATCTTTCGACGGGGCCGCTGGATCCAGTTTTGCAACCTTAACATACGTCGTAATCCCTCGATTCTGATTGCCAACCCCAGCGACGAAATCGTAGCGTTGCTTAGTAAGCAGTTGAGTGATCCACAAACACTACGGCCACGGGGCCATGGTGTCTCGGACGGTTATCGCTTCACGATCAGCACCGAGAGAGATCACGCACTCTTGCAGGACATCACACAACAACTGTTTGAACAGATAAGCGATGAATGGCCACCCCGGCCACTCGATGGCCCGGCCTTTATGGTCACCCACAGCAAAGATGGGGAACACCAATTGTATGGCCAGACCTATGCGTTTAGTAACTTCACCAGCGGGGCCAGCAAAGAACTGATCCGGGTACTCGAAACTTTTGAGGAGAGTATGCCCGTCTACTTTATCATCTATCGTACACGACCATATCACGGCTTTACTGCCTGGGCACAGGTTACCAATGTGCGAACCGAGACCGTGTCCAACCGCAACAACCAGCAAATCTGGATCGTCGATCTGGACCAGCAGGAATTTCCCGTTGCTTTATATCTCAAGGATGCCGATACCAAGCTTACCCACAGGCTTAGTTGGCTACGTCAGGGAGCATCCGACCTGCGCGGATCGAGTATTCGTGCTATCACACCCAGCGACTTTGCCACGATTATCAATGCTGCACGCCGGGCTGGAGCACAGCCGATGAGTGCCGGCGATGTGGCCTTTACCGTTTTGCGCCAGGCCGAGAACGATGTGCTCACTCTGAAAGAGATCTACGAACAGGCCCAACAACAGCATCTGATCGACGACCAGGTATCACAACTCGATCTGGCACGGGCACTCCAACAGGATGCCGCGCGTTTTACCGATTTAGGGGATAATCACTGGGAGCTAAACCATGTACCAACCGACGCTGAAGCGTATGTCAACGATGCGTTTGCACCCAAGATCCATGCCGGTTCTGATGCAGCATTCTGGCGGATTCATATTCCAAATGAACGGTGGGAAGAAGCTCGCCAGCACAATGTGATTGGGATCAATCATGATAATCCCAATAACCAGAGTTTCACCCGCTTTCGTCGTATCAATGTGGGCGACCGGATCGTGGCCTATGTGCAGGGCGGCGTAGTTGGTGGCATTGGTGTGGTCACCCAGGCATACACGCCCGGAAGCACACAGAATAGTCTGTTTAACGGTGAGTATCCCTATCAGATCGCGGTTGCATGGGCCGACGCGCCGAACCAGCCTGTTCCGCTCTACCAGGAACTAAAGGCTGAGCACTACACCGACCTGTATAATCGGCTCAAAAACCCGCACACGGTGGTCCCGCTGAGCCGTGAAGATTATGTCGATCTACTACGTCTCATGCAGGTGGATGACGCCGGAACGCCCGAAGACGACACGCGCTTACCACCCGCATGGGAGAAGCTGAACGCTTTCTACGATTACATCCAGACACTGGAAAATCGTCCCTACAACGCTACGGAACTTTTGCACATGGCGCGGGAGCAGGTTGCATTTAATGATCAGCTTGACGAGGACGACCTGGTCACCGATTTACAGCAGTTGCGCCTGATCACCCCGGTTGAGAGTAACAAATATCAGCGGCAACCCTACACTGAAGGGCAGACCTCGGCAGTGTTACGGTTCATGGCACTGGCATTACTCGTTCCGTTGGAAGGCACTGCCGAGACCTATGTGTTGCCGGCACAAGACATTCTGCCACAGCTACGCAGCATTACCGAGCCACAACCACACGACAGCTTTGCGCCCAAACTCGGCAATAATGGCATGACGCTGCTGCAATGGTACGCCGAGGCTGGGCTGGTCACCATCGATGAGGAGACATGGCAGCCTACCGACGAGGCATTGGAAGCACTGAGCGGAGAGGATAGCGCTACCGCGGCCCATAACCAGTTTCTCGCAACGCTGACCGCCGCTATCGATGGGAGTCTCACACACGATCTGGCACAGGCCAGTGGCCCATTGCTCCCCATCACCGATCTTGATGAGCGCTTGCGCGAGTTGGGCCAGGTGCTGTTGATCGACGAAATGATCGTACGGCGGATCTACCGCTCGTTGATGGCAGGCCGCCACGTGGTCCTCAGTGGGCCACCAGGGACGGGCAAAACCGAACTGGCGCAGCGGCTTCCTTCATTGTTGTGGCGCGAGCCACCACAAACCTTTCACCGTCTCACCAACCGCCTGGATCAGCCCCCTGTGCTAGAGATCACCGAAACACGCCACGGCTATGCGGCAGTGGTGGTAACGGCGACTGAGGATTGGGGCGTCCGTGATGTTATCGGTGGTATTGGTCCCCAGCTTGATGGCAGCAAAAATCTAAGCTATACGATGCAGTATGGTGCGCTCACCCGTGTGATTTTGCAGCACTACGAAGGCACCGACAAAGGCCGCCGCCTGCCCTCTCGCATCAGCGAACTGCAACGCCGTGATTATCATGACGACACCGGCACGCGCTACCGAGGGGCTTGGCTGGTGATCGATGAGTTTACGCGTGCCCCTGTTGACGCGGCCTTTGGGAGCCTGCTAACCACGCTGAGTGGCGGCCAGCATGCCTCGCTGGCCGTACCAGCATCTTCGGGCGAACAGGTCGATATTCCGCTACCTGCAGATTTTCGTATTATCGGGACACTGAATTCATTTGACCGTCACTTCCTGAACCAGCTGAGTGAGGCGCTCAAACGTCGGTTTGATTTTATCGATGTGCCACCACCTGCCCCTGAGCTTGAGCGATACGAACAAGGCATTGCAGCGGCACAGGCATTCAAACGATTGCACGCCAGTGGATTTGACCAGATCAGCGTCGAGGGTGCTCCACCGACATATCGCTGGAGCGACACGCAGGGTGTGGTGGCTGTAATTCCCACAGGTGAGCATTATCAACTTGATGTGCACCATCCGAATGCACAACGGGCCTTCGATAGCTTCTGGCGACTCTTTCGTGCTATCCGTGTCTTTCGGCAGCTTGGCACAGCACAAGCCGTCGCGGTCTACACCAATCTGCTGACGGGGGTGGTGATTGCCGGTATGGATTGGAGTGCTGCACTCGACACAGCACTGGCCGACTCGCTGGCCGATCAGCTACAGGTGCTAACCCGCGATGAACAACAGGTGATTGAAGCCTATACACGAACATCGGGAGCAGACTTTGTCAAAGAACTTCACAATATCTTTAACCGCTTGACTGACGGTCAGCGTCGCGCCCTGTTGCACACCATGCACGAAGCTGATCAGCGCCGCCACGGTGTCAGCACAATCACTGATCGTAAAGATCTTGCCGAGACCGACATCCGACGCGTATTTGAGCCAGGTGACGTTCTCGATCTGTTGAGCTTCCGGAAGCGATTGCGTGATTTTATGGGCGAACGTGGATTGTAGGAGGACACGATGGTACATCCTACCGCCGCCGAGCGTGACGCGTTTCTCTGGATGCAGGCACGCATGGTCGAGTTGTTGTTGCGCTACGACGCTCAACGCTTTAGTGTTACGTTTCGCGAGCAAATCGCAGATCAGGCCGATCCATTAAAAGATACCTTTCTGAGACACTACCGCGATCTGGCGGTGCTCTTCTATCTCCGCGATGAGCTGTTTGAGTCAATCCTGCCACGCATCAAACGACGTTTGAGTTTTGCGGCACCACGTGAGCATACCGTCGAGAGGCTGCCACCGCGTGGGCGTGTCGATTGGGGACACACTGCTACAACCACCCTGCACACCTACCCCGGCGAGATGCCGCTCGAAGTACAGACCCGCCAGCGCCGCCGTCACTTTGCCACACCCGAAAACCTGTTGACTGTCGCAACATTGCTGGCATACCGCAAATCTGTGCAACGCCTGCTCGATGAGGAAGATCGCTATGACCACATTCTGGCCCTCCGACATCCGTTGCATGGAATTGTGGAGTCGTGTACACGTGAGTTGGCGTTTTTGCAATTTGCTGGGCTGGTGCGTGAGGCGCAGGCTCTTGTAGAGGGCTTTGCAAAAACGAGTATCGACGATCTCGAAGCCACCGTCGCCGATCACCTGCTGCCGGGGCGCAATAGTGCTTACGACGATCTGTTAGACTGGCGCAGACGACTACGATCACTTGAACTGCTCGACCGCACTGCTACAGATGCCACGACCATGTTGGGAGCAAACCCTGACCGCGATAATTATCTGTACCAGCTCTGGCTATTCTACGAAATCGCCGATCTGCTGCGGCGGACCCACAGGCTTCAGGAGTGGAATATCAACAGGATGCAGCTCACGTTTCGGTGGGGCGATGCTGATTCGGCTGTGGACTACACGCTGACCCATGATCAAGCCATTGTGCAACATTGGCACAACGCTCCCGGTGTTCGGCCCGATCTGTATGTACGGCAAAACAACGCAATAGAGATCCGAGATGGCAACGATCTGATCTGGCGCGAAATGGGCTATGTGCTGGATGCAAAATACTACCGGCCAGACGAAAATGGGGCAACGCCTGCCAGCCCGATCAAACGCATGATCGCCGATCTCCATCTGACAGGGCAACAACACGGGGCATTGCTCTTTGCATTTCACCAAGGACCGGAATTATCTGACGAAGCCCACCTTTTCAAGGTGCAAGTTATGCCAGATACGCATGGTATCCATGCCATGTTGCCCGAGACACATATCGACATCTGGTGTTTTCAACCTGAAAGTACCGTATCAACACAACAACTTGCTACACAACTCACAACATTACTCGAAACGATTCACACAACTCTCAAAGATCCGGTACCAATCATTTGTCATGGCTTTCTCCCCGATGTCGACACGATCAATCCCAGTAGCACACCTCTAGAACGGTGTACACAATGCAACGAACTCCTGGCGTACTGCCCCAAACCGCATGTGCGTCACGGCCATATCGACCGAGTCTGTCCCCGCTGCGATTGTCTCCGCACCAAGCGTATGTGTCACATCATTGGTCAGGGGACCATCACTGCACCACCATTCGTCAAACGTGTGCTGACTCAGGACGATCTGTTCACCAATATAGGAAAACTTCGCACATGGCTCCAAGAAATGGTCCAAGCAGATGATGAAAGCGACGAAGCTGAACAGCAGCGACAGTATGTGCTACGTACTATTGGCGAACTCACAGAGTCATATATCAAACTCACGCGTGCTGATACAACGCAAACCGAGCAGACATTACGCGAGTGGGTCTTTGGCACGTACTGGGATATGACAAAAACACCTCGTGGCCTATCGCAACTCGCACGACAAATGCTAATCTCAGGTGAGTATGTATGGAACCAATTTCAACAAAGCACTGTGGAGGATTGGGCAGCCTGTGCTGTGCAATACACCCGCACACTTGAGCACGAATTGCATCGCCGTCTGTATGACCCTTGTGGTAGGCGTTTGCGTAACAGATATGGCAAACCAATGATATCTAAAGATTTTACTATAGGAACGCCTGGGAATGCCTATGATTATCGTCATGACAACCACAATTGGCAAACACTGCTCGATTACGCCGCGAAACCCAGTGGTATTGATGAGGCGACACTCGTACAATTGGTTGCAGACATTGAGTCAGTGCGCCCAATGCGTAACAAAGTAGCCCACACCGATCATGTGGACACCCACCTCGCCCGTGAGCTACGCGAGACGCTTCTGGGGGCTCATGGAAAACAGGGATTGCTGCTGCGGCTAATCTCAGTGCTCGATCCAGGGTAGATGGCGGGGGCATTGGGACGTTGGAACAAACGAGCGGGTACACAGAAGGAGCGGTGGAACAAGATTTGATTGCTCTTCTCCCGCGCCCCAACGTCCTAACGTTCCAACGCTCAACTGCCCAATCGCTCAAAAATTAAAAGAACCCTAATTCATCGCGCGCTTCTTCGGTCATCATGGATGGATTCCAGAACGGCGTCCAGACCAGATTGATCTGCACCTCCGACAGGTTTTTGTAGACATCGCCCAACGACATGACTTCCTGGCGAGCCTGCTCAATAATTTGTGGACCTGCCGGACATGCCGGCGTTGTCAATGTCATATCAACAGCGACCGTCTCTCCACCATCTTGAACGTCAATACCATAGACCAAACCCAGGTTTACAATGTCCAAACCAATTTCAGGATCAATTACATTTTTGAGTGCTGTACGCACCATTTCTTCAGATACCATTAAACACTCCTCTACGGATGTACTTAATACATAATATGTTTATGAATGTTGCTTATACAATACATGTATCATATCATGCATACGCCAAAAATGCTTTGTAGGATCTGAACAGCACCCGTTGAGTCTGTCCCGCCGGATGTACTACGAAGCGACCTCTTCAGTTTTCACTGACGTCTCAGATGTTCCAAAGCGTACTTCTAATACCCCATTCTTGAAAACGGCACGCTTTGCCGGACGTTCTGCCAGTGTCATCGGCAGGATCATATCGCGCTTAAAGTTGCCGATGGAGATAAACATCTCATCACCACGTTTGGTAATGGATACTTTGCCAATCTCGACATGTGGTAATGGCAAACGCAACAGGTATTCGTCGTCTTCTTTCACAATCTCCTGGGTTAAGCCACGATGAAAGACTTGTGTTGGATCCTGGTCACCGAACAGTGCCTGACCAACTGCAGATAACCGCTCGAGGCCTGTTACATCATGTGGATAGTGAGGGGCTTCCCAGATGGGGAGCGGGGCAAACAGATCGTACACTTGTTGGCGGTAGGTAGCTTGCATATCGTGCAATTGCTGCGTGAACGCACCCTCAACAGCATTCTGAGGCAACACACGATTGAGCACAACCCCGTCAACAGGATAACCAAATAGCGAAAGATAGGTTGATGCCCGCTGGGCTTCTTTAATCACAATTCGTTCGGCATTCACTACCAGTCGATATGAGCTGATATCTGGATCAGTCAATGTGGCACGCAGTGCTTCAACACCCTTTGTCAGCTTCTGGAGTGTTTCAAACATGTTGGTTGCCGGAATGAGTGTCCGTACCAACGGCTTGGCAACACTAAGCATTGCAGGGTCCCAATCCATAATACGTGCGGCATACCATTGAAATGTTTCTGGCATCGTCAACAGTCGGATCGTCTCACCAGTTGGTGCTGCATCAACAAAGACGGCATCGAAATTACCATCGCGTGCCTGACGGCGGATGTGTAACAGGCTCACGACCTCTTCCATGCCAGGAATGATCGCTAACTCCTCAGAGGCCACCTCATCGACACCGCGACGGCGCAATAATCCCGCCAGATAGTTCCGTAGTTCACCCCAGTGCTGGCGAACCTCATCTAAAACATTAATTTCCTGTCCCCATAATCGATCTGTGAGTTGTGTAGGTTGGGGGCCAAGTGGATGATCAACGGCGTCAGCCAGACTGTGCGCGACATCAGTACTGACTACGAGGGTACGATAACCAAGTTCGGCTGCGCGCATGGCAGTTGCCGCTGTCGTTGTTGTCTTCCCTACTCCACCCTTACCAAGATACAAAATTAGGCGCATTGTTGTTCCTCGTTGCGTGCAAATAACGTTTATGTTACTGGCTTAACAGCCTTGTGCACTATGAATACAGCATAAATACACTAAAATGACGTTCACATGGTGGAAAAAGTTGCGTTTTGCGACACATAATAGAGACTGACCCCAATCTCAGTCTTTTTATTGTACGGTCTGCAAAGAACAACTGTCAAACACGGCCATAAGATACACTTGTCATGTTACCGTATTTTGTCGCAATGTTGACAATATTCTGATCGCTATTTACCACGTACCATCTTGGACACGCTATCTTGCTTTGTGCTACTGTATAATCTTAGTTTGGACATGGAGTTTGAGCTTGTTTTTGTCGCTGTTATCTATAAAAATAGACCCATATACGGACAATGATAGTGCTCATTGTTTCCACAATCATTAAAAGCATAAGGGGATTATGATGGTACATCTCTCGTCTATCAATCTTGAAAACGCAATGGCAGCCCACGACATCCCCATGCATATTGTCGAGCGCACAGGAACTGGCCCCCAGGCAGAGATACGTATGTACCCCCTAAATGCAGCAGCACAGATTGGATATGGCGATTTTCGTGAACAACAAGGGCTATTGTTAGAAGAGTATATCAGTGAACCCGAATTTATTCCCTTCTTTCGCAATGTGTACGCCCCGGTGTTAGAAGACGGTGCTGAGCAAACAACCTATGAGATTGCTTACCCTATTGCAGATGGCACCATCCATAATTTCAGTTCGACGGTCTATCGCATCTCGTGGTCATATGAGCAGTCACAGGCTTTCATCATTACACAAGATATCACTGAACAAAAACGTGCAGAGCATGAATTAAGAATGACTCAGCAACGTCTTCAATCCATTATTGATAATATTCCAATGGTGTTATTTGGCATTAACACCGAGGGTGTATTCACGTTATCTGAGGGGAAAGGACTTATCAATCTGGGGCTTGAGTCTGGTCAAGTCGTAGGGATGCCCGCAAAGAATATCTATAAAGATATTCCAGAGGTGCTTGATGATCTAGACAGAGCAACTCAGGGGGGTGAGTTTACAGTATCACGAAATGTCGGTGGTGTCTCTTTCGAGACATGGTATACACCAATGCACGACCAGAATGGTCAATTACTAGGCACTACTGGTGTCTCCATGGACATTACAGCACGTGTCAAGGCTGAACAAGAGCAACGCCAATTACAAGAACAAATCATCAGTACACAGGCCAGTGCCCTGGCCGAACTCACCACACCGATCATTCCTATTAGTGATGCGATTGTGGTTATGCCCCTTATCGGTCTGATCGACTCTCTTAGGGCACAACATATTATGGACACGCTTCTTGAAGGTATTACGAAACAACGTGCCCAAATCGCAATTCTGGACATTACCGGGATGAGTGTGGTTGACACACAAGTCGCCAACGCACTCATCCAGGTCGCCCAGGCTGTACAACTCCTTGGAGCGCGGGTAATATTAACCGGTATTCGCCCTGAGATCGCCCAAACCATCGTTGGTCTGGGCATCAATCTCCGTGGTATTGCCACCCACAGCACCCTACAAGAAGGCATCGCACTTGCCCTTGCCAAGAAGAGTTAGTTTGTCGAATCAGCAACATCGGTCATTCTCGTACCAATAACCTGTTAGCGACTCACGATAGGCAGGGCAGTCTGCCGTGCGACCATCAACTCCATCTCGACGAGGTTTGGCACCGCGTGATGATTCTCCTCTGCAGACATTATCTCAACTGTCACCCGGTAGCGGGTGCCATAGGGTGCCTCCGGGACCCGCACCCGTAGATTCCACGCAGCACCATCCAAATACCCTATATCTGGCAGATCCCAGACCATACGCTCACCATCGATAGTAGGCGTACTATCACTCGTATCCGAGACATAGGCCAGCGCATCATCCATCGTAGCTGTAACCTGAACATCCGTAGCGGTTGTACGCCCGACATTCATGTACCGAATCGGTAGATTGAATTCACTCGCGGGTGGCGCACCCAAAAGCTGTGGAAGATAGACAGTCTGGGCTACATCTGCATAGGCAGGCATAGACCATAGCTCTTCACCTGCCTGATCATCACTCGCACTGAAGAGTAGTGTGTCATTAAGCAAAAAGAGATGCTCTGGATTATAAATATAGTCTGCTGTTGATCCAGGCATACTGCGCCAGACCGGCATTGTTCCTTCAGAGGTGCCATCACTGCGCCAGAGCAGCCATTGATCAGCTGTAATCCATTCCGAAAAGAAAAAGATCCCCTCGATGCCATCAACAGTCGTTAGATTGGTTGCGTCTGTGGGGGATAAGGGTTCTCGCAACTCGGCTATCATGTAGGTGCCACTATCCGTGCCATCACTTACCCACAAGCCGTACTGTTCAGGGCCATTTGCTGTAAAGAAGAGGCGCCCATTCATTACCGTCAACCAAGATGGATTACTGGCTTCGGCACCTGGATTGATATCCTTAACTAGGCGAGTTCCCTCAGCAGTACCATCTGTCATCCATAATTCTCGGTGTAGATCGAAGGTGCCTGCTGTAAAAAATACATAATCCCCCATTACAGTGAAGTCCTCAGGATTACTACCATATGCCCCTGCCACAATATCTTTCACCAGTGTCGTGCCAGATGGCGTGCCATCACTCCGCCACAACTCGGGTCCACGCTGAGCATCATCTGCCGCAAAGATGACAGCATTTCCCATGTCAGCAAACCCATTAATAGAACCAAACTCTTGATTACCTGGACAGATATCCTTCATCAATGTTGTCCCTTCTTCAGTACCATCGCTCCGCCATACCTCAAGCCCGGTCTGTCCATCATCAGCAGCCAACCATATGGTATCGTCAGTATATATAACTGTTTCAATAAGCTTGAATTGCTTTATAGGTATCGTGCCATTTGCCGTCCCATCACTGGCCCACAAGAAACTATGCTTATTAGAATCAGAATCGTATCCAGTGGAGGTGAAGTAAAGGGTATCTTCCATCACCTTCATATTGTCTACACCCCATACAAAGCGTTTATCAAAAAGAACTTGTGTGGTACCAGCCTCAGTGCCATCACTCTGCCACAATCCACTCCTATCATCGCCAATATACATGGTCGAGAAAAATATCTGTCCTTTGAACTCAACCATTTCGGTAACGGGCGCCAAACTATCAGCTATACCGGGGGCAATATCCTTCACCAATCGAGTACCTTCAGGAGTACCATCTGTCCGCCACAACTCGAAACCAAGCAATTCATCCTTAGCTGTAAAGAGCGCATAATCTCCTACTTGTGCAAACCCAGACAGATTTGAACCCTTTGGATAGGTGTTGATATCTTTCACACGGGTTGTACCTTCTTCGGTCCCGTCACTGCGCCAGAGTTCAACATCGCCTTCTCCCCAGATACCTGAAGATCGATCCATGGCTGCAAAGAAAAGCTGGTCATTCACGTTGGCCAGACGTTGTGGCCCTGCATTACCATTTGGAAAAATGTCTTTGACAAGCGCTGTGCCCGCTTCAGTCCCGTCACTACTCCACAACTTGTGCCCACCCGGCTGGCCATCACTGGCAACAAAGAATAGTATGCCTCCTACATTTACTAACTCGTGTGAGGCAGAACTTAGTGATCCAGGCAAAATATCTTTCACCATACGTGTCCCTACAGCAGTTCCATCACTAATCCATAATTCTTGACCTACATCCGTTTCGTTAGTAATTGCAGAAAAGAAGAGATCATTGTTTACTGGTGTAAAATGTCCTGGAGGTTGATTTACGGGGAAAACTCTCACTAACTGTGTGCCTTCAGGAGTACCATCGCTGCGCCATAAACCAGGCTGTGACTGCTCATCTTCCCCAACAAAAAACAAAGTAGGACCAACCGGCGTTAACTCTTTAGGGAATATACCTTCGGCACCTGGAACAGCATCGACAACTAGTCGGGTGCCTTCATAAGTACCATCACTGGTCCAGAGTTCGTGTCCATGTTCTGCATCATAACCACGGAAGAAGAGGGTGCCATTGACATTCGTCAATGCACTAATCGTCATAATATCAGGACCTGGTGGTGGGGGTGCAGGAATGGTTGGTTCTAGATCATTTTGTACCATTGTCAGGTCTGCTTGAGATCTGGTTCCTTCCAAATACGTGATGAGCACAGTTCCTTCGGAGGTGCCATCACTGCGCCATAGGCGATATCCATCAGTAACCGGTGTCGCAAAATACAAGACATTCTGTATTGCGATCATATCGGTGTTACCCCGAAACCCCTGAGACAACTCTTTCACAAGTTCAGCGTTGCCTGGAGAACCATCACTCTTCCACAAACCTAATACTCCATCAAAGTTGGTAGATAGGAAGAATAGAGTTCCATTCATTGCTGTCAAATGGCCGGATGTTCCATCACTCCCGCCAGGTATAATATTAGCAACCATATACGTTCCTGCGGTTGTACCATCACTTGTCCACAATGAGCGCCGTGACTCACCATTACGAGCAGAGAAGAAAAGGCGATTACCAACCATTATCAGATCATCAGGACCACTCCCTGCTTCTCCTGAACCAACATCTTTGATAGCCCGTGTTCCAGCTTCTGTACCATCACTAAACCATAAAATCCTATTTGCTGCAGGTCTTGAGATTGACTCGCGTGGACCTGATGCTACAAAATAGAAGCCTTGCTCAGTTGGTGTGATATCGCTGGGAAACGATCCTACAGTACTGTTCTCAATATCCTTCACTAAATCGGCGACGACAGGCGAGTTCTGTACAGGACTCGCCATCGTAGTCATGCCTATCAACGACAGAACCATAAGGGGTATACAGACACCCCACCATCTCTTAGATACATGGCCTCGCATAAACGCCCCCTTTCCTAAATGGCTACTATGCTACATTGTATATTACGTTGTGATATTATCGCCCTATAATGGGTAATACAGTCTGTCGTGCGACCATCACCTCCATTTCGGCCCGTTGTGGCACCGCGTGATGGTTCTCCTCTGCTGATGACACGTCGACTGTCACACGATAGCGGGTGCCATAGGGCACCTCCGGGACCTGTACGCGCAGATTCCACGCTGCACTATCCAGATACCCCATATCCGGCAGATCCCAGACTATGTGCTCGCCATCAATAGCAGACGTAATCTCACTTGCATCAGAAATATAGGTTAATGCTGAGTCCATAGTAACGGTAAGACGCACATCAGCAGCAGTCATACGGCCAACATTCATGTACCGAATCGGGATATCTACTTCATCGGCGGGAGGCACCCCAAAGAGAGGAGGGACAAGCACTGTCTGCGCTACGCCAGCATATGATGGTAATGACCATAACTCTTCCCCTGTTTCGACATCTTCGGTACTGAACAGAAGTGCATTTTCCAAGAACACCATGTGATCAGGATTGTAGATATATGAGGAGGTATTTCCAGGGGTGCCATTCCGAACTGGTCTGGTTCCTTCAGCGGTACTATCGCTGCGCCACAAAACAATATTCTCTTTGCTATTGGGCGCAGAAAAAAAGAGCATATCATCAATACTGGTCAGCCAAATATCATTAGAAACATTTATATATGGTGGTAATTCGGCTATTAACTGCGTCCCTTCATCTGTACCATCACTCACCCATAAACCATATTGAGATTTATCGTATGCTAGAAAGAAGAGTTGTTCACCCATTACTGTAAACCATGTTGCATCCATCCTACCACCATCTACTCTGATATGTTTCAGCCAACGTGTGCCCGCTGTAGTCCCATCGGAGACCCATAGATCCTCACCAAAATCCTCTTTACTGTATCCTCGTGTATCAGCAGTAAAGAACACATACTTCCCAACGGCAGTTACGATTTTTGGATTACTGGGATCGGCTCCTGGAACAATATCTTTCACCTGTACTGTACCTGTAGTCGTCCCATCACTCTTCCATAACTCTAAACCGGTTGCTCCATCATTTCCTGCAAACAATATGTCATCACCAATACCGGCAAATCCATCACCTATAAATCCATTAGAAAACTCATCGCCCAACTGAATATCCCTCACCCATACGGTCCCTTCTGTCGTTCCATCACTTTTCCACAAACCTACTGCCCCGTTATCAGCAGCTAACCACAATGTTCCATTAATATTGACCATATGGTCAATATGATTAAGCTGTTTGACTGGTACCGTTCCAGATGTGGTTCCATCACTCTTCCATAATGTCTGATCATCAGAGGAGATAAAGTAGAGTTGGTCATCTAATACTGTCATATCTCGTAAATAGGTGCCTGCTTGTTCAAAATCAAACACCATGTTTGTTCCATCAGATGTGCCATCACTGCGCCAAAGTTCTGGAGCGTCTGATTGATTGACCCTAACAAAGAACAAATTTCCGTTTGTATATATCATCTGTGGAATCCAACTTAGTTCATTATTCTCACCATTCTGAATATCTCTTATTAGTGTAGTACCTTGCACCGTACCATCAGTGCGCCAGAGTTCCCATCCATTCACCATATCAAACGCAGTAAAAAAAGCCGTATCATCTCCTTGAGTGAGTGACACAGAAAATGAGTTATCCGACCTTGTATTAATATCTTTTACTTCTACTGTCCCTGCTGCTGTCCCATCACTTCTCCATAATTCTGAATCATAATATGGTTGGGTTCCTCCTTGAAAAAACAATATTTCATTCACACCTACTAAATTCGTAGGTTCTACACTTGCTTCAACTACATATGTCCCTGCTGCTGTCCCATCACTTCTCCACAAACGTCTGTCCAGGTGTGAAGATGGATCATCAGCCGAAAAGAAAAGTAGTCCATTTACTGTTGTTAACTCAAAAGGAAATGAACCTGTAGATCCAGGCACAATCTCCTTCACCTGGACCGTCCCTGCTGCTGTCCCATCACTTTTCCACAACTCTCGATTAAAAATTTCCTCGCCATCACTGGCTGAAAAAAAGAGCATATTGTCAACGACGGTCAAAGCTGCCGGTGGCGACTCTGGGCGAGGAAAACTCCTAATCTCCCGGGTACCCTCAGCTGTCCCATCACTAGACCAGATGCCGCGTTCCGTTGCATAATTAATACCAACATAAAAGAGCTTATCCCCTATAACAGTTAGCTCTTTGGGAAAATTGCTGATGACACCAGCGGTAGCATCTACCACCATGCGCGTCCCCTCAGATGTACCATCACTGATCCAAAGTTCATGACCATGCACTTCGTCGTAGCCACGGAAGAAGAGCGTCCCATCCACATTGGTCAGTTCGCGGGGTGAAAAAGGCCAGATTGGATCATTGGATGATGGAATAAAAGAAAGTGCTACATCTTTTGGTGCTGTATTAAGGGCTGCATACCCAAAATGTTTGAGGACAGCTGTACCGTCAGGGCTACCATCGCTCTTCCAGAGATTAGAACCAACTTCTGACTGAGCAATAATATATAGCGTATTTTCGATTGCAATCATTTCAGCCCAACCAGTTACACCAGAGGAAGCTAACTGTGCAACCAACGTCATATCACCGGGATCACCATTGCTTTTCCAAAGAGAAAAGTTGCCATTTTCATCTTCTGCTGTAAAGAAAAGCTGACCGTTGAGATCAGTAAAGTTCGTTAATTCTGCATAAGACTCACTTAACACAATTGGGTGCACAAGATACGTTCCTTTAGAGGTCCCATCACTCACCCATAACTCATTATTATCAGTTCTGTCTTCATTCACGGTAAAAAAGAGGCGGTCACCGATGATTGTAAGACGAGATGGGTTGCTACTCTTTTTTCCAGGAACAATATCCTTAACCATCTGTGTTCCAGCCTCTGTTCCATTACTGATCCATAATTCATACCCACGATGGCCGTCATTTGCGATGAAGAAAAATCTGTCTTTGTATGGAGTGATAGAGGATGGCGATGAAGACAATGTGGTAATGTTAATATCTTTAATTACTGTGGGTTGTGTAGGAGGAATGGGCTTTTGGCTAACAGCAGTTGGCGTAACCAAAAGTACTACCATCAAACAAATACTAATATAGATACAAGATAAAAATGTGCGGTAAAGCATTATCCTTCCTTTCCCACTGTAGTAGTCTGATATTATAGAGTAGCAAACTACAAGCTAAGTAGAGATGCGTGAGAGATATCTCTTATTGTCACAACCAAATCATGACAAAAGAACGTGCCATCAGCTAACAAAACTGACAGCACGTCTCATTGTCCAATGGTATCAGCTAATCAATGGCAAGGCTATCTGCCGCGCAACCATTAATTCGATATGTGCCATGTGGGGCACATCTGCATGATTCACCTGTGCTGCACCTATCTGTAGCATCACTGTATAGCGAGTGCCATAGGGTGCCTCTGGGACTTGCAGACGAATCGTCCAAGCGTGGCGTTCCAAATAGGACAGATCTGGCAATTCCCAAAACAGATGACTCTCACTGACAGCAGGAGTATGATCGCTAGTATCCGAGACATAGGTTAATGCTTCGTCTATTGTGGCAGTAAGTTGCACATCGGTGGCGACTGTACGGCCCATATTCACATAGTGGACAGGGATATTTACTTCACTGGCTGGTGATACACCCAAGAAGGGTGAGGTATACAACATATGTGCCACACCCTCATAGGCCCGTATGGACCACAATTCCTGACCTGCCTGTTCATCATATGCACTCAGAAGTATAGAGTCATTAAACAAAAACATCTCACTTGGTTTGTTGATGTATGCAGGTGACTGGCCAGGTGCCTCCTGCCATACCAGTTGTGTGCCGTCGCGGGTACCATCACTACGCCAGAGCACCTGTTCATCATTTAGTGCAGAGAAGAACAAAAGGCCATCAATATTAGTCAACGAGCGCGGGTCGGAACCGTCGGGACCACTGCGGATGTCGCTGACGAGTACCGTACCTTGCTCCGTCCCATCACTGGTCCATAACTCACGACCTACTTTGCCATCGTCGGCAGAGAAGAACAGGTTGCGACCAACTGCCGTCAGATCACGTGGTTCGCTTGAATTGCTGCCATTTTTGATATCTTTGAGTAACCGTGTGCCTGCCTCCGTTCCATCCGTCACCCAAACCTCCTCACCATGCACACCATCATCAACAATCAAGAAAACTCGTCCGTCTGTCGAAGTCAAATTGTAGAGATAGGTAGATTCTGATCCTAGTTTAATATCCTTGACGAGCACCGTCCCTTGCTCGGTCCCATCACTCCGCCACAACTCCGTCCCACGCTGACCATCATTGGCGGTAAACAGCACACCGTCATTCAGCTCAACCAACCAACCTATCTCGCCAGAAGGTCCGGGCCATATATCCTTGACGAGCACCGTCCCTTGCTCAGTCCCATCACTCCGCCACAACTCCGTCCCACGCTGACCATCATTGGCGGAGAACCATAAGCTACCATTCACCTGAATGACCCGTCCGATAGCATTAAATTGTTTTACCGCTACTGTACCATTTGCCGTCCCGTCACTCGCCCACAACACACTACGGTTATCGAAGGTATGCGTGGTGAAGTAGAGGGTATCATTCATCACTAGCATATTCCATAAGGAACTCCCCAACACCTCGTCTCCAAGAACTAACTCGGTGCCTGCTTCCGTTCCATCACTGCGCCACAATGTAGCACTCTGTGTATCACCGGAAAAGAACAGCTTTCCATCAAACGCAACTATATCACTAAAACGCGACATTCCGTCTTCAATACCAGGGGCAATATCCTTCACCATCTGCGTTCCTTCAGTCGTGCCATCTGTTTGCCAGAGTTCCAAGCCCAGCAATTCATCATTAGCTATAAAGAACGCTCTATCTCCGACCTGAACGAAATGATCAGGCTCAGACCCCTTTGGCGAGGTATTAATATCTTTAACACGCTGTGTACCTGCCTCAGTCCCATCACTCCGCCAGAGTTCAACATCCCCATCCTGAAACACATTAAAAGATCGGTCCTTAGCAGCGAAAAACAACGTACCATTGACATTGGTTAACCACATGGGGGTGGAGTCACTCGTTGGAAAAATATCCTTAACAATAGTTGTACCCGCTTCGGTACCATCACTCTTCCATAGCTCCGTTCCATGTTGACCATCATTGGCACTAAAAAAGACCACTCCCTCGACATTCACAAGTTCTCTAGCTCCTGAACTCTCTGCTCCAGGCCAAATATCCTTCACCATCTGCGTTCCTTCAGTGGTCCCATCACTTTTCCATAACTCTCTGTTGGTACCCGTTTCATCATCACTTGCGGAAAAAAAGAGCGTATTGTCAACAACGGTCAAAAACGATGGTGGCTCTTCTGGTCGAGGAAAACTTCTAATTTCGCGAGTGCCTGCTTCGGTCCCATCACTGGACCAGATACCACGTTCTGTTGCATAATTGACCCCTACATAAAAAAACGCATTTCCCATAACGGTCAGCTCTCTGGGGAAATTACTGATGACACCAGGTGTCGCGTCAATGACCATCTGGGTACCTTCTTGTGTACCATCACTGCGCCAGAGTTCATATCCATGTGCGCCATCATAGCCACGGAAAAACAAGGTACCATTCACATCGGTTAACTCGCCGACCAATATTCTCTCAATATCTGGAGGAATCGAAGGGATCATCGGTTGCACATCATCCGGAGTAGTTACTCCAGTAGTTGATGTGTCTATTTCAAACCGTTTGAGCATCATGGTGCCAGTTGGTGTTCCATCACTGCGCCAGAGTTCTGCCCCACCAGCAATGGGAACGATGATGTACAACGTATCTTGTACTGCAATCATGTCAAGCGTACCAGGATTATCTGGCACTAATTCTTTGACAAGTGTTACCCCTCCTGGCGACCCATCGCTCTTCCAAAGACTTAGCATGTTGTTTTCTGAAAGGGCCAAAAAGAACAATGTATCATTAAAGTCAGTCAGATTGTTAGGATCTGAGCCACGCTGACCGGGGAAGAGATCAGCCACCATAAACGTTCCTGCTTCGGTCCCATCACTGGTCCATAATTCTGACCCATGACGACCATCACCGAAGGAGAAAAAGAGTTGCTCACCAACTGTGGTCAGACCAGATGGGCCACTACCACCATCAGGGCCAACAGCAAGTTTGCGAACTAGACGTGTCCCATTAGTTGTGCCATCACTAAACCACAAACCACCAACAGAATCAATCGCCGTGAAATAGAATCCTTGCTCCGTTGGGGTGATATTACCTGGAAGTGATGCAAAGGTACTCTCGTCAATATCCTTTAGGAGCCCCGCTGTACCTGCAAACTCCTGTGAAGTAGAAGTATTGGCAGTAACTGTGGTGTTAATGAGCAGCATGCCTATAATCATCGTACACACACTAATCCATCGTACACACACACGATTTCGCATATCATTCTCCTTTCCTACGTGCCTATGAGAAAGAACAGCATTATTAGACAACAATTCTGATGCAGAAACAAGCACTTTAGGGTACAATAAGCGGTATAAAAAGCGGGACAAAAAGCGGTAAAAACATGGAGAAAGAGACCCGTTTTGGGCTTCAAATCAAACAATTACGCAAGTCCCTTGATTTGACCCAGGTGGCACTGGGCGAGCGCGTTGGTTGCTCGCCCGAAACCATTCGTAAGATCGAGGCAGGACGTATTCGACCATCGCGACAAATTGCCGAACGTCTTGCCAATCAACTTGCCATACCCATGGACGAACGCTCATCGTTTATCCAGCGTGCCCGATCGCCTATTTCTACATCTGCAACAAAAAATGGTTCAACGTTAGCATCAACTAATGGTCAGACCAATACCCCTACACGCGCCCCATATGTCGGATTAGATACTTTTCAGGAAGAGGATGCGGATGTGTTCTTTGGGAGGACACAGCTGGTTGAACAGCTGATCAATAAGGTAGCGCAAAGCAACTTTCTGGTCGTCCTTGGCCCTTCTGGGAGTGGCAAAAGTAGCCTTGTTCTGGCTGGCGTGTTGCCTCGATTGCGCCAGGGGGCGGTAACAGGCAGCGAAACCTGGCATTATGTCACCATAAAGCCAGGTGCACGCCCACTTGATACGCTTGCTGTCGCCTTAACACAGATCCATGAACACAATTTGCCTGAAGCGTTGGAACTAAGCCATCAGCTTGCCGAAAATGAGCGTGCCTTGTTACTCGCTGCCGACCTGTTAGATACGTCCTCACGATTAGTGCTTGTGATTGATCAGTTTGAGGAGTTGTGGACACAGGCACCAGCTGACCCCCACACTTCACAAAACCTTGTACAACAACATCTCCCCTTTATACAACAACTCCTTACTGCAGCGGCTGCACCAGATCATCCAGTGTTTATCATCATCACCATGCGTGCAGATTTTCTTCACCGCGCTGCTGAGTATAGCGAACTCGCACAATGGATTGGAGAGCACGATGTCATTGTCAGTCCTATGCAACCGGAAGAGCTACGGCAAGCTATTGAACATCCAGCACAGATCGTCGGTGGTCGCTTTGAAGCTGGTCTTACCGATGAACTCATCAAGCAGGTCGTTGAACAGCCTGGGGCATTGCCATTACTTGGTTACACACTTCTTGAGTTGTGGAATGCTCGCCAACCAAATGGGACGATGACATGGGCCACGTATCATGTGCTGGGTGGCGTGGAGGGAGCGCTGGCGATGCGTGCCGACGATATCATCCACTCTACCTATAACGCCGAAGAACAAGCTATGGTGCAGCAGATTCTGATACGATTAGTGCAACCCGGTGAAAATGTGATCGACACTCGTCAACGGGTGTCCATCGAGGATCTGGTTCCAGCCACGCATAGTACTGATGAAATCATAAAATTACTTACACCACTCATTGATGCACGCCTACTTACAGCTGGATATGATATGTTGCATGACACCGACACAATTGAAGTCTCACATGAGGCGCTTATCCGTGCCTGGCCAGCACTCAATGATTGGATTACTCAGTCACGTGATGATCTCCGACTCCATCTGCAACTTGAGCAAGCAGCGAAAGAATGGCTGGCCAACGACAAAAACCAGGATCTGTTGTGGATGGGCGTACGACTCGAGCGTGCTGAGGCATGGGTAGCGCGTACAGCACCACAGCTTACTGAACGGGACATGCACTTTCTCCAAATCAGCCGACAACACGTCGATGAACACACAGCCAGAGAGATTGCTGCCCAACGTGAGCGAGAACGGCTCCTTGCAGAACGTGCTGTCGGGCAACGTTATACAACACGGTTACGCTGGCTCCTGACGATTGTTGGTATCGCCGGAGTCTTGGCACTTGTGTTTGGTATTCTTGCACTGATGAGCCGCCAGGAAGCCCAGCAGCAACGCTCCCAGGCCGAAGTGGCGGCCCAATCATCACAAGCTGCTGCCTATGCTGGAGAAGCACTCTTTGAGTTAGAACGACAACCAGAACAGGCATTATTACTGGCATTTGCTGCATACACCAATGAATCACCAAACCCATCCCCTTTTGTCACACGAGCCTTCCATCAGACCTTTGAAAACACCTTGCTCCGCGCATCACTTGAGGGACATACTGCACCTATCCGAGCAACGGCCTGGAGTCCCAATGGACGTTGGGTACTCACCGGCAGCGATGATACAACCGTTCGTGTGTGGGACCCAACCAGTGGTGAGCAGGTTGGCACCTTTGAGGGCCATACCCAACCCATTCGAGCCATCGCGTGGGGACCCAATAGCGAATCCGTCATCACGGGAAGCGCCGATCAAACGGCACGCATCTGGCATGTATCAACCAAACAAACCATCCACATATTGCAAGGACACGATGGATGGGTAAGCGCCGCTGCATGGCACCCGGATGGGCAGTTTGTCGTGACAGGAAGTTATGATGCAACAGCACGGATCTGGGATGCTACGTCGGGTACCACCATACGCACACTGCGCGGTCACACCGAGGCGATTCGATCTGTAGCGTGGAGTCCCGACGGTCGCTCGATTACTACCAGTGGTGATGATGGCAGTATTCGTGTTTGGGATGCTCAGGACGGCACAATACAGCAGACCATTACAGATCATCCTGGCGGGGTATGGTCGGTCGCGTGGAGCCCTGACGGTCAACAACTTGTCTCTGGCAGTACCGATGGAGCCGTGCGGGTTTGGGATATCACGACTGGTGATCTCATTCAAACACTCACAGGGCATGTTGGTTGGATCTGGTCAGTCGCATGGAGTCCTGATGGTCAACATATCGTGAGTGGCAGTTTTGATGGCACGGCACGCATATGGAATGTCTCAAACGGATCAACTGCACATACATTGTATGGACACACCGGAACTGTATGGTCCGTCGGGTGGTCTCCCGATGGTCAACAGGTTATCACTGGCAGTGACGACTCACGTGCACGCATATGGGAAACCAGCAATAAGGTCTCAACACATCACCTACAGGGCGATACTGCACCACGAAACCTGGCAACCTGGAGTCCTGATACACAATATGTGGCACGATGGGATCAGGATGACATCATGCAAATCTGGGATACTACTATTGGCAAGGTCACACAACAGATTGATTATGGTGATGGCCCAGTACGCTGGGTAAACTGGTCTGCTAATAGCCAAACGATTTTGATTGCTACTGATGATGGGGCAATTCAAGTCTGGAATGCGTTAACCGGAAAACTGATTCAATCTCTCGATAGCTCACAACAGCAGGTACATTGGATGTATACCAGTCCCGGTGAAAATCTCCTCGTGGTTGGATATGATGATGGGACAAGCTATGTACACAATCTTACAGATGGCACGCTCCTCCGTGAATTTCCCAGGATTGCACAAGAGGTAAAAAGTCTGGCGTGGCAAACTGATGAAAGCGCTATTGCTGTTGGGCTGATGGATGGCACCCTACAGATCTGGGAAGTCGCAACCGGCAAGATACTGCAGACATGGCAGGGACATCAGGGTGTCGTGCGCTCAATCTCCTGGAGTCCAGATAGTACATTGCTTTTGACCGGGAGTGATGATCGTACGGCAGCGATCTGGGATGTTTCAACGGGAACAGAACTTCAGCGAGTGGCTGGACATACGGGCAATATCGCCTCCGTTGCATGGCATCCCACCGGGCACCAGATTGTCACAGGCAGCAGTGACGGTACAGCCCACATATGGAGTACATACAGCGGTACGCTTGTTCGAACACTTGATAACCATACTGGCGGAGTGCTCGAAGTAGGATGGCGTCATAATGGTTACAATCTTGTCACAGGTAGTGATGATGGAACAACCCATGTGTGGCTAGCTGATCAGGAGGAAATTCTTGCGCTCATCACCGAGCGGCTATGTACGCTTTTCTCCGAAGAGTCACTAAACAATGTCATTACAAACTGGCGTGGTTGTGCGATTGAAACACAGGCTACTGGGAGCCAACTCATCGATTCTGAGCGACCGTAGCATTCGTGAAGTATAGATTATTGGGAATGAACATCTTATGCAACGACTCTTGATGCCAATCATCCTTATTATGGCAGGTGTTGGTGTGCTCTGGATCACCAACGCACAGGCCCACAGGTCACTACAGAGTAATCAGCGTTGTTTTGCCGAAACAGATGTCTGTATTGAAGGCCCAATCAGAACGTTTTGGGAACAGTACAACGGTCTGTACACCTTTGGCTTCCCACTCGCACCACAAGAAGAGGCACGGGTCGAAGGACAAAGACTCCATGTACAGTGGTTTGAACGTGTGCGATTGGAAGTGCACCCAGACAACCCACCTTCATATCGTGTATTAATTGGGCGGTTGGGTGAAGAACGACTCGCCCAACAGGGGCGTTCATGGCAAGAATCTGCGAGTAACACTCCAGATAATGATTGTCGCTTTTTTGCTGAGACAGGCTACAACGTATGCGGCACTTTTCTCGAAACGTGGGAGCATAGCATTGATCCAAATGGTGGCGCATCGAATGACTTAACCAGCCTCCGTATCTTTGGTTTGCCATTGAGCGAGGCCCGCGTTGAGACATTGGAAGATGGCAGAACATACACGGTCCAGTGGTTTGAGCGAACTCGTTTCGAGCTACATCCCGAAAACGAACCACCCTACGATGTACTGATCGGTCGACTCGGCGACGAGGTACGTAGCTATGTTTCCCCAACAGCCACACCACAACCAACTACCACACCAACGTTTACCCCTACGCCCGAACCTACCAGTAAACCACGACGCCGCAAACCACAACCAACCAGCGAACCAACGATAACACCCGTCCCAACTTTTCCGCTGTACCCATAAAACAGATGAGAGGGCCTCACTTGAAGCCCTCTCGGATTACATCAACTTACGGTTTACGTTCTTACACGCGTCGTGCCGTGCCTGTGCGCGTCCGTGACTCAGTTGCTGCTGCACCATCACGCCTTCCAAGCACAATCGCAGTAACAAGCAGCACATTACACACAGCTATCACACCGATAACGACAGGTGACCAGCCACCTGCAGCATGTATCACAAGCACAATGGGCGTAATCAGCAGCGCAATCAGAGTCATCATTTTGACGACTACGCCTACCGCCGAACCAGCGGCATTCTTAAGGACATCGCCAATCGATGCTCCTACCACCGAAGCAGTATGCGCATCGGAGTATTTCCCACCCACATTGCCGTCTTCAATATAACGTTGGGTATTTTGCCATGCGCTTCCGGCATTATTTTGAAAGAATGCCATGGAAAAAGTAGAAAGAAGTACACCCAGAATAAAACCACTTAGTGCTGCAACTCCCAGCCAAAAACCCAGGAGAATTGGCAATACGACTACAACCATGGCCAACCCCAACAACTCACGCTGGGCCGCTTGCGTTGAGACCTTGATGATATGTGCGTAATCAATCGCCGTATCGGTCTCAGAGGTACTGGTGGCCTGCATTTGGCGTTGAGTTTCTTTTGATACAGTCACAGATGCACGTGTAATGGCGCGCAGCACAAAGGACGCACACAAGAAAGACATCACACTACCAACTAATACTGCAAGTAGTGTGAGTGGTGCTCCCAGGTTGATAAATGTTGCCTGCTCAGACGGCATTTGTAGTAACCCGGCAGTATGAAGCAATGCACCCAATAGTGCAATGACTGATACGAGTGATGCGCTCGTCAGGATACCTTTCGTGGTCGCTGTCGTGGTTGCACCAGTAGCACGCAGATCATCCATCACATTACGGGCATTCTTATCAATACCTGAGAGTAAGCCAATTGTGCTTGCACTTTGACAGACTGCACCAACCACACCCATTGAGGTAATGTTGCCAGAGAGGGTCAACATGCCAATGCCTGCCAGGGCCACTCCATAGAACACCGCGATAGCCTGAGTAGCTATTGGTTCATTGCTATAGATAAAAACAGCACTGAGAACAGCCATGCCGCTCACAATAACAGACCATACGCTTGACTCAAAGCTTAACGATATGCCCGACAGGACGTTCGCAGCAGGGCCAGATCGAGACGAGCGACTGAGTTGTTTCACAGGACTATATTGTGTGGCGATAAAGAATTCAGTTATTCTCCCTAGCAATAGTGCGAGAATGACGCCAGTTAAGACAGCGAGAAATGGGCGCCAATCGACAACATTGGTTGTAGGGTTGCCCATAAGAAAGAAGGAAGCCACTGCTAAGCCAACAAGTTCAAGGAAAGCTGCAACATACAGACCACGGCTCATTGCAGCCAGAGCATTGCGACGGCGCTCATCGGTGCGTACCGCCATATTGCCAATCAGCGATGCCAGTATGCCCATGCCCCGAATAATGAGAGGAAAGAGCACATATCGTGGATCAAAACTACTACCATCTGCTGCAACCAAACCTAACCCAACCCCGAGAATCAGCGCCGCAACTGTCGCAATTTCGACACTTTCAAAGACATCACTGCCGGTGCCTGAAGTATGGCCTGCCTGTTCACCAATGGCACGTGACAGTGTAGCTAGTTCTTGTGGATCGTCCTCACCAGCAGGCAGATCTTGCTCCGTACCAAGACGCGTTGTCTCAGTAAACACCCCACCACCAACACGTAACAGCAGTACGGCGAGTGAGCCACCCAACGCAAACCCAATCAACACATCGGGCGCAGCCACCCCAAATATCAGCAAGCAGATGGCAACACTTAGCAATCCCAAACTAACACCAAGTATACCTGTTACGATAGCAGAGCGATAAGCCACCCGTAATGCAGCAAAATAGCCCTTGCGTGCGGCAGCCGCAACACGTACTGTACTTTCAGATGCCAGACGTGTTCCGAGAAAAGCCGCTAGATAAGCTACCAAAGCCCCCAAGATACCAGTCACTGCACGCCCACCAGCCACCCATGTACGCGCACTCTGTTCACCAAAACGCTCAACAGCCGCTGCTGTCGGCGGTATCACGAGGACACTCACGGCCAACAGGAGGGCACCGATGATAGCCAGTAACAGGAGCATGCGTAGTTGGCTACTGAGGTACTCGTTGGTACCAGTCTTGATATGTGTCCATAACTCTTGCATGCGAGCGGTACCAGTATCCTGAGCAACAACTTGGGAACGCAGGAGGATAGCCGACAGAATCCCCAGGATTGCTGTGCCAATAGCTGAATATACCACGATAGATTGCGTCTGACTTAACGCCTGCATTCAAATACTCCTTGTAAAAGCCGCAACATATCAAACACGTAACAAAATCTACAACTGTGCAAACAATGGTGCAAATACCAAAGCTACAATACTCATAAGTTTAATCAAAATATTGAGAGACGGCCCCGAAGTATCCTTAAAAGGATCACCAACCGTATCGCCGACGACTGTAGCCTTATGAACATCGGAACCCTTGCCACCATGCTGACCTGACTCGACGTATTTCTTCGCATTATCCCATGCACCACCAGCATTTGCCATAAAGATAGCCATCAAAACACCTGTGGTTAATGAGCCCGCTAACAGACCGCCAAGAGCCACGGTGCCAAGGAGAAACCCAACGAGTAATGGTGCCAGGATAGCCATTAAACCAGGTATAACCATCTCACGTAAAGCCGCAGCCGTCGAAATACTTACACAACGAGCGTAATCTGGTTCTGCCGTGCCTTCCATCAATCCCGGAATGTCACGAAACTGGCGACGGACTTCTTCAATCATCTGATTTGCCGCACGACCAACCGCTTCCATGGTCATCGCAGAAAAGAAGAAGGGTAACATACCACCGATAAACAAGCCCACAATCAAGTTCGGATCGGTCAGACTCACACTGGTGAGATTTACCGCTGTTGTGAAGGCTGCAAAGAGCGCTAATGCCGTTAGGGCAGCAGAACCAATGGCAAAACCTTTGCCAATTGCCGCAGTGGTGTTACCCACCGAATCCAGTGCATCAGTAATTTTACGCACTCCCGGATCCAGATGTGCCATTTCAGCAATACCACCAGCATTATCGGCGATAGGACCATAAGCATCAACCGCAACGGTCATGCCGGTAATACTCAACATCCCAACGGCGGCCAGGGCAATTGCAAAAAGACCCTGACCATTTAGCTCACCAATATAGTAAGCCGTCAGCGTCGCGGCTCCAATAATGAGGATTGGCATCGCGGTGGAACGCATCCCAACCGCTAACCCCGAAATAATAGTCGTAGCTGGTCCTGTCACCGATTGTTCAGCAATGGACTTTACCGGTTTATAATCAAATGATGTGTAGTATTCAGTAACTAAGCCAATGGCAATACCCGCAATCAAACCCGCGACTGTTGCACCAAGATAAATCCAGGTATCATACACTACCAGCGAGAGGATTGCGACGAATACCAGGGTAATACCACCTGCCAGGAATGTTGCTACCCGCATAGCACGTGCCGGATTATTGCCTCCTAGAGTACGCACAAGTAACACACTTACAACACACGCAAGCGTCCCAGCACTAGCAATAATCAATGGTAATAAGACTAATTCGGAGGGTACGTTAGGCAGAAGAATGGCCAGGGCCATTGTCGCAATAATGGAACCAACGAAACTTTCGAACAAGTCGGCACCCATACCCGCGACATCACCAACATTATCCCCGACATTATCGGCAATCACCGCAGGATTACGCGGATCGTCTTCTGGAATACCCGCTTCCACTTTCCCTACCAGATCAGCGCCAACATCAGCAGCTTTGGTATAAATACCACCGCCAACACGCGCAAATAACGCAATTGATGAAGCACCCAGGGCAAAACCGTTAATAATTCCGTTTTGAACCCCTTCATCACCAAAAATAATATATAGGGTGCTCACGCCAAGCAGTCCTAAGCCAACTACGGATAATCCCATTACTGCGCCGCCAGAGAAGGCTACTTGGAGCGCCTTTGACAGACCGCTTTGTGCGGCCTGAGCGGTACGGACATTTGCCTTTGTCGCAACCCGCATACCGATAAAGCCCGCTAACACCGATGCAGCAGCGCCGAACAAAAATGCCACTGCCGTCAATGGCTGCATCGCTGTTGTTGTAAAACCAACAATGGCAATGATAGCGGCAACACCAAAGACAAAAAAGACCAGCACCCGATACTCACGTGTCAAAAATGCCATTGCCCCCTGCTGAATAGCACCAGCAATCTGCTGCATACGGGCATTACCTGCATCACTACGATTAATAGAAATCGTCGTTATCCAAGCAACCAGTAACGCAACGACTCCAGTAAAAGGGACCGACAATACTATTGCTTCCATACTGTTTGTTACCTTTGTCCTACTGCATGAAATGATGACCGTAAAGAGACAGAACAGCCAGATACGACAGTTAATACTGATACGTATGTCGAAGAAGCACTTTTGTACCTGCTAACTATATCGTAATCGAACATATCAGCACTGGAATAAATATATCGTAACTTCATTGTAAGAAACAGCGATATTTACAACACCTTTGTTATTATTCGCAATGTACCCCTTTCTCTTTATAGATAGGCTCCATGAAGTCTCATACAGCAAGCTTCTTAGCACAACTGATAGTAGTGCAGGGCACCAAGACTGCTCAGTCTATCTCTGAAACAGACCAGAGATACCTGGACTTACTCATACTACAGTTGGAAACTATCGCTATAGTGAAAAAGCCTTCGCATTCTAGCACAAGGCTGTAAGGCTTGCAAAAAAGAGGGGATTAAGTAACCTAATCATTTCGGAAGATCAGATATGTACTAAAATTACACCGCCAAGCGACTTCCGTTGACAACCATCCAAGTTCTTCATACTGGCACACCTGTGACACAGCGGGGAGTGCTGTTACAACCTCCAATACAGGTACTTGATAAACCCCCATCTAGTCCAATAGGTTCCCACACCTGTGCTAAACAAATACACCCGAGTATAACCAGCACTGGCTGCTGAATGAAGTGCGTGTTGAGTCAGGGCTGCACCAATTCCCTACCCCCGCCATAACGGCAGAACACTTGTCCTTCGCAAAAGGACTGCATCTGCACCTCACTCCAGGCCAATCGTTTCCACCACCCGATGTTGTACATTTTCCGCCAACCAATAGCGCGTGCGCTGAAAGTCCGGTCGCATCCGATACATTGTATATCTGATGGATGTCATCTCCAGTTGCTTCACAAATGAACAAAGGAGATTTCATATTGTGCAGGTATTCCGTGAGCCTATAAACGAATGAACGACCTATAACTCAAGAGCTGTGTACAGCAGTAACGGTTGAGCGCCATACATCATCCATTTCACCTGGTGTATAGGGCAGATAGTAAGCAATACGATCTAAAACACCTTTGTATCGCGCACACAATGCATGCCCGATCTGATCGAGGGGTGCTTGAACCGTAAATACATCAAGCATATCATCAGTAATAAGTTGCCCCATCTCGTTCCAGCGCTTCATAGACGCCAGTTTGGACAACTGCTCACCGACGGCTTCCCATCCATGACAGACCAAGACGACCCGATAGGTCGGCGTCGAGGCATAAAATGCAATTTGTTCACGTGCGGCTTCACGCATTTTCGCCATGGTCACTTGATCAGGACCAGTAATGATGAACACACTGGCGACCAACACCACATCAGACATGGCGCGGCCTGTCCGCTGTGCTCCATCAGCTACTTGTGGTTTGATAAATTCATGTATATATTTCACACTATGAAACGGATGCACATGAAAACCATCACACAATTCCCCCGCCAATCTTGCTAATCCTTCATTGACACCTGCGATGTAGACCGGAATATGGGGATGTTCAATGGGGCCTGGGTCGAAGAAGGGTGTCATCAACGTATGATTATAGAACTGGCCACGAAAATCGAGTCGCTCACGGGTTTGCCAGGCATGCCAGATCGCACGTACTGCTTCGATGTACTCACGCAACCGTGCTACCGGCTGCCCTCCCCATGGCATGCCAAAACGACGCTCAATATGCGAACGTACTTGTGTTCCCAAGCCTAGCACAAAGCGTCCATGTGATAATGCCTGCAGATCCCATGCCATCTGTGCGGTCACCATGGGACTACGCGCAAACGCAATCGCAACCGCAGTTCCCAACTCAATATGCTGCGTATGCTCTGCAGCCAATATGAGTGGTAGAAACCCATTATGCTGTGTTTCGGGTGTCCACAAACCAGCAAACCCAATGGACTCGGCAGACTGCGCTATGCGCGGCAAATCTTGCAGATGCTGCGTATCTACGGCAAGGATAGCATCGAACTTCATTGGTCGTCTCCCTATATATAAGCAATATCTTGGATATCCAACTCCACATAGTATAACCGGATCTTGCTTAATCCGCAGCAGGCATATATACGCTATCTTCAAGGGGGAGAACGAGACATATCCCTATTGATACTTGGTACTGTCATCTGATATATACAAATACTAAAACTCCCAGCGGTCAAAAAGACAGGTGGCTCAACTGGCGGGTAGCCAACCAAACAATGGAAACAGTTGAGCCTTTTTACTCAGGACGTAGAGAGTGTATTACTGGCATATCTGAGAGGAAATCACGTTGTGCAGAGCTAATCTCAGCGATCGATGAATTGAACAGAAGATACAACACTGTTCCAACAAGTCTGTTTGTACAACTGATACAATACATACCAGTATTGATAGTCAATATTCGAGAAGATCTGTGAACATCTGCATCCTGGGACATGTCTCATTGTACGAGTCATACGCTAGCACGCACTGACTAAACCATCTTAGTCTTGGGTAGTTGCATACTTGGGTTCTTCCTGTTGATGCAACAACTCATGTAAGCGTGAGAGACCACTTGGATCGTGACGTCCAAGGTATTCCACAATGTATGTAATAACCAGCTCTCCATAATCTTCCAGCAAACTGGTTAGCACCTGTTGGACGACCAACTTATGAAAGTCTGGCATTGAAATGGCAGGTGTGTAAATATAGGCTGGCCCTGTCTCCGAAGGTGTTTGGATTAACAATCCCTTCTTAGTCAAGCGTTGCATACACGTCAATACAGTGGTATATGCCAGTGAGCGTCGCTCAGACAAGACACGATGAACACTACGAACGGTCCCTTTAGAATTCTCCCAGAGATTCTGCATAATTTCTGTTTCGAGGGGGCCAAGAACTTTTATCAGTCCTTCAGCGTTTGGGTGAAACCGAACATTGATAGAAGACATAATATTGCTGTACTCCAAACTATCTAAATGATTACCTTTGCTTCAGACAGGATCTCGCAAACATTTTCGCACTCTTTCTCAGCATGATGTATGTATTACACTCCTTTCAAGGTCTTACTGTTCAGACCAAACTACCGAAGGGGACAGTAACGATGCGTTGTGACACTACATTTGCAGTGAACGTTCTTCTCGCCCCGTGGCGTCGGATAAACAACTTCCTCTACTACATATAACCTGTATGGATAATATCAGATAAAACAAGATATGTACAGCGTTACTAGCGTATTGCTATCACCATACAGATCACAAGTAAGCCCTATAGTACCACAGTACCAATTTTTCCGCTCTGAAAGCTTTTAAATACAAAATATCAGTTGGTTGTTATGTTACAATAATAGCATATTATACCAGACGCGTCGGTCAAAGTTAACCTCGTAATCCCGAAAAGATAATGAAGCATTAAGACTCACTCATATGAAACAACGTCTTCCATTCTATATATTGGGCAGTATCCTTTTAATAGGAACAATCTTGATCACGACTTTCGCGGTACGTTCTGCAACAGCGCCATGTTCAGCCAGTTCACACCGGGTATCCTTACCACTTGTAATTCAACAAACCAATACTCAACCCCAAAGTACAACACACTATACGTACAACGTGCTCAATACATATCCCCATGACCCAGGTGCCTTCACCCAAGGGCTCATCTATGAGCAGGGAACGCTCTACGAAGGTACAGGCTTGTACGGCGAGTCCTCACTACGGCGAGTCGATCTCACAACTGGCGAAGTCTCACAGCAACATAATCTCGACGAGGAATACTTTGGCGAAGGAATCACTATTTATGGAGACCGCATCGTTCAACTCACCTGGCAAGAGAACACAGGTTTCGTGTATAACAAAGACAGTTTTGAGCTGATATGCACCTTTGAGTATCCTACAGAAGGATGGGGCATTACACACGACGGAAAACGACTAATTGTGAGTGATGGCACATCAACACTGTATTTCTGGGACCCTCATACACTAGCTGAAATTGGTCGTATTACAGTTTCCGATAGTGGTACCGCTATTGATAGAATTAATGAATTGGAATATATCGGGGGAGAAATTTATGCCAACATTTGGCAGACAGATCAGATAGTTCGCATCGATCCACAGACCGGTCAGGTTCGTGGTTGGATCGATCTGACAAGCCTCCTACCCGATGAAGATCATACACAAACAACCGATGTACTTAATGGAATTGCGTATGATGCCGAGAATGATCGGTTGTTTGTAACTGGGAAATTGTGGCCCAAACTCTTTGAGATTGAACTCGCCGCAATTGACCAGACCAGTGCGCCGTAAAACATACCTGAAATTGCTCACCCACCAGACATCCAATTTGCCCCTCAGCTTCGTTATATTAAGTAGCATAGATCTCCTTCCCTCCTCTTTCGTGGTTATCCTAAACGGGTGACCGCGAAACCTTTTTTGGCCCTTTTGCAGGTTTACCCAGAATTGCTCACCCACCAGACATCCAATTTGCCCCTCAGCTTCGTTATATTAAGTAGCATAGATCTCCTTCCCTCCTCTTTCGTGGTTATCCTAAACGGGTGACCGCGAAACCTTTTTTGGCCCTTTTGCAGGTTTACCCAGAATTGCTCACCCACCAGACATCCAATTCGCCCCTCAGCTTCGTTATATTAAGTAGCATAGATCTCCTTCCCTCCTCTTTCGTGGTTATCCTAAACGGGTGACCGCGAAACCTTTTTTGGCCCTTTTGCAGGTTTACCCAGAATTGCTCACCCACCAGACATCCAATTCGCCCCTCAGCTTCGTTATATTAAGTAGCATAGATCTCCTTCCCTCCTCTTTCGTGGTTATCCTAAATGGGTGACCGCGAAACCTTTTTTGGCCCCTTAACATCAACTTCAACAACGCCCTGAGTAAGAGTTACCTGTTCGCCTCCAATATGATGGATCGCATAAGGTTGCAAAACCTTGAAAATCCTACTGGGCGTACAATCACATTGAGCATTTCTATGCAAGAAACAGAACGATACAACGTTCTTATATAACGATATGATTGAAAACCTTATGCCACCTAATATTACGAGGACTGTATGGAAGGGCTGATTTTACCCATAGTCGGAATTATTGTACTGATTGTGTTATGGAAGATTCTGACGAAATTACTACGTTTTGTGTTGACGATTGGAATCCTATTGGGGATTGCCTATGTATTATTCACCTATGTGAGTTGACCCAATACAAACGCCTCCGCTTCTATAACAACTTGGTCTGAAATCACCACATCCCGCGACAAACTATCAAGGCTTCGTGTTGTGCGACTCTAAACGACGGAGATGTACTGCCACAGCTATATTATGCGCCATTATATCTGTGTAGGGTTCAACTGGTGGATATATACCAGAGCTTGTGAACATAACATTCGTATGCAAGAGATTGAAAAGATGTACAGCCTCTTGTTCTGGGTTCAATGGTACAAATTGTTCAATATGCGATAGAATAATACGACGTGCAGCACTAACCTCAATCGGCATCCGCACAGATCGTAACAATATCTGATCAGATTGTGCTTCATAACTGACAGAAGGAACGATTTTAAGTAGTTGACTGTGCAAATAGGCGATCAAGGCTACCGTATCACGGGCATATTCTCGTTCCACAGTGGCTCCTTAAACATAGATACAAAGGAACATGACACTTAATCGTGTTCAAATGTGTCTCTTACTGCTCCATAGCATATGCCCCTTAATGGCTATAACAAAGGGCATAGAAATCCCCCAAGTACCGGCAACGACACACCGTTGGCGGGCAGCTGTAGCAGCCGTCTGGTATTATATGTCCATCCAGAAAGGCCATTACTGTCTTCCACTGAGCACAATTCCCGATATTTCTTCGAAACTGATCAAAGAGTGTTGGTGATTATAGCATGATGTAGCGCCCTTTTGCTCAAAATATGACCATGTCGCTCACTCATGCTCAAAGCGTATCATGAACGTTTCAGTTGCATATCACCCTCTTGATCGTATTTCGCGGTATAATAGCGCCGTGCAAACAGAGACGATGAAAACAAGTTCAACAACGTGGCAGCACCAACGTCGCAATCACAACCAGATACGAACACTCCTATCTGACCGCCGATTCGCCATCGTTGTCGTGCTTGCCTGTCTCGTTGGGGTATTGGCATTCCAGGCGCCCCCTACCACCGATATCGCTATGGGGTGGTTTGGTGACCGACTGTTCTTTAGCAATGCGGACGGTTGGATGGGCGATGAACTTAGCGACTCGCAAAGTGGACGTAGTCGCTGGGCAGGGGAGATCGTGTCTATCCATCTGCCGGGTATTCGCACCGATCGCGACTTGCTATTGAAACTTCGCGCACAGGGCTGGCCAGACGATGCCATCATCCCACAATGCGACTCGGCCAGTACCCCCGATTGTATACAGCAACCCACCATAACAGTAGAAGTCAACGGCAGCCCAATTGGTCAGTTTGAACCTCAAGCTGTGTGGGAAGATTATGCCGCGACAATACCGGCATCCGCCCGACCACAGGATAACCTGACCATCATACTCCGCTCCTCGGCCACATTTACCAACTCTGAGCGCTATGTGGACCCACGCGAGAAAGCTATTCGGGTGGAATACATTGGGGTAAGTAGTTCAACCATTACCGGGCCATCACTCCCCGTATGGTTCCCACTGGGCTTACTCATCCTCAACAGTGCCTTAAGCTATATTGCCATGGCAGCATTGACACGACGACACACCCTTGCATTTGTGGTCACAGTTGTGCTCGTGAGTCTCATGGCAACTGGTATTGTGCTGGCACGTTCGTGGGCGATTATCCTGCTCCCATGGATCACAGGTGCACTGCTCCTGCTCTTACTCATAGCCAAGTGGCAATCCATCGCCGTTCTGATCCGCCAGATACTCTATCGCTATGCACAAGGGAATACACTCAACTATGGCTTGATTACCGCTGCCGCTGCGTGGATGGCCTACGTTGTCGCGCGGGCAAGCGCCAACGTCAGCCTTCCCGGTATGCCAGCATTACGCGCCAATTTTGCCGACACCCTCTTATTTGGCATGCTTGGGACGGGGGTGCTCATCTTGCTTCTGGTGTTGGGGCGGCGCGGCTTACCATGGCTCTGCAACACACTGGTAGATTGGGCAGCATCTCGCCAGGGCGCGTACACCATCCTGAGCACCTTTCTCATCATCTGGATCGGCTATGAGGCGTACGTTATCACCCAACTCAACTATGTAGGCCATGCTGATTACGCTGACAACGCCGTTGTCGCACGCAACCTGGTTGAGGGGCGCGGTTGGGTCGTCGATTATGTCACCCAGTTCTATTACCTCAACGATAATGGCGTCACACGCCCACAGGAAACATGGCCATTGCTCCAGCCGGTCTGGATTGCGCCATTTTTTGCCTGGCTTGGCCCAACCGACCTCGCAGCACGCCTGCCCAACCTGGTTTTTATGACAATTCTGGCAGTACTCCTGTATGCCATTGGCACCCGCCTGTGGGATCGTCGTGTCGGCCTCACAACTGCTGTCTTTGTGCTCACGAGCCATCTCTTCTTTAAGTTAGCCATCTACGCGACGACTGATCTGGCATTTGTTGTTTTTTCAATAGTAGCTATGTATCTCGTTTATCGTTGGGCTGTCGATGATGAGACTCGTATCGATACAACCACTCAGCGGAGACTCAACATCTGGCGAGGGCGTTGGGGTATCGTGGTCGTCTCAGGTCTGTTCACGGGGCTGATGATGCTCCAGAAGCCCGCTAGCGGCGTCCTCATCGCATTTGGTACTGGGCTATGGTTGCTCATCTGGGCATGGCAAAGCCAACTCCAGACCACCGAACGACGTGCCTTATTTGCCAACCGACTGCGCCGTATCGCACCTATCGCAGCATGGACAATCACTGCGCTGCTGGTATTCTCACCCTATCTGGTTCGCAATGTCACGACCTTTGATGGCCGTATCTTCTACTCAACCGAAAGCTATGATGCCTGGGTGATTGAGTATGCTGCTTCATGGGAAGATATTTATAAAGTCTACACCACCGATGCCGATCTGAGTGAGACCGGTGGCCTCCCAGAAGCAAACTGGATTTTACGTTGGGGGTTTGATCGCACAGTACATAAATTGATTGTTCAGATTGAAGCAGTACGTAATTACATACTCCCACCATGGCGTAATCTCCCACTTGGTATGACTGACATCATGAGCGGGTACCGTGATCAACAAACCCCAGAAAGACTAGACGGAGACTTGCGGTTGCTCTTTAGCGTAGGTGCATGGCTCTCATTCCTGGGTGTGCTAGGGGCGATCCGTTTACGGCGACGTCTCATTATCCTGTTGTTGTTGGCCTTCACACCCTATACCATCTTCTTGATTACCTACTGGCACTCCAACGAAGAACGTTACTTTGTGATGGTCCTGCCCTGGCTGGCATTGTTTGCTGCATACGCCTTGTGGCGCGGCTATGATCGTATCGCCGAGATCGGGGATGGTCGCTGGACCCCGGTTGGTCTGGCACTAGCAATCACCACCATCGTGTTTGTAATTCAACCGTCATGGCCTATTATTTCCGAGAAAGTACAGACTGAGCCATGGATAAAAGCATCCGATCTTGACGCATACGAATGGATAAGGGAAAATACCGATCCCGATGATGTTATTATGACCCGTGTTCCCTGGCAGTTCAACTGGCACACTGAACGACCAGCCGTGATGATACCAAATACAACAGACCCGGATACACTTATGCAAATTGCACGCTACTATGATGCTAAATATCTTATTTCAACGGTGCAGACACGCCCATATAGAAGCGTTCAAAAAATGCTTGATGAGCAATTAGTCAAGACCGACACTCTACGACAAGTATATGAGTCGTCTAGTTACGACACACAGGCAGGTAGACAACTGGGCCCAACATATGTGTATAGATTCCCCGCAGATTATGACGGGGTTGCGGAGCTACGCCCGTGAAAATCTGCATGCTCACTTCATCGTATCCAAAGTACCGTGGTGAAACAACCGCACCATTCATCGAAGAGATCGCCGCCGGATTAGTGCGTCGTGGGCATACCGTTCATGTTGTTGCGCCATTCCATCGGGATGTCCGTCGTGAGGCTGTTGAGCGTGGGGTGTACCTGCATTTTTTTCGCTACAGCCCAAATGAGGCGCTCAACATCTGGGGCTACGCCGAATCGCTGCACGCCGATGTCACGCTCCGTAGAAATGTGCTAGTCACAGCGCCCCTCGCGTTAAGCGCTTCACTCTTGACGGTGATGCAACTGATCAATCAAGCAGAGCAACACACCGGCCAGAACAACTCAGGTGACACCACACCCTTCGATATCGTGCATGCCCACTGGGTGTTACCGAACGGGGTTCCAGCAGCCATCGCCGCCCGTCTCTATCACTTACCTCTAGTGATTAGCCTACATGGTTCTGATGTTTTTCTGGCCGAACGCAACGCACCATTGTCGCTGACAGCAACATCGGCGCTGCGTGCTGCTGGTGGTATTACCGCCTGTAGTAGCGATCTTCGTGAGCGAGCCCTACGGCTTGGTGCACGCATCCACAACTTTGATGTCGTCCCCTATGGTGTCGACCCAACGGTATTTCGGCCCGACCCGAGCAGTGCCGCATTCGTTCGCACAGAACTTGGGCTGGAACCCGACACACCATTGATTGTGACCATTGGACGTCTGGTGTACAAAAAAGGGCTCACCTACTTGTTGGAAGCCTTTCACAACATACACCAGCACCATCCTCAAGCTGTGCTCATCATTGCTGGTTATGGCGACCTGCGCGAAACATTGGAACAACGAGCCCACGAACTAGGTATCGCATCGCACGTCTATTTTCCTGGTAAGCTCGAACGCGAGCGAGCTGCACGCTATATCAGCGCTGCCGATGTCTACACCATTCCATCGATCCGCGACCAGGATGGTAACGTTGATGGATTGCCCAACGTCCTGCTCGAGGGCATGGGCTCGGGTCGACCCATCGTAGCCTCACGTGTCGCCGGTATCCCCGAAGTTATCGATGATGGTGTGCACGGTTTGTTGGTGCCAGAACGCGATGCTGATGCACTTGCCAACGCCATCACACAACTGCTTGATAACCGGATTCTCGCGCACCAACTAGGCGTTGCGGCACGACGACGTATCGAAGAAGAACTCACCTGGGATGCGACTGCAGCACGCTTTGAACGAGTGTATCATCATGCACTTCAAACAACATAACGACTTACAACACGAGGTAGGTATGACAATGTTTAGTGAACTTGCAACAAAAATTGAGCAGCGCAACGCCCGCATCGGGGTCGTAGGGCTAGGATATGTCGGGCTACCACTTGCCGCACATGCCGGAAAACGTGGATTTCAGGTCATCGGGTTGGATACCAGCCCGGGTAAGGTTGAAACGATCAATCGTGGCGAGAGCGATGTCGATGACGTACCATCGGAAGTTATCGCGCACCTGCGCGAAAGCGGACACTTTGAAGCCACCACCGATGTGCGGCGACTCCGCGCATGTGATGTTGTCATTATCTGTGTTCCTACTCCTCTCAACAAAACACGCGACCCTGACATGTCGTATGTCGAGCGTGCTGCCGACGATATTGCCCGAACGCTCCGCACGGCTCAGCTGATCGTCCTTGAAAGCACGACATGGCCAGGAACAACCGAAGAGATTATTTTGCCGCGACTCGAGGCAACTGGGCTAAAAGTGGGAGAAGACTTTTTCTTAGCATTCTCCCCAGAACGAATCGACCCCGGACAGACCAGCAGCAAAGGCTACACAGTGGACAATGTCCCGAAAGTAGTTGGTGGCGTTACTCCAGCATGTGTCGAGATTGCAAGTGCTTTCTACAGCCATATCACCAGTCAGGTTGTGCCGGTTTCCTCTCCACGTGTTGCGGAACTGACCAAGTTGTTTGAGAATGTCTTTCGCAATGTCAATATTGCCCTCGTAAACGAACTGGCCCTGCTCTGCGACCGAATGGGAATTAGCGTGTGGGAAGTGATCGACGCGGCGGCAACCAAGCCTTTTGGTTTTATGAAGTTTGCGCCGGGACCAGGTTGGGGGGGGCACTGTATCCCCATTGACCCCTTTTACCTCACCTGGAAAGCACACGAGTTTGGTTTTAATACACGTTTTACTGAACTAGCTGGTGAGATTAATGTGCAGATGCCACGTCATGTGCGAGAACTCACGATACGTGCACTTAATCAGCACAGTAAGGCGCTGCGGGGCTCACACGTTTTGCTCTTAGGCGTTGCATACAAACCCAATGTTGCCGACTACCGAGAAGCGCCTGTGTTCAAAATCATGGAATTGTTGGAAGAAGATGGTGCCAGAATCACTTCTGTCGATCCGCATGTCGCCGAGTTTCAAGCGCATGACGGCCAGACTTATGTTACCACACCTCTCTCAGATGACTTGCTCCAAAGCGCCGACTGTGCGATTATCGTCACCAATCATGACGGATTTGACTACCAACACATTGTCGCCAACTCACAAGCCATTGTAGACACACGCAACGCGACACGTGATGTACGTGAGGGTCGTGAAAAAATTATTTCTTTATAACTACAAACCGGGCGGCATATCAGGGCCGCCTTGCTCTTAAAATGTACCACTAACATACTCTAAAATCACAATATCGCTCAGGCTTTGGATAAAAGCACCTACTTCCGATCGCCTTCTTCATCACACTTGTTTACGATAGCAGCGCCTTGTTCGTTATTTAAGACTTTGTAGAATGCAGTTCCTAACCTACATTTCACCGCAACTATGTAATGCCGTTGTAACATAGATGTCTTGCCCCACGCAGACCAACGCGATAGCATAGAAATAACAAAACAACTGCAACTATGAACAGAAATAGTAGTCGCTATGAATGCTGTGCAACGTCTACGCCAACGCAATGAATTCCGAACCCATCGCCGCAAAATAGCCACCGACATTATCAGCCACCCACTCCTGAGCCTGCTGCCGACATTGCTTGAGATACCTATCGAATTGATAGGGCCAGATGGCGATCCATGGAATCTTAATGAAATTATGGCGCAGCACCATCGCGTTGTTCTGACTGGCATAGTAGGAAGTGGGCGTAGTCTCGTCCTGCACCAACTTGCGCGGCAGTGGGCTACATCTGGTAGCTCATATCCTCTGCCACTATGTATTACGCTTCCCACATTTGATGATGGCTGTACAGCACCAGACATACTGCTCACTGAATGGATCAGACAGTTTCGCGAAGAGTCTCATGCAAAATCAAGCGGAACCCTCCTGTCACGTATGACCTCAGCACGTTTACCCACAGAGCCATTGCATGACTGCGGATTGCTGATTGATGGATGGGAAGAACTCCCGATCAGCCGACAAGAGGTGTGGCGTACTCTTCTTGTGCAGGCGTCACAACACTGGCCTCAAACAGATATTATGGTAGTACTCCCACTGACCGAGGCAACATGGCCTGGATTTACCTCACTTGCGATCCCTGCACCAACACCGGAAATAATCAACCTCTGGTTACAATACATGCTGCCAGACCACTATGACACCGTCGTACAGTCACTACAACCAGGAGGCTCACTAGCAACGCTCAATGAACGTCTGACCGAAATAGCGCTGCTGGCCTGGGTTGTTCCACAGACAGATTTCCCCAAACACCGTGCTGATCTTTATGCACAGACACTACGTTCTCTATTGGCAGCACGAGCCACGCAAGAATCACCGACGAATATACTGGCTGAATTACAACTGCTTGCCGCTTATGATGAAATACCTGCTGTTGCTATGGCAGAACTGGTTACTCCAACACCAACCGGAACACTCCGCTTTACCAATCCACTTTTTCGCATGTATCTTGCCGCCACCCAACTTGTCCAAGAAACACGCTTTGATCTCATACGAAAACTTGCCCCTACTGAAGGTCTGGAAGTAGCCCGGTTTAGTGTTACGATGATCGATGATCCATCTCAAGTGTATAAACACCTTTGGAACAAGGGCAAACCACACGTCGACGACATTATTACGCTTGGGCATTGTTTATATGAGCGTCAGACCGCCACCCCTTTATGGAATTTACGTATTCTGAGTGCGCTGGCTCAAGTTGCACGCAACCACGAACAGGCACAACAATACGAAGCATACGCACTTTTATGTCAATTAACACCAGCACTTGACACACTTTTACAGCAGTTACTACATGCGCCCAACCACACAGCTTACGTTATCCCTCGCCTACTCGCAATACTTCCCACCAATCTGGCGCATCCCCGTGCGACACAGCTTGCCTTCGAACAGAACATTCCAGACGAGTTTGGCTGGGCCTTAACAGATGTACTCATTCAGATAACCAATCCCTCTGTAGAAGCATCGATTGCTCCCGAGGAGACACAAGCCCTGGCACGATGGGCGTATGTCCACGTTTTACAAGAAACACACAATCGGTCGTATGTAATGCAGACCATCCAAGATGGAATTGCGACAACCTTTAAGGACTCAGCAGCCGGGGATGTCCGCCTTTTGCGACTTGCAGCTACTCTGATCGATGATACAGATGCACCAACAAGAGCCCGTGTTGATGCTTTATTATTGTTATCGCACAATAATCAGCCTTCTGCTCTTACTGTGATAGAACGCGCCTGTCATGATCATACTGCTGAGGTGCGGCAAAAAGCATTAGCCATGCTCGTCGAACGTGATCCATCACGTGCATATGCCACTCTCAGCCGAACCGTGCTCAATCAAGAACTCGTGTGGGAAGTACGCCTCGGAGCCATTCAATACCTGGGTACATTGGCAGATCAAGGTTCTGAAACACTTGTGGCTCGTTGTGCTGCCGATACAAGTTTGCCTCTCTACGCCCAACTCGTAAGTATTGCCACATTACAAGCACACCACATCGATATTTTGGAAAGCATTTTGCACGATGGCACACGTCATCCCGACATACGCGCTGCGGCTGCACGTCGCCTGGGGACTCTTCAGCATATGCCATGCATACCTGATATGCTCGTATTACTGAGTAACCCAGTGGTGCCAACTCCGCTTATTGAAGGGATATGTGATAGTTTAGGAGCCTTAGGTAGTTTATCTGCTATTCCAGTGCTGCTTGAACGCCTTGAAGACACAGCTGCCAATCTACCTGCCACGTTGGCGATCATACAAACTCTGGGTCAATTACGTACCAACACAGCAATTGTCCCATTAAGTAATCTCTTGGGAAACGGTGCCTTCAAACGACTGCGGGGTGCGATTGGCAGTGCCGATATTACACAATCAGCCAGCACCTTTCTTGAACAGAATGCACTCCCGGAAGCACTGGCACAACGACTGGCACTTATGCTTGCGGAGAACACTACCAGTGCAGATCGCCCTACCACACTGGAAGAATTTATCCATCGTGAAGCTGCTCAATTATGTGAAACCGTAGCACAGGCACTCAGCACTATCGGCGGAAACACCGCACATACAGCATTATTGACAGCCCTGACCGATGGTGCAACCGGACAGGCAGCTACCAGTATGATTAAGGCACTAGCCTCTATTGATAGCGCCAACCGCCTCGAAACATTTAGCTCCATACTCACCACATCAGCGATAGAACCATTAGTGCGCTGGTTAACAGTTGATTGCCTGCGGAAGCACCCTCTGGGAGTCTCAATTATGCGGCCATTGCTTGGACAACCAGAACTCGATCCGTTTATTCGTGGTGCACTGGCGGAAGCACTTGGTCAACGGGGTGAAAACAGCGTTTTGCCACTCTTACGACAAATTGCTGACGACTCCCATGCCAATCTACAGCTTCGCATACAATCAATCGTTGGGCTTGGCCTACTCGACGAAGCAGAATCGGAAGTCGTTTTGCTGCGGCTTGTAAGCTCACACAGGGAACCCGAACAACTCCGCGCTACAGCTGCCGAACATCTACCTTCAAAGCTCAGCATAGATGGGCGACGCTTTCTCCGCAATATGCTCCAAAATGAGCAACCACCGCTACCAATCACCGTTGGTATTTTGCGAGCCCTTGGGCGTGCCCAAGACCGTGAATCGCTCCCAGCATTGCTGCGCTACTGTCAGGATAATCAGGCTAATCTCGTCCAGGCCGCCCTCAAGGCACTGGCAACCATTGGCGATGCCAGCGTGGCACCGATCTTCGTACGTGTCGTGCAAAACACACACCTCGACCATGCCACTCGTCTTCAGGCCGTTGGTGCACTGATCAAACTAGGTGGAGCTAGTTATCGCCCGCTGATTCAAACATATCTCCGCCACGGACCACTCCCACTACGCATGCAGGCACTTGAACACCTTATTGAGGCAAACGGATCACAGGAAGAAACACACAAACTCCTGCTCGATACCACGACACCGCTACCGATGCGTCTGCGTATTCTGGAGACACACACAGCGCTTCCAGATGGAGTGACATCACTTTTATCGATTTTGGCAGATGAGCATGATCATCTGCAAATACGTTATCTCATCACCGATAAACTGGCAAGTTATGACTCCAGGATAATATCACCCACACTTGCTAATATTGCCCGTCATTCCGACACCGCCATTGGCCTACGACTACGTTGTATCAAGTTACTTGGTACACACGGCACCACAGATACATGCTTGACACTCAGTCAATTGGCGGAGAACGATCGTCAATCATCGCTTATTCAACAAACAGTCATCATTGCCCTTCGACATATGTCTGAACGTGACTGGCATCACACGACAGGAGACTAGTCACCACAGTTTCGTTATATCCATCAGTTTTCTTGTCTTTGGGAGTTGTTATGACCACGAAAATCATGGTAATTGATGATGAACCAGCCATCGGCAACTTATTGATCTACCAATTACGAGAATACGGCTATCAGGTCGTCTACATTTCCGATGCACTGGTAGCTATACAATGCCTGGAACGTGAGCGGCCTGATCTTATTCTGCTTGATGTGATGATGCCAGCTATAAGTGGGTGGGATCTCTGTCGCGAAATTCGCGTCGGGTCAGATGTTCCCATCATTATGATCACGGCCAAACATGCCGATAGCGACATTGCAACCGGGCTACAGGCAGGTGCTGATGACTACGTGACCAAACCATTCAGCATGACCCAGCTACATGCGCGTATTGAGTCGGTGCTACGGCGTTCAACAAACCATGCTCAACCAACCAGCACGCGCGCCCATACCCGTACGACGACTAATTTGCGACAACACTCTGTTTTCCTAGCACACATGGAGCAAAGACCCAGGTATCAAAAAAATCTCGAAGCGCTGACACATCCGCATGTTCCACCCACCACCATCCCATCACCATCACCAGCATCCCTCGGACGACGGCTCCGTGAGGAGCGTCTGTCGCGTGGTCTCTCGTTGGCGCAGATAGAGCACGACTGCAAAATTCGGTGGGAATTCCTGCAAGCCATCGAACAAGATAACTATGCCTATGTACCACGTCCGCAACTACGAGTCATTCTGCATGCCTACGCCAGCTATTTTGGTCTCGATATACGCCAGCTCGCCAACCACACCGCAAGTCAGGCATTATCGCTCTCGATGCTGCGATATGCCGTTTTCGCTACCGCGATGTTGTTGGTTGTCGTGGTGAGTTTTTACGTGATACGTATTGTGGCCTAGGAGAGCTGGAAGCTAGGGACGAGAGGCTAGTATTGAGAACACCTGCACCATCAATTGTTCCCGTTTGAACTATTGCAGCTTAGCACCTCTGCGTTATGTCACTCAGACATTTCAGTGCTCTTCTTTAGTCGTTATGGTTAACCTGCGATTTCGTAGAAGCCTCCGCTGACGAAGAAACACAAAAAGCCCGACACCAATACCAGCAACCACTAATAATATAAGCGTGCTGTTGGTGACGATAAAGAGGAGTACGCCGATCAAAACCAGCAAAACACCCACTAACGACGAGTCTACCTCGGGCAGCGGAAGCATCACCGGTCCATCTTGTGCGCTTTCCACATCCCCATCAGCATAACGCGATGACTCAACACGATTGCCTGCTTTTCCTTCAAACACTTCCGGCGGCAACGGCGCACCAGGGATGGGCTTTTCACGTGCTTCAGCCAGATATGCCGCGCGCCAATTCAGTTCTGGTTGGAGTTTGCTCTGAAAAAGATGGAACGCCGCACGTTGTAGATACGCCGGATGGGCCTGGCTCACTTCAGCTATGCTATGCAACTCTCCTGATGTAAACACCACACCCGTGTCATCAAGATACGCCTCAGCAAACAGACGCACCTCCGGCATCGCAAAAGCTCCCAGACCAATCGTGGCAAACCGTTCACTCAAGGCTGGCGGCGTACCGTTCATCGCCACCACCACAAACAGCGGATTCCGACGACTGATGCGAGCCAGTTCTTCCAGAAGTTCAGTTCCCCAGCCTGCGGCCAGCGCAGTTTGTGCATCATCAAGACACAACAGCACCGGCAAACCCGCTGTAATCAGTGCCACATCAAGTCCCGCAGGCGTATCACCCTTCTGGCGCAACGCCTGTACGACGACACCGTACACCTCGGTGGCATTTGTGGCAACTTGCAGGTTGAGATAAAAGGACTGGAGATCGGGCAGTTCCAGAGTCGCTGAGGCCGATTGCGACACATGCGTTAATAGCGATGACTTACCAATCCCCGGCGAACCCGTGATGAGAACAGGTCGTCGCCCTTCGAGACGCTCAAACAGTAACGAGAGTTCTCCCCAGCGTCCGGTAAATTTGTGCGGATCGGTAATCCGACCACGCTCGGTAAAAGGATTTATGCCGTCCTGCAAGCACTACGCTCCATCGCAGTGAGATGATGCTATGATAGCAACATCATCCCACCAATACACATTCATTAAACAGCAATCGTCTCCTGATGCACTCCAAACACTTCACGTAACACATCACACATTTCACCGATAGTCGCATAGGCCCGTACACAATCGAGGATCAGCGGCATCAGGTTCGCATCACCCTTGGCACCCATTCTGAGCGCAGACAAGCGTCCTTCCACAAGCACATTATCACGTGTGGTACGAACATGATTGAGCCGTGCCATGTGGCGGGTCTCACCCTCTGGGTCCATCTCCAGAATGGGAATCTCCAGTGGCACCTTAACGACCTGCTGATTCACACCAATGATGCCACGCACATGACCATCGATCTCTTGCTGATAGCGATAGGCTGCATCGGCGATTTCGTTCTGGAAATAACCATTGCGAATCGCGGGAATGACGCCACCCTGATCATCAATTTTCTGGAAATACTCCAAACACTCGTGTTCCATACAATCCGTCAGTGCCTCAACAAAATACGAACCACCAAGCGGATCAACGGTATTGGTAACACCACTTTCCTCGGCGATAATTTGCTGTGTACGCAATGCAATCGTCGCGGCCTTCTCCGAGGGTAAGGCCAGCGCCTCGTCCATCGAATTGGTGTGGAGCGACTGCGTGCCACCGAGCACCGCTGCCAGCGCTTGAATCGTCGTACGCGCAATGTTCATCTCTGGTTGTTGCGCCGTGAGCGAACACCCCGCCGTCTGTGAGTGGAAGCGGAGCCACCACGAACGCGGATTCTTCGCACCAAAACGTTCACGCATCGTACGTGCCCACACCCGCCGGGCAGCTCGATACTTCGCAATCTCTTCAAAGAAATCGTTGTGAGCATTGAAGAAGAAAGACAGTCGTGGCGCAATACTATCGACATCCAGACCACGGTCAACAGCCGCCTGGACGTAGGCAATGCCATCCGCTAGCGTAAACGCGAGTTCTTGCGCGGCGGTGCTACCTGCCTCACGAATATGATAACCACTGATCGAAATGGTATTCCACTGCGGGACCTCCTGCGCCCCAAAATCAAACGTATCTACCACCAGCCGCATCGAGGGCTCGGGCGGGAAGATGTACTCATTCTGTGCGATATATTCCTTCAGAATATCGTTCTGCAAGGTTCCCCGTAGCTTAGTTAGCGGAATACCCCACTTCTCTGCCACCACAAGATACATTGCCCACACCATTGCCGCCGGAGAGTTAATCGTCATGGAAGTACTAATCTCATCAAGCGGCAAACCATCAAGCAGGATTTCCATATCGGCCAGCGAAGAAATAGCCACGCCACACTTGCCAAACTCACCCTCGACCAGCGGATGATCAGTGTCGCGGCCATACAATGTTGGCATATCAAACGCAATCGACAAACCGGTCTGGCCTTGCTCAAGCAAATACTTGAAGCGCGCATTGGTCTCTTCCGCACTCCCAAAACCGGCAAACATCCGCATCGTCCACATCTTGCCACGATATCCGGTTGGGTGGATACCACGTGTGTATGGATACTCACCAGGATGAGCAATATCATTCAGGTAGTCGTTTTCGGCCAGATCCAGCGGCGTATAGAGCCGATTGATTGGTGCGCTTGATGTGGTGATGAAAGCCGCATCGCGCTCAGACTTCTTATTGAGTGATGGCCAGAGCGTTTGTTGCTCCCATTGTTCCTGTGCTTGTTGTATCTTATCTTGTGGTTCAAACATCGTTGTTGCCCCCGCAGTAGCTGTATCATCGAATCAAATGGCTTGTAATGGCATTATAGCATAGGCATACTGATAATAGGCACTCTCGCATGAACGATACAAGTATGCCGATGACAATAGGAAAAAATGTTATTTTGAAAAAAGAAATAGTTGTGTTGAGAAAAAATACAATACTGCTCGATCAAGCTTACGCCATCCGCCATCCACCATCGACTGCCAGCGTTTGACCGGTAATGTACGAGGCCAGAGGTGAAGCCAGAAAGAGGATGGCCGCTGCAACCTCCTCAGGTTGACCAACCCGCTGCAACGCGATAATCCGCTCACCCCAGGTGCGCTGCTCATCTGGTACCACATCGAGCATCTCGGTTTCGATCAGACCGGGGGCAATCGCATTTACCGTGATGTTCCACGCTGCTGCCTCACGCGAGATGGCACGTGTCAAACCCAGCACACCACCTGTGGCAGCCGAGTAATCTGACTGACAGGGCCCACCAGCCACACCATGGAGTGCCGCAACGTTCACAATACGCCCATAGCGACGCCGCATCATCGGACGTAGTACAGCCTTACAGGTATAATACACACTATCAAGATTACTCGACAACGTGTCCTTCCACTGTTCCAGAGAAAGCTGAGAAAAAGGGGTGTAGAGCGCAGTTCCCGCACAATTAATCAGCACATCGATCCGTCCCCAACGCTCCACAGTGGCTGCCACAAGAGCATCAACCGATTCGCGCTGCCGCACATCCACCTGATGAGCAACAACGTCGCCCGGCAAGCCTTCGCAGGATGCTACGGTCTCGGCAGCAGCATCGGCACGCACCCGATAGCCAGCCACGACACACGCGCCACGTTCTGCGAGCATACGCACAGCGGCCCGTCCAATCCCACGCGAGCCGCCGGTCACAATCACAATGTGATTACGAAAGTCCATCGATAACACATCCTACAGTATCATTCATCAGATGGTATAACTTCTTCTTCTTGTTTATCAGTTAGTTTAGCTTCTTCTTCTCGTCTTTTTTGCACAAATGCTCGTATGTCCTGGAGGCTGCTGATATGAATCAGACGTGCTTCTGGAGCAATCCGCTTGATCAGTCCGGTGAGCACCCTTCCGGGGCCAACCTCAACAAAGGTATCCACACCCGAAGCAACCATATGTTGAACCGATGCAATCCAACGAACCGGAGCAGTAACCTGTACAGCTAACTCCCGACGAATACGTGGCGCATACTTGAGTGGCGTTGCTGTCACATTCGATACAACCGGAACCTGAGCATTTTTAATTGACACTGTACTGGCTGCTTCAGCCAGACCCGATGCTGCCTCACGCATCAGTGGGGAATGAAACGCAGCATTGACTTTCAACGGTAGCACCCGCTTCGCACCCCGAGCACGTGCCAGATCCACTGCTTTTTCTACGGATGCAGTTGCGCCACTAATGACAAGTTGGCCTGGTGCGTTGTAGTTTGCAATAACAACTGGTTCCTCATCCGTTGAAGCTTCATGACAGACCTGCTCTAGCATTTCATCACTCAATCCAATCACAGCCGCCATGGTTCCCTGATCGGCAGATGCCATCAACTCACCGCGACGACGCACCAACTTGAGGGCACTGGCAAAATCGAGCGCCTTTGCAGAAACAAGCGCAGAAAACTTACCCAGACTATGTCCGGCCACAAACGATGAACCGCCCGATACTATTCCAGTCGTCCGAGCCTCCATCGCCAGCACAACGAGAAGTGCGATACTTACTGTAAGAATGGCCGGTTGAGCATTCTCCGTAGCAGTCAACTTCTCTTCAGGGCCTTCAAAACATAATTCTGATAACGCAAAACCAAGCGTATCATCAGCTTCCTCAAATATGACCCGGGCAGCCGAAGATGCCTGGTAAAGATCGCGACCCATACCGACAATCTGTGAACCTTGACCTGGAAAAACAAGTGCCGTTTTCACGTTATTAACCCTACCATCCTTTGTTTAGATGTTAATTTACATTGCATTACACTAACGAGTGTTAGACGTAAAACATCGTTTTGTATCGTTCTCATCGTAGCACAACTGCCACCATCAGGTAACGCAAAAGAATGACAATTCCGTCTCGCTTCACCCATGTTTCACACAAACGTTATCGAGCAATCAGACCCTCACGACCCCAACGCACAACCGCCGATCCCCATGTCAGACCACCACCAAAAGCGGTAAGCAGCACATGATCGCCATCTTTGATGCGGCCCTGCTCGACCGCCTCTACAAGAGCAATGGGGACACTTGCTGCTGATGTATTCCCATAGCGCTCAAGGTTAACAAAGATATTTTCGCGGGGCATTTTTAATCGTTTTGCGATGGCTTCAATAATCCGTAGATTAGCCTGATGGGGGATCACCAGCGCAATATCCGATGGCTGAAGTCCTGCCTGTTCAACGGCTTGAAGTGAAGAGGCGGCCATGTCACGAACAGCGTACTTAAAGATTTCACGCCCCTGCATGTAAACATACTGACGTCCCTCTTCGAGCAACTCAGGTGTTGTCGGCAATCGGGTACCACCTGCTTCAACCGCCATCAAATCTTCATGTTCGCCAGCAGAGCCTAACACACACGATAACTGTCCGTAGGCTTCCTGGCTTGGTTGGAGCACGACAGCGCCTGCACCATCGCCAAAAAGCACACAGGTATTCCGATCCTGCCAATTAATATAATGGGTAAAAATATCGGCGGCAATAAATAACACATTGCGTGCAACACCAGCACGGAGCATGCTGGTAACAACCTGGAGGCCATAAACAAAACCACTACAGGCTGCTGCAACATCAAAAGCCACGGCTCCAGCGGGAATTCCAAGATTGGCCTGCACAGTGCAAGCAGTCGCAGGAAAGGGGCGATCCGGTGTACATGTAGCCAAGACAATCAGGTCGATATCTTTTGGGGAGAGACCAGCTTGTGCTAAAGCATGTTGACCTGCTTTGGTCGCAAAAGTTGAGGTTCGTTCACCGGGTTGGGCAACACGTCGTTCACGGATGCCAGTACGTGTTTGTATCCACTCATCGGAAGTATCTACAAACTGCTCAAGATCATCATTTGTTACTATACGTTCGGGCAATGCCATGCCCCAACCGGTAATTGCCGCATAATTCACGATACCATCCTCCAAGTAAGGGTGCCAGTAGAACCACTTCACATATATTACATCACTGTCTCGACACAGTATAACAATGAGCAATGGTTTGCAGCAAGAGGAAAGGGCTATCAGCAGATAATCCGCCAACAGCCCTTTTAAGTATGCATTATGAGAAAACTAACTCACATCCACAGAATCATCAACTTCAACAACCTGACGTCCACGATACATGCCACATTTTTTACACATCGTATGGGCACGCGCCAACGCACCACAGCTCTGACATGTGACCAGTGTGGGGCCTTCTAAGCGCTGATTTCGGCGGCGGTTGCCACGACGATGGCGTGATACTTTTGTTTTTGGTACAGCTCCCATCGGACCATTAGCTCCTTATAGGTAACACTCTATAAATAGATTAATCAAGCAAGCTTTTGAGAATACTCAATCGTTCATCCTCTTCACCGCTCGGACAATCACATGATATGTCGTTTAAATTTACACCACATGTAGGGCAAAGGCCTTTACAATCACCCCGACACAATGCTTGCATAGGCAGTTCAATCAATGTATATTCACGAATTGCCTGCCCCACATCAACCAGATGATTCTCATTGATAAAGAAGGGATCTTCTTCATCTGGTTGAGGCAACGGAGCACCCGTGTTTACCTCGATTTTGGAATGAAATTCATCGCAAAAATGTAATGCAATCGATTGATCGACCTGATCTAAGCAGCGTGTACACAAACGTTCAACAACTCCACGAACACGCGCTTCGGTCAAAACACCACTAGGGGTACGTGTAAAACGGACATCTCCAGTGATTTTTTGGAGACTCACGTCATTGTCCAGCGACAAATTCTCTTCGTCAAACGTATATTCGCGCCGCCCGCCTACTGGTTCACGCAGTAGTTGAGCAACGTTAAACTGCAAATCAACTTGTTTTTTTAGGTGCATATGTATAAGCGCTCCCGCGCACAACGAAGGCACATTATAGGCTACGCCTACGGTACTGTCAAATAGTCGTAACAAACTCCGCAGGCGTAATGTTCTCGTTTATCGTAACGCTTTCAAGCCATTCTGCACATTTAGTGTCAGTTTTTCGAGCCGTTGTTCAAGCTCTTCAAGCACCTGGCGTGCATAATCATCAGCACCGCCACGCACATTCGTCGCATCAAGTTCTGCCTGATCAAGTAAGCGCTCCCGTTCCTCTTCAACAGCTTTTAATAAACCTTGTTCTTCCATCGCTTGATGCACACGTTGTTGTGCTTCTTGCAATAAGCGGTCTTGCTCACTCACAATACGCCGGGCTTGTTTGAGTTCTTCAGGCACCGAAACCCGCATCCGATCAATGATGTCAAGAATGCGATTCTCATCAACCATGAGTCGACCACTAAATGGGACTCGACGACCTTCAGCAAGGACATCTTCTAATTCATCAATTAAATCATCGAGTTCGATAGAAGATCACCCCCTATCCAATCCTACAATGTAATCATGATACAACATATTTTTACCACATCCCGTTACACAGAATGCCCATAGATATTCTCGACCGCTGCTGTCACATGTGGCGGCACTAACCACGAGATGTCAGCCCCGAGAGAGGCAAGTTCACGCACAGTGCTCGAACTAAACGACGTGTAGGCGTGGTCAGACATCAACATAACAATCTCGATATCAGGTGCAATCGTACGATTGATCTGCGCCATACGGAATTCCGGCTCAAAATCACTTTGACTCCGCATCCCACGCAAAATAACACGCGCTCCCATCTGCCGTGCATACTCAACTGTGAGAATAGTATAGCTGTCAACGTGCACATACGGCAGATCTTGGGTGGCTTCACGGAGCAATGCTAGTCGCTTAGAGACATCAAACAGAGGTTGCTTACTAATAGGCCGATCAAAAACGGCCATAATCACCTTATCAAAGATCCGTGATGCTCTTGTTGCGATATCCAGATGTCCATTTGTAACCGGATCAAAGCTGCCTGGATAGACCGCTATCGTCACGTCTTTTTCTCCTTAGTCCAACAAAGAAGAGGAAATGCCAATTACGTTTTTGGTATCGTTTCGGGTTCATAAATGGAGAAACAAGAATCACCCAAACGGCGGTACTTGATACGTTTTAGTTGCCCATACGTATCCTCAAGGTCAACCCGCGGTGAGTGACCAACTATCAATATACCTTCATGATCGAGTAATCCCAACTCCGCTACTTTGCGGATAGTATCGTGAATTGCCGGATCGGCGTAGGGTGGATCCATCGTGATTATAGCATACTTTTGATCTGGTTGCACCGTCGCCAGAAACCGCTCTACAGAGAGTTGTACCACCTGCGCCCGATCCTGCAAACGAGTATGTTGCAGGTTGTCTTGAATGATCCGACAGACCTGGCTACTGCGTTCGACAAAGTCTGTCCACTCAGCCCCACGCGAGAGACACTCGATACCAAGTGAGCCCGTTCCTGCATACAAATCAAGGACACGCCCGTGAATGGCATTATAGCCTTCGAGCACAGAGAACAGCGCCTCTTTCACCCGATCAAGCATCGGACGAGTCCCCATTCCCTTGGGTGCTTTGAGTTTATGACCTTTGGCAGAACCTGTAATAACACGCATAATAATCACAATACTGCAGCAACACAAGGCATACAAATTGTGCTACTGTAGCGCTTTATATATCTGCTGCATCGTCGTTTCAATAAGCATTATAGCAGTATTCACCGTACGATGATCGACATCTTGGTCTGGGTTGACTGCTGTCAATGCCAGTGCTGATATAGTACTCACTTCGCCTACCAGTTGGATGTAGTGTTGCAATTCGCTCAACGACAATCCCTGCTCAGTTGGATAATTCACACCAGGAACCTCAACTGGATCAAGCACATCAATATCAATGTGCAAGTAGACAGAGCTATGTGCCAGCCGTTGTCGCACTTGCACCCATACTGTTTGGTCACGCTGCATCAGATATGGTGTCAGCACCAACACATTTGATGAGTCCAACGCCTGGCGCTCTGCCACATCCAGATCACGCACACCACATAACACAACCTGTGACTCGGGTATCGGTGTGGTTAATCCAATATCATTGCGGAGACTCATCAATCCACGACCAACCGCACATGCAAGGGGCATACCACCAATATAGCCACTCGGCGTGGTATCAGGTGTATTAAAATCTCCATGAGCATCAAACCAGACAATACCCGTATGCGCGGAATCATTCAAACCGGCGAGGACACCCAGTGATGTTACGCAATCGCCACCCAGCACCAGGGGAAACGACCCTGCCAAACGAGCCTGAGTAATCGCCGTGCCGACCTGCGCGTGTACCTGACCGATGCGATCCTGCTGGGTGACTCCATCTGGCACACCGTCGATCATTTCAAGTGCGACATCGGTGAAGCCAACAACCTGTAATCGCTGCATCAAATCATTATCCAACAAAAATTGAGGAGCTTTTCCCATGCCGCTGTGATAAAGATCAAGATCGTAAGGGACACCAATAATCGTCACATGCATATATGTATCAACCTCTCTACGATAGCGCAAATCGAGCTACATACCATATTCTAATCTACGAATCAAGGCCGAAGGCAACCGTGCCTCGCGCATCTGACGTTGGGTTTTGGCGATATCATATTCAACGCGGTTCAGGCGTATGGTGTTCGCATCCGTATCCAGTAGCGCATAAGACGCCCGTGGATCTTGATCACGTGGTTGGCCAACACTCCCCGGATTAATGAAGTAACGTTGTTTTTCATCAAGCTCGATCGTTTGACCAGCTTTCAAAATCAACGCCTCATCGTGAAACTTCTGCCTGTGTTCAAAAAATACCAATGGTACATGCGAGTGACCAATAAAGCAGATCTGATGTGCAAAGAGTGCAAAATTGATCCGCGCCTGTTCACCACTCAACATATATTCCCAGACAGGTTCACGAGGGCTGCCATGAGCCATCATAAAACGTTCATCAACCTCTTTTTTTGGTGGCAAAGACTCTAATACCATTCGGTGATCTGCTGCTAACTGCTCGCCATTCCACAAGTTAGCAGACCGCGCATCGGGATTAAAATCATTGAGATCCACCTTTCCCAGACACGCTAAATCATGATTCCCAGCGATCATGACTGTTGCAAGTTGACGCATTGACGCCATACACTCATTGGGGCATGGCCCATAGCCAATGGTATCTCCCAGGTTCCACAATTGGTCAAACGAACCAGCACAGGACAGGACAGTCTCAAGCGCAACATAGTTTGAATGAATGTCAGAAATGATGAGAACACGCATAGTTATACATTCCTGCCTACACCCGTGCAACTACACCTACAACGGGATGTATCTAGTAGATTATGTCGACAACTTACCTTGAACAGTTATGGAGGAGAAGACGATGCAACAATAATAGGATGCAATTCGTAATCGTGTAGTAATCGTTAGGCTTTGCAGCGACGCAATCCGAACCATATAATATGAATAGAGAACGCAATTATCAGGCTTAAAGGAGCCGCAGAAATAATCATGACCGACCCATCAGGACATTGCCCATACATAGGTCTTAAACACAATCAATCTATACGATTTGCCTCCCCGACCTCAGAACATCGTTGTTATCTCAGTGGTGAGCCACTCAATATCCCGGTTGATCAGGCAAGCTTTTGCCTTTCACCCAATCATGTGCACTGTCCATTATACATGGGTTTAAGTGTGCCTACAACTGCCACAACGATGTCTGAATCTGGCGAACTATCGCTGGGGATGCCTTCGCAAGGCTTGCGGGGCTGGCTCGCCACACTGTCACACCGTGATCGCTTGATCTACACTGCGATGCTGATTGCTTTGATGATGGTCATCACCATCTACCTGATTGCTGGTGTCAATGCTCTGCTACGTGAGAACGGTATCATCGGTAGTGGGCCAGTCAGTGAGGTGACCGCACCAACCACCACTAACACGCCAACAATACAAACAAGTACAGGCATGACGCCTATGCTACCCAACGTGACCGAAGAACCCACGATGCCAACCCCAACAGCATTGCCAACCAACACACCATCGCCAACTCCAACAACAGAACCGACCAGAACACGACTGTATATCGCGCCAACAGACATGCCAACTGCAAGTCCAGATGTGTCACCAACCACGATAGGGACCCCTGAAGCAACACGCGAAACAGCAGAAACACCCACAATACCGTCGCCGACCTCCACACGTGGGACAAATTCACCAACGACCACACCAACACCAAGTCAGGCAATAGCAACAACTCCGATCACACTCTACTTTGTCGATAGTGCTGCAAGGTTTTTTGTTCCGATACAAAGAAGCGTGCAAGTTCCTGAGCAACAGATCGCATCAACGGCAGTGCGTGAACTTATTGCCGGAGTCTCTGCACCATTACGATCACTTTTAATCCCTGAAACACAGCTATTAGATCTCCAGATCAACAATCAGACCGCGCGGGTCAATTTTGATCGTTATCCAACCAAAGAGGATGATACACGTGGCCTAGAAGCCCTCGTCTTAACCCTCACAGAATTTGAGAATATCACTCGCGTCCAGGTACAAGTCAATGGGCAAAATATTGGTATCAATGGTACAGGAGCCATTGCACGCCCTGTTGTCAATCCACTTGACCCAGATGGCCTACTTGCTCAAGCTCTGGAAATAACACCGCTACCGCTCTATTTCCTTAGCGAAGATGGTTATGACGTGCGTGTTATGCGGATTGTTCCCAGAACAAATCAAACAGCAACGGAAACAATTCGTAAGCTTTTGGAAGGTCCGGGGAGTTATGACTTCGCGCTGCAACGGGTGATACCTGAAAACACTGAGTTACGCGGGCTACGTATTGAGCAGGGCGTCGTCGTACTCGACTTTACCCAATCCTTTGTCAATGCGACTGATCGTGCTGCAGCCATTCACACCACTGCTGCGTCGCTGTTCACGCTCGCACAATCAACCGATGTAGAATTTGTGGGTGTACAGTTTCTCGTAGAAGGGCGTTCCCTTGCTGAATATTGGGGAAATGAGTATGGCAACATTTTCCTTCAGCCACAAATTAACCCACAGTAGTGGCTGACACGACATCTATGTCCCCTACTCTGAAGATGCGTCTGATGTATGATTAGGCACACCAGAATGATGATGGTGTTGATCTGAAGCAGTGTTCAGGCAATGCTCGCAAATACAGAAGGGAATGCCATCCATGTACTCTCTTAACAAATGCTCACGTGCACCACAACAACGACAGGTGCTCAGATTCTCGATATCATCAGCACGCCAGAGTTCAGGAGTCACATGTAGAGTGATCTGTCCCCGATCATTTAACGAGAGCATACCTATTTTGACACAGGCTGCCGCAGGGAACACTTCAATAACGTGAGCAAAAATACGTTTCGAATGTAGATATATCTCATCGTCAATCTGGACATTTTGCATACGAGGATGTTGCCGGATTTTCATGCCATATTCAGCCGTTTCACTAAATCGTGTAATTCAGTTTCAGACAGACAAAACGAGGGGTCATCCCCAAACATGAGTACATCGAGCACGTCTGCAATCAGTGGTTCACGTCCTTCTTCGTAATCTTCCGCACCAACTTCTTCAGCATAAAAACGATCAAAGGCCCACGATGACAGAGAGGCATCGTCGATCTGTCCGGCCAAGCGTGCTTCAATGCGTTCAGTCAATAGTTCAGATGTCAAGACAAATATGTGCTCATCCGGTTGTTCAACAGTCGTAGGTTTTGTTTGCTCTGTCACGGAATGTATCCCTATCCTTATTTACTGCATGATAACGTCAGGTCAATGCATCATCACACTGGTCAAAGAAACCACAATTCCGACAGCGATAGACGTCATTATGGCTCCGTACACAATCAGTCTCATCCAGCAAGTCACGCATTTCTGTCACGATAGCCAGGACCCTATCACGAACGTGTGGAGTGTAGTCAAGACGAAACGTGTGTTCAGCATAGCGTAACAGTCCATAGGGAGGTCTAACACCGCTTGTTTCCTCGATAAGCAGACAATACACCGCCAGTTGCATCAGATCCGACTCGTATGGGCGCCGCGCCGTGCGACCCGGCTTCACTTCCACCGGTATCGAATGGGTACGTAGTTCAAGGATGTAGTCTGGTTTACCAGTTACCCCGATACGTCGTGCAAATAGTGCTTTTTCGGGCTGTTGTGCATCAGTATCTCGATAGGTAATAGGCACCCACGGCAATCCGGTACGACGACGCAAGATGATTGACCAGATACCACACACGATGGCAAGAAGTAGTATTGCCAGAGTGAGCGAGATATGCATCAGGCCCCCACAATAATTAACACAATCACCAGAATGACAAGTATGATAGCCACACTCAATAACAAACTGCTTCCTGCAACCATCTGCCCATGTCGACGATGGAGCATCTCACCACGCTCACGACGTTCAGGATAGAGTGGTTCGAGGCCAACAACACGGTGTAGCCACCAGGAACGCGCACAGTAGACATATTCACCTACTTCACTGGCACGAATAGTCTGACGTTTTTTAGTTGTTTTGTGTTCACCCAAAACTTTTTCCTACCAGACTAGCCACCAGGAAGCACGGGTTGTCCACTGATCCAGTTGGCAACATCAGAAATAGTTACTACCACCATAAGACCCAGGACCATGATAAAGCCCACTGCATGGACCATGGCTTCTTTTTCAGGTGGTATCTTTTTCCCACGCCGCACAATCTCAATCAACGAGAACATAATATGGCTGCCATCCAGCGCAGGAATGGGCAACAAATTGATGACAAACAGATTCAGACTAATCAGTGCTGTCCAATACCAAAAGCCCGTTAGTCCCTCGCGTTCAATAATCTCACCGGTACCACGTGCGATACCCACGACTCCGGCGACCCCACCTTCAGGTGGATCACTCTGACCGAAAAGGCCACCAATCAACTGCCCGATGCCATCCATAAACAAACCCAGAACCACAAATGTTCTGGTAAAACCCATGCCAATGGCCTGTAATGGACCAACCTGTTCTATCTCGTTGACATAGAGAATACCCAGACCAACACGATCTATACCATCTTCGGTGGTCCATGGCCCAGGGGTAACCTCAAGTGTCACAAGTTCTCCATCACGTTCTACCACCACATCAATGGGGGTACCCGCATTTCCTTCTGCCACAGCCGTAACAGCCGCAGTATCACCAGGTTCGATAGTGACTCCATCAAATTCCATAAGTCGATCACCAGATGCAAAACCGGCAGCATCTGCTGGTGTACCCTCATAGACAGTATCGATCACTGTATCGACCGTAGAAGCCCCATTGACGGCAATCAGACCAGCAAAAATAACAAATGTCAGTACGAGATTCATCAACGGTCCTGCAATCAGAACCAGAATTTTTTTCCAGGGCGCCGCCAGGGCTAAACTACCCACACCATAGATCTCCTCACCTTCACCACCAAAACGAACAAACCCCCCAATCGGGAGCCAATTAAGGGTGTATTTGACACCCTCATGTTCGAAGAGGGTTACTGCGCGTGGAGGGTATCCGATCCCAAATTCATCCACTTTAATGCCTAGCCGACGAGCCGTGAGAAAATGGCCTAGTTCATGCACCAACACTAACAGCCCTAACATAAAGATAAAGGCTGTCATAGTGACCAGGCCACCGATAAAGCTATCCAAAGGTGAACTCCTTCATTGTGCAGGCACCTACTGACACGAGAGGAAACACATATACGCACCAGAAGGTGAACACAGTCTGAATATATTCAAACCTGCTTCATATATATTCTTTATAATAGGGTAGTGTACCCCATCGACCATGGGCTGTCAACCATTTAGACAGCTCCTGCAATGTGTCGCAAAGCCAAATAATAACAGATATGGAACCTACTACGTGAGGATAGTAATGCAGTAAAACAGGACTGGAGCAACGAAGAAAAGACTATCTGCACGATCAAGTAATCCACCATGACCCGGTATGAGATGACCAGCATCCTTGAGACCCACTTGTCGCTTAAAAAAAGACTCGGCCAGATCGCCCAAAGGCCCCACAATACCACCAATCGCACCTAACAATGCACCCATCCCAAGTGAGACAGGCAGGCCAAAAATCGGTACAAATATGATACCCACCAGAACGGAGATCGCCATGCCACCCCAAGCCCCTTCCCATGTCTTCTTTGGGCTTAAAATAGGGGCCAATTTCCGCTGCCCAAAGGTACGCCCCACAAAGTATGCCATCGTATCTTGTAGCCATGTAATACCAAAGACCAGGTAAATCCAGGCAGCACCAGGGGGCATAGGGAGAAAACCCAGTAAGCCACCGTCTAAAGGGTATTCGAGTGATCGCAACAGGATAAAATGCCCCAACGCTCCGCCAATATAAAATGCTCCTGCCAGAGTCAACGCCCAATCCGCCAACATTTTCGAGTGCTCTTCATACCGCCGAATCTCGACCACGAGACTCACGATGATCGCACCAAACATCACCAGTAAAGTGAGATCAAATGTCACATTCAGGGACTGTTTCAAAGCACTCGCAAGACACAATGCTACACCCACTGTATAACCAAGCATCAGACGTGGGCGATACCCTCCATGTTGGAGAATTGTATACAGCTCACGCAAGCCCACAACAGTAAGAATAGATACTACAGTGACTACACCCCAATAGCTCCACGCAAGTGTCAGCAACAAGGGGATGAGGATAGCAGCACTCAATAAACGTTGAAACAAGAAACTCCTAATCTTCCGAGAGGCCGCCGAATCGTCGTTTTCGCCGTCCATAGTCACGGATCGCCTGCTTTAACTGATCTGGTCCAAAGTCGGGCCAATACGTAGGCGTCGTCCAATATTCACTGTAGGCAGCCTCCCAGACGAGGAAATTTGAAAGACGCCATTCACCACTTGTACGAATAATGAGATCGGGATCAGGGACGGGGTGTGTTGAGAGATGTTCGGTGAGACACTGTTCATTAATGGCTTCAGGGGGCACACCATGTGCGATAATACTACGTACAGCATCCACAATATCAGCACGGCCACCATAATTAAGCGCAACCGTCAGGATCAAGCGTGTGTTATCCTGGGTCAATGAGACAGCTTCACGAATTTTGTGTTGCAATACTGATGAGAGGCTTTCTATTCTACCAACATGACGCAACTGCACTTGTTCTGCGTGTAACTCCCTCAACTGACTATCAATAAACTCGCTCAATATATTCATGAGCCCATTGACTTCTAAGCGTGGACGTTTCCAGTTTTCCGTGGAGAACGCATAGAGCGTAAGATAACGTACGCCCAGATTCACGCACTCGATCAGAATTTTACGAATATTCTCCGTACCTGCCCGATGTCCAGCAAGCCGTGGGAGGCCTCGTTGTTTTGCCCAACGACCATTCCCATCCATGATGATAGCAATATGTTCTGGTACTTTGAGGATTTCTTGCTGTTCCGACGTCATAGTTGTTCTTGTATTCTACATCAGATTGGCGACACCAGTAGCGCAAAACAAGCGACAGGCAGCCACCCCACAAAGGGTGGGCCAATCGCACATTTGCATACCGTAGCTTTAGACTTCCATCACCTCAGCCTCTTTGGTCTCACCAATCTGATCCATCTCACGTGTATAACGATTAGTTATATCCTGAACCCGCTCTTGTGCACGGTGATGCTCATCTTCCGAGATCTGCTTGTCGCTTTCAAGTTGTCGTAATTCATCGAGCGCATCACGTCGAATATTCCGTAGCGCGACTTTGCTTTCCTCAACCCGCGAACGCACCTGTTTTGTCAGATCACGGCGGCGTTCTTCGGTAAGTTGTGGAATTGCCAGACGAATGGTCCGCCCATCGTTAGAAGGGTTGATACCAAGCTCTGAGTTTTGAATAGCCTTCTCAATATCTTTAATCGTACTGGCATCGTATGGCTGCACCAGCAACATGCGCGCCTCTGGAACACTGATACCTGCTAACTGATTCAGTGGCATCGACGTACCATATGCGTCAACCGACAGATGTTCCACAAGCGCTGGTGATGCACGTCCAGTTCGAATGGTCGCTAAATTATGACGTAACGCCTCAACCGATTTTTTCATACGTGCTTCGGATTCTCGTAAGACATCGTCTACCATAATCAACCTCACATTACTCGCCAGATGTGCATCTAGCTATACAATCGCAGATCGGCTATCATGTTTGCTAATGAGTGTCCCAACATACTCGCCCAGCACAATACGTTCAATATTCCCGGCCTTCATGGAGTCAAACACAATAATAGGGATATCATTATCTAAACAAAAAGTCAATGCGGTACTGTCCATTACGGCCAGACCACGACTGAGGGCATCCATATAGGTAATATGGTCAAAGCGAGTCGCCGTTGGATCTTGACGTGGGTCGGCAGTATACACACCATCAACCCCATGCTTGGCCATCAAGATCACTTCTGCATGGACTTCAGCCGCACGAAGCGCCGCAGCTGAGTCGGTTGAGAAATACGGGTTACCCGTTCCTGCGGCCAGAATAATGACCCGACCCTTCTCAAGATGGCGGGTTGCACGACGACGAATATATGTTTCGGCCACTTCATCCATCTTAATGGCAGTCATGGCACGTGTAAAGACACCTCGTCGTTCTAGCGCATCCTGAAGGGCCAAAGCATTAATGATGGTTGCCAACATGCCCATGTAATGGGATTGTGCATCATCCATGCCCCGTGCAATGGATTGATTACCACGCCAGATATTTCCCCCACCGAGCACCACAGCCATTTCCACATTGTGTTCAAGGACACGTTCAATTTCCTGAGCATAGTAATCCAGCACATCAGCATCGATGGGATTTTGCTTATTGCCCGCAAGAGCCTCACCGCTCAACTTTAACATAACGCGGTGATATTTTGGGTTTGCCATGAGCTACTCACCCCTACAATTACACAGAATACAGCACACACGAGCCGTATACGTGCGTATCTTTGCCCCATACACGCGCATTAATTAGCTACCAATTTCATAGCGTGCAAAACGCCGCACAATTACATTTTCACGTATTTTTGCGACGGCTGCTTTAATTTTGTCGTCAATCGTCTGGGATGGATCTTTGACAAATGGTTGGGCCAATAACACGACTTCTGCATAATACTTCTCTGCTGGTTGATCGCTTGCTGCAATCTCTTCGGCAGGGACTTCATCCGTTTTGATGTAGCGTGGATTGGTGGCAGCAACTTGCAAGGCTAAATCTTTGGTTAAGTTAATAAAATCGTCTGTGCGCGCAACAAAGTCTGTCTCGCAACTTACTTCCACCATTGCAGCCATGCGATTACCCATATGCACATAGACTTCGATACGACCTTCATGCGCTTCACGACCACTTACTTTATCACTAACTTTGAGACCTTTTTCGCGCAAGATCTCAATGGCAGCATCCATATCACCACCGGTCTGCGTGAGAATATCTTTGCTCTCTTTAATACCGGCACCAGTGCGCTCACGCAACTCTTTTACCATTTGAGCAGTTACTTCAGCCAAGACAGTGCTCCTTCATTACAGTATGGGCATCAAAACCCAGCATATCATTATTAATATAGCAACACAAGCACGTATGTGCAAACATAAAAAACACAAAAAGAGAAGATAGGAGGCTGGGCACAGATATGGCGTCAAGACCTCCAATCTTCCGTTGTGCACAGCCGTACAATCACATACTTATTATGTATCGACTTCTGTAGACTTTGTTTCTACATTCGGTTCAGCTTCTGCTGTTTCTACCAGTTGTGGTATTTCTGTTGTTTCTATCGTTTGTGGTATTTCTTCGATTTCTTCGATATCTTCAGGCGTGGGATCATAACGCCCATCACTCATCTGATCAGCCTGTGAACTCTCGCGTCGATTCTGGCCTTCCAGCGCTGCATCAGCCATACGGCTCACCAGCAGACGAATACTACGAATAGCGTCATCGTTGCATGGAATGACATGATCAATCGGATCAGGATCACAGTTCGTATCGACCATGGCAATGATCGGAATACCCACTTTTACACCCTCACGAATGGCCAGTACTTCTTTATGTGGATCAACTACAAAGAGCGCACTTGGCAAACGATCCATCTTCTTAATTCCGCTGAAAACACGGTTCAACTTCTCAATCTCTTGCTCAAGCTTTAAGCCTTCGGCCTTGGTAAGTTTGGCAAATTCACCACGATCACGTTGTTCTTCCAGATTCAGGAGATAGCGCAATCGCTGACGCATGGTAAAGAAGTTCGTGAGCGTACCACCCAGCCAACGCTGCGTTATATACAACTGACCGGAGCGCGCTGCTTCTTCTTGAATGACATCCTGAGCTTGCTTTTTGGTGCCAACAAACAAGATCTTGCCACCACCAGCAACCGTGTCGGCAATATAGTGGTATGCTTGTGTTAGGCCAATGATCGTCTTTTGTAGATCGATGATGTGGATACCATTACGGGCGGTGAAAATGTACGATCTCATTTTGGGATTCCAGCGATTGGTCTGGTGGCCAAAATGAGCACCTGCCTCGAGCAGTGATTTGAGCGGAATAATGCGTTGTGTTCCTTGAGTCAATTGGTTTCTCCTTTTACATGGTTTCCGCCATCCTCATCATAACGTGGGGTAACCAATGAATCTTGGCAGGAGTACCACACGCTCAGAGGATGTGTGTATTTTGATAAAACGCACCGCGACGCAGTATATCATACAAGCCCACTGGCGGCAAATAAATTCTGTGCATACCCTCATGTAGCATATGCAACCAGTCCGAAAGCCTCTGGTCGACGCTTGATTCGCACAAATCCAGCTTCTTGCAGGCGACGCACCACGCCACGTGTCACACCACTGCCTGACTTGCTACTGAGATCGCCAATATAATGAAATAAACGGCCCCCCGGCTTGAGAACACGAAAAAGCTGTTGATAGAAGACACCTGAATACAGTTCTCCAGCCAGGCTGAACGCAGGCGGATCGTGGATAATACGCGAAAATCGCTTGTCTTCCAATACCTGTACCTGTTCAAACGAATCCCCGATACGCTGTTCGATATTGGGCCGCTCAAAGAGCTGACGTGACCACGGGTTATAACGCGCAATCTCCAGAACTGTCGGGTCTAGCTCAATGGTGATTACGTGTTCAGCCGACTGTGCTGCTGCGATAGCGGTATAGCCAAGTCCTGTCGATGTATCCAGCACCTGTCCACGCAATGTACCGATAGCGCGAATCTTACGCTGGGTGTCTTCGTATGGATCGATGCCCTTGATACGATGCATGATAAAACCAGCTATTAACAGCGTCGGCGCACCTTCCGTTGGCATAAGGCTACAGAATCGGTCAAGTTGATCAGAGTATTGCTGGATTTTGTGGAGTGTATCGTCTTCAGCGATGGCATAGCAGCCCACATCGTCACGCTGAATAGTTACAATATCAGCCCATGATAACTTCTGGCCGTTGGGAAACACGACCCCTTCAGCTTCGAGGAGCACCTCAGCCCTGGACCGACCCAGATCGAGTGAGACTGATGCAGTCGTATCGTGCGTCTGGTGTGCGTTCAATAGCACCGTAGCCTGGAAATGGGAAAGTACTATGACCACTAAATACTTACCGTTCTTTGAACTGAACTTGAGTCCATTGAGTAAAATAATCTGTTAGACGTAGCCGTTGATATTTACCTGTTGAGGTCGCCGGGATATCCTGACCAAAGACGACCACTTTAGGACATTTCGCAAAGGGCATATGGGCACGGCAGTACGACAGAATATGTTCTTCAGTCAACTGTGCGCCCTCGTTCAATACCACATAGGCCCCCACTTCTTCGCCATAGTATGTGTTTTCAAATGCGACGGCCAGACCAACCCGTACACCGGGAATACTGGAGAGAATTTCCTCGATTTCGAAAGGGCTATACTTGACACCACCACGATTGATCAGTTCCTTGATACGCCCGGTAATGAAGAAGAAAGGCCGACCCTGTGAGTCACGCTGGACAAAACCTTCGTCGCCGCTACGAAACCAGCCGTGTTTGAATGTTTCGGCATTGGCATCTGGTCTTTGGAAATAGCCAACCATAACATTGTGGCCACGAATAACGATCTCGCCACGCTCACCCTCGGGAACTTCGTGCCCTTCAGGATCATGAATAGCCATCTCATTCGGATAAATCGGCACACCAATCGATGGGTACCCATGATGCGTCATCCAATACTGATAGGTTTCTTTTGTGAGTTCAACTGGCAAAAAACATGAGTAACAGGTTGTTTCCGATAAACCATAACCGTGGAGAATCGTCAGACCAAACTGTGCTTCAAAACGCTCAACCAGCGTGACCGCGAGTGTCCCTGCACCACAGATAAAATGACGGAAATGGCTTAGATCGTAGGTATCAATCTTTGCACCAGCCTCGCACAAGAACTGTAGAATGGTTGGCACCAGACTTACAATATGAATGCGCTCGTCCGCAAGTCGTTGCCAGAAAGTCGATGCTTTAAATCCACGGTTGAGCACCACACTTGCGCCAACATAAAGTGGTGCCACCAACGTCACGACAATACCGTTGACATGATGGATCGGCAAGATACACATAAGTCGCTGGTCGGCATCAATACCCTGCCAATCACAAATACCTTTGGCGTCAACCAGCAGGTTGTATTGAATAAGTTGAACACCCTTCGGGGCACCTGTTGTGCCGGATGTGTACACTAATAAGGCTTCGTCCTCGAGATCAGGTAGGTCAGCTACCTCAAGGGTGGTTGGTTTGGCATCAAGAGCTTTGTGCCACACAGCATCCATAACCACTACCCGCTGAATATTGGCAGCCTCATGGCAGATACGTTCAATGCGAGTTACGTATTCAGGTCGTGCAAAGATAATACGCGCTTCGGTATTACGCAGAATAAAAGCAATACGTGCATCGTCCTCGGCGACATTCTGGGGGGCCACTGTTGCACCGATGCGCCAGCACGCAAAGTAGACACAGACCGTGTCAACATGGTTATATGCGATGGTAGCCACCCGTTCACCACGCTGTACACCACAATCGTGCACAAGGAAATGTGCTACCTGAGCCACTCGCGCGCTAAACTGTGCATAGGTATACGTTGATTTTTTCCCTGTATCGTCATTATAGTAGGTCAAAAATATCTTGTCTGGCTGTGTGCGTGTGTGAGTCTCCAGCACATCAGCGATATTGGCATATGGCATCATATACACATCTGGAGCAACATGTCGAACGGTACGCGCACGCCAGATATTTGCCATGGTGTGCGATGTGGTTTCAGCAGTCATACTACACCTTCCGATTCATTGGTGAACGGAGCCATGAAATAGACCATAAGGACTTCGTTGCGGGGCTTGTATATGGATTATAACAAAATGTACTGTGTATGCAAACCTTTATATGGTCAGAGATTAGCGACAATGAACTTGACATAGGTATAGGCACTTTTTATAATTTAACATGTAAACGTTTGCAAAATACAATTACGCTACCTTGCTATGTAGTTATTAACCATGACCAAAGGAGGTCAACATGCCATTTCACAGGTTGCTTCGTCTCGGATTGCTGATTGGGCTAAGTCTGTCGTTCGTTTTTGGCATGCTGGCGATACCAGCAGTTGCAAGCCCTGTTGATGAGCCCACACCACAAGTCATCGACGACTTTGAAACTCCTCTTGTGAGCGGACAGGATTCTGATGGAGTTCCTATCGGCTTTTTTGCTGCTCAGGACGGCAACAGTACGACTACATTCGCACGAACTGATGCACCACCTGCCGCTGTACCAGATCTCCCCATACCCAATAATGTGCTTGAGATGAACTTTACCATTTCCGCTTTTGGCGTTGTGATCCACAATTTCGAGAACGAAACCGTTGACACCTGGACGCCCCAGGACTGGAGTACGTACGAGGGATTTGGGTTCTGGCTTTATGGAAATAACAGTGGTACCGATCTCTTCATAGACATCATCGATAATCGTCGTTTGAATTCAACCGTAGACGATGCCGAACGCTATACTGTAGCTTTTCAGGATGATTTTACCGGATGGCAATATCTCCAGTTTCCGTTTGATGACTTTGTGCGGAAAGAGATTGGCAATGGCGCCCCAAACGATGGCTTTACCCTGACATCCGTTCACGGTTGGGCTTTTGGCACACTCACCACCGACGGCACCCAGACCTACTATCTTGACCAGATTACGCTCTATGGTCAAGCCGAACCACGACCATTGGCAGTCAGCTTTACCAGTGATGCATTTACCGCAGAAGAAGGCACCACTGCCACCATTACTGCACAACTCAACCAAACCAACGAGGAACCAGTAACGGTAGCATACACCACCGCAGATGGTAGCGCCATAACCCAACGCGACTATACCACGGCCTCTGGCACGCTGACTTTCCCGCCTGGTGTGACACAACAAAGCTTTACCATCACGACATTAGACGACACCAAGTCTGAAGGGAACGAAACGGTGTTACTCTGGCTCACCGACCCTGATGGTGCCGAACTTGGCTTTATTCAAAAAGCACGGCTGGCCATTATAGAAAATGATGCGTTTGATCCAAACTTAATTGATGATTTTGAGATAGCACCAGATCTGTTTGATACTGCCCGTGGAACACGGCTTTTCACCAGAGAGATCCCCAATGACATACCGCTGGCACAACCAGAGCAGGGCAACTACGAACAGATACTCATCGCTACCCAACGTGGTGGTGGCGAATTCGGCCGGAATTTTGCGCTGGGTGAAAATTGGGGCGACGCTGAAGGTTTGAGCTTTTGGGCGTATGGACGTAACACCGGTGCAGAAATTGGGGTACAGTTGCTTGATAACCGCGCTCCTGCACTACCAGGTTCAGACTGGCAGTTGGTATGGAGTGATGAATTCAACGAGAGCGCTGGCACCCCACCAAACCCCGCCATCTGGACCCCTGAAATTGGTGATGGCACGATCCGCGGCATTCCTGGCTGGGGCAACAGCGAGTTGCAATACTACACCGACAACCCCGACAATGCTGCGATGGATGGCAATGGCAACCTGGTCATCACCGTTCGTGAAACCGCTGAGACTAGTAATCTCATGTGTTACTATGGCCCATGTGAATACACCTCAGCTCGCCTGATCACTGATAACCAGCTCGAATTTGCCTATGGACGGATCGAGATGGGGGTTCAGTTGCCTCGTGGTGCGGGACTCTGGCCAGCATTCTGGTCGCTCGGCACCAATATCGACCAGGTAGGTTGGCCCCAGAGTGGTGAAATTGACTTTATGGAATTTGTGGGACGTGAACCCAATCAAGTCTTTGGCACGATCCATGGTCCTGGTTATTCCGGCGGCGCAAGTTTCGGCGGCACCTACGATTTTGACGAAGAAGTACCCGATAGCTACCGTACCTTTACGGTCGAATGGGAACCCGACAAGATCGTGTGGTATGTTGATGGTATCAAATATCACGAGGCAACACCAGCTGATGTTGCGCCTAACGAGTGGGTCTTCAACCAACCATTCTATTTGCTCATGAACGTCGCTGTTGGTGGTAATTTTGGTGGGCCCGTTGGTGAGGAGACCACATTCCCACAAGCGATGGCTGTGGACTATGTCCGTGTCTATCAGGGTCCGGATACCGCAGAACGTTTTGAGACGGCTTTTGTTGATGATTTCGCAGGATGGCAACGTGTCACCCTTCCTTTTGATACGTTTTCACGGAGCCTTGAACAACCAGGCGGTGCACCTGCTGATGGTTTGACGCTGACCGATATCTGGGGATATCGCTTCACGTTACCAGCCAGCTATCGGGGTGCATTGGCCCTTGATCAAGTCCGACTTGACATGCCGTAGACCATCTGGGTGGGGCAGCTACATGCGTCTGTCTCACCCACTCATCTCCATGCGACCCCATATCGTTTTAACATAGAAACACAGCGATATAGGAGAGAAATGTGAGACAGCAAATCAGCACGGGAAGGTTTTGGAGTGAAGCGTGATGCACGACAGTGAAGAAGGGCAGATACAGTAACTGGATCGCCTAGAAGAATTCGAGTTGCTGCAGGTGTTCGTCGCTGGCCCAGTGGAGTGGAGCACGACGAGGCAGAACCGCAACTCTGATACAGGATACTTCGGCAAGTGCCAAAACATTTTGTATCACCTTGCGTGCAATATCGGGTGAGTTGGCCTGTTCGGAAAGATGTGCGAGCCATGCTGTGCGGCAACGACCATTGTCACCCAGACGGGCCAGGAGATTGCCCGTTTCAATATTATCGAGATGCCCCAGCGGACTGAAGATACGTTGTTTTACCGGCCATTGATAGGGCGCCATGCGGAGTTTTTCCAGATCGTGGTTGGCCTCGATAACTACCAAATCAGCCGGTTGTAGGGACTCCAGAACGATGGCATCCCAACTCCCTAAATCAGTAGCCACACCAACACACCATCCCTCAGCGTGGATCGTATAGCCAACCGGCGCAGCCGCATCGTGAGGTATCGGGAAACTCTGAATCTGACAATCGCCAATGTGTGTGGTAGCGCCCACATCTAGCATGCGTGGCATAACACCGGCCAGCGCGACCCCAAGCGCATTGGTCGTGGGAACATTCGTAATGATCGGGATATTATAACGACGAGCAAGCGGTCCTGCGCTATGGGCATGATCGCCATGTTCGTGTGTCAGCAGAATAGCGCTAAGATCAGCAGGAGCAATACCAACGTGTGCGAGATGTTTCTCGATGGTACGTTGTGGCAAACCACAATCAACCAACAGTGCGGTCGTGTCAGTCTGGACAAGTAGCGCGTTTCCACTACTACCAGACGCGAGTGAGGTTGCGTACACAGTCACGGGCAGTATTCCACCAGGCTAGTATAGGTGCTCAAACAGTGGTAAGTATTATAGCATTGGTTAGAGATTACGGTTTATGGATCAGGGGTTAGGGGTTAAGAGTGTGAACAACGTAGCAACCACAAAGGTCGGCGGATCGGTGCGTAAGACCGCAGCAATCGCAAGGGTGGTTTGATGTCTCGCTACATTACATGGGCGTAGCGGTGCGCGGGCCAGCCACGCACCTACGGGATTTGTTGGTCACTCCACTGTTCAACCGCTCAAGCACTTCACCCTAACATTGATGTTTGAAACGCAAGCTCGACATTCTCCTGCAAGCGTTGCACAACCCGTAACGCCTCTTTGAGCTCACGTCGCTCTAAAGCACTGAGCTGTCCCATCGAGATATTGTTTGTAAGTGTTTGTCCGTGTTGATATTGCTCGTATTGGTGGCGCAGACGTAGGAGGCTGAGCAACTCAAATGCCGCAATCAACTCTTCGGCATCTGTTTTTGACAGGCTACTGTTCCCACCAGCCTGTCGTAGACGCGCAATGGTGTTCGTGTGTATAGAACCTGACTCCAATATGAATAGCCGTGCCAAATTGACAATAGGCCCGGTGCCACGCAGCTTCAAATCAAGAAGCTGTGGATCCTGACCACGGCGTTGGCGAAACAACCGTTGAAACAAATGTATTTCCGGTGAGTGACGTAACGTTGCGCGCGCCAGTTGTGCCAGAAATACGCGTTGCTCGTGGGCTTGCTCAATAATTGGTCGTAAAACCTCCTCAATAGCTAATGTCCCATATACCTGACGATAATCGAAAAAGATGGCCACCCGTAGTAATGATTCCTCGTCTGGCACGTGGATCCAACGTTGAAAGTATTGCTGCCAGACATGTATCGGTTGGCGCCACTGCGGGTTGGTGGCCATAATGTTCCCCGGACAACGGGGGAAGCCACACGCCACCAACTGATTGACCACACGTTCAGCGAGGGCTGCAAAATATGTGTCTACTCGCGCGTCTGAGCCATTTGCATAGATAATGGCATTGTCCTGGTCAGTTCGCATGGTTTGTTCGTAGCGCCCCTCACTCCCACATACAAGCCAGGCATATGGGCATGGAGATGCACCAAGTTCTTCTTCTGCATCACGGATCAGTCGCGTAAGCAAAGCATCGTGAGAGACAGCAACCATGCGACCAATATCGCTAAAGCGTGCACCTGCAATGAGGAGTGCTCCAACCATAGAGGCAATCTGATCAGTATAGGTCTGGAGTTCTTCAATGCTCTGGGCACGTTTGAGCTGTCGTGAAAGGAAGAGCAGATTGCGTGTCTGACGTCGGAGGATATCGGTATTGGTGACCACACCAGTAATGTGATCACCTTCTGTAAGCACAATATGATGAATACCACGCTCCATCATCAGCAGGATGCCCTCAAAAACCAAACTATCCCCAGACATGGTGATCGCTGGTGCACTCATGATCTGGGCGACTGGTGTCGTATCCGGCAACCCATCAGCAAGCACACGGTTGCGTAGATCACGATCTGTGACAATGCCCGGCGGTGTGGTAGTTACGATGAGGCTTGACACACTATGCTCACGCATAATTTGTGCAACTTCGCGGACACTTGCGTCGGCTTTCACAGAAACGAGAGCATGCCGTTGGAGATAACCCAGATGTGTTTGGAATAGCTCTGGATCAGCGCCAGCATGGCGAATCTGGAGTGCATTATCCAGGCGTGCGCCGACCGACTCGGCAAAGAATTGGGCAAAAGCAGGATGTTTTTGCCGCAATTGGTGAAACAATGCTTTAGGGAGCAAATAAGCCAGCGTCTCTTCGTTGGTGCGAACACTCACAACAGGTGAACTGTCACGAAGCAGTGAGACATATCCAAATGCCTCGCCCTTAGTTAGGGTGTCCATTAAGACCTGGACTCCCTGCTCATCGGTACGTAAGAGGTCAGCGCTTCCCCGGCGGATGATGTACAAATATGATGAAGGGATTTCACCCTGCGTCAACACCATATGCTCTGCGGGAAAATACTCAATCGCGATCGTACCAGCAATCTGACGAACCTCGTCAAACGAGAGCAGACTGAAGGGTGGATGCTCATAGAGAAAACGAGCAATATCGTCCATATGCGCCTCTTCTATGGAATCTGAAGCACTGGACAGCGGGAATAGCGTAACACTTGTGTGCTCACGCTACCCAGAATATCACTAAGATTACTATTACCACGTGTTCCCATCACGATTAGCTGAACATCGTGTTCGCTTGCCGCAGTGATAATCATCTCCGCAGCTGGTCCCTGCCGCAATTCACCACGCGCATCCACGCCATCCTTATGGAGTTGGCTCACCGCATCATCAATAACGGCCTGTGCAACGATACGATACTGCTCAAGCAATTGCTTAAATCCATCGTATCCCTCATAGCGTGGTGGTGGTTCGTAGGCGTGCAAAACGACGATTGCGGCTTGCTCAAGACGTGCAAGATGTCCAGCAAATAATACTTCACGTTCTACAACAGGTGATCCATCGGTCGCTAAAAGAATGCGTTTGAACATCATTGTTCCCTTCCACTTAAGCGATTTAAACCATTTGCCGTCCTACTCGCTGATTTTCAATAGAACTGGCAACGATATGAGCGGCCCAAAGCAACAAACCGAGTGTACCAATCATACCAATTGCAGCAGCCCATCCCTGTACCTGAAGAACCTCACGGAGCCACAACACGGTGTACAGTGGCGCTCCGAGTAACCCATTAACAAAAAGGCTTAACACAAGCGGCATGGGCAACAGGATGAGCAGCAGGCTCTTCCACGCATATCGGCGGGTGAGTAATAAGACCGAGAGTAACCCCAGAGACACCAATCCATTCATCAACGACGATAAAAAGGTCACTTGTAAGCCCAATGGTAAGGCGTTTGTTCCGGTGTAGGTCCACCAACCTGCGCCAGTACCCAGAGTTTCGATGAGCAGATGATAAAAAACAAAAATAGCAAATGTGAGCAAACCTGGGATATAGCCAGGGAACCACCAATGTTTCTGGTACAAATACAGTACAACCAACGAAGGGAGCATCATCGTCCAGGCAGCGATAAATACCGATGTTGGCAGTGGCTGATCAAGGAAGGTAAACATGGGCGTCCATTGTGCATCATAACTGAACTGGTACAACCGCTGCCATAGAGGCGACGGGAGTGACCCCAGATGCCCCGCCAGCAGCGCAACCAGATAATTCGATGTCCGCTCAGTCCACCACAACCAACCGGCTAGTCCGTAAACACCAAGCGTGAGAAGAATGATACCTGCTTCCATAACTGTTGCCTACTTTACTCCCATTCGTATTCCTGAAGTTGTCCGTCCCTAAGGATAAAAAGCTGACTGGTTAACCCGTACGCACGTTGCACTGCGTCAGCTTCGATTTGATTAGTCAGATTCCGTACAATCTCGCCATCGGTATCGCTGAAAGCGATTAAAAAATCGCGGTTAGGGATACCGATCACGAGGCTTCCCGTCATTTCACGCGCCCAATCGTCGAGGACATCCGTTAGCAAAATACGTGAGGCATCATACCCATCGCCACTGTTAAAGATGAAGAGCTTCTGTTCATTACGCCCAGTTGTCGCATAATCGACCTGTTCGTACGTGCGTAGGCGCAGATTTTCAATAGCCTTATCATGCAGTTCAGTGGTCGTGATGTCCCATCGATCCAGGTGATTTTCACTAATATACGAAACACTACCACGCTCATCGATCACATACGTGATAATCAGTTCGGCGAGGAATTCGCGGTAGACGATCATTGGCAGATTGCGTGCATTGACTTCAGATAAAAGATCCATTGGTTTAATCATCGGAAAGATGCGATTTTCCAACAGCATATAATCATCGGTCGTCTCTTCGGGAAGATCGCCAAGCAACACCCGAATATAGGTCCGTGCAATGGCATCAATTTGTACAGGATGCTCAACGTAGGCGCTATAGATATGGCTCAGGTCTGAAAATAAAGCTCTGTCACGCACCCGCAATTGCAACGACAGATTATCCTGATCGATAACTTCGATATCTTCTTCGTGTAAAGACAATCGCTTCACAATATAATCAGTAAATTCCGCCGGAGGCAAGGGCATTACAGCATCTGAGGCATGCTTACCACTGGCGCCATTTCTGTTTGTCATAGTGCTACTACTGCTCCATTTATGATCGGATACTCGGGTATCAGGACTTTTATACGACAACGGTTCCCTGCCAGGACACCTTGAGCTCACTTGTGGCTACATGCAGACATTGAGCACCTGACACACTATTGACGGTTAATACTGGTGCATCAATTACCGTACCAATTCGCGCATGGGCAACACCTTGCATCTGTTGTTCAAATACCTCAGCATGTACCAGTGGGACTTCAACAAGGAAACGTGTGGGTGACTCAGAGAAGAGCAACACAATATCCTCATTCAGATTGGTTGGGCGTGGGACAGCCTCCAGGTTGAGTTGCATCCCCAGTGCGCCTGCAAAAGCCATTTCCGCTGCAGCCACCGCCAGCCCACCTTCGCTTAGATCGTGACAGGCAGCAACCCATCCTGCTCGAATAGCAGTGTGCATACGTGCAAGAATGCTGGGTGCCATGGCAAGATTAACCCGGGGGACCTGCGTATGGTGGGTGTCACACACCACATCGTAGTGCGAACCACCTAACTCATCGTATGTTTCACCGACAAGATAGATGTAACTACCGACCTCTTTCACATCCATCGTGATAGTGTACTGCACCTCTGGCACCAGTGCGAGTGCCGAAATCAGTAATGTGGGCGGGATAGCGTGTGCAATACCCTCAGCATCACGATATTCATTATTGAGCGAGTCTTTGCCAGAGATAAAGGGGGTGCCGTATGCCAATGCAGCGTCGTAGCAACCTGCAGCGGCGCGGACCAGCCCAGCCATACGGTCAGGTTTGCGCGGATCGCCCCAGCAGAAGTTGTCAAGTATGGCGGTCTGTGCGGGATCACCACCAACGGCCACCACATTTCGTAGCGCCTCATCAATACAGGCCAGCGCCATCCAGTAGGGATCGATCTGCCCATAGTGCGGATTGATGCCACAACCAATAGCAAGACCTTGCGAGTCCGTATAGATTGGCTGCATAACAGTCGCATCACCAGGGCCGTCAGATTGTGCGCCTACCAAAGGCTTGATCACGGTGCGTCCACCAACTTCGTGGTCGTAAGTACGAATGATTGGTTCTTTTGATGCAATATTTGGATGTGCCAGCAACGACAGAAGCGTGTCCCCAAGATCGTTCGCCGTGTTTGAAGGCGCAGTCTGATCAGGCTCTGTAGCCGACCACACCGCGTCTAACTTCCGCTGTGGAATGCCCTTGTGGAGGAATGCCATTGAGAGATCGACCAGAGTAGCGCCATCGTGTGTCACAGTGAGGCGTTGGTCGTCGGTGAACTGGCCAATCACCGTGGCTTCGACATCTTCATTCGTGCATAGTTGCAGCAGGGTATCGAGATGCTGTTGGGGAACTGCCAGCACCATCCGTTCCTGTGCTTCAGAAAGCCAGATTTCCCAGGGTTGTAGTCCGGCATATTTAAGCGATACGTGGGTTAGTTCGATCTGTGCGCCGGTTTCTTCGCCCATCTCACCAACTGCTGAGGAAAGACCACCTGCGCCACAATCCGTGATAGCGTTATACAGCCCAGCATCACGCGCCTGCAGAATAATATCGAGGATCTTTTTCTCGGTAATCGGGTCGCCGATCTGCACGGCGCTGCCGACATCCTCTGCCGTCGTGTGGGTGAGTTCAGCGGAGGAGAACGTAGCCCCGTGAATACCATCACGTCCGGTGCGCCCCCCCAACACCACGATGGCATCGCCGGGTTGGACATGGCGCGGATGCCGACCACGTGGTGCCAGACCAACCGTGCCGCAGAAGACCAATGGATTCGCAATGTAGCCATGGTCGTAGAGCACGGCGCCATTGACCGTGGGGATACCAAGTTTGTTGCCATAGTCGCGGATCCCTGCAACGACTCCACTTGCGATCGTGCGTGGGTGCAGCACACCTGGACTCAGCGTTTCGGTGGGGAGATCGAGCAGGCCAAAGCAAAGTACGTTGGTATTGGCAATCGGTTGGGCCGACACACCCAGCACATCACGCACCACACCACCAACCCCGGTGTTTGCACCACCAAACGGTTCGAGTGCCGATGGGTGATTATGAGTTTCCACCTTAAATGATAGTTCGTATGTATCTCCAAAAGCCACAATACCTGCATTATCAACAAAAGCACTTAAAACCCATGGTTGTTGAGAACGCGCCAGTATCGTATTGGTCGCTTCCATCAAAAATGTATGTATCAGGCTATCGATTGCACAATCGGACTGCAACATCTGATGGGCCGTGTACCAACGGGCATCAACATGGGAGGGCAGACTCGCCGATGACATGGCTTGGCTGCGATAGCTGACACGGGCCTTAAACGTTTTGTGGTAACAGTGTTCACTCCAGGTCTGGGCCAGTGTTTCCAACTCACCGTCGGTCGGGGCACGTTCTTCCTGACGAAAGTAATCACGGATGGCATGCATCTCGGCCAGATCGAGCGAAAGCACGCCCTCACGGCTAATCCGCAGCAACTCATCATCATCAGCCTCAATCAGCACAATATGGGCAATCTGCGGAGGGGTATCGTCAGGCGGATAGATGAGCGTGGTATAGAATGCCTGTCGATCTGCAGTACCGTTGGTCTGGCTATGATAGGTAAACGTTGTCTGGATCAACGGGTTGTGGAGTGTGGCGCGGGTGGCTGCCAGCGTCTCTTCGGTACAATCACAAAGGTATTGCTGCAGTGTTTTAACAATATCCAGTCCGTTGATACCAAGGCGTGCAGCCCCAATTTTGACGCTCTCGGCCTCATTATCGGTGACACCCGGCTTGTACGCGACTTCTACGATATATGCCGACTCAGGAGTTGGTTGGTGCTGATCCAGATGATCAAGTGATGTCCACACCGTTGCTTGTGTAACGGGATCGTGCAAAAGCTCTGTCGTGAGACGATGCAAGTCATCCGCTGACAAGACACCATCAAGAAGATAGAGTTGGCGTGGCACTGCCGCGTCGTTCTGTGAACGCACAGTAACAAGATATACAGTCATTCTTCCTTATCCTGGCATAAACAATCGTTGTGATTAGGGATTGTACCACGAAAATGATTCTGCTTAGGCGCGTGAGATTGTGTTGATGTCATTTGATGCTAGCATGGAACACATAGATTATGTATGAGGAAGCATATATGTCAAAACAATCGATTGGCCTTAACAAACAACTGTACCACTATCTCGTGTCTGTCTCCCTACGTGATCAGGATGTCTTACATCGTTTACGTGAAGAGACCGCCAAACAAAAGAGCGCGGTGATGCAGATTGCACCAGATCAGGGACAGTTTATGGCCATGTTGATCAAACTGCTGGGAGCCCGGCGTACGCTGGAGGTGGGCGTCTTTACCGGCTATAGTTCGCTGTGTGTGGCCCTGGCACTCCCCGATGATGGCCAAATTATCGCGTGTGATGTCAACGAAGAGTGGACCAACATAGCCTGTCGCTACTGGCAGGATGCCGGAGTGGCCCACAAGATCGATTTGCGGCTGGCTCCAGCAATGGATACCTTGGCGAAACTGGTGCGAGAGGGCGAACATAACCGCTTTGATTTTGCGTTTATCGATGCGGATAAGACCAACTATAATGGCTACTACGAATTGTGTTTGCAACTCATTCGCCCAGGTGGGCTGATCGCTATCGACAATGTGTTGTGGGGTGGGGCGGTGGCCAAACGCTTTCAGTGGGACGTCGAAACGAAGGCAATTCGTGCGCTGAATGCCAAGATCCACGCCGATCAGCGGGTCGATATCAGTCTGATCCCAGTTGGTGATGGACTGATGCTCGCCCGTAAGCGCGGTCTGGGCATCTAACGTGTGGTAGTGAAGAGAGGGGATGCTTGATCAAGTGAGTGAAATGAGTGCTCGGGTGTGGTCTCGAGCAGTTCGCCGTTGAGCAGCAGATGCGCCTGCGCGGGGTCGGTGTGGACGATGACATCGGTGACGGGAACAGCCCATACGCACCTGTGCCCTCGTGGTCGGCCCACACACACTCGCCGATCACGATCTCAACTGATCGGACGCAAGCTGTCTTCGGTGCTGACCAGCGTCTCGGCGCGAAAGCTGTGGAAGCACAGGTTATCGACCACTTTGATCGTGTCGATCTCATCCACGTCGTCGCCCATACGCGTGGCCGCACGGGTGTCATCAGCCCGGTCGACCAATTTGAAGGTCTGGCGAAAGTCGTCGGCCTGGTCGAGACGTTTGACCGAGCGGATACCCGTCTTTCCGGCGGTACCATAGCCGCCCCCCGGTAAAGCCAGCCCAAAGACATACAGCCCGAGGACCGTGCCTTTCTCGGACAGCGAGGCACAGGAGTCCAGCACGGTCTGCGCGGTCTCATAGGTGTCATAGACCTGCAAGGCGATCTCGGCAATCGCCCACACCGCCAACAGCACCGGGATGATCGCAATCTCGCCGCCGGGGTCGGTCCAGTTAGCCGGGCTGTTTTCGACATAGAGATACTTGTGCAGCGATTGTGGCCGGGTCGGAATGCCAGGGAACTGGTCCCGTTGCAGGAAGCGCCCCAGCGACGGCTGATAGTGCCATCCTGCAACGTCTCACGCACCAGATTGCCCCAGCCATCATACCCATAGGTCACCGTAATGCCCATGAGTCCATATCCTATTTCGCATAAGAATGGATCGCAACAGTACACCCAAACAACTGGTAGCAGCCCATGGGGGGCAGATGGGGGTGACAAGTGTTGTAGGGCAGGGAAGTACATTCTGGTTTACGCTCC